>DATHCD010000037.1:0-76594 GCA_035319735.1 Xanthobacteraceae bacterium | reverse complement strand
TAACCGCCGCGGCGCAATTTCCCGACACCGAAACCCTTCACACGGAATACACTTCAACAGGGATCATTCGTTCGCGCCTGAGCTACACGCTTTTCGCCGTCCCGAATGGAAAAGTACGACCTCAATCTTTAGATTTGGCGTCATTCAACGCGGATTAGCCCGTAGGATGGGTTGAGCTCTTTGCGAAACCCATCGTTTCTTTCCGACATCATGCGATGGGTTTCGCTTCGCTCAACCCATCCTACCGGGTTACTCCCTGCTTGCAGTCGAGGCGCGCCGGGGCGCGGTTTATTTGAGGTCAACCGAAAGCGCGGCACACAGGCATGAATGCGCTGGTCGCAAGCTGGAGAATGGCCGCGAGTCCCGCACACGTGGCCGCGATGCCGTTGCAGATCGCCTGCTGCCGCGCAACGCGGTTCAAAGAATCCCATGTGGGCGGTAAGCGCGAAACCCATGCAGCAGCAAACCACCAGCCGGCCGCGCCTATCGCCAGAAAGGCGGTCAGAACTTCGAATATCGATTTGATTTCGCACACCATCACTACACCTTTCAATTGAACCGGTAGGGCAGATCAGCGAGCGCAATCTGCCACCTCGCCGACACCATGCGATGGGTTTCGCTACGCTCAACCCATCCTACGGGTTACGAATCAAGCGTGCCGCGCGCTCTTTCAGAAAAAGCCCGCGGCGCGAAACATCCTGATTCATCGGCACAAATGCAAAGCCTTTGACTTTGCCGCGACGATCACCATAACCGCGCCCCGTCTCGCTCTCTCGAAGGGACGTCGACCGGTGACAACCAGTAGACGGAGCGGGTGCGGTTCCTGCGGGCGGAGCTTGTGACTCCGCTCCCGGGCGGTCCGGGCATCAACACTGTACGCATTTTGCAGTGGACGCAGTTTGCGCAAATGCAAACTGCCAAACCCAGACTGCAATGCCCCTCCGGCACTATGACCGGAGCGCCAGGTGCCTGGCTTAAGCGCGAATGATGGCGCGGGTAACGCCCGCATCCTCTCACTCGCGTGAAGCGCGGCCTGGGCTGAGCTGGAACGTTCGCTCGTTCTGGCAAGCGCCGCAGCGGAGCGCCGAGAGGCGAGCGCGTCATCGCAAGACGCGCCGCTGACCCCCCTCCCACCGGAGGAAAGGGCGGACAGTGGACGGCATGCGCCTTTCGGCGCTTCGCCTCCCTTATTTTGGTGATCGTCATTGCCGGACTTGATCCGGCAATCCATGCGGAAGAGTGGCTCGATCGGATTAGCCGATGGGCTTTTCAAATCCGCAATTCAGCATGGACCACCGGGTCAAGCCCGGTGGTGACGAGATCATTGGTTATTGGGAAACCTCGGACGCAGTCGCGCCGCGAGAACGATTTTCTTTCCTCTCCCCTTGCGGGAGAGGGTGATCGGCCCGCTGTTTGACATCGTTGATCGGAAAGTCGCCCTGATATCTGCGACGAGAGGCGAATTTTGCGTCCAGGCGCGCTAAAAACGCCGCAGAAAAATCTGAATCATCCACTCGGGAGGGATGCCGATGCAGCAACACACGACGCCTGAAGAACGCCTGGCCGCGGAGGGCATCGTGCTGCCGGGCGCGCCAGGTCCGCTCGGCGCCTACCGCCCCTGGTCAATCTTCGGCTCGTTGCTGATGACCTCCGGCCAGTTTCCGTGGCGCGACGGCAAGCTTGCCTATACCGGGCGCATCGGCTCTAGCGTCAGCCCGAAGGATGCGTACGCGGCGTGCCAACTCGCCGGCCTCAACGCCATCGCGCAACTCAAAGACGCCGTCGGCAGCTTGAGCCGCATCAGGCAGATCGTCCGCCTCGAAGGCACCATGCAGGTCGCGACCGGATACCGCGATCATCCCAAGGCGCTCGACGGCGCGTCCGACTTGTTCAATCTCGTGTTCGCCGAGGCCGGACGGCACAGCCGGATGCTCTATTGCAATCCCGAAATGCCGCTCGATACGCCGGTGCTGCTCGTGGTGCTGGCGGAGCTTCGCGACTGAGACATGATCGCGCGGCGCGCTTGCTCCGCTCTTTCCCGCGCAAGCGGGAATCCAAATTTTGTTTTGCGCTGGGTCCCCGCTTTCGCGGGGACGAACGTGCTGACCATCACCGCTCACGGCGGCTGGCGGCCGCCATTGGCCTCGATCACCGCGCCGGTGACGTAACCGGCGCGCGGCGAGGCGAGAAAGGCGATGATCTCGGCGATGTCTTGCGGCTGGCCGAGCCGGCCGATCGGGATCATGCGCCGTGCAGCATCAATCTGCTCAGGCGTCAGATCGCCGCGCACCGCCGGCGTGTCGGTCAGTCCGGGCGCGACAGTGTTGACGGTGATGCCGAGCGGCGCCGCCTCGAGCGCCGCAATACGCGACAAATGAATGTTGGCCGCCTTCGCCGCCGAGTAGGCCGGGCCGGGCGGGCTCTCCGGCGTAATACCGGACATCGAGGAGACGGTGATGATGCGGCCGTCGGCCACCGGGCTTTTGGTGCGGCGCTGGAGCATCGCGCGGATGCAGAGGAACACGCCGCGCGAATTCAGCGCCTCGGTCCGTATCCAGTTTTCCGTCGTCATGTTGACGATGCTGGGCCGCTTGCCGGGCGTCATGAACACGGCGCCGGCGACGCAGGCGAGCACCGCGACCGGGCCAAGCTTTTGCTCAACCTCGTCGAACAGTTTCTCGACCGAACGCTCTTCGGTAACGTCGACGTGAAAAGCGGCGTGACCGTTGCCCGGCAGCGAACCGGCAACGCGCTCCGCCCCGCCGAAGTTGATGTCGGCCGCCGCCACCGCGTGTCCGTCGCGCGCCAACGCGCGCGCGGTCGCCTCGCCAATGCCGCTGCCGCCACCGGTTACGATTGCCACGCGATTCACGTTTTCCCCCGTTCATGCGCGCCGGATTTGCCTAGCACGCTTCGTTTGCTCTGCATTCAATCAGGAAGGAAGCCGGGACGGAAGCCCGCCGGGTCGGTTCTACGCCGCTACTGCGGTGCGGCGCTGATACGCTTCCATCGCCTCGCGCAAGCCTTGCGGCAGCGGCACCGGCTTTCGTGTCTCGAGCGACATCATGGCGGTGACCATACGCGCGCGGAGCCGCACCACACCGACGCGGTGACAGACGATGGCAATGCCGAGCGAGGAGCGGCCGATGCGCTCGACCAGCAGGGTCAGGTCGATGACGTCGCCCATCCGGCTCGGGATCTTGAAGTCGCACTCGATGTGAACAAATGGAAATCCATACTGATTGCCCATGATCAGCTCGGCATAGTCGTAGCCGAGCTCCTGCCCGTACCAGTCTTCGATCAGTCCGTTGAACATGTCGAAATAATGCGGGAAGTAGACGATGCCGGCTGGATCACAATGCGAGAAACGCACGGGAACGCTGCGAGTAAAGGCGGCGCTGGGCTGAACAAATCGATCCTGGAGCATGTGACGATGTCCTTTGCGGGTTCTGCGGCGATCCTGTCGTGAAACGAGTTGCGCCCACGTACTGATCAACTCAAGCCCCTGGCCGAGTGGCGGCGCTGAATCAAGCGCCTCGCCGGGCGTGAAATCCGCGCGCGGTCCATTGCGGTTGCCTTGTTGATGAAAGACGCCGAGCCAGTAGCCGATTATCGCAATCGCACGGACGGCTGCCAGCCGCTGCACTTCTTCTGAATGGCTTCATAAAGATCGACACCGCCGATGGTGAAGAACTTGGGCGGAATTTCCATATTCTCCAGCGTTTTGTTTTCGGCGCTGCCAAGATTGAAGGTGACCGGCCCCTTGACGTACCAGTTGCCGCGCGCGTTTTTCGTGAAGGCTTCGCACGGAATTGTATTCTTTGGATCCGACGAGCCGTCTTGCTTCGCGGCCGCGACCGGCACTGCGTCCGGCTGTTTCCGTGCCGGCTTCGCGTCCTCCGTTGGCACCGGCAAATCCGCCTTCGCCACCCAGCCCTGCTGCGCGGCATAGGCTACGATCTTTTCAGCGACGGTACGGCCGAGCCTGCGCGCCATCACTTCTACCTCCGGCGACAGATTCACGTCGGGTTGGCTCCTGGCGGCAAGCACCGAGCCGATCGCGGCGTTCAGCGCCGGCGTATTGAACCCAGCGCTTGCCGCGCCTGGCTCGCGCCCGCTCTGCGCTTGCGCCGCGAAGGTTAGCAACTGCTTCTCCGTGCCTTCGGAGACTTCCGACATGGTGACGTCGACCACTACGCCGCCGGCGCCGGCCGCATTGCGCTGCTCGCGGCCGCCCTGATCGGCGGCGTGCACTCGGCCGGCGGCAATCAAAGTGCCGCTCCTCGGCGTGGGTTCCTCCTGGCTGCTCAGGCGCGCGTTGAGACCGGCCGTGCGCAGATTGACGATAATGGTGGCCACGACCTCGTCATTCACCCGCTTGGCGGTGATCGACTTGATCACATCATTGGTCATCGGGGTACCGAGCTTGGTCTCCAGCCGCGCCGCGAAACCGCGGTCGATGAGCGGCATATCGGGGGAGAACACCAGATCGTTGACGAGCAGCGTCTTCTGCCGCGGCGTGGCGGCTGCGGCCGAAGTTTGCGTTTCCTGTCCGCCGGTGTTGCCATTGGCGCAGCCGGCGATAGCCAGCGAGATCGAACAGATGAAGATATGGACGGGGCGTGGACCGAACATTCTCGCAAGACTAGCACAGCTCGTTGACTTTGAAAGAGCAGCTGATGACGGCCGCCTCCATCCGGTTCGCACCAGTAGCGCTGGGTTGCCGGCTCGATGGCCGGCCGACCGGCAGGCGCATTTTAAGGCATCGGCCGATTGATAAAGATCAATGCGGCGTTCCATTCTTCATGTCTTGCCGATCAAATGCCATCATTTGGCGATGGTCCTCTAGGGAGGTCATCACAATGACTATGCAGGCTGACGAAAAGCACCATGGCTTTTTCAACAGCATGGCCGCGCAAATGGTTTTGTGGGGCGCTGTCCTCGTTGTCGTGATCGCGCTGGCGTGGAAGTACGTGTTCTGACTCTGTGAGAGGACGCGAAGGAGGAGGACGGCGCCAGTTTACGAACGTACCGGCGCGACGGGAGCCTGTGTGTCCAGCCTAAGCTTGACGCGTCGGCGGCGTGGTGTAACCACTAATCTTTGCATCGGGGATGCGAAAGCCACAAAGTTGATCGCATCAACCCGTCGGAAATAATCAACGGGCCGTTCCATTTCTCCTGCCGCGAGCGTAATCGGGCATCCAAGGCCCCCAAAGGACTGACACGCCGCGTTCCCTAACCGGGGCGTCTTTGTTGGCGGCAGGATCACGCATAGGATCGCAGCCAGTGACGCTGACCCTCCCACCCGCTGGTGTATAATTTTACGGTGAGGATAGGGACCTTTTGGCGATAAGGTTGAAACCATGATCGAACGCAGCATGCAATGTCTCGGCCCGCACGGCTTCCATCGCCTCGTCTACAGCGAATGGCCCGGACCAAAAGGGGCGCCGGTATTGCTCTGCGTTCATGGCCTCACCCGCAACGGCCGTGATTTTGATACGATCGCCGAAGTGCTGTCAGCACACTACCGCGTCGTCTGTCCCGATATGCCGGGACGCGGGCGCAGCGAGTATCTCGCAGTGTCGGCAGACTACGACTTCAGGATCCTTCTCGCGGACCTGGCGGCGCTGATCGCGCGGCTCGATGTCGAGGCACTGGATTGGCTCGGTACCTCGATGGGCGGGACGCTTGGCGTGCTGATGGCGGCGCAACCGGGCAATCCGATCCGGCGGCTCGTGGTCAACGATGTCGGCCCGCTTTTGCCAAAAGCGGCGGCGGATCGGATCCTCTCCTATGTCGGCCTCGACCCGAGCTTTCCCTCGCTTGAGGCCATGGAGGCGGCGCTGCGGCAGATCTATTCGGTGTTCGGGCCGCTCACCGACGCACAAATGCGCAAACTGACGATGGACAGCGTGCGTCGCAAGCCTGACGGCAGCTACGGCTTTGCCTACGATCCGCACATCGCCGACGCCTTCAAGGCTGCTCCCGCTGAGGGTGTCGATCTGTGGCCGGTGTGGGAGGCGGTCAAGTGCCCAATACTGCTGCTACGCGGCGCCGTCTCCGATGTCTTGCCGCGCGCGGTTGCAGAGGAGATCATTCGGCGTATTCCGCAAGCTAAGCTCGTCGAATTTGCCGGCATCGGGCATGCGCCGCCGCTCCTGACCGACGACCAGATCGGCGCGGTACGCAGCTTTCTCCTTACTTGATGAGCTGAAAACCCAAGACTCCTGTCCTCCCTCGCCATTTCATGAAGGTTGCCGGATGACGGCATTGCCCGCCACAGTCCGCCTCGATCGCGCGTTTTTCCTGCAGGCTGCCGATTGGCTTGTCGTCGCCGTCGCGATTGCGCTGCCGTGGTCGACCTCGGTGTCGCTGATATGCGGTGTTGTCTGGGTTTTTGTCTTACTGCCGACATTGGACGCGGCAACGATCAAGCGCGAACTTGTCACCGCGGCCGGCGGCCTCCCGGTCCTGTTATGGTTCCTCGGCGCCGCCGGCATGTTGTGGGCGGATGTCGGCTGGACTGAGCGTTTTCACGGCCTCGACAGTTTCCATCGCCTGCTTGTTATTCCCGCGCTGCTCGCCCAGTTCCGCCGCTCCGGGCGTGGCGGCTGGGTTGTCTGCGGCTTTCTCGCCTCGTCGGCGGTTCTGCTGCTGCTCTCCTATGCGCTGGTGTTGTTTCCCGCGCTGCCGTGGCGCAGTAAAACCATTGGCGTGCCGGCGCACAACTACATTTTTCAAAATACCGAGTTCCTTGTTTGCGCATTCGGCGCGCTTGGCGTCGCCTGCGATCAAGCCCGCAAACGACATTGGCCGGCAGTCCTCGCGCTTGTTGTGGTCGCCCTCCTGTTCCTAGGCAATATTGCATTCGTCTTTGCCAGCCGCGCCGCGCTTTTCGTCTTGCCGGTGTTGGCGCTTCTGCTTGGTTGGCGCCAGTTGCGCTGGCGGGGGCTGGTGGCCGGCTGCGTTCTGATTGGTGCGATCGGCGCCGCCGCTTGGTTCACGTCGCCATCTTTGCGCGCGCGCATAGATAATTCCATCAAAGAGACGCGCAATTATATTGCCACCAACGAGGCGTCCTCGACCGGGCTGCACGCCGCGTTCCTGAGGGAATCGCTCACGATCATCGCTGCCGCGCCCGTGATCGGCCATGGCACCGGCTCGATCGCCGAGCAGTTTCGCCACGCGACCGCCGGTGCGACCGGTGCCGCCGCGGTGGTCTCCGACAATCCTCACAATCAAACTTTCGCGGTTGCCATTCAGCTTGGCCTCCTCGGCACCGTTGCGCTGTGGGCCATGTGGATTGCGCATTTTCAACTGTTCCGCGGCGGCGGGTCTGCCGCCTGGATCGGCGCGGTGATCGTGGCCGAGAACATTCTTTCCTCTCTCGTCCACTCACACCTGTTCGATTTCACTCATGGCTGGCTTTACGTTTACGGCGTCGGCGTCCTCGGCGGTATGGTGCTGCGCGAGCAAGCGCAGCCGTCAGCAAATGGCGCAGCCGTCCGCAATTGAGAGGATGCGACCCCGGCTCCGCGGCGCGCGCGGCTGGGGAAGGCGCCGGCTCGAGACCGGAGGGAGCGAGCTGAGCCTGCGTTGGCCGCCTAGACGTGCACCTCGCCGGCCTGGATGCGCGCGTAGAGCGCGTTGTCGAGGCGAACGAAAGCCTGCTCGCTTGCATCATCGAAATAGATCGCGTCCTTGGACGCCGCCGGATCGTAGCCTTGGGTCTTGAGGGCGCTGTTCGCGGGCTTGAAGGTCGCCGTCGCCGCAATCTCGTCGGTGATGCGCAGGAACAGCGGCCGAGCATAGGGGGGCAGCGTCCGCGTCAGGTGCCGGCGCAGCTTTGCAAAGTCGAGCGGTCGATCGATCACGATTGCGGCCATGCCGGCGGCACCTTCCGTCCCGGGCACGCGCACGCCGTAGATATTTGCCTCTTTGACCCCGGGAAACGCCGCGATCGCCGCGGCGACCTCCGATGTCGCCACGTTCTCGCCCTTCCAGCGAAACGTGTCGCCGATGCGATCGACGAAATAGAAAAACCCGCCGGCGTCCATGCGCATGAGGTCGCCGGTGCGGTACCAGGCATCGCCGCGCACAAACACGTCGCGCAGGATTTTCCGCTCGGTGTCCTCGGCGCCGGCATAGCCTTCGAAGGCGCCGCCGGGTCGAGTTGAGCCGTCGCCAATCCTGCCGAGCGCCTCGCCGGCTTCGTTAGCGGCGCAGCGGATGCATAAGCCGGTTTTGCGGTCGCGCGCCGGCTCGCCGGTCGCGGCGTCGAATTTGACGAGCGCCAATGGAAAGCGATGGGCGAGGAAGGACGGAACGCGGCCGATGGAGCCGACCTTGCCTTCGACGTTGTAGAGCGCGACATTGCCCTCGGTCGCCGCGTAGAACTCCAGGATGCGCGGGATGCGAAACCGCATCTGGAGCGTCTCCCATAGTTCGGCGCGCAGCCCGTTGCCGCAGCACAGTCGCAGGCGATGCGCGCGCTCACGCGGATTTTCCGGTGCATTGACGAGATAACGCGCGAGCTCGCCGATATATTGAACGAGCGTGCAGTTCCAATCGACAATATCATCCCAGAATTGCCGCGCGGAAAATTTCTCGCGGATCAGCACCGAGCCGCCGCGGACCAGCACCGAACCGGGGGCAACGACGCCGCCGACGCTGTGATACATCGGCAGGCAATCGTACATCCGATCCTCCGGGGCGGTGTTCATCAGGCCCGCGAACCACAGGCTCCATTGCAGCAGCCGCTGATGGCTGACATTGGCGGCCTTCGGCCGGCCGGTCGTGCCCGAGGTGAAAATCAAGAGGGCGCGGTCGGCAACCGTCACCGCGCGCCGCTCCGCCGCGGTGAGCCGTTCGCTCGAAAAATCATCGACCACGCGGTCGATCCGCTCCCATTGACCGCCGCCGTGCGACCAGATGTTTGCGCGGCCGGGGACATCCGCCGCGGCGGAGCAGAATTGCTCGCTCAATGCCGCGTCGACAATGACGTGCTTCGGCGCGACGACATCGATGCAATGGGCGAGCGAACGACCGCTGAGCCGCGTATTGAGCAGCGAGACGGCGACGCCCACGCTGGTCAAGCCGAGCCAGATCGCCATGTATTCCGGCCGGTTCGGCATCATCAGGCAAACGGTCTCACCCTTGGCGAGGTTTTGATCGAGCGCCCAGCGCGCGAAGCGGTTGGCGCGGGCGGCAAGCGCGGCATAGGTCAGGCATTCACGGGCCGAGAGAAGTGCCGGCGCGTCGCCGCGCGTTTGCGCCAGTTCCTCGATGATGCCGGGGAGGAGGCGTTGCGGATTGCCGGCGATCGGCGCCGTTGCTTCGAGTGCGCGCAACCAATCGCGCAGCGCTGTATCGCTGCCGCTTCTGCGCGCCGTACGTTCCACCTCGACCAGGGCCATGCGCCATGATGGCGCAGCAAAGTGAATCCGACGCCTCAACAACGGATAAAATTTTAAGGATCCCTGCGTTGATCTGGACGGATGCGCACGCGGTCAGCGTGCGGCGTGCCGTGATTTTACGCTTTGTTTGCTGTTGCCGTGCGTTATTGACCGCGGATCGTCTTTCGGAGGCAAAGTCAGTGTCGGGCCCCGTCGTCTTCGCAGTTCCGGCCGCCATCGAGCTTGTTCCCGATCCGATTCGTCCGCATTGGATTCTCGAGGGCACGCCGCAGGCGCGTTCGCGGCGGCTTGCGCAAAGCGCGGACGGCACCGCCATGGTCATGGCCTGGTCTTGCACCGCCGGCCGTTTCAACTGGTACTACACGGTCGATGAGACCGTGCACGTCATTTCCGGCGAAGTGTTCGTCACCGATGAGAAGGGCGACGTGCGCCGGCTTGGGCCGGGCGACATGGCGTTCTTTCCGGCCGGCAGCCGCAGCATTTGGCACGTGCCGAACGAGGTGAGGAAGCTCGCCGTGTGCCACCACGGCATGCCGCGCCCGTTCGGCATCGTGCTGCGGGCCTGGAACAAGGCGTGCGATATCGTCAGCAGGTTTTCAATCGGCCGCAGCCGGCGTAGCCGCCCCGGCATAAGCACGAAAGGCTCGCGCCTCGCGTCCACCTAGACAAAGCCCGAGTAAAACGCTCGCGTCATTGACAAGCCGGCAGCGCATCCTTAAGGGAACCGCCAACAGCGGGGATTGCTGCCCATGAAAGTCCGCAATTCATTGAAATCGCTTCGCGGCCGCCATCGCGACAACCGCATCGTGCGCCGCAAGGGGCGCGTCTACATCATCAATAAGACGCAGCGGCGCTTCAAGGCCCGCCAAGGCTGAGACGAGGCTGAGCGGCCAACGTTCCCTGCCTATCTACGTCGCATCATTCACGTGTCTTTGAGCGCTTTTCGGGCTTGCTGCCGGGCGGGCTGTGCTTAGACTCGCAGGTTATGGCCCTGCGATTCATGAGTGCGCGACCTTTGCCGGCATGGTTCCCGGCGCTCGCTCTCGGCGCCGTCCTGCTTGGGTCGATTTTGCTCACGGCTCCCGCCGTCGCGCAAGGCGGCCCCGAAAGCGGCTATGGGCCCGACTGGGTCAATCCGCCGGCCGATGCGTCGCGGTCCGGGCACGGCGAGCGCGGCTACAGTCTCGACACGCTGTTCGAGGCACTCAAGATCGCGCCGGACGCCGCCAGCGCCAAGGCCATCGAGAGCCGCATCTGGGCGGCGTGGACGGTTTCCGACAGCGACACCTGCAATTTGCTCATGGCCCGGGTCAAGGCGGCGGCCGAGGACAAGGATTACGACCTCGCCATCAGGCTTCTCGACGCCGTGATCGAACTCAAGCCTGACTATGTTGAAGCCTGGAACCGGCGCGCCACGGTCTACTACCTGAAGAAGGACTACGCCCATTCGCTCGCCGATATCCGCGAAGTGCTGGCGCGTGAGCCGCGCCATTTCGGTGCGCTCGCCGGCCTCGGCGCCATCCTGGAGGAGATTGGCGACGACAAGCATGCGCTCGAAGCCTACCGCAACGCACTCGCGATCGATCCGC
Source organism: Xanthobacteraceae bacterium (assembly GCA_035319735.1). GTDB lineage: Bacteria > Pseudomonadota > Alphaproteobacteria > Rhizobiales > Xanthobacteraceae > BOG-931. Next base: position 65,589 of record DATHCD010000037.1, on the reverse strand, counting down.
ACCTCGAGCACATCCCCGATGTCGTGAAAACGCTGACCGAGAAAGTCGAGGGACGCGACATTTGATCACCCCGGCGGATCATCGTCGCCGGACTTGACCCTGCAGGCCATAGCTTCCAGCTGTCACGCCGACCCGGCGAAGACCCGAGGTCATGCCATGGTCGATATCGCCGCCGACAAAATCGCCATCCGCGAACTAGTGGAAAACTGGGTCGTGTGGCGCGACGCGCGACTCTGGGACCGGTTCCGCACCGTCTGGCATGCCGATGGCCGCATGATGGCGACCTGGTTCCAGGGCAGCTTCGAGGAATTCATCAAGGTCAACGACGAGGGCTGGGCCCGCGGCGTACGTATCCTGCACTTCCTCGGCGGCAGCGCAATCGACGTCGCCGGCGACCGCGCGATCGCGCAGACCAAGATGACGATTTCGCAGCGCGCGCCGGTCGAGGGAGTGATCTGCGACGTCGTCTGCACCGGCCGCTTCTACGATTTTTTCGAGCGGCGCTGCGGCCGGTGGGGTCTGGTGCTGCGGCAACCGATTTATGAGAAGGACCGGATCGACCCGGTCGATCCGTCGGCGAGGCTCGTGCTCGACCAGGATTTGCTCAAGCACTTCCCCGAAGGCTACCGTCACCTCGCCTATCTGCAGAGCCGGATCGGTTACCCGGTCAAGCCCGACATGCCCGGCATCGAGGGGCCCGCGCTCGATAGGCTTTATGCGCGCGGAGCGCGCTGGCTGAGGGGCGGAGCGCTTTGAAGCGGTTCATCTTCCGCTTCGCACGGGCGAAACCGGCGAGTCTCCAATGCATGCGCTCACTGTCATCGCGGAAATTCTCGGCGCCGGCGCCATCGTGACGTTCATCGGCGCGCGGCTGATCGAATGGGCGCACCCGCCGCGGGGGCGCTTTGTCGAGATCGGCGGCCTGCGCCAGCACGTGCTCGAATTGGGAGCGGCCGCCGGCGGAGCGAACAGCCCGGCGGTGGTCCTTCTCCATGGCGCCGGCTGCAATCTCGAAGACATGCATCTCGCGCTCGGCGAGCGTCTCGCCGCGCGTCACCGCGTCATTCTGCTCGACCGGCCCGGCCTTGGCTGGAGCGAACGTGGAGGCGACGAGGCAAGCTCGCCCGCTTATCAGGCGCGCGTCGTGCGCGACCTCTTGGATCGGCTCGATGTCGACCGCGCTATCCTGGTCGGCCATTCCTGGGGCGGCGCGCTGGCTCTCACTTTCGCGCTCGATTATCCGCAGCGCACGGCCGGGATCGTCCTCATCGCCCCGCCGACCCATCCGTGGCTGCGGCGAGCGACCTGGCTGCACGCCGGCATCGCCACGCCGGTGCTCGGCCGGATTCTGGCATATACGCTGGCGTTGCCGTTCGGTGCGCTGTTGATTGGTCCTGGCTTTCGCGCCGGATTCTTTCCGCAGACGCCGCCGCGCGGATATTTGCGGCGGGCGGCCACGCGGCTGCTGCTGCGGCCGGCGACGCTCCTCGCCAACGCCGCCGATGTCGCCCGCCTCAGGGTGTTCCTCAGGCGTCAAGTCGAGCGCTACGGCGCGCTGGCGACGCCGACGATCATCATTACCGGCGACCGCGACACCATCGTCTCGCCGCAACACCATTCGCTGAAGCTCGCCGCCGCCGCGCCGGGAGCAAGAATCGAGGTGCTGCCCGGCCTCGGCCACATGCTGCACCACGCCGCCGCCGAGCGCGTCGTCGCCGTGGTCGAGGAGGTGACATCGCAGAAGGAGAATGCGTGACTGACTACATGCCGTTCGCCAAATCCTGGGCCTGCCCGCCGACGAAGGCGATGCGCATCATGTTGGTTGAGCCGGGCGTGCCGAGCGGCACGCCGGCGACAACGATGACCCGCTCGCCGGCCTTGGCAAAACCTTCCTTGAATGCGATCCGGCAGGCGCGTTCGACCATGTCGTCCTGATCGCGCGCGTCCTCGGCAATGACGCAATGGATGCCCCAGGCAAGCGACAGTTTCCGCCCGGCGGCGACGTTCGGCGAAATGGCGACGATCGGCGGCTTTGGCCGCTCGCGCGAGACGCGCAGTCCGGTCGAGCCCGATGAGGTCCAGCAGACGATCGCCGAGAGATCGAGCGTCTCGGCCACCTGCCGCGACGCCGCGGCGATGGCGTCCGCGCCGGTCGCCTCCGGCTCGGTGTGCAGGACGTGCAAGGACGGCACATAAATCGCCTCGTTCTCCACCTCCTCGGCGATGCGGTTCATGGTCGCCACCGCCTCGACCGGATATTGGCCGGAAGCCGATTCCGCCGACAGCATGACCGCGTCGGCGCCGTCGAAAATGGCGGTGGCGACGTCGGAGACTTCGGCGCGCGTCGGCACCGGGCTCGCGGTCATCGATTCCAGCATCTGCGTGGCGACCACGATTGGTTTGCCGGCACGCCGGCAGGCGCGCGTCATCTCCTTCTGCACGCCGGGGACCTTTTCCAGCGGCATCTCGACGCCGAGATCGCCGCGCGCCACCATCAGCGCGTCGGCGAGGTCGAGGATGTCGGCAAGCCGCGTCACTGCCTGCGGCTTCTCGATCTTTGCCATCACCGCCGCGCGCCCGCGGGTGATCTTTTTCGCTTCGGCGACGTCCTCCGGGCGCTGGATGAACGACAACGCTACCCAATCGATGTCGACCTCGAGCGCGGCTTCGAGATCGGCATGATCCTTCGCCGCCAGGGCCGCCAGCGGCACGACCGTTTTCGGCAGGCTCACGCCCTTGCGGTTCGACACTTTGCCGCCGACCGACACGCGCGCGACGATGCGTTGCGGGCCTGCCTCGCTCACCACGAAGCGCAGCTTGCCGTCGTCTATAAGCAATGGGTCGCCGGGCTTGATCGCGGCGAAGATCTCCGGATGCGGCAGGTTGACACGCGTTGCGTCGCCCGGTGTCGGATCGCTGTCGAGGATAAAATCCTGGCCATTGTCGATCTCGGTACAATCGTCCCTGAAGGTGCCGAGCCGGAGCTTCGGCCCTTGCAGATCGATGAGAACGCCGATCGGCCGATTGCATTCGGCTTCGACGACGCGGATCGTAGTCACCAAATCACGCATCTTCTCGCGGCTGGTGTGGCTCATGTTGATGCGAAAGACGTCGGCACCGGCCGCGAACAGGCGGCCGATCACGACGCGATCCGACGAGGCCGGCCCCAGCGTGGCCACCACTTTGGTGCGCCGTTGGCGCCTCATTGGCCCTGGCTTCCGGCGGGGATTGACGGAGCCTTGGGGGCGGGGAGAGGCGCGGCGCGGGCGCCGACGGGCGGAGCGAGCGGGCTGCCCGGCCGCAAAGGATGTTGCGGCGACTGTTCGCTCGACTCGGTGAGCTGAACGGTCCAGGCGCGTTGCTCGCCGGTATCCACCTCGAAAAAGCCGGTGCGGTCATAGCCGCGGGCCAGGCAATCGCCGATGCCGCGGATCGTGAACTCCTTGTCGCGCGTGCACATATAGGCCTGGCCCATCCATTCGCCGCCGTGATCGTAGTCGATGGCGTAGACGTAATAATAACGCGCGACCAGATTGCCCTTGAGCACGGTCTCGCAGGTGCGCGACGGCAGATTCCACCAGCCTTCCGTGGTCCAGCCGTCGGCGTCCTTGTAGCCGACGGCGACACCGACGCGGCTTCCGGTATTGTTGCACAGACGAAAATCGGCCGCGGCTGACCCCGTCGAGGCGAGGAGCGCGAGCGCGGCAGCGCTGCCGAGCGTCAACGCGCCGAAAACATCCTTCACACGGAAGAGCGTATTGGGCCGGGTCCCGCCTCCCGCGGGGACGAGCGCAGACCTGAAAAATCTCGGAAACGCCCCCTCGCTCATTTCCAACCCGGATCGCTCGTCAATGGTCATTCGCCGTCAGGGTTAGGCCTGTCAACGACGATGGCGCGGAAGTCGGTCACGTTGGTGAATGTCGGACCGGGCACGAACAAATCGCCGATGCCGTTGAAAAACCCCGTGGAATTGTTGTCGGCGAGAAACACGGCGGGATCGAGGCCGGCCGCGCGGGCCCGGACAAGCGTGCTCTCATCGACGAAGGCCCCCGCCGGATCGTCTGCGCGGCCGCCCCCGCCGTCTGTTCCGTCGGTATCGGCGGCGAGCGCAGCAATGCCGCGGGCGCCGTCGAGATGGATGGCGAGCGCCAGGGCATATTCCTGGTTGGGACCGCCGCGGCCCTTTCCGCGCAGCGTGACGGTCAGCTCGCCTCCCGACAGGACAATCGCGCGGCGGCGCTGCGCACTTAAGGCGCGGGCAAACCGCGCGTGTTCGGCGGCAATCTCGCGCGCTTCGCCCTGCAGGCGGTCGCCGAGCATCACGCATTCGTAGCCCGCGGCGCTCGCGCGTTCAGCCGCTGCCTGCAGGCTCGTCGCCGGCCGCCCCACAATTTGATAGCGCGACCCGTCGAAGACTTTGTCGCCCGGCTTCGGCGTCTCGTTGGCCGGATTGTCGAGCGCGCGCGTCACCGCTTCGGGAAGCTCGAGCCGGTAGCGCGCGGCAATTGCGCGCGCCTCGGCAAGGGTCGTCGGATCGGGCACCGTCGGTCCCGAACCGATGACCGCCGGGTCGTCGCCGGGTACGTCGGAGATCGCCAGCGTCACGACTGCGGCGGGATGCGCGCGCTGCGCTAGGCGGCCGCCCTTGATGCGCGAGAGATGCTTGCGCAGCGCATTCATCTCGCCGATGGCGGCGCCGCTCTTCAAGAGCGCGCGGGTCACGTGTTGCTTCTCCTCGAGCGTGAGGCCTGCGGCCGGCGCGATCCAGTTCGCCGAGGCGCCGCCGGAGAGAAGGACAAGCACGAGATCATCGTTATTCGCAGCGTCGGCAAGCGCGAGCACACGTTCGGTGGCGGCAAGACCGGCCGCGTCAGGGACCGGATGCCCCGCCTCGATCACGGGCAGGTGTTTGGTCGGCCGACCATAGCCGTGACGCGTGACCGCCAAGCCGGCAAGGCGGCGACCTGGCAGCCGCCCAAGATAATGGCGCTCTGCCACTTCAGTCATCGAGCCGGCCGCCTTTCCGGCGGCAAGAATGATGAGGCGTCCGCGCGGCGGCGGTTCCGGCAGAGTCGGCGGCAGCAGGCCCGATGGATGGGCGGCGGCGACCGCGCTGCGAAAAAGGGACTCCAGCAAGCTGTGCGCTGAATTGTCCATCCGTCCATGCGCTCCGTCGCCTTCCCGCACTCGCGGTATGGAAAGACGCCCGCCACGCCTCTATCCTGTAAAAGTTAAGCCGTGGAGGAGATCATGGCTACCGACGAAAAACGCCGCGTGGAACTCGAAGCCGCCGTCTTCCGCCGCCTGGTGGAGCATCTTCGAAGTCGCACCGACGTGCAGAACATCGACCTCATGAATCTGGCCGGCTTCTGCCGCAACTGTCTGTCCAACTGGCTGAAGGATGCCGCCGAGGAGAGAGGCGTGCCGATGACGAAGGAGGAGAGCCGCGAGGCCGTATACGGCATGCCCTACGACGAATGGCGCGCCAGATTCCAGAAGGAAGTGTCCACGGAGCAGAAGGCTGCGTTCGCAAAAGCAAGCGAAAAGCATTGATGCCGCATGTTGCCGTGGCCTTGCGCGCGATCGTCCTGTGCAGTGCTGTGGATGAGCGCCCGTACACCTTGACCTGAGCGGCCGCGCTTTCGAAAGCTGCACCCCTGCCCGTCATCGCGAGGAGTGCCCGATGTCCACTGCTGCCGCCGCCAAGGACGACCAGCCCGCCCGCCGCTTCGCCAAGGACCAGCTGAAAGCCTTCGTCGAGCGCGTCGAGCGGCTCGAAGAGGAAAAGAAGGCGATCGCCGACGACATCCGCGACGTCTATGGCGAGGCCAAGGCCAACGGTTTTGACGTGAAGGCGCTGCGCAGCGTGGTGCGGCTGCGCAAACTCGACGTCAACGAGCGCAAGGAGCAGGAGGCCGTTCTCGAAACCTACCTGCATGCGCTCGGCATGTTGGGGTAGTGAGGACCAACGCGCGCTGTCGCTGCTTGCCGATGCGGAACACTCTTCCCGACGGTGGAAGGGGAAATTACCGCAGATCTGCGGTGTGCATCGGATAGGTCACGGTCGACACGAACACGATCGCGCTGCCGCTGAAACGATCGTGGTCCAGGCCGGGGTTTGCCTCGGCTGAGAACGTCATCATCACCGACGTGCCGGGTTTCGCGATCAGCGGCGCTAGCGTGCGGAAGTCGCGCGCGCCGAGCATCACGGTGGTGAGGAAGCGGCTTACGCTCGGCGACAGGATGACGGCGCGAAGCCACGGATTGTTGAGGCGCTCGTCGTCTTCGAGGGTCGCCGAAGCCGCGTTGGCGACGGTAAGAACCGCAGAGGCCGGGCGGCCGCCGACGCGCTTCACGGCGATCGTCATTTCGTCGCCGCCGCTTGGCACGGCGACCGCGCGGGTTACGGTGGCGCGCGGCGTTGTCGTGCCGACCGTCGCGGCGCGGGCCGGCGCTTCGCGCTCGGACTGTTCGGCATAGGCGAGCGCGAGCTGCGGCGGAACGCGGTCCTGCGCCGCCTGCGCAAATGGCTCGAGCGAGCCGGTTGAATCAGGATCGGCGCTCGCGGTCTGCGGGCGCGGCAGGGCGGCGAGCGGATTCGCCGAAGCCGCCGCCGGCTGCGCGGCATTCGCGCCGTCCGGGAGGCCCTGCCAGTAACCGCGGGTGGCGATGATCTGGCTCGGGGTGAGCGCCGCGCCGCGGCTCGCGGCCTCATTCGATTTTGCCGCCGGCGAGGCCGGTGCCGCTTCGGCTTGCCGGATCACATGCATATTGCCGACAGCCCGGGCGAGCTTCGCCTTCTCCGCGACGACTTTGTCTTCCGCGCGGCCAATAGCCGCCACCATGGCCTCTTTTGCTCGCGTGCGCAGCGGGGTGGCGGTTGGCGCGGCCGGTGTCGTCGCGGCGACAGCGGACGCGTCGGCGCCTTCGTCCTCGTCCTTTTCCGGCAGGCCGAGGAGTTTCATGAACGGATTGACGCTGCGACGCTCGGCGCTCGCCACCTCGACACTCACCCCGGCGCTGCGCGCGGCTTCAAGCGACATTTCGGACGGGCTGCCGCCGTGTCTTTTGATATCGGCGAGCGCGAGCTCATAATTCGCGAGCGGGCGGCCGTCAGCCGGGATGTGAACGGTGCGCCCATCCGGGAACACGCGGACCAATTGCTCGCGCGTCATGCGCGGCCAGTGGCGCACGCTGCCGGTGTCCAGATGCACGAAAGGCGAGCCGGAGGTCGGATAGAAGCCGACGCCGCCGCGTTGCAGGCGCAGGCCGATGACGCGCAGCTGTTCGAGCTGCACGCCGGGAATGTAGAAGTCCAAGGCGTGGCCGAGCATATGCTGGCTGAAGCGCGCGACACCGTTGCTGCGGCGGCGCAGCATGGCGTTGGTCTGCGGCGAGCGATAGCCGCATACGACCCAGACCGGCTCGTTCGATCCGGTCTCCCGATGCACCTCCCAAATGAGATCGATGAGGTGCGGGTCGATGCGGGTTTGCTCGCTGCGCCGCCAATCGCGCAGGAACCAGTTGAGCTTGTCCAGTGCCGCTTCGTCGTAGCGGCCGTCGCGCTTGAAGGTGACCGTGATGTCTTCGTCGGTGTGCATGTGATGGAGCGAAAGCGTGCGGGTGTCGCCCTCGGCGATCGCGGTCTGCAGAACCCGCGAGCCGAGGAGCAGGAGAAAAACGGCAAGTCCGCACGAGAAGCCGGCGCGCGCCGCAGCGATAGCAGCAGTTTTCAGGCGCGCCTTACCAACGGGCACTGGCGACCTCGCGTTGACACGTTGATCAATGTCACTCGCCGCGACGCGCCGCCGTGGCGAATAACCCTAACGCACCGTAAATTTGGGAAGGGTTAACGCGAACTTATGGTCACCCCACCCCCGACCGGATAGGGCTAGCCGGGCAGTGTGGCAAAAAATGGCCGACACAGCCCCGCCCGGCCGGGTCACGCGCCGGTGGTAGTACGAAGGGGGAACGTGGTTAATGTCCCAAATGGCCGTTTGGGAGGTCCGCGCCGCAAATGCCTTTGGCAGAACCCGATAAGAGACACATCCTGCTCGACGGTCGCCAAAGTGCCGGCTTTTACCCCGTTACAGCGAAGTTTCTCGTAAAATGCCGCTCAGGGCCGTCGCGGCCCGGAAGGGATAAAACGCCATGACGCCCGAGACGCAGAGCACGACGGCGCTGATCGCAGGGGCGGCCGAGCCGATCTGGTACGCCTCTTATCCGCCCGACGTTCCCAGAACCATCGACCCGGACAGCTTTCCGTCGCTTCCGGCGATGCTCGGCGACGCCTGCGCTCGCTACGCCGCGCGCCCGGCCTTCGAATGCCTGGGCACGCGCATGGACTATGCCGCCTGGGAGCGCATCAGCCGCGCCTTTGCGGCTTTCCTGGTCGAGGAGGCGAAGTGCCGTCCAGGCGACCGCGTCGCCATCATGCTGCCGAACCTCATTGCCTATCCGGTCGCGTTTTTCGGCGCGCTGCGCGCCGGGGTGATTGTCGTCAACGTCAATCCGCTATACACGCCGCGCGAGCTGAAAGAACAGCTGGCGGATTCGGGCGCGACCATGATCGTGATCATGGAGAATTTCGCGCACAAGCTCGAATCGGTGCTCGGTGAGACACGGATTCGCCATGTGGTGGTGGCGCGACTCGGCGATTTCATGCCGCCGCTCAAGCGCTTCCTTTTCAATTTCGCCAACGCCTATCTCCGCCGCGCCGTGCCGGCCTGGCGCTTCGCGAGCCTCACGATGCTGCACGACGCCTGCAGCCGGCGCCCGAGCGAGCGCTATGCCGACGCGAAGCCGTCGGCGAATTCGCCGGCTCTGCTGCAATATACTGGAGGGACCACCGGCGTGGCGAAAGGCGCGATCCTGACGCATCGCAATCTCGTCGCCAACACGCTGCAGTGCCGCGCCTGGATCGCGCCGAATCTCGAGGATCTTGGAAAAGAGCAGGCGTCGGTCCTGACGCCCTTGCCGCTCTATCACATCTTCTCGTTGACCGCGAATCTGCTCGCCTTCGTCGCGATGGGCGGATTGAGCGTGCTCGTACCCGATCCGCGCGACATAAAGGGTCTCATCCGCACCTTGCGCAAGGCGCGCGTGACCACCATGACCGGCGTCAACACGCTATTCAACGCGCTCATCAACAATCCCGACTTCGCGAGTCTGGATTTCAGCGCGCTGCGCTTTGCCATCGGCGGCGGCGCGGCGGTGCAAAAGGCGGTGGCGATCCGTTGGCGCGAGATCACTGGCAGCGACCTGGTCGAGGGTTATGGCCTCACCGAGACGTCTCCGGTCGTGTGCATCAACCCGGTGCGGGCGCCGAAGCTCGGCACCGTCGGCCTTCCGGTCTCTTCGACCGAGGTGGCCATCCGCGGCGACGCCGGCGATGACGTCGCCCTCGGCGAGGCCGGCGAGGTGTGCGTCCGCGGCCCGCAGGTGATGCAGGGCTATTGGCAACGCCCGGAGGAGACCAAGCTCGTTTTGAGCGGCGACGGCTGGCTGCGCACCGGCGATATCGGCGCGCTCGACGCTCAGGGTTTTTTGAAAATCCTCGATCGCAAGAAGGACATGATCAACGTCTCCGGGTTCAAAGTGTTCCCCAACGAAGTGGAAGATGTGATCGGGCAGCACCCGGGCGTGCTCGAAGCCGCGGCGATCGGCGTTGCCGACGAGCACACTGGCCAGACCGTGAAGCTCTTCGTGATCAAGCGTGATCCTACCGTCACCGAGGGGGAGATAAGGCATTTCGCGCGGGAACGGCTCGCGGCCTACAAGGTCCCAAAGGTGATGGTGTTCGTCGACGCCTTACCGAAGAGCAATGTCGGCAAGATCATCCGCAAGGAGCTGAAGTGATTGATCAGACTCCGCAATGACAAAAGCCTGGCCGCCGCGTGCGGAGCGAAGCAATCAGAAGCGAGCGCTTGCACTGCTTCGGCACGCATTGAGGCGGGTCGACGGCCATCATGGCCCTGTGGCGCCGCTCAATGCGCCATCAGCACCGGCACCTTGGCATGGGCGAGGATGTGCCGCGTGGGCCCGCCGAAAATCATCTGACGCAGGCGGCTCTGCGTGTAGGCGCCCTTGACGATGAGGTCGCAGCCGAGTTCTTCGGCCTTGGTCAGGATCGTTTCGCCCGGGCCGCGCTTGCCCGCAGTCAAGGTCATGGGGTCGGCGGCGATGCCGTTGATCTTGAGCGTGCGCGCCAACTCGACGCCGCTCGGCCCGGCGACGGTCGCGCCCTCGACGGTCAGAATCGTGACGCGCTCGGCAAGCCGCAAAAGCGGCATGGCGAAAGCGGTGGCGCGCGCCTGCTCGGTGCTGCAATTCCAGGCGATCAGCACGTTAGTTGCGAAAGAGCGCGGCGGCGTCGGCGGCGCGATGATCACCGGACGCCCGCTTTCGAACAGCGCGGATTCGAGCGTGACCATGGACGGGCTCTGCCATTCCTCTCCCGGTCGCGCCAAGACGATCGTATCGAACACGCGGCCATAGCTGCCGACGAAATCATGGCCGCTCGGCGCTGAATCAAGCCATGTCCAGGACACCGATGCCGGCGCCTCCGCTGGCGGCGCCTCCGCGCCGCGCCGTGCCAGACCATGGCGCTCCATGAACGAGCGGAACAGGTCGGCGGCCTGCCGCACCATTTGCGCATCGTTCTCCTTCACCGCCACCAGCGTCAATCCGGCGTCGGGATCCATCGCCACCATGTCGGCGACCGCCGGACGCAACGCAAAGCCCTCGATGCAACTGCCGAATTTTCGCGCCAGCAACAGCGCCGTCTCCAGCGCCGACTGCATCGAGGAATTGTGTTCGGTGGGAACGAGAATGGTCTTCATGGCGCGGTCCGCTCGCCCGCAGTCGGCTCGTATCGATCATAGCGCCGCGTGCATGGGGACGGTAGTGCGTGTCGCCGACGCGCCGAAACCCGCAAGCTTGCGTTTTCCGGTTCATCGAGCCTGCGCCCGGGCCATCTTGACGGCGATACGAAGGTCGGGCTAGCCGCGAAGGATTGGAGAGCTTCATGGCTGTCTACACCGATGTCGCGGCGGAAGACCTCGCCCCCTTCCTCGCCGGCTACGACATCGGCGAGCTTCTGGCCTACAAGGGCATCGCCGAAGGCGTCGAGAACTCGAATTTTTTGGTCCACACCAGCCGCGGCTATTTCATCCTGACGCTCTACGAGCGGCGGGTCGCCGAACGCGACTTGCCGTTTTTCCTGGCGCTGATGGAGCATCTGGCGAGCCGCGGCATCACCTGCCCGCAGCCGGTCAAGAGCCGGCAAGGCGAGGTGCTCGGCAAGCTTGCCGGGCGGCCGGCGGCGATCATCACCTTCCTCGACGGCATGTGGATTCGCCGGCCGACCGCGGCACATTGCGCGGCGCTCGGTGAAGCGCTGGCGCATTTACATCTCGCCGGTGCCGATTTCCCCATGCGCCGCGACAACGCGCTTTCGGTCGCCGGCTGGCGGCAACTCTATGCCGCCTGCCGCGAGCGGGCCAACAAGGTGCAGCGCGATCTGCAAGCCGTGCTCGCCGCCGAGCTCGACGAGCTCGAACGCGACTGGCCGCACGGGCTGCCGCAAGGCGTCATCCACGCCGATCTTTTCCCCGACAATGTCTTTTTCCTCGGCGACAAACTCTCGGGGCTGATCGATTTCTACTTCGCCTGCACCGACACGCTGGTCTACGATGTCGCCATCTGTCTCAACGCCTGGTGCTTCGAGTCGGATCATTCCTACAACGTCACCAAAGGGCGCGCGCTGCTGGCAAGCTACGCGCGCACCCGCGCGCTCTCGCCGCAGGAGTGGGACAAGCTGCCGCTGCTCGCCCGCGGCGCCGCGCTGCGCTTCCTGCTCACCCGGCTTGTCGACTGGCTTGACGTGCCGCCCGGCGCGCTGGTGCGGCCCAAGGACCCGGTCGAATATCTGCGCAAGCTCCGCTTCCACCAGAAGGTCAAGAGCGCGCGCGATTATGGAGTGACCGAGCTGTGACTGGAGAGCTTCCGCACGTCGTCATTCACACCGACGGCGCCTGCTCGCGTAATCCCGGTCCAGGCGGCTGGGGCGCGATCCTCAGCTTCGGCGATCGCGAGAAGGAGCTCAAGGGCGGGGAGGCGTTGACCACCAACAACCGCATGGAGCTGACGGCGGCGATCGCCGCCCTCGAAGCGCTCAAGCGGCCGTGCCGCGTCGATTTGCATACCGACAGCCAATACCTGCGCAACGGCGTGACGTCCTGGATGGAGGTCTGGAAGCACAACGGCTGGCGCACGGCCGACAAGAAGCCGGTGAAGAACGTCGACCTGTGGAAACGCCTCGACGCCGCGCTCGGCCCGCACCGGATACGCTGGCATTGGCTGCGCGGCCATGCCGGTCACGTCAAGAACGAGCGGGCGGACCTGCTCGCCCGCGAGGCGATTGCCGAAATCCGCAATGCCGGCAGCGCGGCCGGATAAGACCGCCGGCGCTTCATTGCCAAGGCGACACCGGCACGGCGGCTGTGATTTAGGTTAACGGGTGGCTTTCCTGGAAACGGCCTGCGTGGCGTGACAAATTCGTGCCCCGAGGTCGCATGGTGCCCGTACTATGGTCGAATCGTTGATGTTGTTCGGCATCGGGGTGTTGGCCGGTTGTCTCCTGATGTTGCTGTTTATTCCGCTCGTTCACGAACGCGCCGTGCGGATCACCAAGCGGCATGTCGTTGAAGCAACCCCGCTCAACGTAAACGAGATTCGGGCGGACAAGGATCGGTTGCGTGCCGAATTCGCCATGTCGGTGCGGCGACTCGAGGTCAACCTCGAAGAGATGCGGACCAAGGCCGCGAGCCAGTTCGGCGAAATCGGCAGGCAAAGCACCGAGATCAATCGTCTTCGCGTCGAGCTTGATAAAAGGATCGCTCTGATCTTTGCGCTGCGCGCGCGGGAGCAGCTGCGCAAGAGCATGGTGAGAAGGATCATGAGATTGCTGCACTATGCGATCATTCGATCGGGTCGGAGGAAGCCGGCGCTGGTCGGCGTTCGGCAAAGCCCGCAGCTGGCGCACGGTCAGCATGCGGGCATCGCGCGCAGCCAAACCTGAAACCCCGCTCGAGCGCGTACCACTTCCGGGCCGATGCGTTGCCCGCGGCCGACGGCGGCCCACGGTCGCGTGCGCTCGGCCGCAGCCGGAACCCGCTCATCACATCTGCTTCAGCAGATTCTCCGCGCTCGAGATTTCCGCCTTGCCGGGGGTGTCCTCGAGGTTGAGCTTTTTCACCACCCCGTCCTCGACCAACATGGCATAGCGCTTCGAGCGGGTGCCGAGGCCGGCGGCGGAACCGTCGAGCGCGAGGTCCAGCGCCTTGGCGAAGTCGCCATTGCCGTCGGCCAGGAATTCAATCTTGCCGCCGGCGCCGGTCGATTTTTTCCAGGCGTCCATGACGAACACGTCATTCACGCCGGTGACCGCGATGGTATCGATGCCCTTGTTCTTGAACGCGTCGGTGGTCCTGAGGAAGCCGGGCAGGTGGTTGTTGTTGCAGGTCGGCGTGAAGGCGCCGGGGACGGCGAACAGAACCACCTTCTTGCCTTTGAACACGTCAGCGGTCGACTTCCAGATCGGGCCGTCCGGCCCCATCACGCGGAATCTCGCCTCGGGCAGGCGGTCGCCAACCTTGATGGGCATGGATCATCTCCTCTTGCGTCCAGAATCAAAGGCAGGTGGTGTCGGGTCGGTCGCTTCGCGCGTCCGCTTCTTAACGTAGCGCCGCGTGCGAATTAGTCGAGATGGGCGGCAACCTCGATGGCGTCGTCCGCCGAAACGGCGGTCCAGGTCAGCGTCGCACCGTCGGCGGGTGTGCCGGGCGGCACGCCGTCAAGATCGAGGGTGAAGCGCCGGATTCCCGGCGCGCCGCCGCTCGGCTTCGGGAGCGGCAGTGCCCAATTGGGCGTCGGCCCCTCGACGAAGAGATCGACTAGGGCACTCGCGGGCGCGGCGACCTCGACCATGATGTGCTCGTGGCCGCCGCCCCGCTCACGATGCACCGAGCGAATGGCAAGGCCGGTCCCCGGCGCAGCGTCGCCGAGCGCGATGCGCCGCGGCACGCGCGCCTCCGCGGCAACGAGTGCCGCCTCCTCGGCGCCGCCCTTGCCCGACAGCTTGAGATAGAGCTTGGCTTCGGCCGGTACGCAGAGATTGCCGCAAATGGCGTAGACAAGTTTTACGCGGAGCAATGATGGTTCGGCCGGGTCCTTTGGCGCGATCCGCAGCGGAAAGACGACATCGCCGCGATAACCGATCGACTGACCGCCGGCGCCGTCGGCGAATCGTTCCGGCGCCGGCCACAGGACCGTCACCGATTTAACGTTCTCGGAGCCGCCGAAATCGAGCGTCGGAGGCATCCCGGAATCGCCGGGATAGCGCCAATAAGTTTTCCAGCCGTTATCCAGCCGAATTTCGATGCCAGCGCGCAGCCATGCGGCCTCGGCAGATTTGAGTGCAGCGCCGGCAATGAGCCGCGCGGCGGCGTGAGGTTCCGCGTTCCACGCGGAAGCTTCCTGCGCGCGCGCCTTCGGTGCGGCGCCGGCGCAGGCGAGGGCTACGGATGCAATCGTGACTTGACGAATCGCCGCTTGAAGCATCGCCGCTCTCTAGGACGAAGCGGCCCACACGTGCCACTGACATGATCGTGACTGATACACCAAGACCGCGGCCCGAGACCCATGAACGGCATGGCGCGAACTTTTGTCGCCGTCATTCGGTTGCAAAAGCGGATCGATCGGGTAACCTTTCGCCCATGAAATTGCCGCGCGACGCATCGGGAAAGAATCGAAGGCAGGGCCGAGGCTATCTGGACGGCCAGATGCTGATCGCCATGCCGGCGATGCTGGACGAGCGCTTTGCCCGCTCTCTCATCTATGTCTGCGCGCATTCCGCCGAAGGCGCCATGGGCATCGTCGTCAACCATCCCGCGCCGAACATCAATTTTTCCGATCTGCTGGTGAAACTCGACGTCATTCCGGCGGCCGACATCATCCGCCTGCCTTCGCGCGCCGGAGTGGTGAAGGTGATGCGCGGCGGGCCGGTCGAGACCGAACGCGGTTTCGTGCTGCACTCAGCGGACTTCTTCATCGAGAACTCGACGCTGCCGATCGATGACGGCATCTGTCTGACTGCCACGGTCGACATTCTCAAGGCGATCGCGCGCGGCGACGGGCCGGCCAGCGCCATTCTCGCGCTCGGCTATGCCGGCTGGGCCCCGGGCCAGCTCGAAAGCGAGATCCAGGGCAATGGTTGGCTGCACTGCGCGGCCGATTCGGAACTCATCTTCGGCGGCGATGCCGGCGGCAAATACGAGCGGGCGCTGAAGAAGATCGGCATCGATCTCGGCATGCTGTCGAGCGATGCCGGGCACGCTTAGAGCGCAATCGCTTCGGGTTGAATCGATTGCGCCCTGCCTTTCCCTAGTAGAGATGGTCTGTTCGGAAAACCGGGTTCCACTTTTCCGGATCATGCTCCCATTACTGGCCGCTAATGAGCGATTCCTGGCGCATCGACGCGCCGCCATGCGGCTGCAACAGCTCGCGGGCGCGCTCGGCACTCATCGGTTCGCCGAACACGAAGCCCTGCGCGTATTCGCAACCGAGCTGAAAAAGCTCGACCGCGTCGGAATCCGTTTCGGCACCCTCCGCCACCACGTCCATGCCGAGATCATGCGCCAGCGCGATGATTGAGCGCAGGATCACCGGGCGCGTTCCCCTGGTCGTGGTGCGCACGAAGGACTGGTCGATCTTGATCGTGTCGAACGGGAAGCGCTGCAGATAGGCGAGCGACGAATAGCCGGTGCCGAAATCGTCGAGCGCGAGGCCGGCGCCGAGCTCGCGAATCCGGTGCAGCATCTGCGTCGCATGTTCCGGATTCTCCATGACCATCGATTCGGTGAGTTCGAGCTTGAGCGATCCGCGCGTGAGCGGCACCCGCGCCAGCACGGTGCGCAGGTCCTGGATCAGGTCGTGACGGAGCAATTGGCGCGAGGAGACATTGACGCTGGCGAACAGCGGATCGCGCCGGCGCAGCGCGCGCTGCCATGCGCTGAGCTGCCGTGCGGTACGTTCGAGAACGAACAGGCCGAGCTGGACGATCAATCCCGTCTCCTCGGCGATAGAGATGAATTCGACGGGCGACATCCGCCCCAGCCGCGGATGGTTCCATCGCGTCAGCGCTTCGAAGCCGGCGACGGCGCGGTCGTCGAGCCGCACGATCGGCTGGTAGAGGATGGTGATCTCTTCACGTTCGATTGCCCGCCTCAGGTCGGACTCGATCGACAGCCGGTCGATCTTGCGCGCGCGCATCGACGGCTTGAACACGTCGATGCGGTCGCCGCCGATGCGCTTGGCATTGAACATGGCGAGCTCTGCGTCCTTCAATCTCTCCTCGGCGCGTTGCGGTTCGTTGTCGCCAAGCGTCAATCCGATCGAGCCGGTGAGCACGATCTCCCGGTCGTTGAAGGTGATCGGGGCGCGCAGCGTGCGGCGGATGGTCTCGGCGAGCGCGATGACGCGCGAGGAGTCGCGCTCAGACAGCATGAGGACGCCGAATTGGTTGCCGGAAAGGCGCGCCAGCGTGTCCTGCGGCTTGATCAGCCGCGCCAGCCGCCGCGCCAGCGTCAGCAGGATCGAATCGCCGATCGCCATCCCGACCGAATCGTTGACCTGCTTGAAGCGATCGAGGTCGATCACCATGACGGCCGGGCGGATTGTCGGGTCGGCCTTGGCGAAGCCGAGCGCCGCTTCGAGCCGGTCGAGGAACAGTTCGCGGTGCGGCAGGCCGGTGAGATTATCGTGCACGGCGTCGTGCAGGAGGCGTTCCTCGGCCGTCTTAAATTCGGTGACATCGGTGAGCGTGCCGACGAGACGGATCACCTCGCCGTCGGTCCCGACTACCGGCCGCGCGCGCAGCGCGAGCCAGACATAATGCCCGTCAAACGTGCGCATGCGGAAATCCTGCGCAACCCGGCCGCGCCGTTGTTCGACCACGCTGTCGAGCGTGGCGCGGAAACGGTCGCGGTCGAGCGGATGCAGGACCTCGAGCCAACGCGCGGCCGCGCCGTCGAGCGATCTGCTCTTGAGTCCGAGCATCGCCTCGGTTTCCGGGCTGGTGAATACGCGGTCGGCCGATACGTCCCAGTCCCAAATCATGTCGCCGGCACCGGTGAGGGCGAGCGCGCGCCGCTCGACATCGGAAACGATGCCCTGAGCCATGCCCCCGGCAAAGGCGTGCTGCATCACCGTGAAGCCGATCAGCATGACGATGAGAACCAGTCCGCCGAGCAACGCCGGCGCGACGACGTCATTGGTCAGAAAGCCCAACACCGTCAGCGCGGCCCCGAATACCCAGACCACCAGGAGCAGCCAAGTTGGAATCAGCATCACCGCCCGGTCGTAGCCGTGGGTCGAGAGGTAGACGACGAGCCCGAAGCCGAGCACGGCGACGAGCAACAGAGAAATGCGGGCAATGCCGGAGGCGACCGCCGGCGAAAACAGAGCGACCGCGACGAGCGCGCCGAGAAAGGCGAGCCAGCCGACGGTGATATGCGCGTAACGCACGTGCCAGCGGTTGAGGTTGAGATAAGCGAAAAGGAACACCAGAAGCGTGGCGGCAAGGATCGCTTCGCCCGATGCGCGCCAGACGCGCTCGGCGCCCGAGGACATGTCGAACACCTTACCCCAGAAGCCGAAATCGATACCGATATAAATCAGCACCGCCCAGCCGAGCGCGGCGGCGGCAGGAAACATGATGCTGCCTTTGACGACGAACAGGATGGTGAGGAACAGCGCCAGCAATCCGGCGATCCCGATCACGATGCCCTGGTAGAGTGTGAGCGAATTGACCTTGTCCTTGTAGGCGTCCGGCTCCCAGAGGTAGAGCTGCGGCAGATTGCTGGTGCGCAGCTCGGCGACGAAGGTGATCACTGTGCCGGGATCGAGCGTGATGCGGAAAACGTCGGCGTTCGGATTGTCCAGCCGTTCTGGCGGATCACCCGTGGACGGTGTTATGTAGACGATGCGCGAGCGTCCGAGATCGGGCCAGAGAAGTCCCGAGCCGACCATCCGATAATGGGGAGCCACGATCAGGCGGTCGATCTGCTCGTCACCGTCGTTGGCGAGCGCGAACACGGCCCAATAGGTTCCGGCCTCGCGCCCGCGCACCTCGACGCGGCGAACAATGCCGTCGGCGCCTGGCGCTGTCGATATTTGCACGCGGTCGCCGTCGGTGCGCAGGAATTCGACGGCGTCGGTGAGGTCGATCGCTGCCGCATCGAGGCGGACGTTGACGACGTCGACCGCGCCGGCGGCTGAAATCCCGAGGGCGGTGAATGCAAGAACTGCGAGCGCCGTGGCGACGCGAAAAAATGCCAAGAGACGACCTCCGAGCCTGGCAGCCGGCGCAGCGCACGCCCTGACGATCACAAGTCCTCGCAAAATTATCTAGGCGGCTTTGCGCCGAATTCGCGGCCCATCGTTCCCGCCGGCGCGCGCCCGGCCAAGGCCGCGGCGCCATGAGTAGCCCTTACGCATCGTACGCGCAAGAATTTTCCTGTGTCTTTTCAAAGGGTCAGGACGATCTTGCCGATGTGCTTACTGCTCTCCATCCGAGTGTGGGCGGAGGCCGCCTCGCGCAGCGGGAAGGTCGAATCGATCACCGGCCTGACCTGCCCCGCCGCGATCAGAGGAAGTACCTTGGCCTCGACCGCGCGGGCGATAGTCCCCTTATCCGCGACCGATCGGGCACGCAGCGTCGAGCCGGTATGGGTGAGCCGTTTGAGCATGAGCCGGCGGAAGTCGACACTGGCGCGCGAGGAACTCTGAAACGCAATCTGCAGGATGCGGCCTTCAACGGCGGCCGCCTCGTAATTGCGGTCGATATAATCGCCGCCGACGATGTCGAGCACCACATCGGCGCCGCGCCCGCCAGTCGCCTGTTTGGTCGCGGCGACGAAATCTTCGGTCCGGTAGTTGATGGCAATTTCAGCGCCCAGCTTGCGGCAAGCCGTACATTTCTCCGGCGTGCCGGCGGTGGTAAGGACGCGGGCGCCGAAGGCTTGGGCGAGCTGGATCGCGGTCGTGCCGATGCCTGAAGAGCCGCCATGGATGAGCAAGGTCTCGCCCTGAGCGAGCCGGCCGCGCTCGAAGACATTGTACCAGACCGTGAAGAAGGTTTCGGGAACGGCCGCGGCCTCGACCAACGAAAGGCCGGCGGGCACCGGCAGCGCGTGGCTTTCATGTGCCAGACAGAATTCCGCATAACCGCCGCCCACGACCAGCGCCATGACCTTGTCGGTCTCCTTCCAACGCGTCACCCCGGTTCCGCGCGCAACGACTTCGCCGGCAATTTCAAGTCCGGGAATATCGGTCGCGCCCGGCGGCGGCGGATAAAGGCCCATGCGCTGCATGACGTCGGGCCGGTTGACCCCGGCCGCCGCCACTTTGATGAGGATCTCGCCGGCACCCGGCGAAGGCACCGGGCGTTGCTCTGCCGTCAACACATCCGGGCCGCCGGGCGATCGGATTGCGATGACCGTCATGGAGGTTGGTAGGGTCATGGAGGAGCTTTCGCGCCTGGCGGCAATCGAGCGTGGCGGCCAGTCTTAGAGGCCGCAAGGCGGTGTGACAACCGCGGTTGGGGCCGATAAGTTAATCGCGGGAGGAGGCCAAAATGCCTGCAATCGACCCCGACGAGCTGCCGAAGAAGAAGGTCTCCCACGAGATGGGACAGGATTTGGCCCTGCTCTCAGTCGGCGAACTCTCAGAGCGCATCGGCCTGCTCAAGGAGGAGATCGCGCGGCTTGAAGCGGAAATGGCCCGAAAACGCGCCTCGCAAACGGCGGCGGGCGCCTTTTTCAAGAAATAGGGCGCTTTGGCCGATTATTGCCGGCGTCGCGGCGCCCTGGAAGGTGGCTAAGGTGGCTAAGGTAGAACCGCAAGAAGATTTTGCACCTTTTTGCGATTCCTTAACCTTTCGTTAAGCTTTCTCGTTCATTACGGATATTGTCCAGCTTCTGGACATCGAGTGGCTCCTGTCCACTCTGTTTGACGCCTCCCTGTTATCACCTTGAGCCGCCGGCAACGGCGGCTCTTTTTTATCGCCACGGGTCGCAGCCGCTGGCCTCGGAAACCATGCCGGACGCTTCCCCCGCCTGGCGGCTGGACTCAAGCGCTGGGGCAGGCGATGCTGCCGCCCGTGTGAGGCGTACCAAGGCGTACCTATGTCGGACAAGCGTTCGAGCGACGCCGGGGCGGTGTCCTTCAGCGAGCGGTTGGCAGGTTCCCAGGTCTTCGCGGCCCTGTTTCGCGACGGAATGGCGCTGGTCGAGGAAACGGCCACCTATCTCGACGGCGCCGGCCGGCACGAGTCCAAGAAGCTCGAACGCAACGCCGCGATGGTCTACGCGACCGAGAGCATGCGGCTGACCACCCGCCTGATGCAGCTTGCCTCCTGGCTGCTGCTCCACCGCGCGGTCAAGGAAGGCGAGATGACGCTCGCCCAGGCCAGCAAGGAAAAGAGCAAGGTCAGGCTCGCGGCCTGCGAGCCGGGGGACACGAAATCCATCGCCCTCCTGCCCGCCAAGCTGCAGGAACTGATCGCGCGCTCGGTCAAGCTGCAGGCCGAGGTGCGTCGGCTCGACGCGACGATGCATGCGCCGCCGCCGCTCAAAGTCGCGGCGGGCAATCCGGTCGAGCGCCAGTTAGGGCTCTTGAAGGCCGCTTTCGAGCAGGACGGGCGCTGAGTCCCCGGACCGCTATTTCTTCAGGAAGCCCGAAAACTTCTTCTGGAAGCGCGACAATCGGCCGCCGCGGTCGACCAGGTGCTGCTGGCCGCCGGTCCATGCCGGATGCGATTTTGGATCGATCTCGAGATGCAGCGTGTCGCCGGGTTTGCCCCAGGTCGTGCGCGTGGTGAATTCGGTGCCGTCGGTCATGACCACCTTGATGAGGTGGTAATCGGGGTGGGTGTCGGGTTTCATTTACTGTCTCGCCGCGTCCTTTCGACGTGCCGCTGGCCGCTTGTCTCTAGTGAAAAATTTGGCGGCTCTATAGCGCGGCGGCCGGGGGGAAACAAGGCGCGCCTGCGCTGCTGGCGCACGTTGCCAGATGCTCGCTGTCGGGGCATTGTCCGGCCGCCGTCGCGAGGCTGTTTGACGGCGCCACGGCGAAAAGGTGTTGCGGCGTATGAACTACACCGCTGAACAGGACGCGGCGGAGACGCTGACTGCGGCGACGCCATCGCCGAGCGCAGCACCGGAGCGCGAGGCGCCCGCGGCGAGCGCGGAACCAGGCGCAGCGGCGGAAAAGCGCAGGCTCAATCTGCGGCCGCTCGCCTCGCTCGTTCCCTATGTCAGGCGCTACCGCTGGCGCGCGACTGCGGCGCTCGGGGCATTGATTCTGGCGGCGTTGACCACCCTCGTCGTGCCGATCGCGGTGCGGCGCATGATCGACTTCGGCTTTACGGAGCGCGGCCTGGTGCTGATCGACAGCTATTTCCTGGTCATGATCGGCGTCGCGGCGGTTTTGGCGCTGGCGAGCGCGCTGCGCTACTACCTCGTCACCACGCTCGGCGAGCGCATCGTCGCCGACCTGCGCGGCGATGTCTTCGCCCATCTCACCTCGCTGTCGCCCGCTTTCTTCGATGAAGCCAAGACCGGCGAGGTGATCTCGCGGCTCACTGCCGACACGACCCAGGTCAAAGCCGCCGTCGGTGCCTCCGTTTCGGTTGCGCTGCGCAACTTCGTGCTGTTCGTCGGCGCCAGCGTCATGATGGTGGTATCGAGCCCGCGCCTGTCCGCTTTCGTGCTCGCGGCGATCCCGATCATCGTGCTGCCGCTCTACGCCTTCGGCCGCGCCGTTCGCCGCCGCTCCCGCTTCGCGCAGGATACGCTCGCCGACGCTTCGGCCTACGCCGCCGAACTGATCGCCGCGGTGCGCGTCCTGCAGGCCTTCACCAACGAGCGGCTCGGGATCGCGCGTTTTCGCGATGCGGTCGAGCGCGCTTTTGCCGCCGCGCGCGATTCGATCCGCGCCCGCGCCATCCTTACCGCCATCGCCATCTTCCTCGTCGCCGCGAGCGTGGTGGTGGTGCTGTGGATCGGCGCCCAGGATGTGCTCGGCGGCAAGATCACGCCCGGCCGGCTCGGCCAATTCATTCTCTACGCCGTGCTCGCCGCCGCCGCGCTCGGCTCGCTGTCGGAGATCGGCGGCGAGGTCGCGCTCGCCTCGGGCGCGGCGGAGCGGCTGTTCGAGATTCTTGCCATCAAATCGGCGATCGTGCGCCCGGCGCATCCGCTGGCGCTGCCTTATCCGCCGCGCGGAGAAGTCGCGTTCGAGGAGGTACGCTTCTCCTATCCGACGCGGCTTCGCTTGCCGACGCTTTACGGCGTAACGTTTCGCGTGCGGCCGGGCGAAAAACTCGCCATCATCGGCCCATCCGGCGCCGGCAAGAGCACGATCTTCCACCTGCTGCTGCGCTACTACGATCCGACCGGCGGCCGCATCACGCTCGACGGCGTGCGGCTTTCGGACCTCGACCCCGCGGAGCTGCGCGGGCGCATCGCGCTCGTGCCGCAGGACAGCGTGATGTTCGCCACCTCGGTGCGCGAGAATATTCGCTTCGGCCGCCCGGACGCCTCCGATGCCGAGGTCGTCCGCGCCGCCGAGCATGCGCATGCCGCTCCCTTCATCGTCGCGCTGCCGCGGGGTTTCGACACGCCGGTCGGCGAACGCGGCGTCACGCTCTCGGGCGGCCAGCGGCAAAGGATCGCCATCGCCCGCGCCATTCTGCGCGACGCGCCGCTGCTCTTGCTCGACGAGGCGACCTCCTCGCTCGATGCCGAAAGCGAGACGCAGATCGCCGCCGCGCTCGCCGAATTGATGCAGGAGCGCACCACCATCGTGATCGCCCATCGTTTGGCGACCGTGCTCTCCTGTGACCGCATCCTGGTGATGGACGAAGGTCGCATCGTCGAGGAAGGCACGCATCAGAGCCTCGCCGCCGCCGGCGGCCTCTACGCGCGGCTGGCGAAGCTGCAATTCGAGGGGGCCTAGGCGCCAAAGTACTAAGAGATGGTCGCTTCGAATCGGCGGCCTTGCACGCGCGCCCGCTTCTGCATACGTTTATTTGCAAGAGTAAGCCCCATTGCGGAAGGCCGCGACGATAAGCGCGGAAGGCCGCAGAAGCCGGTTTGTCGCTATAGCTTTTGGGGCACGGCAAGTGAAAGCGTAACAGTTCAACTTTAGCAGCTCAGTTGGCTGAATGGGGTCGTTCTCGACGAGGGGAGCGCGCCCGCAGCGACTTAGGCGAACTGAGGGTCTGGTTTCTTGGCCAACCTGGTCGAGAGGACCCTCAGCATGCGCCGAATGCATCTGAGGCCCTGTCGATCAAAGGAGATCGAGAGAGGCTGAAAATGCAGCGTCCTACGTTGATCTTCATTGTATTCTTTTCAGCGCTTTCATTGACGCTTGCGTTTGGCGGCGTGGCACTTTGGCTCGCGCTTGAAAATCCAAAATTTGCCGAACAGCTTTTTAATACATCCCTTAGCTTGTTTGCATTTGGAGCCGGCGGAATCATGGGCTTGATCGGCGGCAACGGCCTGTGTGGCCATTAAATTGTGACGAGACTTTTTTCTCGCAATTCACTTCATTTCTAATTTCCCGAAGCGCTTTTTCCATTCTGTATTCACCTTTCGAAAGTTTTGGAGAATGACCTCGCCATCATATAATGCTGATTCAGCAAGTTTTATTATCAACTTCAGATCACCAATTGGAGTTCTATTGACTATTGCATCCTCTGTGATTTGCAGTGACTTCAGCAATTTGGCTGCCGCAGCGGGAGCAAAGACTGCGCCGTGCTCTTCATCCGGAATAAGAGCGGTATGTGCCGCGATATTTCGCCACTTCAGTATTCGTTCCAATTTCTCAAGATGAGAATGCACCGACTTGCGCCATTTTGGCTGATGAATGTACTTTGAGCGCGCCTTTAACATTTCAATTTTGCGAACCATGTCTAACGTGGCAATCACTGATTCCAGCATTGGCGATTCCGTAAGGTGCAAGACCTGAATAACAATGTGGGTGAGCTGATAATCTAGTGCCGTTGTAATAAGGATTAGTTCGCCCACGACGCCGTAAGCCGCTTCAAATTTCGCGTTTCGCTCCCTCTCACCAACCTTTTGTGCAGTCGTCTTCGCGCCGCTGTCTATGGCGAACGCTGGATTGCGAGTGAGTTGGCCCAAGCGAACTAGCTCAACGGCGTCGTCTCGCAATGCCTGTGGCACCAACTCGGGCTTCATGCGATCTACGGCGACTGCGAGAGCGACACGCTCCGCGGCGAGCCGGTGAATGAATCTATATTTCGATACGCCAGCCTCAATGTCTTGATAGCTTCGCAGCGCCATCCCCAAATGTTCGGCCATCTCTTGTTGTGTGAGGCCCAAATCCCTCCGCAGGGATATTAGGTCCTCTTTTAGAAAAACTTCTTCGTTCATTTGTTGCCGCACTCAAGTCGGATAGTAACGGAACTGGAGCGGGTTTGGACCCCGCCCAGTCCCGTCATGACGCAGAAACGCGAATCCGCACAGCACCCATTGCATAAACCGCGTTAATAGTCAAGAAAATGCGCGGTTTCCGCGTATTTCCCCCCCCACCCCGTGCTCACGGCCGCCAGCGCATGCGGTGAATCGGCTTGCCGGAAATCGGATTGACGCCGGCGCCGGCGATTGAAA
Organism: Xanthobacteraceae bacterium; assembly: GCA_035319735.1. Classification (GTDB taxonomy): domain Bacteria; phylum Pseudomonadota; class Alphaproteobacteria; order Rhizobiales; family Xanthobacteraceae; genus BOG-931. Next base: position 40,834 of record DATHCD010000037.1, on the reverse strand, counting down.
ATCCCAATCTCTCGTAGAAGCGGATGGCGCGCTCGTTATCGGTATTGACATCGAGGTCGAGGCCCTTGGGCGAAAGGCGCTTGGCCTCGGCGATGAGCGCGGCGCCGACTCCCGCGCGCCATCGTTCCGGCGCGACCACGATCTGGTCGAGATAGAGCGTGCGCGGATCGACGGTGACGAAGCCGATCATCGCGTGCTCCTTGCTGGCCGAGGCCTCCGCGATCAGGATCTCGGCCGACGGCACGAGCTCGTTGCGCCAGCGCTCGCGCCACCAGTCGAGCCGCGCCGCAAAGTCGATCTGCGGGTAGGCCGCCTGCCAGGCCCGCTGCCACAGCGCGATCGCCGCGTCCTCGTCGCCCGCCTCGTAGCGGCGCAGACGCACGGCTCAGCGCTCCGTCAGCTTGAGCTCGATGCGGCGGTTGCGGCTGAAGGCTTCCTCGCTGGTGCCGGTATCGATCGGCTGGAACTCGCCGAAGCCGGCCGCCGCCAGCCGCTGCGGCGAGACGCCCTTGCCGATCAGATATTGCACCACCGAAATGGCGCGGGCGGCGCTGAGCTCCCAGTTCGACTTGAACGGCGAGGTGGCGTTGAGCTGCCGCGTGTCGGTGTGGCCGTCGACGCGCAGCACCCAGTTGATCTCCGGCGGAATCTTCTTTTCCAGCTCGAGCAGCGCGCTCGCCAGCTGGTCGAGCTCGGCGCGGCCCTCCGGCCGCAGCACCGCGGCGCCGCTGTCGAAGAAAACCTCCGACTGGAACACGAAGCGGTCGCCGACCACGCGGATGTCCGGGCGGTTGCCGAGAATTTCCCGCAGCCTGCCGAAGAAATCCGACCGGTAGCGCGACAATTCCTGCACCCGCTGCGCCAGCGCTACGTTCAAGCGCTGCCCGAGGTCGGCGATGCGCAGCTGCGACTCCTTCTGCTTCTGCTCCGAGCTTCCCAGCGCTTCCTCGAGCGCCGCGATCTGATGGCGCAAGGCGGTGATCTGCTGATTGAGAATCTCGATCTGCGCGATGGCACGCGCGGTCGCGGCTTTTTCCAAGTCGAGCTGCGAGCTGAGCTTGCCGACCTCGGCCTTGTCCGTGCCGGCATTGGCGCCGCCCGCCGCGGCATCGCGCAGCCGGTCGCGTTCGCCTTCGGCCGAGGTGAGCGAGGCGCGCAATTGCGCGATCTCGTCCGCGAGATTGGCCTTGCCGGTGCGCTCCAGCGACAGCAGCTCGGAAAGCCGCGAGATCTGCGCGTTGAGGCGGGCGAGCGCCGTGTCCTTGCCGGAGACCTCCTGCGACAGGAAGAACTGCGCCACCATGAACACGGTGAGCAGGAAGATGATCGACAGGATCAGCGTCGAGAGCGCGTCGACGAAGCCCGGCCAGTAGTTCATGCCGCTGTCGCGGCGGCTGCGGGAGAGCGCCATGGCTGCGCCTCTTGTCCTCTATCTGTGGACCGTCTCGCGCGCCAATTTTTCCATGAAGCGGCGGATGTCGTTGTTGACCTTGGCCTGTGCGTCCGCCCAGTCGCGGATCATCTGCTGCTCGGCGCGCATGTGGCGAACAAGGCTCTGCAGCGCCTCGGCGAGGTTCGCCATGGCGGTGGTCGACGCCTTGCTCGGCCCTCCCTCGGTGATCGACAGGCGCAACCGCTCCAGCGCCTCGGTGACGTTCGCCGGCAGTCCCGCGCCGCCGCCCTCGATCGCGCCGGCATCCACCCTCGTCGCCAGCCAATCCTCGAGGTTGGTGTAGAAGCGGTTCTGCGCCTGACTGGTCTGCAGGTCGAGAAAACCGAGGACGAGCGAGCCGGCGAGGCCGAACAGCGAGGAGGAGAACGAGATGCCCATGCCGCCGAGCGGCGCCGCGAGACCCTCCTTGAGCGCGTCGAACACCGTGTCGGCATCGCCGCCGACTTTCAGGCCGTTGATGATGCTGCCGACCGATCCCACGGTTTCGATCAGGCCCCAGAACGTGCCGAGCAGTCCGAGGAAGACGAGGAGCCCGGTCAAATAGCGGGAAATGTCGCGCGCCTCGTCGAGCCGCGTTCCCAGCGAGTCGAGAAAGGCGCGCATGGTCTGCGCCGAGATGGCAACGCGCCCGGCCTGCTCGCCGCCGAGCATCGCGGCCATGGGCGCGAGCAGCGACGGCTCGCGCCCCAGCGCCAGGCCGGGGTCAGCGCGGCGGAAGCGGTTGACCCAGGACACTTCCGGAAACAGCCGGATCACGCGATGGAACGACAGGATGATGCCGATCAACAGCACGCCGATGATCAGCCCGTTGAGCCAGGGATTGGCCATGAAGGCGTTGAGGATCTGCCGCTGGAGCACGAAGGCGATCAACGCGCAAAGGATCAAAAACACCAGCATCCGGATGAGGAAGATGCGGGGTGAGGAGAGGTTCGCTTGATCGGGTTCGCTCGCCATCGGCCTTAAGCTTGGCGCCGGAGAATCGGCGCAATATGGCACACAAGCCGCGCAAGAAAAATGCATGCTCGACCCTCGGCCATCGGCCTGCGCCGAACCGGCCGGCGGATCCTCGCTGCAAAAGCGCGCCGAGCGACCTGCTGCAACATTTGCGGCAGGCTGATGGCGGCGGCTGCGCAAAAACGCCGCCGGCCTACGCCGTCTCCGCTTCCCTTGCCGCGGCCTTGCCGGCTTCCTTGAGCAGGCGGAGGAGCTCACGGTGCATGGTCTCGTTGCCGGCGGCGACCTCGCCCTTGGCGAAGATCGCGTCTTCGCCGTCGAGATCGCTGACGAAGCCGCCGGCTTCGCGCACGATGAGCGTGCCCGCGGCGAGGTCCCAAGGCGAAAGATCGCGCTCCCAATAGACATCGAAACGTCCGGCGGCGACCCAGGCGAGGTCGAGGCTGGCGGCGCCGAAGCGGCGCAGGCCGGCGAAGTGGCGCTGGGCGGCCGCGATTTCGCTGCGCGCCCGGGCGAGGTCGCCGCGCCCGTAATGCGGCAGGCCGCAGGCGACGATCGCGTCGGCGAGCCGGGTGCGAGCCGCGACGCGGATGCGCTGATCGTTGAGGAAGGCGCCCTTGCCGCGTTCGGCGATGAACAATTCGTCATTCGCCGGGTTGTAAACGAGGCCGGCGACGACGACGCCATTGCGCTCAAGCGCGATCGAGACGGCGAAGTGCGGGATGCCGTGCAGGAAATTGGTAGTGCCGTCGAGCGGATCGACGATCCAGCGGTGGCTCTTGTCGGCGCCGGGCCGGGCGCCGCCTTCCTCGCCGAGAAAGCCGTAATCGGGCCGCGCCTTCGCCAGCTCTCCGCGCACGATCTCCTCGGCGCGGCGGTCGGCAGCGGTGACGAAATTGCGCGGGCCCTTGAGCGACACCTGCAGGTTCTCGACCTCGCCGAGATCTCGCTTGAGGCTGCGGCCGGCGCGGAAGGCGGCCTTGATCATGACGTTGAGCACGGCGGAGTGAGGCATGGCAGCCTGCGGTAGGGCGCAAAGACCGGCCGCGTCAAGCCTCGCTCCCTCATCCTTTTCCACTCCGTGGGGAAGGGGACCGCGCGCAGAATGGTGGAGGGGGCGCGCGATCTTGTTAGAGGCGACACTCGCAAGAGCCGGGCGACGAGATCAAAAAAATTGGAGCGCTCTTTGACGCAAATCAATGCAGGGCATTAATAACGCGGAGGAGTTCTTTGCATTACAGTGGCCGCACCGTCACGATCATCGCGAGACGGACTCCGTTGCAGCCGGCAACGGGCGAGAGCCACGGGGGCCTAGAGGTCTAGAGTTCGATCTTAAGCGGGGGTCGGTCATGGATTATTCGATGGTCATGACAACGTGCGCAAACCGCGCAGAAGGCGAGACCCTTGCCGAGGGTATCATCAGGAGCAAGCTGGCCACTTGCGTTCAGATCACCGAAGTATCGAGCGTCTATGACTGGGAAGGAGAGTTCAAGAAGCAAAAGGAGTTCCTTCTGCTGATTAAAGGAAGAAGGGACCTCTTTCCCAAGCTCAAAGAGTACCTCTTGGCAAACCACTGCTACGAGGTGCCGGAATTGCTGCAGGTGGACATTACCAATGGCAACCCGGCTCACTTGGCCTATGAGCTCGGCGGATAGATTCGCGCCGGGAGCGACCTTCCAGGTGACGGAGATTATCTCCCTCACAGCACGGGACGGTTGCGGCCTTCCGCTTGTCGCCACTGACACTTTGCTTGGCGATTTGACGTATATCAAATCACGTCCAACGCGCTCGTGCTGTCCTTCACGCTGGGAACCTGATCGGGGGACCGCAAGCGGGCAGTCTCCAGCGTAATGATGTCGCATCGCGAGCAACCAGGCTGACGCCGGGTTGAGCGTATTTGCTTACCCGGATCCTGGGGAGGGACCGTCGTGATCTTATCGCAAGCGGAAGTGCACGAAGCCTCCACGCTGCAACAGGCGTCGGAGCTGATGGCGCGCTGGGGTGCGGACGCGCGATTTCTTGCCGGCGGCACCAGCCTTGTGGTCGACCTCAAGACCGACCGCTACCGGGTGGGTCATGTGATCTCCATCAACCGCATCGCGGCCTTGCGGGGGATATCGCCCATAGACGGCGGGATACGGATCGGCGCACTCGCCACACTCAGCCAGGTGGCGACGTCCGCCGCCATCCGCGAGCGGTTTCCGGTGCTTGCCGAGGCGGCACGGGAAATGGGAAGTCCACAGATTCGCAACCTCGGAACCGTGGGCGGCAACATCGTCGGTGCCGTCCCCTGTGCCGACATGCCGCCGGTGCTAACGGTCATGCGTGCCACGGTCAAATTGTGGTCACCCAAGGGGCAGCGGGTCATGCCGATCGAAAGCTTCTTTGTCGGCCCGCGGCAAACGGTGCGGCGCGATGATGAGATCCTGACCGAAATATTCGTCCCCGATCCGCCGGTAAGATTTGGCGCCGCCTATGCGCGGTTTGGCCTGCGCGAAGCCAATGCCATCGCCGTCGCGGCCGTGGCCGTCGCTCTCGCCCTGCGCGAAGACGGCAAAATCGGCGAGGCGCGGATTTGCCTCAACGCCGTCGCATCCACGCCAAAGATGGTGGCAGCCGCGGAACAGCTGCTGGCAGGCAAGCCCTTGGACGAAGCTGCTCTCGACCGCGCGGCGGCGGCGGCCGTCGAGACCGCTGAGCCGATCTCCGACCTTCGCGGCACCTCGGATTATCGCCGTCACCTGGTGGGCATCATGACCCGCCGCGCTCTTATGACCGCCAACAAGCGGGCGATTGGGTGAAAACAATGACCGCCACACGCACCTTGAACGTCAATGGACGGCCGTTCGCAGTGATGACCACCGGCGGCGAGACGTTGCTCGAAGTGCTACGCGATACGCTCGGCCTGACCGGCACCAAGAAAGGCTGCAATCTGGGCGACTGCGGCGCGTGCACAGTGTTGGTGGATGGCGAGCCGATGAACAGCTGCCTGCTTCTCGCCAGCGACATGGAAGGCAGGGAGATCACGACCATCGAAGGCTTGGCGCACAATGGCGAGCTGGCGCCCATCCAGAAAGCCTTCGTCAACGAGGGGGCCATCCAGTGCGGTTACTGCACGCCTGGAATGATCATGTCCTCGACGGCGCTCCTCAACAAGAACCCGCGTCCCAGCGTGGAAGAAATCAAGGATGGTCTGGCGGGCAATCTGTGCCGCTGCACCGGCTATACCGGAATTGTTCGCGCGGTGCAGCGGTGCGAGAATTACCGTGACGACGGAACTTGCGGCAAGACGGAGGTCGTTCCCGAGGATACTCGCTTCACCAGCGTGCGAACCTCTATTCCGCGCCTCGACGCGGTCGACAAGGCGACCGGACGGGCGCTTTATACCGCCGACGTTTCATTGCCCCGCATGGTGCACGGGAAGATTCTGGGCTCGCCCATCGCCCACGGTCGGATCAGGCGGATCGACATCGCGAAAGCCATGGCCTTGCCGGGCGTGCTGGCCGTGATCACCGGAGACGACGTGCCGGATACGCAATACGGCGTTTCGCCGGCGCGCTACGACGAATACGTACTGGCCAAAAACAAGGTCCTCCATGTCGGTGACAAGGTGGCGGCGGTTGCCGCGGTCGACGAGAAGACCTGCGAAAAAGCGCTTTCCTTGATCGAGGTGGACTACGAGGAACTGCCGGCGATACTCGATCCGTTCGAGGCCATTGCCGAAGGAGCGCCGCAGATTCACGAAAGGTATCGAGGCAACATCAATACTTCCGTCTATCAAGTTCATGGCGACCTGGAAAAGGGTTTCGCCGAGTCCGACTACATCCGGGAAGAGACTTTCGTCGGCAACCACACTTATCAGCAGCCGATGGAGCCGCATGCCTCCATCGCGACGTGGGACAGCGACGGTACGCTCGTGTTGTATTCGTCGACGCAGGCGCCGCATTACGTCCAGTATATGTTGGCGCATGTGTTCCACCTGCCGCTCGGCAAGATACGCATCATCCGCCCAACCGTCGGTGGCGGGTTCGGGGCGAAGGCGGAAACTTCGCCGCTCGACCTTTGCGCGACCATCCTGAGCAAAAAGACGGGACGTCCCGTCAAGATGGTATATTCGCGCGAAGAGATGCTGCTGCACGGCCGCGGGCGCCACAAGCAGTACATGAAGTACAAGCTTGGCGTCGATCGCACCGGCAAGATCAAGGCGTTTGAAAGTGAAATCCACCTCGATGGCGGAGCCTATTCCTCGTTCGGCGTCGCCACCACCTACTATGCCGGCAACATGATGCCGACGCTCTATCACATTCCCAATTTCAAATACAAAGGCGTTCGCGTGGTGACCAACCGGCCCGCTTGCGGCGCATTTCGCGGCCACGGCGTGCCGCACCCGCGTTTCGCCTTCGAGTGTCTGCTCACCATGATTGCCGAAGAGCTGGGGATCGACCCGATCGAGATCCGGATGCGCAATGCGATGGATCCCAACACGCGGACCGTCAACGATCTCGACATCGGCAGCTGCGAATTTCGCGCCACCCTCGAGGCGGTACGCGAAAAATCCGGCTGGAAGCAAAAATTCGGCAAGCTGCCCAAAGGTCGCGGCATCGGAATTGGTTGCGGCGGCTTCGTCTCTGGCTCGGGCTACGCCATCTATCGCGGTCAAGTCCAGCTTTCCCACGAGAAAGGGCGCGAGCCGTTCCAGAAGAAATCGATTTTCCCGCACGCCAATGCCGTTGTTAGGGTCACCGAGGATGGCATGGCGGCCATCCTGATGATCGGAGTGGCCGACATCGGGCAGGGGGCGAATACGGTGATGGTGCAGATGTGCGCCGAAGCGCTCGGCATTCCTGCCTCACGTGTGCGCATCCACAGCGAAGACAGCGACATCGCGCCGATCGACCTCGGCGCCTACTCATCCCGCATTACCTTGATGGGCGGGCACGCGGTGGCGCGAGCGGGCCTCGATGTCGTCGAGCGCATGAAACCTTACGCGGCGGCCATGCTGGAATGCGACGTATCGGAAGTGGTCGCGCGAGATGCAAAGATGTTCGCCGCCGGGAAAAACCAGAGTGTCCCGTGGGAGGAGGTCGCACGGAAATATTTCAACGATAAGGGCCCTCTAGTGGGAACCGGCTGCTACAAGCCGCCGGACGGATTGGGAGGCGATTATAAAGGGGCGACCGTCGGCACCAGTCCAGCCTATTCCTTTGGCAGTTCGGTCTGCGAAGTGGCAGTGGATTTGGAAACAGGCAAGGTCAAGATCGAACGTTTCACCGATTACCACGACTGCGGCACGCCGATTAATCCGCAGATGGCCCGCGGCCAAGTTGAGGGCGCCATTGTCATGGGCGCCGGTGAAACGATCATGGAAGAAGTCCTGTTTGACAAACAAGGACGGATCCTGAATCCGGATCTTCACGGCTATCTGATGATGACCATCAAGGATGCGCCGGAGATCTTCAGCGGCTTTGCCGATTCTTACGAACCGGCAGGTCCTTTTGGCGCCAAGGAGATCGGCGAGGGTACCACCCTGCCGGTGCTGGGGGCGGTGGCGCACGCGATCGCCAACGCGACCGGAGTTTGGATCAAAGAGTTGCCGATTACCCCGGAAAGAATACGCAAAGCACTCGATAGCGCGAAATCGGTGGCGAGGGTCAGCTGAGTCGAGCCGCCAGTCGAACGACTCGAATTGGCGTGTCGGTTTCTCTCGCCCGTTGGTGGCCCGACGGCAGCGGGAAGGCGCAAGTGGCATGGAGCGCCTTGTATAGGTGTTCCAGGCCGTCGTGCGGTTCGCCGCCCACTATGCGCTTAAGCTCAGCGGCGTCATGCGCGGCGCGCTAGGACGCGGGAGCGAACCCGGCGAAAAGTCCCAGCGCGAAGCAGAGAACGAAGGATCCGCGACTTCCGCCTTTGGCCTTGCTGAGACGTCGCAAATCCGGCGCAGAGGAAGACCTCTTCGTGCTACGCTCGCAAACGGCCGGTTCTTCCGCGTGTGTCGCCGGGCACTGCGCGATCGGTCGCTGCATCTGACATGAGCTGACGGTCCGATGAAGAATTTATTCGCGGCGGGGAAGCTACTCCTCCTCGACTTGGCGTCGACGTTCGCTTTCCTCGCCTTTTATTTGCTGACCAAGAGCGTCCCTCTTGCAGTTGCCCTCGGCATAGCATTGGGCGTCGCCCAGATCGGGTGGGAGTTCGCGCGTAAGCGCCCGATCGACACGATGCAGTGGATGAGCCTCTTCTTGGTGGTGGGTTTTGGCGGCATTACGCTGATCACCGGAGATCCGCGCTTTGTCATGATCAAGCCGAGTCTCATCTATATTGTCGTCGGGGTGGTGATGCTGAAACCGGGGTGGATGAATCGCTATCTGCCACCGATCGCCATGCAAGTGGTTCCGGACGTTGGCCGTATCTTCGGATTTGTCTGGTCCGGGTTGATGTTCTTTTCAGCCGCGCTGAACGTGATCATCGCTCTGAATTTCAGTGTGGTCACTTGGTCGTCGTTCATGTCGTTCCACGGCATTTTCAGCAAGCTCGCCCTATTCTTGATACAATACGGCACCATGCGTTACATCGGCGTCCGCCGCCGCGCTCAAACATTGTCAGCGTTGCCGTCTTCAAACTAAGTATGTCACGTCGCCTGCTGCGCTGGATCTGAAGTTCCTACAATCCAGCGGTAAGCTCGATGGGAACGTCACATCCAAAGTAGAAACATAAATTTGCCGGTGTCTCCTTTGATTCCGAAACTCGTACAAGCCATGCCGACGGCTATCTCACCAACCCGGCCGCGAATGTGTCCTCGAGCCTGCACGCATAGACTTTGATGCGCCCCGACTGAGCCGTCATGCGGATCAAGCGCTACGCGGCCCGAACTCCGGCGATAAATTTATTGAACTCGACATGAAGGTCGTCGGACTGCCGCGACAGTTGACTCGCCGCGTCGAGAACCTGGTTGGCCTCATTCTTGGTCGCGGCGGATGCGTCCTCGACGACGGCAATGGCGTGCACCACTTCCACCGCGCTTGCCAACGCCTGGTGCGCATTCTGCGCAATGGTGCGGGTTGCAATCCGTTGCTGCTCGACGGCGGTAGCCACCGAACCGGCGATGACGTTCATTTGGCCGATCTTTGCCACCATGCCGTGGATCGCGCTGACGACGTTTGCGGTGACCGTTTGAATTCCTGAAATCTGCGCTTCGATTGCTTCGGTGGCTCCGGCGGTTTGTCCGGCAAGAGACTTCACCTCGCCGGCGACGACGGCAAAGCCCCGCCCGGCCTGGCCGGCGCGCGCCGCTTCGATGGTCGCATTGAGCGCCAAAAGATTGGTTTGTTGAGCAATTTGCTTGATCAGGCTGATCACCCTCTCAATTTCCTGCACATTCTCCGCCAAGTCCTGCACAGCCTGGTTGGTGCGTTGAGCGCCTTCTGCCGTCTCGACCGACAGCGCTGACGAACGCGTGGCATTGTCGCCGATGGCGTCGATCGAGGACGACAGCTCTTCGGCGGCCTGGGCAACGGTTCCGACGTTGGCGGAAGCCTGTTGCGCTGCGGCCTTGACGGTCACCGATCTTTGTCCCGCCTGCTCGGTCGTGGCAAACATCGCTTCCGCGCTTTGTTTCAAACCGGCAGCGGCGGATGCCAGGGTCGAGGTGAGCGCGCTCGCCGTGGCCTCAAAACGCCAGTTCAAGCCCTCAAGACTCTTGGCGCGCTGCTCCTTGTTGCGGCGCTCGCTCTCGTTTTCATCCGTCAGCCTGTCGGCCTCGATCTTGTTGTCCTTGAACACGCGTACGGCCTCGGCCATGGCCCCGATTTCATCGCGGCGTCCGACGTGAGGAATGCTGACGTCGATCGTTCCGTCGGCGAGTTTGCGCATCACGGCGGTGATTTGCTGAATGGGACGAGCGATCCCTCGGCCGATGACGAATGCCAGGACGAGCCCGAAGACGATTGCCAGCGCCGAGGCAAAGTATTCGAGCCGACGCGCCGATTCCACGGCAATCATCATGCCACTGACCGTGCCAAGCTGCGCTTCGGTCGCCGCGAAGCGGATCTGATCGGCCGCATCAATCAAGGCCGCGGTGGCGTCGTTTCGTTCGGCTGCGATGCGCAGAAACCGCTCGGTCGCCGCGATCAGGCCGTCGACCGCCGTCTGGTATCGTTCAAAGGGCTCGGCAATGGCCTGCAAGAAACGCTGCACGCGGCGATTGTCGATGCCGCGCGCCTGCAAGGCCTGCACCGCGCGGTTCATGGCCTGCAGGTTCACGCGTGCCGTGTCCGAATCCGCGGGGTTGCGGGACGACAGCAAACGCGTCGCGCTCTCATTGCCGCCGTGAAACGCTTCCATCAAGCGGATGGCGTCATCCGATGCGCCCGCGTTGTTGCCGTCGTGGGCAAGAGCTTCGACGATTGCGGCGATCGTCGTATTCAGCTCCGTTGCCGCTTGCGTCAGTTGCGTGGCACTGGCGCGCCGAGCGTTGATGGCGTTTATCGTTGCGGTCACGGAATTGCGGTATCGATCGGCAAGCTGCCGCAGCTCATCAACGATAGCGTTGTCGGACCCGGTCCGGGCATAGGCGTCCATCACCGATTGAATTTCGTTATCGAGCCGGTCGAGGGCGCGCTGGGCGGCTTGCAGATCGCCGTCGCGCTCGGAGAGAGCATACTGGGTCACTTGCGCGCGCATTTCGCCGACGCGGGCGGCAAATTGGGTTACTGCAGCGGCCTCGGTCACATTCGCATCGACATATCCGGCCTTGTCATAGACCGCAGTTATGGTCCTCCAGGAATAGAGCGACAGCGCGATCAGCAGCAGCAGGATGATGCCCATGCCGCCGAATATGCGTTGCAGGATCGACAGGCGGTCGAAGCCGAGCACCCGGTTGAGTCGTCTCACTATGGTACGCGCGCGCATCGGGCCGGCCGCTAATGATAGTCGCGGATCTGCGCGATCAGGTCGCCGCCGAACCGTTGCGCAAACTTGGGATTTGCCGACGCCATGGCGGCGGCAAACTTTTCCCGGTCGATATCGGCGACGACTTTCATGCCCGACCGGGCCAGCTCCGCGACCCCGTCGCGCTCTGCCGCGGCGGCAAACCGGCGCGAGGCTTCTCCCGACAGCTTCGCCGCTTCGATAAAGGAGTCTTTGTCGGCGGCGGAAAGCGCGTCGAAGCTGTCGACAGCCATGAACAGAATCGCCGGATCGTAGACGTGGCTGGTCAGCGACAGGTACTTCTGCACCTGATTGAATTTGGCGGATTGAATCGTTGCGATCGGATTTTCCTGTCCGTCAAACTCTCCGGACTGCAGCGCGCCATACACGAGCGGGAACGGCAGCGGGCTTGCGTCGGCGCCCAGCGCCCTAAATCCTTCGAGCATCACATCCGACTGCGGCAGCCGCAATTTCAGTCCCTTGAGGTCTTCGGGAGTGCGAATTTCGCGCTTTGAGTTCGTCAAATGCCGCATTCCATTTTCGCCCCAGGCCAAGGCGACGAGAGCTTTATCGCGAAACCGCGTCAAATAGGACCGCCCGATCGATCCGTCGAGCACCGCGTGCGCATGGCTCAGATCGCGGAACAGGAACGGAATGTTGAATACGCCAATGTCGGAAATGAAATTCGGCAGCGGCGCCCCGGTGATGAAGGCAAGATCGACCGTGCCCAATTGCACGGCCTTGAGCATTTCGACCTCGCCGCCCAATGCCGCGTTCGGATATTGTTCGATCTGGTGGCGCCCGCCGGTGCGTTTGGCGATTTCTTCGGCGAATGCGGCCGCGCCGGCGCCAAGCTGGGACTGGGTGGAAAGGATATAGCCGAGCTTCAACGTCTTGGGCGCCTGCGCCGTCGCTGCCGATCCCGCAATGCAGCAGGCCAATGCGACCAAGGTTCCCGCCGCGGAAAGGCGAAATTTCTGCGGGCGGGCGGAGCCAGATTGAGAGAGGTGCATGCCCGGCCTCCTCGACTGTATGATCAAGCTAAAGCTGAACGGTTTAGAGTCCATTAACTTCGTTATGCAGCCGCGTCCGCGTCGCGCCCGGGGTTACAAGCAGGCCGATTTTGTTATGATCCGACGACGACGGGGGTCGCGTGCGACACTCTTCGCGCGAAACTAGGCTCGGAGGGAGACGAGAAGTGCGGGCATCGACATTCAGCTTGGCGACGCCGGACGGCGTGTCGCTCTTTGTCTATCGCTGGCTTCCGGATACGCCGCCCAAGGCTGTCGTGCAGATCGTCCATGGGCTCGGCGAACATGCCGGGCGGTATGCCCGCGTGGCGCAGGCGCTGACCGGCGCCGGCTACGCCGTCTACGCCGACGACCATCGCGGCCACGGCCGCACGGCAAGGACGCCGGCCGATCTCGGTCTGTTCGCCGAGCGCGACGGCTGGACGAAATGCATCGACGACCTCTGGCTGCTCAACCGCCGGATCGCGGCCGAGCATCCGGGCGTGCCGATCGTGCTCTTCGGCCACTCGCTCGGCTCCTTCATGGTGCAGTATTTCATCAGCGAACACGGCGCCTCGCTCGCCGCCGCGGTGCTGTCGGGCTCGAACGGCAAGCCGCCTCCGATCGCGCCGATCGGGCTCATGCTCGCGCGTCTCGAGCGGCTGCGGCTCGGTCCGCGCGGCCACAGCCCGCTGATGCAGGCGCTGTTCTTCGGCGCGTTCAACAAGCCGTTCGCGCCGGCGCGCACGCCGTTTGACTGGCTCTCGCGCGACGACGCCGAAGTCGACAAGTACATCGCCGACCCGTTGTGCGGTTTTGAGTCCGGGGTTCAGCTCTGTATCGACGTGCTGCAGGCGGTGCGCGAAACCGCCAAGCCGTCGCGGCAGGCGCGGATTCCGAAAAACCTGCCGATCTACATCTTCAACGGCAGCCGCGATCCGGTCAGCGACAATATCGGGCAACTCGTCGATGCCTATCGGGCCGCCGGGATCAAAGAGGTGGTGCACAAGGTCTATCAGGACGGCCGGCACGAAAGCCTGAACGAAACCAATCGCGAGGAGGTGACCCGCGATCTGATCGCTTGGCTCGACGGCGTGATCGGCGCTCGGCACGAGCGTCATCTGGTCACGACGTCGTGAGTCCGGCAATGGAGGAAGCGAATGACTGATGCGTTGCAAGGCGGATGCGCCTGCGCCGCCGTTCGCTATCGGCTTTTATCGCCGCCGATGTTCGTGCATTGCTGTCATTGCCGCAATTGTCAGCGGCAAACCGGCAGTGCCTTCGTGCTCAACGCGCTGATCGAGGCCGACCGGGTGACGCTCCTGTCCGGCAAGCCCGAACCGGTCGCGGTGCCGACCGACAGCGGCGGCCCGCACGACATCTATCGCTGCCCCGCCTGCGGGGTCGCGCTCTGGAGCGTTTATGCCGCCGGTTCCGAGCTCTTGTTCGTGCGCGTCGGCACGCTCGACGATCCGGCGGCGCTGCCGCCGGACGTGCACATCTATGTCCGCAGCAAGCTGCCCTGGGTCGCCGTGCCGGAAGGCGCTCCTACGTTTGACGCCTATTACGATTCCGGCAAGCTTTGGCCGCCGGCGAGCCTCGAGCGCCGCCGCGCGATCCTGGGGTGAACGTGCCGCGCGTTCCCATGCCGGCCGCGGCGCGACCCGAATGAGCCGACAGTGACAGGCATGGGCGAAGCTTTACGGGAGAACTCGCTTTAAGGGAGGAACACATGGACGTGCGAAGCCTCATCATTTGGCTCATCATCGGCGGCGTCGCCGGCTGGCTCGCCGGCCTGGCCGTCCAAGGCGGCGGCTTCGGACTGATCGGCGACGTCATCGTCGGCATCATCGGCGCCGTGATCGCCGGATGGCTGCTGCCGCGAATCGGCATCTTGATCGGCGGCGGCATCATCGCCGCCATCATCAACGCCTTCATCGGCGCGGTCGTCCTGTTGCTCATCCTGCAACTGATCCGACGACTCTGACGCCCGGGAAATTCGAAGCGACCCGGCCGAACACAAAGGCCGAGGCTCTAGGCTGGCCGTGGCAGCATCGGGCGACGCGCGGGGCGCGGCTGGGCTGTCATTCTCCAGGTCACTGCGCGCGGATCAGTGCCAGCCCGAATACGATCAAGACGGCTGCCGCGACACGCGTGGTCCGCAGCGGTTCCTTGAGGACGAAGACCGCGATCATGGCGCCGAACAGAACGCCGGTCTCGCGCAGGCTGGCGACGAGGGCGATCGGCGCGAGCGTCATGGCCCAGAGCACAAGGCCGTAGGACAGCGCCTGCAGCGCGCCGCCGGCGAGGCCGCGCAGCCAGAACCGGTGCAGCGCCGCCGTTACGCCGCTGCGGTCGCGCCACAGGACATAGGGCGCAAGGGCCACCGCGCTGGCGACGAACAGCCACAGCACATAGGCCGGCGGATTTTGCGACAGACGCACGCCGATCCCGTCGGTGACCGAATAGGCGCAGATCGTAAGTGCGGTCAGCAACGCATAGCCGACGGCGCGGCGATCAAGCTGCACGATGTCGCGGCCGCCGCGCGCCGACAACAGCAGCACGCCGGCCGCAAGCGTCACGATTCCGCTCCAGCCCAGCGGGCTCAGATGTTCGCCGACGAATGCGGCGCTGACGATCGCTGTCATCAACGGGGCGGAGCCCCGCGCGATCGGATAGACCTGGCCGAGATCGCCGGTGCGGTAGCTCTCGATCAAGGCGGCAAAATAGAGAAGATGAATGATCGCCGAAGCAGCAAGCCACGGCCATGCCGGGGGCGCCGGCATGCCGGCAAGCGGCAGACAGACGAAGCTCACCACCGCGGCGCCGATGGCGATCAAGGCGGTGGTGGATAAGGGATCGAGGCCGACCTTGATGAGCGCGTTCCACCCCGCGTGGCATGCGGCGGCAAACAGAACAGCGACGAAGACCAAGCTTTGCACCCGCGGACCCTACACAGGCGTCGCGGCGTCGACCATCGGGTGGAACTAGTTGCCCGTTCGGTCTATTTACGCAACGCTTCGCTTCGGCTGTGCGTGCGATCCGCGTGCCGATGCCCGGCCGGTGCGACAAAGGCGAGGATGAAGGTTGATGGGAAGCATCGTTCTTCTCGATCTGATGGGCGGAGTTGCCTTGCTCCTGTGGGGCCTGCACATGGTCCGCAGCGGGATCATGCGCGCCTTCGGCTCAGAGCTGCGGCGTGTGCTGGGCATGGCGCTGCGCAACAGGTTCCTCGCGCTGTTGTCCGGAATCGGCGTGACCGCGCTGCTGCAAAGCAGCACCGCAACCGGTCTCTTGATGACCTCCTTCGCGGCGCGCGGCCTCGTCGATCTCGTCCCGGCGCTCGCGGTTATGCTCGGGGCTAACATCGGCACGACGTTGATCGTTCAGGTCCTCTCTTTCGACATTTCGGCGGTCGCGCCCGTTCTGTTCCTGGTCGGTTTGCTGGCATTCAACTTCGGCGGCCGGACCCTGACCCGCGACCTCGGCCGCGTGGCCATCGGGCTCGGCCTCATGCTGCTGTCGCTGCATATCCTGCTGGATACTTTGGCTCCAGCCGAGAACGCGCCGAGCGTCCGCACACTTCTCTCCGCGATCACAGGCGAGCCGATCCTGTGCGTCGTGATCGCCGCCGCGCTCACCTGGGCGGCTCATTCCAGCGCTGCGGTGGTCCTGCTCGTCATGTCGCTTGCCTACTCACACTTCGTGACTCCGATCGCGGCGCTGGCACTCGTCCTTGGCGCCAATCTCGGCAGCGCCATCAACCCGCTGCTGGAGGGCAGCAGCTCCGCTAACGCGGCCAGCCGCCGTGTTCCGCTCGGCAACCTCATCAACCGCCTGGTCGGCATCGCACTGACGTTGCCGTTCCTGCAGCCCATCGCCGACCTCTTGACGCGACTTGATCACAATCCCGCCCGCATGGCGGCCGACTTCCACACCGCATTCAACGTAGTCTTGGCGGTGGTCTTTATCTTCCTGTTGGACGGCCTTGCGTTTCTGTTGACGCGGCTGCTGCCCGAGCCGGCAAAACGACCCGACCTGTCAGCTCCCCTTTATCTGGACGAGGCCGCGATCAACACCCCGTCCGTAGCGCTCGCCTGTGGGGCAAGGGAGACGCTGCACATGGGCGATGTCGTCGAGGACATGCTGCGCAAGGCGATGACGGCCTTAATGACCAATGACCGCAAGCTCGTTGCCGAAGTTTCGCGCATGGACAACATCGTCGATCGATTGGACGAGGCGATTAAGCTTTACGTCACCAAGGTAACCCGTGAAAGCCTCGACGACCGGGACGGGCGTCGTGCCATGGAGATAATTTCTTTCGCCATCAACCTCGAACATATCGGTGACATCATCGATAAGAATTTAATGGAGCTTGCCAATAAGAAGATCAAGCATAAGTACGAATTCTCGAAGGACGGCGCTGCTGAGCTCGAGGCGTTCCACAAGCGCATCATTGAAAATTTGAAACTTGCCTTCAGCGTGTTCCTCAACGAGGACGCAAAAATCGCCCGCACGCTAATAGAGGAAAAGGCCCAGCTGAGAAACCTTGAGCTCGGCTATGCGGAAAAGCATCTGGCGCGGCTCCGTGAAGGACGACCCGAGAGCATAGAGACGAGTTCGCTGCACCTCGACATTTTGCGGGATCTCAAGCGTATTCACTCGCATATATGCTCCGTCGCGTATCCGGTTCTTGAGGCTACTGGCGAACTACAGCCGAGCCGTTTGAAAGACAGTGACGTGGCAGTCGCTCGTGATGCGACTTCGGATTTTCTGCCGCCACCGCAATCGGCCTGACGATACGCCCGTCTCTCTGAATTCCGCGGCAAATCCAGGGCGGCAAGGCTATCGTCTTTGAGCATGAGCGGTAAAATTGGACAGCCGGCGCCCCTGTAGCGCAATCGCTTCAGGTCGAATCGATTGCGCTCCACCTTTCCTTAGTGGAGCATGATCTTGTCGGAAAACCGGTCTCTACTTTTCCGGGTCACGCTCTGGGCATCGGTGGAGGCGGCAAGCGAACTTCAACGATCATCTGCGAGGCCGCCGTTCCACGTCCGGAGAGAGAAGGGACGAACGAAATGCAGATCGGCCCAATCCTGCAATGGCTGCGCCGCTCGTTCAGCAATTCGGCCGGGACGATCGTCTTCGGGATGGAAGACGGAACCGTTTCCATCTTCGGCCTGATCTTCGGCGTCGCCGCCACGACGACCAACGCCAAGACGGTGCTGATCGCCGGGGCCTCCGGTGCCGCGGCGGCGGCCGTCTCCATGATGGCCGGCGCCTATCTCGACGTCGAGACCACGCGCGACGAGACCGATGCCGCCCGTGCGGCCTTGCCCGCCGCGGCGGGCTCCGCCACGTCGCTCGCGCACCGCCTCGCCAAGGCCGGCCTCACGTCGGAGCAATCCGACGCGCTTGCCGTCGCCGTGCAGAATGACCCCAAGGCCGTCGGCGGGCTGCTGCTCGCCCTGCAGGGCGCGCGGGAAACGCCGTTCAATCCCCTGGAGCAGGCGCTGTGGATGCTGTTTGCAGACTTTCTCGCGGCCGCCGTCCCGATCCTGCCATTCGTGTTCGTACCGGTCTTGCAGGCAAGGATCATCTCCGCGGCCGTCACGGTAGTCCTGCTGATCGGGCTCGGCGTTGGCCGCGCGCAAATCGCCAAGCGCAATCCTTCGCACGGTCGCCGAGACCGTTTCGATCGGCATCACTGCGGCGCTCGCCGGCGTCGCCATCAGCGTCCTCGTCGACCATCTGTTCACGCCGTGAGAACCGCTTCGCCGCCGCCAGGGCATTGACTCACGCGGACATCGAATTTCGCGAGAGATTGACCCGATTGGAATGTAGGGGCCCGCGCGCCGGCCTCCTCGCCGAGCGAATGGTGCGGAGGGGTCTTCGGCTTTTTGCGGCGGTAATTGCAAAAGAGATAGATGGCTCACTGTCGCGTCCCCTTTCCGGCGTGGGGAGGCCCGTAGGATGGAACGGTCATACAGCCGCCTTTCATGTGGCGTAAAATTGTATCCTAGAGCATCGGCTTCGATGTTGTCCAAATCGCTTTATTAAGCGAATATCGACACAACGCGGTGGGGGGGAAGCGCATGATCCGTATCGTTGCCATCTTGATTGGCGTGTTCGCACTTATCAGCAGCGTTGAGGCGCAGCAGGTGCCACCGGGGGCGGTGATCTGCTCTCGCAGCGGGAATAACGTCAAGTATTGCCCTGCCGGTAAGGTTTGCTGCAATGCGGCCGGGACATGCTGCAATCCGGGCGCCACCTGCACGGCAGGGGGCTGCATCCTACCGATGAGCTGCAGCGTTTGTGCCAGCAATCAGAAGCGAGATTCTGCAGCATGCATGACGTCCGGCAATTTGCTGCAGCAAAGCGATTGCGTAAATCGCGTCAATGCCGAATTTCTCAAGTGTCAGGGTACATGCCGCCCTTAGGAAGTCTGGCCTTTCGCGCCACATGACCGGGGGCCGACTTTCCTTCCCCGCATCAACGGTGCGTTGCGCGAGGATCATTCGCGGTGGCACACGAACTCCATTTACTCCGCACAGCTCTGGGGTCTTGCGGCGCGTTTGGCACAAATGCGAAGCAGAGGAATGTCCGCTCTTGCGCCGCCCTTCGGCTGTAAGCGGGCGTGACGCGGGCATCGTTCGGGCACCGCTCATGACCCACCGCCGTGGGTGATGCTGGCCACCCACCGCCGCGAACGGAAGGCCTATTTCGACGCGCGCCTTGAGGTGATGCTCAACGATCTGCTGGCGAAGTGACCGCACGCCGTCCGAAAAACATCCGCCGAAATAGTCGGTCCTTTCTGATGAACTGATGATAGAGCGCGGCGAGCACGTGCAGCGTGATGAAGGCTGCAAGCAGCGCCGCGATAGCGCCGTGCGCAATGAAGCTCGGATAGACGTCGAAGCTGGGCGGCAGCGGCTCGCCGGATTTTTGAAACACAATTCTGTTGAGACCGGCGAGAATCGCGGTCGCGTAGCCGCTCCCGACCATCAACAGGATCAAAACATAAAAGCCATAGTGCGTTACTGGCGCGAGCCGATCCAACATGGGATAGCCGGTGGTCGCTGCCTGTGGTCGCGAGGTCAGCATCCGCACAACGAAGCGGATGATCGTCAAAGCCAGAATCAGCATGCCGACCGACATATGCGCCATCAAAATGCGGATCTTTTCCGGATTGGCGTTCGGCATCGATGCGAGCAGGAAGTACCCCACGAACAGCGCCGCGATAATTAGGATGGCCAGCAGCCAATGCAGCGTCACCAAGAGCGGATGGTAGCGCAATACCTGTTGCATTTTTAGCTCGCTCATGCGAACCGCGTGGTCCAGACCTGCATTTATTATCACAAATGCGAAGCAGGGGAATGGCGGAGCTTGCGCTCTTGGGCTGTAAGCGGACTTAGCGCGGCATCGTCCGCGCACCGCTCATGATTCCACCAACCGCGGCCTCACTCCCGGTCATGGTCTTTGCGCGACGCCACGATTGTATCGATGGCCGGCGTCGCGAAGGCGCTGCACAGTATCAGTTGCACGGCATAAGATTGCCACGCGATTGATGCGACCAAGGTTGCGGTGATGAAGATGACGGTGGCGAAGATCGACGAGGCGGCCCGGTCCGGTTCACCGCGCGGCAGACTGGCGAGAAGCCACAGGATCAGGTTCAAACAGCTCATCACCGCCAAATGCCCGCAATAGAGGACGACAACGTCGCGAGCGTCAAACATATAGGTGGCGTAGAGTCCGGTGGTGATGGGTAAGGCGATGACCGAGAGGAGAAAGAGCAGGTTGCAGTAGATCACCCACCGGTTCGCGAGCGGCGCGTAGGCCAACCGGCGCTGGTGGCCCAACCAGAACATCCCCGCCACGACGAAGCTGAGCACGAGGGCGATGATTTGCGGGTGGTAGGCGGCCCAGATCGTTGACCAAACTGGCGCGCTCGGAAACTGCGCCGTGGGAAAACGGTACGCGAGCAGCACCATGGCGACGCCAAAAATGGTGTTGCTCAACGCCTCAAGACGCCGCATCTCGAAGAGATCGCCAGAATTCGACATCTTTCCTTCCCGGCTCCGCGGTTATCGACCCCGTGAACTCGGAAGACGCGTCGGGCGTGTGGCAGTCATTTGCTTTACGATTTTCAGAAATCCACGACTTCAGAAGACACGCTTGGCGTACGGGAGGCAGGATTACCAGGTAGGCGAACGCGACGGTGCCGAGGATTGTCAGACGAGCGCATCTGCGCGGCGACAACTTCGGATTGCCCCGACAGATCTGGCGGCAGCGATCCCGTTTGCCGATAATTCAGCTTGTTTCCATTCTATCCGGTGGCACACTGGGTGGCAAAATATCTGCTGGCTCGGAGGCGGCTGATCGCCGCTTGGGATATGGCTGACGAACGCAAGACTGACCCACTGGAGAAGTTGCAGGAGGCGAGGCGTCTCGCGGTCGAGGCGCGACGCAAACTGGCCGATGCGTTGGCGGAGGGTCACCGCGGGCCCGTCTCTGACAACACCCGCCGTCATTTCGTCGAGGCCCAAGCCGCGATCGAGGCGATCGACCGCGCCATTGCCGATGAAAACAAGCTGGGGAAGCGGCCGACAAAAGGGGGAAATGACGCGCTTCAGGCCAAGAAGTGAAGGCGACTTCCGCCAGCCGTGGTCTTGGGCAAAAGGCTTATGCCGGTGCGGCCGTTCTCAGCGCGAGCCCAACAATCAGGTGTTTGATTGCGCAATCGTCCGGAGCATGATCGGGAAGAATGGAGACCGGTTTTCCGAAGAGATCATGCTCCACTAAGGAAAGCCGAGCGCAATCCATTCAACCTGAAGCGGCTGCGCTCTGTTCGGAGAAAATCGATGCCGTTCTCGCTGCCCGAGCTTCCCTATCCGTACGATGCGCTCGCACCTTTCATGTCGCGCGAGACGCTCGAATTTCATCACGACAAACATCATCTCGCCTATGTCAACAATGCCAACAACTTGATGAAAGGAACCGATTTCGAAGGACGGTCGATCGAGGACGTGGTCAAGAGCTCGTTCTTCAGAAATCCAACCCTCTTCAACAATGCCGGCCAGCACTACAATCACGTCCATTTTTGGAAATGGATGAAGCCGGGGGGCGGCGGCGATAGGATGCCGGTAAATCTGGAAAAACGGATCGTGGCCGATCTCGGTTCGATTGCGAAGATGAAAGAAGATTTTATTCAGGCCGGTGTCACGCAGTTCGGATCGGGTTGGTGTTGGCTCGCGTTGAAGTTCGACCGGATTATCGTCATGAAGACCGCGAACGGCGAAAATCCGTTGATCCAGGGCGCCAAACCGATCCTCGGCTGCGACGTCTGGGAGCATGCTTATTATATCGACTACCGCAACCGACGCCCTGATTACCTCAAGTCTTTCGTCGATCACCTCGTCAATTGGGAGTACGTGGCCGAGATGCTCGCGGCGGCAAGCGCATAGCAGCCGCAACGGGAGCATGATCCGGAAAAGTGGGAAGCTGGTTTTGCAAAAAGATCATGGCGCGATCGGTTCAACCCCGAAGCGATTGCGCTCCAGGCTTTCGAACGCCCAGCTATGACGCCGTCTCCTCGGTCGTGCGAATATCAATCTCCGACTTCAACGTGCGGTGGACGGGACACTTGTCGGCGATTTCCAAGAGCTGCGCGCGCTGTCCGGCATCAAGATCGCCCTCGAGAGTAATCGCACGCTCGATGCGGTCGAGCATGCCCGCCTTGGTGTCGCACTCGGCGCAATCGGTCGCGTAGATCCGGCTGTGATGCAGACGCACCCGCGTCCGCAGCAGAGGGAGCTTTTTGCGATCCGCATACAGACGCAGCGTCATCGCCGTGCATGCGCCGAGCGCCGCAAGCAGCAAATCGTACGGCCCCGGACCGCTGTCGAGGCCACCCACATTCGCTGGCTCGTCGGCGAGAAGATGGTGCCTGCCAACGACGATCTCCTGCTGAAATCGTCCGCGACGCGTCTCGCGCACGATCACGGTGCCGGGCGTATTGTCGGCATTGCTTTCGGTTTGCATGCAACACTCCTTACGTTACGACGGCGGCTTCTTGACCGCGTCGAGCCAGGGCTTGGCTGCCTTCTCGCCGGCGGCGCGCGTCGCAGCGTCGAGATTGTTGACGAAGTCGTCGAGCACGAGGTTGGTCTCGCCGCGCGCCTTGGAAATGAGGTGCCATTTCGTCGCCTCGACCGGGTCGGCCGGGGCGCCGCGCCCGGTGGCGAGGATGCGCGCCAGCCGGTCCTGGGCGATGGCGCTGCCTTTGAGCGCCGCCTTGCGAAACAAAGCGGCGGCCGCCTGCTCGTTCTTGGCAACGCCCTCGCCGTTAAAGAGCGCGATCGCGTACTCGACCTCGGCGTCGGTATTGTCGGCGAGCGAGGCGAGCGTCCACAGCCGGGCCGCTTCGCTTAGATCTTTGCCGACCCCGCGGCCCTCCTTGTAGAGCGTGCCGAGCGCATATTGCGCTTCCGGATTGCCGGCATCGGCGGCGAGGCGCAGGAGCTCGGCGGCGCGGCCGAAATCCTGGGGGAACAGCTGGCCTTCCATGTAGAGGAGCGCCAGATTGTAGGCGGCAAGCGGATGCCCAAGCTTGGCGGCGGCGGCAAGCCATTTGGCGCTGGCCTCGCGGTCGCGCGCGCCGCCGCGGCCCTGCAGGCGGAACATCGCCAGCGCGAACATTGCCGCGCGGTCGCCGCGGTCGGCGGCGAGCTTGTACCATTCGGCCGCCCTGGCATCGTCGTGCACGACGCCGAGGCCGCCGGCATAAAGTTCGCCGAGCAGCGTCATCGCGTTGACGTCGCCCTTCTCCTCGGCCCGCTTCGTCGCGATCGCGAACGCCGTGAGATAAAAGCCGCGCTGGAATGCGCCGTAGGCAAGGTCAGGCTCGGCGGCGTTGGCGCCGGCTTTCGCCGGCGCATTGCTTGCGGCGGCGTTCTGCGGCGAAGCGGAGCCTTTCGGCGCGGCCGGCACCGCGCTCTGGCTATGCGGTCGACGATGCGCCGATGGCGATTTTTTTGTTTCGGCCGGAGTTTGCGGATTCTGCGCCGACGCCGGATCGCAGAATGGCAGGGCGAGCAATAAGGCGAGCGCGAGCGCGGCCGCGATCCTGATGGTCGCGTTGACGATCGAGGCGCTCAGCTCAAGTCTTCCTCGGCTGCGCCGCGCGCGATGGGCGAGGATGAAGGCGCGAGGAGGCGAGCGGCGGCGGTCGCGATCGCAGCGGCGGGCCCTATTGCGTGCGTCCATATCCAGTCACCGAGCGCGACGAAATCGGCGCCGGCCTCCTTCAGCGGCGCCACCTCGTCCAGGCCTGAGGCATAGCCGATACAGGGCGATTCGAAGAGTTCCGCCCACCATCTGATCCGCTCCAGGAGTGCGTCGAAGGGCGGGCGGCCGCCGCGGCGATCGGGCTCACCGAACATCACGTAATCGGCGCCAGCCTCGCCCGCGAGCATGGCATCATGACGGCTGCGCAGCCCGCCGGCCCCGGCGATGCGGGCGGGCTTGAGCACGCTGAGCGCAGCGTTGAGCGCCGCGATCCCGGCGAGATGGACGCCGTCGGCGCCGGCGCGGGCGACGAGCTCGGGATGGCCGTCGAGAAGGAGCGCGATATCGCGGCGCTGAACGATTGCCGCGATCGTCTTGGCGCGGTTGATCAGCGTGCGTTCGTCGCTTTGCTCGAGGCGAAGCAGCACCGCGGCGATGTCGCCGGCTTCGAGCGCCGCGTCGATCTCGCGCGCAAAGGAGGCCACGTCGCCGAGCGGCGGCGTAAAGAGATAAAGCCGCGGGCGCTGCGCGCTCATCGGAGTGCGGCAGACGCCATGCGGATGGTGGTCACTGCCTCGCCCGGAAGGGAGGCTGCAGCGCCGCGGACCTCACGCCGCCTTCCGCTCGAGATCGGCCTGCCATTGGCCGAGCGTGGCGAGGCCGTTCATCATGGCGCGGTGGCCGAAGGCGCGCTGCGCGGCGGCGACATTTTCCGCCTTGCCCGACCACGCCTTCTGCGGCGCCGCTTGCAGCGCGCGGCCGTAGGAGAAGGTCACGCGCCACGGCAGCGCGCCCGATTTGTTGATGGCATCGAGATGCGCGGTCGCCTCCTCGTCGGACTGACCGCCGGAGAGGAAGGCGACGCCGGGAACGGCAGCCGGTACGCAGGCTTTGAGCAGACGCACGGTCTTCTCCGCCACCTCCGCGACCGAGGCGCGCTTCGCCGATTTCTTGCCGGGCACCGCCATGTTCGGCTTGAGCACCATGCCTTCGAGCGCGACGCGGGCGTAGAACAGCTCCTGAAAGGTCTGCTTGAGCACCCAGGTCGTGACCTCGACGCAGCGGTCGATGTCGTGGTCGCCGTCCATCAGCACTTCCGGCTCGACAATCGGGACGATGCCTTCGTCCTGGCAGAGCGCGGCATAGCGCGCGAGCGCGTGCGCGTTAGAGTTGACGCAGGTGTAGCTCGGCAGGACGTGCGCCTGCCCGACGTCGATCACCGCCCGCCATTTGGCGAATTTGGCGCCGAGCCCGCGATACTCGACCAGCCGCTCGCGCAGGCCGTCGAGTCCCTCGGTGATCACCTCACCCGGACAGAACGGCAGCGGCTTGGTGCCCTTGTCGACCTTGATTCCCGGAATCGCGCCCGACTGGGCGATCAGCTTGACGAGCGGCGTGCCGTCCTTGGAGTTCTGCCGGATGGTCTCGTCGTAGAGAATGACGCCGGAAATGTATTTCGACATCGCCTCGGTGTTGCGGAACAAAAGCTCGCGATAATCGCGCCGCGCGTCGGCGGTCGATTCAACCCCGATCGCGTCGAAGCGTTTCTTGATGGTGCCGGTCGATTCATCGGCAGCGAGGATGCCCTTGCCACGAGCGACCATGGCCTCCGCGACCTTGTTGAGTTCGGTGAGGTTCATCGCGTCCTCCTCGATTCGCTCCTCGATTCGCTTTCTGCCGACATTATGACTCATCTGCATGACTCATCCGCGTCCCACGGCAGGGTGCGATACCTTCAGCACCTCGACGCCCGGCAGCGTCTTGCCTTCGAGCCATTCGAGGAAGGCGCCACCCGCGGTCGAGGCGTAGGTGAAGCGGGCGGTCACGCCGGCGGCGTTGAGCGCGGCCATCGTGTCGCCGCCGCCGGCTATGCTGACAAGCCTGCCGGCGGCGGTGAGTTCCGCCGCGGCTTCCGCCACCTCGATGGTGCCGTTGTCGAATGGCTCGTGCTCGAAGGCGCCGAACGGACCGTTCCAGACCAGGGTCTTGCTGCGCGCTAGCACCGAGATGACGTGCTCGATCGTGCGCGGCCCGATATCGAGGATCATGTCGGTTGCGCCGACCTCGTCCACCGCGACGACGCGCGAGGGCGCACGCACGGCGAGCTTCTGCGCGACGACGGCGTCGACCGGCAGCACGATCTCGCGCCCGGTTTTTTCCGCCTGGGCGAGAATTTCGCGCGCGGTCGGCACAAGCTCGCTCTCGCAAAGCGACCGGCCGACGGCTTTGCCCTGCGCCGCCAGGAACGCATTGGCCATGCCGCCGCCGATGATCAAGGTTTCGACTTTCAGGAGGAGGTTGCCGAGGAGATCGAGCTTGGTCGAAATCTTGGCGCCGCCGACGATAGCCGCCAGCGGCCGCTGCGGCGCATGCAGCGCTTTCTCCAGCGCTTCGAGTTCGGCCTGCATGGAGCGGCCGGCATAGACCGGAAGCCGGTGGCCCAGTCCCTCGGTCGAGGCGTTCGCCCGGTGGGCGACCGAGAAGGCGTCATTGACGAAGATGTCGCCGAGCCGGGCCAACGCGGCGACGAAGTCGGGATCGTTCTTCACCTCGCCGGGGTGGAAGCGGGTGTTCTCCAGGCAGAGGATGTCGCCCGGTTTCATGGCGGCCACGGCCCGTTCGGCGACCGCGCCGATGCAATCCTCGGCAAAGGCGATCGGCCGGCCGACGATGCGCGCCGCCGCGGCGGCAACGCGCTTGAGCGAAGCGTTGGGGTCGGGGCCCTTCGGCCGGCCGAAATGCGAGAGCAGGATCACCTCGCCGCCCTTGTCGGCGATCTCCCGGATCGTCGGCGCCGTGCGCTCGATGCGCGTCGTGTCCGAGAGCTCGCCGTCATTCATCGGCACGTTGAGATCGACGCGCACCAACACGCGCTTGCCCTTGACGTCGGCGTCGTCGAGGCTGCGGAAGCACATGGCGCGAGGATTCAGATCAGCCGGCCCATCGCCACCGCAGTGTCGACCATGCGATTGGAGAAGCCCCATTCGTTGTCGTACCACGACATCACGCGAACCAGCGTGCCGTCGATCACCTTGGTCTGGTCCATGTGGAAGACCGAGGAGTGCGGGTCATGGTTGAAGTCGGTGGAGACATTGGGCGCCTCGGTGTAGCCGAGGATGCCCTTGAGCTGCTGCTCGGCGGCGCGTTTGACCGCCGCGTTGATCTCGTCCTTCGAGGTCGCGCGCTTGGCCACGAACTTGAAGTCGACGACCGAGACGTTCGGGGTCGGCACGCGGATGGCGACGCCGTCGAGCCGGCCGGCAAGCTCCGGCAGCACCAGGCCGACCGCCTTCGCCGCGCCGGTCGAGGTCGGGATCATGTTGAGCGCCGCGGCGCGCGCCCGGTAAAGGTCCTTGTGCACCTGATCGAGCGTGGGCTGGTCGTTGGTGTAGGCGTGCACCGTGGTCATGAAGCCCTTGTCGATGCCGACGGCATCGTTGAGCACCTTGACGACTGGAGCGAGGCAATTGGTCGTGCACGAGGCGTTGGAAACGACGGCGTGCGCCTTGGTCAGCTTGTCGTGATTGACGCCGTAGACCACGGTCAGATCGACGCCCTCGGCCGGCGCCGAGATCAGGACGCGCTTGGCGCCGGCTTTGAGATGCGCCGCCGCCTTCTCCTTCGAAGTGAAGATGCCGGTGCATTCGAGCGCGACGTCGACGCCAAGCTCCTTCCACGGCAATTGTGCCGGGTCCTTGATGGCGGTAACCTTGATCGCGCCGTTGCCGCAATTGATCGTATCGCCCTTGACCGTCACCTCGCCGGGAAAGCGGCCATGCACCGAATCGTAGCGCAGGAGATGGGCGTTGGTTTCGACCGGGGCGAGATCGTTGATGGCGAGGACTTCCATGTCCTCGCGTCCCGCCTCGACCATTGCGCGCAAGATATTGCGGCCGATGCGGCCGAACCCGTTGATGGCTACGCGAACCGACATACCGGTCTCCCTACGCCTTTCTTAGACCCTTAAGCGCCGCCTCGGCGACCCTTTCTGAGGTAATTCCGAAGTGTTGGTAAAGCTCCCTATAGGGGGCGCTGGCGCCGAAGGAACGCATGCCGACGAAAGCTCCGTCGGAACCGACGATCGCGTCCCAGCCCTGGCGGATGCCGGCCTCGACCGCGACCTTGACCTTTGCCTCACCGATGATCGCGGCGCGCTCGGTCTCCGGCGCGGCGAGGAAGATCTCGAAGCACGGCACCGAAACGACCCGCGCCGAGATCTTGCGCTCGGCGAGGAGCTTCTTGGCGGCGACCGCGATGGCGACTTCCGAGCCTGTGGCGAACAGCGATACGGAAGCGGCGCCGTCTTCGGCCGCGATCAGCTCGTAGGCGCCGAGCGCGCAGCGGTTGCGCTCGTCGAACCCTCGCCGTAGCCGCGGCACGTTCTGCCGCGTCAGGGCGAGCACGCTCGGCCCGCTCTTCGTCTCCAGCGCCAACTGCCAGCACTCGATCGTCTCGACCGCATCGCACGGCCGGAACACTTTCAGGTTGGGGATGGCGCGCAGCGCGGCGAGATGCTCGACCGGCTGGTGCGTCGGCCCGTCCTCGCCGAGCCCGATCGAATCGTGGGTCATCACATGGATGACGCGCTGGCCCATGAGCGCAGCGAGGCGGATCGCCGGCCGGCAATAATCGGAGAAGACCAGGAAGGTCCCGGAATAGGCAATGACGCCGCCATGCAGCGCCATGCCGTTCATCGCCGCGGCCATGCCGTGCTCGCGCACGCCGTAATGAATGAAGCGGCCGGAATAGTCGGCGGCGCTCAAGACCTTCATGCCCTTGGGGCGCGTATTGTTGGAGCCGGTGAGGTCGGCTGAGCCGCCGATCATTTCCGGCAGCGCCACGGTCAATGCTTCGAGCGCGACTTCCGAGGCCGCGCGGGTGGCGACGTCCTTGGCCGCTTGCGCGAGCCTGTCTTTCACCGCGCGCACCGCGGCCGCGAGTTCGCCGGTCAATTCGCCGCGCGTGCGGCGCTCGAACGCCGAGCGCTTGTCAGGGTCGAGCGCGGCGAGGCGCTTTTGCCAGGCGAGCCGCGCCGGGCCGCCGCGCATGCCGGCGGCGCGCCACTCTTCACGGATGGCGGAGGGAATTTCGAACGGCGGCGCGCTCCAGCCGAGTTTTGCGCGTGCCGCGGCGATCTCCTCGGCGCCGAGCGCGGCGCCGTGGCTCTTCTCCGTTCCGCCTTTCGTCGGCGCGCCGAAGCCGATGATGGTGCGGCAGGCGATCAGCGACGGCCGATCGGATTTTTTTGCCACGTCGAGCGTGGCGGCGATCGCCGTAGGGTCGTGACCGTCGATGCGGGTCGCCGCCCAGCCGGCGGCCTCGAAACGCTTCACCTGGTCGACGGAATCGGTGAGCGCGAGGGGGCCGTCGATCGAGATGCCGTTGTCGTCGAACAACACGATCAGCTTTCGGAGCTGCAGATGACCGGCGAGCGCAATCGCTTCCTGGCTGATGCCCTCCATCAGATCGCCGTCGGAGGCGAGCACGTAGGTATGGTGATCGACGATGTCGCTGCCGTAGAGCGCGGCGAGGTGGCATTCGGCGATCGCCATGCCCACCGCATTGGCGAGCCCCTGGCCGAGCGGCCCGGTCGTGGTCTCGACGCCGGGCGGATGCGCGTATTCGGGGTGACCGGGCGTGAGCGAGCCGAACTGGCGGAAGCGCTTGATCTCCTCGATCGTCATCTTCTCGTAGCCGAGAAGGTAAAGCAGCGCATAGAGCAGCATCGAGCCGTGGCCGGCCGAGAGCACGAAGCGGTCACGGTCGGGCCAGGCGGGGTCAGCCGGGTCGAATTTGAGGAAGCGGGAGAACAGCACGGTCGCGATGTCGGCTGCCCCCATCGGCAGGCCGGGATGACCGCATTTGGCCTGCTCGACCGCGTCCATGGCGAGTGCGCGGATGGCGTTGGCCATGCGCTCGTGTTGCGCGCGCGCGTTTGGCCCCGCGCCGGCGGCGGGAAAACGGGAAGCCTGAGCGAGTGCAGCGCTCGCCGCAAGAACACGGTCCGGCATCGTCATGGAGCGGGCCAAGCGCGGCGCCAAAACGGGCGCGCCGCGGTCACGGGAAAAGGCGGCGCACAGATAGCATGGGCACTCTGCAAGTCAAACGCGTGACAGGCTCGCGATTGGGTCATGCACAGACCGGCGGTGCTGCGTGCGCTGGACGTTGACGCGCTTCC
Organism: Xanthobacteraceae bacterium; assembly: GCA_035319735.1. Taxonomy (GTDB): domain Bacteria; phylum Pseudomonadota; class Alphaproteobacteria; order Rhizobiales; family Xanthobacteraceae; genus BOG-931. Next base: position 11,028 of record DATHCD010000037.1, on the reverse strand, counting down.
TCGATACGACGTAACGTTCTTTTCGTAAATAATTGCTGCCGCACAAATTTTCATCGGCAGCGGAACGGTGGGCAGCGTCGCGGCGGATGGCCGAATGAGCGAGATCGATTCGATCGAGATTGCGAGCCGTCGGCTGTCCTTGGCGCTCGACGCCTTGGAGGCGGCGGCCGAGCGGCGGCGCGAGTCCGATCGCAGCGAAGAAGCCTTGGCGGCGCAAATCCAGGCGCTCGGCGCTGATCGCGCCCGCCTCGCCAGCGAGCTCGATCAGGCGACCGCGCGCTGGCGCGGGCTCGAGAGCGCCAACCGCGAGGTGGCGGAGCGGATCGCGCAGGCGATCGCGACGATCCGCGGCGTGCTCGGCTCAGACGATTAGAGCATGATCGGGAAAAGTGGGAAGCCGGTTTTCCGAAAAGATCATGCTGGACTAATGAAAAGACAGAGCGCAATCGATCCAAGCTGAAGCGATTGCGCTACTCAAGCGGCGCGAGTGGCTCAAGGTCAGGCGATGTCGCAGGTAAACGTCACCATCAACGGCCGGCAGTTCCGCATGGCCTGCGAGGACGGCCAGGAGGAGCGCGTCAGCAATCTCGCCCGCGAGCTCGACGCGCGCATCGCGGCCCTGCGCGGCAAATTCGGTGAAATCGGCGATACCCGGCTGACCGTCATGGCGGCGCTCACCGTCGCCGACGAGCTTGCGGAGATGGGCCAGCGCCTCAAGCGGCTGAAGGAGGAGCTTACGGCCTTGCAGGATGCGCGCGTCTCGGCCGCCGACCGCAGCCAGACAGCGCAGGCGGTGATCGCGGCGGCGCTCACCGCCGCCGCCGAGCGCATCGAGGGGATCACCAAGAAACTCAATCAGACCATCGGCGGCAGCGGCGTGGCGATTGGGTAGGGTGGGCTGAGTGACCGCGGGTTGTTAGATCATGGGAAGCGCGTTCAGCCCTTGAAGGTTGGCTGGCGCGGATGCACGCAGTCCTTGAAATCCGCGAAATTCTTCCAGGCCGGCTCGGGCGCTTCGCAGCCGGAGCGCGGCGCGTAGATCGACGGCTCGATCATCTGCATGGTCGGGATGTAACGCGGGCAGTTCGGAAAAATCGCCCGCGCGGTGACGCGGACGATGAGTTGCGCCCCGACGGTCTCGGCGAGGAGCGGATCGCGGTCGCTCACATTTGCCTCGCCGTTGACGCGCAGGCGCTGCGGTTTGCCGTGCATGGCGATGAACAGAATTCCGACGCTGCGATTGACGAGGATGTTGCCCAGGCTCTTGAACATCCCGTTTCCGTCGTAGTCGGGGAACGCCAGCTCGGATGGTCCGGTAACGCGCACGAATCCCGGCATGCCGCCCTTGTAGGAGCAGTCCGGCCGTCCGTCGGCATCGGCGGTTGCGAGGAAGAAGTACGGCAAGCTCTCGATGAAGACCTTGTCGTCGGGCGTGAACTGCGTGCGCGTGAGCTTTTCTTCCAGACGGTCGGAAATGCGGCGACTGTCGAACTTGTCCTGCAATTGCCGGTTCCCGTGGTGATACATGATGCTTTCGGTCATGGCTGGTTTCCTGGATGACCGGGACAGCGCGGGGCCGCGGTGCGGCAAATTCGCGTGTTCCTTGCTGCGGGAAGTATAGCATCAATTGTCAATCTTTGCGGCGACGAAACGGATCAAACCCACCCGGCAAAGCATGGTCCCGACCGTCAATCAAAAATAGGCGACGCGTGCATAAATGAAGAGAAAGCCAAAATAGAGAACCGCCAAGAAGCTTGCGGCCGCCGCCAGCCCCGAAAACGTCGCGCATAATTTGGCGCCGATCGCGAGCGGCCATTGCCACCATGCCTCGCGCTTGTAATTCGACGCGCTGCGCCATATTGCGACCGAGACAAAGGTGACGGCGATGCTCGACAGCGCGAACAGCACGATGATAAATCCGGCCATGAACGGCTCCTGAACGCCGCATCCCGCGACCATGCAGGCGCCGCTCGCGTCCCAGACGATGGCGAGCGGCGTTCCGATCAGCCAGAACGCGCACCAAAGGGCGATATCGCCGCTCGCCAGTCTCGCCAGGAATTTCATGCCTTCAGATTAGCAGAAGCCGGACCGCGCGGCAGACGGAAAGCGTGTGCGCGCGACCAGGCGGTCCTGACGCCGCGCGGACGCTGATCGTGCTATAGGAAGTGCCTCGAGCGCAATCGCTTCGGGTTGAATCGATTGCGTCCTCGTTTTCTTTGGTGAAGCATGATCTTTTCGGAAAACCGGTTTCCACTGTGCCAGATCATGCGCTAAAATTCGGAGGGTTCTCATGGCCGGCGCCGTCTACGCGCTCAACCTCTTCAACGTGGCAGACCGCGACGAGTATCTTGCCTATTCGCGCCGCTCGGCGAAGGAGGTCCAGGCACATGGCGGGCGTGTCGTCGCGCTCGGCAAGTTCCGCGAGGCGGCGGCCGGCGAGATCAAGCCGCGCACTGTGATGATTCTCGTCGAATGGGTGTCGAAGAAGGCTTTCGACGATTACCGCAACGATCCGAAGATCGCGGACCTCCATCCGCACCGCGAGAAGGGCGCCGGCGACTACATTTGGCATCTGTTCGATAAGCTCGACGACCTGCGGCCGATCCTCAAATAGCTGATCCGCGGGTCACGCGGTCGGTTTTTCTTGTGCCCGTGGCAACGCTCCTTCTTGTGCGCCGCCAAGCACGCTATGTTCTCGCCTGAAAAGCTCGCGCGCTGCATCTATGACGAGGCCGAATGATGAAGGTCATCCAACACCTTTGGTTCGAGAAAGACATGGAGGCCGCGCTTCGGTTCTATACCTCGCTCATTTCAGGCTCGGCGATTGCCTGGATTTCGGCGGTGCCCGCCGACAATCCGAGCGGCCCGGCGAACACGGTCAAGATCGCGAGCTTCACCATCGGCGATCAGCGCTACATGGCGATCGAAGCGGGGCCGCTCGATCCGTTCAACCACAGCTTTTCCATCATCGTCGAGTGCAGTGATCAGGCCGAGATCGATCGGCTCTGGGACGCGCTCAAGGAAGGCGGCTCGGAACAGCGGTGCGGCTGGATCAGAGACCGCTGGGGTCTCTATTGGCAGATCATTCCCAAGCGCCTGGGCGAACTGATGCGCGATCCGGACCGGAACAAGGCCAAGCGCGTGGCCGAGGCCATGCTCAAAATGGTGAAGTTCGACATCGCCGGGCTGGAAGCCGCCGCTCGCGACGGCCGCTGACCCTGGCGAGACCGAAGCAAAGCCGGTCCTGCGGCAATGTCCGCAATGAGTCCGTTGATCCCGCAATTGCAGACACGGTCCTGCAGAGCCGCTAATGCCGCTCGGCGCCAAACCGCCGAACCAAAAAGTCTTCACCTCACGGCAAACGCTAAAATCAGCGGCTCACCAGCGCGATATAGCCGAAACTGCACATCAGTGCGGCGAGTTGCAGGTCGGGGATCCGGCGCAAGCCTGGCGACGCCGGATCGAGCACGGTGAAATCGCCACGGTCAGCGCCGACAAGCACGAGGTAGTGGCCGCTGCCCGGGCGGCTGTCTACCGGAACGACGACCGGTTGGGAGGCGCGAACCAAGCCCGCCAGTTTTTTGAAATATGCCGTCGCCGACGGCGCCGGCAAACATTCGCCGGCGATGACGACGCCTTGCGGCACCTTTAGCGTGAGATGAACGCCGACCTCTGCGCCGAAGTGCTGCATCTCGGCGATCGAATACCCGTGCTCGGCATCCGGAGGAGGCGGCAGTCGGCGGTAGAACGCTTCGGCGTCGCCGCCCCTGCGCGCCGCCAGCGACGCAAGAACCGCGCGGCCGCATTCGGTCGCGCTCTTCTGTCCGACCCACGGCAGTGAGATCTCGCCGGCCTGTGCCGCAGCGGCTTCCTCGGCGAGGAGAAGCAACAAGACAGCACCGAGCAGCGCACGAAGCGTGGTCACGCTGCGTAAGAGAATGCCCCAACCACAAAAACCGTCACGGCGCATTCTGGCCGCGGCAGAAGGGCGGATTGCCAAAAAGCGTGCAGAAAAACGGGACCGTGAGCAGGACGGCGATGAGGGCAACGAAAACCCATAATCCGCCCAGATTGTTGCCGGTGTTAGCGCTTGGACACGGTACGGAGCCGCCGGTGGTTGCGACTTTGACCGGCGACGCGGCACCTACCTCCAGCCCGCACTCTTCGACGCCTGCTTTGAACGCCGCCAGGTTATCGGCGGTCATCTGAGCGACGAGTTTCTTCTCAGCCGCCGTCAAATGCGGGACCGACAGCGTCCGGTGGGCCTTCGTCAGTTTCGCGTGGAGCGTCGGATGGGTCCGCGCCAGATCGTCCATCTGTGCCCGGGAGAGGATGGCGGCCTCGCCCTGTCCGGCGTGATAGGCCAGCTTTTCCCGCATTTTCCGGGAAATCTGCGCGTCGAGGATGTACTCGTCCAATGTCTGGCCGACGATGAGGGCGGGCTGGCCTCGCAAGTCAGCAGCGTGCGTCACAGCGTTTGTAATTGGCTCGTCTGCTGTTACCGCGTAGGCCGGAGCGATTGGCTGCAGGACGATGCCGACGACGGCGAGAAGCGCCGGAGAGAAACTGATCAACTTCATGATTGACCCCCAACACGCGGGAGGTCGGTACAAGTACCGCGCACTCTCTTTCGGTACGCTTCTTACGAAACGCCCTGCCTCAGTGTTTTTGCGCTGGTTTGCCCGTCGTCCCCCAGGGACCACATCGTGGTCCGAGCCCGTCGAAATGACAGAATACGACGGACAACAGGCGTGCGAAGGTCAAAAACGTATGTTGACCACAGGAGGCCGTGCGTTTGTGATTGTTTGTGATATTTTTGCAACAAGCGCTCGCCAAAAAGCGGCGCGCTGGAAGCGATCCGGACCGGAGCAAGGCCAAGCGCGTGGCCGCAGCAGGAACACGAGGAAGAAATGATCATTGTCCTCTACGTCGTTGCCGCTGCCATTATGGCGGTCGGGAGCCTCTATTTCGCCTGGCGAAGCAGGGACTTTCGCAAATTTCTGGCCGGCGCCTTCTTCGTGTCATCGGGCATCTTGCTCTATCTCTATCTCGCCGGTGTTTCGGTGCCTCTGTTGGGAACAAGTTTTGTCGAAACACCTCGGATCAGCGCCGGCCGCTCGATCGTCCATTTCATATTCTTCTTGCTCTGTTTCTATTTTGGCTTCGTCAGGAAGGTGAAGGCCTGACGGACGGGCAACGAGCGACGGGCGAACACGTCCGGTCTGCCTCGGCAACTTGATTCTCATCGCAATCAAGCTCCCCCGCGCCTGGAATCGGCGGCCAGATCCGAAGCGGAGGCCGGCGGAGAGCCGGTTGGCGAAAGGCCTGTAGGAAGTCGCGCGTGGAGCCGTTCGGCCGATTGCGGATCGTGCGTCGGCAAGTAGATGGTCGGACGCTCGGCGCACAGCGCGCGGATTTTGGCGAGCGTCGCGCTTGCCACCGCCTCGTTCGGGCTGACGCCGTCGACCGTGCCGGTCAACATCGTCGATTCGAGATAGGACGCGTCGCCGGCGAGCATGATCTGCTCTCCGCCGTCGCAGACGATGACCGAGAAATGGCTCGGCGTGTGGCCCGGCGTCGGCACGGCGATGACATCTCCGGCATCGGTCAGGCGCGCGGAGCGCTCGAATGGTCCGAAGCGCGAATGCTGCCAGGTCAGCGGCTCGGGATTGAACCATCTGGGCCATCGGCTTGGCAGATAACCGAGCAGGGCACCGCTGATGCCCGATGCGCGCGCGATTTCATCGCCGCTTAAGAGGATCCGGCTGTGCGGAAAATGCGCGAGCCCGCCATCGTGATCGATGTGCAGATGCGTCAGCACGACCGTCTTGACGTCGCGGGCGCCGATGCCTCGCTCTTGCAGTTGCGGGCCGATCTCCTGCTCGGGTTCGACGTCGAAGCGAACGGCAAAGCGGAAATAGGGGTGCCAGCGGGGAAGCGATTTCAGCCCCGCATTTGCTCCGGTGTCGACGACAATCACGCCCTCGCGATGCTCGATCGCCCAAGCATAGGTCGGCGACCAGTCCGCCCATTCTCGCGAGAGCATCGGCTGGGCCTGCCGCCACAGCCCGTGGCCGCGCCCGGCGATCTGCGCCTGCTTTATCTGAACGCGGCCGGTCTGGATGGCGTGAACGCGCATAGTCATCCGCTTTTGAACCAATGTGGGTATTCTATCCTCATTGCCGCACGACGCAGCGGCCCATACGACTGCGATTTTTCTAACGGCAGCAAAAGCCGCCGCTCAGCGGCCGCCGATCTTCTCCAGATCGAGAACAACGCGCCTGGTGTGCGATCCGACGTCCATCGCGTGGAAACCGAGTTCGGCGCACATTTGCAGCATGGTCGTGTTTTCGACCAACACGTCGCCATAGACGCGCTGCAGACCTTTTTCCTTGGCGTAATCGATGACGCGCCGCATCAGCAGCCAACCGAGCCCATGTCCCTTGAGCCGCGAGCGCACCAGGATCGCGAATTCCGCGGTCTTTTCGTCGAGCTCGTCCTTCAGGCGCACGAGCCCGAGCATCCGCCCCGTGTCTTCGTCGAGCGCGATGAAAGCCATTTCGCGCCGGTAGTCGAGATGGGCGAGCCTGTCGATCTCCGCGGCGCTTAATTCGCCAATGCGGGCAAAAAACCGAAGCCGCTGATCCTCGGCGCTGACATCGCTTAAAAAATCCGGGTAAAGGGCGACGTCTTCAGGCCGCATCCGGCGGATCAACACGCGCTCGCCACCGCGCATTGTTTCGTGCAATTCCCTCGAGCCGAGATCGCCCTGGTCCGGCAGCACGATCAGCTCCTCACCGTTGACGTAATAAGTTGGTTCTATGCCGATTCATGATCGCAAACAAAATGGCTCTGTCGAACCACTTCACAGCGGCCGGGCCCCTTTGTACGGCCCAGTCGACCGCCTCGACGAGGGCCTCCGTCGGGTTGTAACAATCAGGCGCTCCTAACATGCAGCGCCGAATGGAGAGGCTGACATGCCGAAGCTTGCTATCGTCGCGACAATCGAGATCGCGCCAGGGCGCAGGGATGAGCTGGTACCCTTGCTGAAAGCGCATAGAGCGCGCTGCCTCAGGGATGAATCAGGGACAGTGCAATTTGAAGTCTTGCTGCCGCATGACGGCAACACAAAAGTCCTGGTGTATGAAGTTTATCAAGACCAAGCGGCATTCGATGCGCATTGGAACGGGCCATCGCTTGCACGCTTGCGTGAAGAGGCCGCCGGAATGATGGTGAACGTCACGGGGATCAGGTGCGACCTCATTGAGTGAGAGGCAGTATGGTCCTTGAGATAGTGGATTTTTCGCGCGCGCCTGTGGTCCAACCTCCGGCTCGCGTCTCCCCATGCGGGGAAGAGTTGAATCGGCGGCATCGGCACAGAGCCAGTAGCGTCATCCGCCGCCGCGCATTACATTCTTCGCGCGGAGCTGCCCGGTGCGTCAGGAGCCAAATCCCCGGGGCCTTATCGATCCTGAAGGGAGCTGTCCCTGACCGGGCTCGTGGGCTCGGACATATGGCGCCCACCTACTTTTCGTAGGGAACCCGGGATCGAGCGCTCCAACGGCCGGCGCGGCTCCGCACTTCTTCGTCATCACCGCCCAGGCGTGAAGCGCCGAGCGGCGGTGATCCCGATAAGCGGGCACTGGCTTGCTTTGCGATCGAGATCGCCGCCCGGCGATGACGCGCAACGGACTTCCGCGCGTGGTTCGAGCATGCCCGATCCGGTCGCGACCGCAAAAACCGAGCTCCGCCGCGAGGCGATCGCGCGGCGCGATGCATTGCCGCCGCAGGCGCGCCAAGCAGCCGCCGAAGCGCTTGCCGCGCGGCCGCTTCCGCTTGTCGTTGCGCCGGGCACGATCGTCTCCGGTTTCATGCCGCTCAAGAGCGAGATCAATCCATTGCCGCTGATGCGCAAGCTCGCGGGGGAGGGGGCGCGGCTCGCCTTGCCGGTCGTCGCCGGCCGCGGCAAGCCGCTGATCATGCGCGCCTGGGCCTTCAACGAGCCGCTCGCTGCCGCGGTCTGGGGCATCCGCGAGCCCTTGGCCGCGGCGCCCACGGTCGAGCCGGACATTGTTCTCGTGCCGCTTCTTGCTTTCGACCGCGCCGGGCGTCGCATCGGCTACGGCGCCGGCTATTACGATCTCACGATCACCGAGCTGCGCGCGCGCAAGACGATGACCGCTATCGGCCTCGCTTTCGCGGTCCAAGAATTCGCCGCCGTGCCCGCTACGGCACGCGACGCGCGTCTCGATCTTGTGCTAACCGAGCGCGAAGTGATCGATTTACGAGGCGCGTGAGCATGCGCATTCTGTTTGTCGGCGATGTGGTCGGTCGCAGCGGGCGAGCGATCGTCCATGAGCGCCTGCCCGGCCTCATTCGCGACTGGAAGCTCGATTTCGTCGCCATCAACGGCGAGAATGCCGCCGGCGGCTTCGGCGTCACCGAGGCGATCTACAACGAGTTCATCGACGCCGGTGCCGACGCCGTCACGCTGGGCAATCACGCCTGGGACCAGAAAGAGGCGCTGGTCTTCATCGAAAGGGCGCCGCGCCTCATCCGGCCGCTCAACTATCCCGGCGGCACGCCGGGCCGCGGCGCGGCGCTGATCGAGGCAAAGGGCGGCGCACGCGTGCTCGTGGTCAATGCCATGGGCCGCATCTTCATGGACCCGCTCGATGATCCTTTCGCCGCGCTCGAGCGCGAGCTTTCGGCCTGCCCGCTGCGCAGCGCGGCCGACGCCATCGTGGTCGATATGCACGCGGAGACGACGAGCGAGAAACAGGCCATGGGCTATTTCTGCGACGGCCGCGCCAGCATCGTGGTCGGCACCCATACCCACGCCCCGACCGCCGATCTGCGCATCCTCTCGGGGGGCACCGCCTTCGTCAGCGACGTGGGCATGACCGGCGATTATGATTCCATCATCGGCATGACCAAGGAGGAACCGCTCGGCCGCTTTCTGCGGCGCATTTCATCATCGCGTTTTGAGGCTGCGTCCGGCCCGGCGACGCTTTGTGCCGTCGCGGTCGAGACCGACCCGGCAACGGGCCTTGCCGTGCGCGTCGGCGCGGTGCGGCTCGGCGGCTGCCTCGAACAGGCGGCGCCCGCCTTTTGGCGCTGAAGTTCCAGCACGCCCTCACCTTTATTTCCGCCTCGCGTCACCCTATAAACTATCCGACATTCAGACATTCCGTTTCGCGTACGCGCGAGGGCGCAAGAGCTGAGCCATGGCCGGACATTCCCAGTTCAAGAACATCATGTACCGCAAGGGGCGGCAGGATGCGGCGAAATCAAAGCTGTTCGGCAAGCTGGCGCGCGAAATCACTGTCTCCGCCAAGATCGGCCTGCCCGATCCGGCGATGAATCCGCGTTTGCGCGCCGCCATCATCGCGGCGCGCGCGGAAAACATGCCCAAGGACAATATCGAGCGCGCGATCAAGAAGGCCGCCGGCGGCGATGCCGAGAACTATGAGGAAATCCGCTACGAGGGCTACGGGCCGGGCGGCGTCGCGGTGATCGTCGAGGTGTTGACCGACAATCGCAACCGCACCGCCGGCGAGGTGCGTTCGACCTTCACCAAGAGCGGCGGCAGCCTGGCCGAGACCGGCGCGGTCTCGTTCATGTTCAACCATGTCGGCGTTATCGAATACGACGCCAAGGCGGCGAGCGCGGACGCGATGTTCGAGGCGGCGCTCGAGGCCGGCGCCGACGACGTGGTCTCGAGCGAGAGCGGCCACGAGATCTACGCGGCGCCGGAACGTTTCGCTTCGGTCGCCAAGGCGCTCGAAGTAAAGTTCGGCGAGCCGCGCAAGGCGTCGCTCACCTGGCGGCCGCAAAATACCGTGGCGGTCGACGACGAGCAGGGCGAGAAGCTCTTGAAGCTCATCGAGAGCCTCAACGAGCATGACGACGTGCAGAACGTCTACGCCAATTTCGAGGTGTCCGACGCGCTGGTGCAGCGGATGAGCGCCTAGCGGGTTCAAGCTTTTGCACCGCGTTGCGCGTTCCCGTCGCCAGCGGGGAGAGGCGAGCCGGCGGGGCATGCTATGAACGAATCGGCATGACGCGCCCGATTCGTATTCTCGGCATCGATCCGGGGCTCCGCCGCACCGGCTGGGGCATGGTCGAGATTGCCGGCAACCGGCTCGGATTTCTCGGCTGCGGCTCGGTGACGACGCGCGAGGAGGATGCGCTCTCCGCGCGGCTCCTCGCCATCCATGACGGGCTGGCGCGCATACTCGACGAATTCAGGCCCGACGAGGCCGCGGTCGAGGCGACGTTCGTCAACAGGGACGCCAAGGCCACGTTGAAACTCGGCCAGGCGCGCGGCATCGCCATGGTGGTGCCGGCGAAGGCCGGCGTGCCGGTCGCCGAATATGCGCCGAACCTGGTGAAGAAGAGCATTGTCGGCGCCGGCCACGGCGACAAGGCGCAGATTAGGATGATGATCGCCGTGCTTTTGCCCAAGGCCGCGCCCGGCTCGGACGACGCCGCCGATGCGCTCGCGGTCGCGGTGACGCACGCGCACCACCGGCAAAGCGTCATTCTCAAGGTCGCGCGCGCATGATCGGCAGGCTCAAGGGCGTGATCGACTCCTACGGCGAGGATTGCGTGATCCTCGACGTCAACGGCGTCGGCTACCTGGTCCACTGCTCGCCGCGCACGCTGCAGGAACTACCGCGCACCGGCGAGCCGGCGACGCTCGCGATCGAAACGCATGTGCGCGAGGACCAGATCCGCTTATTCGGCTTTATGACCGACGTCGAGCGCGAATGGTTCCGGCTGTTGCAGACCGTGCAGGGCGTCGGCGCCAAGGTCGCGCTCGCCGTGCTCGGCACGCTCAAGCCCGCCGAGCTCGCCACGGCCATTGCCATGCGCGACAAGGCCATGTTGGCGCGCACGCCCGGCGTCGGGCCGAAGGTCGCCGAACGCATCGTCACCGAGCTGAAAGACAAGGCGCCGGCCTATACCGACGTCGATCCGGCTTTGGTGCGGCTCTCCGGCGCGCTCGACGAGAAGCGGGCGCCG
>DATHCD010000036.1:0-3649 GCA_035319735.1 Xanthobacteraceae bacterium | reverse complement strand
ACATGCAGCGTCACGCCGTTGAGCATGGATTTGATGTGCGCCGGCATGTCGTCGGGCCCCTCGGTGTCATGCACCCAACCCGCATTGGCCGGCGCGATGCGGTCAAGCGCAGTAACAAGGTCCACGCGCACATCGGCGTCGGCGTTCTCCTCGATGACCAGCGAAGCCGAGGTGTGGCGCAGAAAGAGCAAGAGCACGCCGTCGCGCGCTCCGGCCTTTTCGAGGAAGCGAGAAACCTCGCGCGTGATTTCGAAAAATCCTTGGCCGCTCGTTTCCACCGACAGTACCGCACGCGCCATCGCGTCTGCGCGCGCGACCTGGATGGACGATAACGAACTCAAGACGGAAACGCCCGGCGCGGCATTGGCCGCTCAGCTCTTGTGAAGAACCTGGTTTTGCGCATTGGCGATCGCCTCGACGAGGCGCTGCCAAACTTGACCGACGACGGACACCATACGGTCGATGTCCTCGGCGCTCGGCAGCCGAAGCGTCAAATGCTTGTCCTCGTCGGCGGGCGGCGGCGCGGGCGAGGTGCCGGACGGCAGCGGCAGGTCGCGCGAGAGGAGAGCCTGTTTGAGTGCCGCATTTTCTTTTTGCAGGCGCGCGATCTCGTTCTCGAGCACGGTACGATCTTCCGGCGCCGCCACGCACGCCCAGCCTACGGTTTGCCGGCCGCACAGCGCGACCTCGCCGGTCTGCATATCGAGCCGTATGAATCCCTCATCGACTTTGTAGAAGCTGTAGCGCGCCTCGCCGGCGTTATCGGGGCCGGCATCCTCCGCACACGCAGTTGCGGTCAAGGCCAAGGCCGCGATGGCGACGGCGAAGCCCTTGCTGATCATAGTCATCTCCTGGCGCGACCGAGCGCCCCCATTGTCGCTCCGTTAACCGCGAAGGCAAGGGAGGCGATCCATCTTCTTATTATTTGCAAGCGTCGGGCACGCCGTGGGCTCAGATCGACAGCGTCAAATCGGGTGCCGCTGTGGCGTTGGCAAGCACCCACGAAAAGCCAATATCTATCGTGAAATCAAAGGATTACGATTAACCTTGGGTTTCTTGACTCGCCAGAATCCTGTCAGTATGGTCCGCCCGGCTTCGAGGGGCGGGCGTGCCGTGATCGCCGCAAAGCCGCGAGTGTCGGAAGCATGAGCGACGGCGCGCGCGAGGATGGCGACAACGGCAAGGCGCACACCGATGAGGCCGCTCTCTCCGCGAGGCTCCAGCGGCTCAGCGAAAGGCTTGCACGCGATCAAGCGGGCCAGCCATCCGATGGTGCTGGTGGAGATCGGGCGACGACTGCATCCGGCTACGCCAGAGGCTTCCGGCTCTCGAGCGAACTTGTTGCAGGCGTGCTGGTCGGCGCCGGCCTCGGCTGGCTGATCGACCGGCTGCTCGGGATTTCGCCGTGGGGGCTCATTATATTTCTTCTGCTCGGCTTTGCTGCCGGCGTCCTCAACGTGATGCGCTCTGCGGGAGTCGTACCGCACAACGCTTTCGATGACGGCGCGGCCAGGGACCGGGACACCTGACAGGCTATTTGACGCTCGAAGATCCAAGCGATGCAGATCAATCCGGTCGAACAGTTCGAGATCAAGAATTTCCTGCCGATCGTGACCGTTGGCGGCCATGAGGTCGCTTTCACCAACTCAGCGCTGTTCATGCTGATCATCGTCGGCGTCGTCTCGGCGCTGCTGATCGGCGCCACGACACCGCGCGCGGTCGTCCCCGGGCGGCTCCAATCCGTCGCCGAGCTGTCCTACGAGTTCGTCGCCAATACGCTGCGCAGTTCCGCCGGCACCGAGGGCATGCGCTTCTTTCCGTTCGTATTCACGCTGTTCATGTTCGTGCTGACCGCGAACCTGATTGGGCTGATCCCCTACTCATTCACGGTGACGAGCCAGATCATCATCACCGCGGCGCTGGCGCTGTTGGTGTTCTTCATCGTGGTCGGCTACGGCCTCTGGCGCAACGGCCTACATTTTCTCAACCTCTTCGTGCCGAAGGGCGTACCGATCTACATCTTGCCGGCGATCGTCGTCATCGAGATCCTGTCCTTTCTGTCGCGGCCGATCTCCCATAGCGTGCGGTTGTTCGCCAATATGCTGGCCGGCCACATCACGCTGCAGGTCTTCGCCGGCTTCGTCATCATGCTCGCCGGTTTCGGCGTGCTCGGCTGGTTCGGCGCGGTGCTGCCGTTCCTCATGGTAGTGATGCTGACCGCGCTCGAACTGCTGGTTGCATTCCTGCAGGCTTACGTGTTCGTCATCCTCACCTGCATCTATCTCAACGATGCGATACACCCGGGCCACTGACCGCCCGTACTGCAACCTCGAAAAGGAGCTTTCACATGGACCCGACCGCCGCAAAGTACATTGGGGCCGGCATTGCCTGCATCGGTATGGGCGGCGCCGGCGTCGGCGTCGGCATCATCTTCGGCAATTATCTGGCGGCGGCGCTGCGCAATCCGTCCGCGGCCCAAGGCCAGTTCGGTAACCTGATTTTCGGGTTCGCCATCACCGAAGCGCTTGGCATCTTCTCGCTCCTCATCGCGCTGCTGCTGCTGTTCGCGCTTTGACGCTCTAGCCGCCAAGACGTTTGGCCATGGCCGCAAATACCAGCACCGAAGCTCCTGGCGGACAAGGCGGATTTCCACCTTTCCAGCGCGAGAATTTTCCGTCGCAACTGGTCTGGCTGGCGGTCACGTTTGTGCTGCTCTATGTGCTGATGTCGCGGATCGCGCTGCCGCGCATCGCCGGCATCCTTGCCGATCGCGACAAGCGCATCGCCGACGACATTGCTGCGGCCAATCGCTTCAAGGAGCGGTCCGACGCGGCTCATGCGGCGTATGAAAAAGCGCTCGCCGACGCTCGCAGCCGCGCCCAAGCGATCGCTAACGAGACCCGCGAACGCGAGGCCGCGGCCGCCGAGGAAACCAACAGGCGGCTGGAAGCGGAGTTGCACGAGCGGCTGGCGGCGGCCGAGAAGTCGATCGCGGCAACACGTACCGCGGCGATGGGTAACGTTGGTGCGATCGCGGGCGACACCGCTTCGGCGATCGTCGAGCGCCTGATCGGCAAGGCACCCGCTGCGCACGAAGTTACCGCCGCATTGGGCGGCGACGCGGTCAAGCGCTGAGGACAAACCCATCATGCCTACAGCCGAAGCCTGGGTCGCCATCGCCTTTGTGTGCTTTCTGGGCCTGCTCGCCTACCTCGGCGTGCATCGCAAGCTGATCGCCTCGCTCGACCAACGGCAGGCCCGCATCAAGGGCGATCTCGACGAGGCCAAAAGGCTGCGCGAAGAGGCCCAGGCGCTGCTCGCCGACTTCGAGCGCAAAGGACGCGCGGCCGAAAACGAAGCCGAAGCCATCATCGCCAGCGCCAAGGCCGAAGCGGAACGCCTAGCCGGCGAAGCCAAGTCACGCATGCAGGATTTCGTGGCGCGCCGCACAAAAATGGCGGAAGCTAAGATTGCCCAGGCCGAGGCGCAGGCTCTCGCCGATGTGCGGTCGGCCGCTGCCGACGCCGCCGTGGCCGCAGCGGAGAAAATTCTCGCCACCGCCGCCAAAGGCAAGGTGGCCGAGGACCTGCTCGCGCAGGGCATCGAGGACATCAAAAAGAAATTCAATTGATTTTGATGCAGTGCGGAA
>DATHCD010000035.1:0-46911 GCA_035319735.1 Xanthobacteraceae bacterium | reverse complement strand
CTCGCCGAGGACGCCATGAACGCGATGGTCGCCCGCGCCAAGCCGGGGGTCACCGAATACGAGCTGCGCGCCGCGGCCGGCGCCGCCATCCTCGAGGGCGGCGGCGACATCGATTTCCTGATCATCGGCTCGACCGCGATGGCGAACCCGGCGATGGTGTTCGGCAATCCGCGGCCGTCCGGGCGCAAGCTCGCCAAGGGCGACATCATCAACATGGAGCTCGCCGCCGGCTACCGCGGCTACACCGCCCAGATCGGCTCGCCGATCTGCCTCGGGCCGCCGACCGACATGGTCAAGCGCTTCTGGGAGGACATCACGCTGCCCTCGTTCGAGGCGATGGCGGCGGCGATCAAGCCGGGCCGTCCGGTGTCCGCGATCGAGGTCGCGGGAAGAATTTTCCGCGAGAAGGGCGTGCAGTCGCGGCCGATCCACGCCCACGGCATCGACCTCATCACCGACGGCCCCCACGTCTTCACCGACGGCGTCCATGCCGAGCCGTTCGAGCAGGAGTTCAAGCCGGGCATGGTATTCATGGCCGAGCCCAACCCGATCACCGCGGACGGCAGCTTCGGCATCTTCCTCGGCCACACCTTCATCGTGACCGCGACGGGGAGCGAATGCGTCGACCGGTTCCCCTGGGAGCTGGTGGTGGTTTGACCTTCGCATGCTGCGCCGCGGGAGGCGGCGCAGACCCCATACGGAGGGATAAGTGCGACCTTTGGAAGCGGCGCAGTGCACCGCCGCCCCCTCCCCTTAAGGCACTGGCGCAAGGGAAAAATGCGCAATCGCCTGCGCCGTTGACGCAACGCAAATGCGTTTCCCGCCGGCGGCGCTAACTATCGCCTCGACAAAGACCCTGGAAGCCCTCTAAGAATACCTCAAAAAAGAACTCCGAATGGCCGGGGAGAGCCACCGAAAATGGATTATGCAGCGTACTTCGCCGACGCCCTCGCCCAGCTCCACAGCGAGCGCCGGTACCGGGTGTTTGCCGACCTCGAGCGTCTGGCGGGGCGGTTCCCGCATGCCGTCTGGCACTCCCCGCATGGCCGGCGCGACGTCGTCGTGTGGTGCTCGAACGACTACCTCGGCATGGGCCAGCACCCCAAGGTGATCGGCGCCATGGTCGAGACCGCCACGCGAATGGGGACCGGCGCCGGCGGCACCCGCAACATCGCGGGCACCAATCACCCGTTGGTCGAGCTTGAGCGCGAGCTGGCCGATCTGCACCGCAAGGAAGCGGCCCTCGTCTTCACGTCGGGCTATGTCTCCAACGAGACCGGGATTTCCACGCTCGCCAAGCTGATGCCGAACTGCCTCATCCTGTCGGATGCCTGGAACCACAATTCGATGATCGAGGGCGTGCGCCAGGCCTATTGCGAGAAGCAGATTTTCCGCCACAACGACATCGCGCATCTGGAAGAGCTTCTCGCCGCGGCCGATCCGAAGCGGCCGAAGCTGATCGTGTTCGAGAGCCTTTATTCCATGGATGGAGACGTCGCGCCGGTGAACGGCATCTGCGACCTCGCCGAGCACTACGGGGCGATGACCTATATCGACGAAGTGCATGCGGTCGGCATGTACGGCCCGCGCGGCGGCGGCATCAGCGAGCGCGACGGCGCCGTGCAACGTATCGACGTGATCGAGGGCACGCTGGCCAAGGCGTTCGGCTGCCTGGGCGGTTACATCACCGGGACGAGCGCGCTGATCGACACGGTGCGTTCCTACGCTCCGGGCTTCATCTTCACCACCGCGCTGCCGCCGGCGGTCTGTGCCGCGGCAACGGCCGCGATTCGGCACCTCAAGACCTCGCAATGGGAACGCGACCGTCATCAGGACCGCGCCGCACGCACCAAGGCGGTGCTGACCGCCGCCGGCTTGCCGGTCATGCCGAGCCCGACCCATATTGTTCCGGTATTCGTCGGCGATCCCGAGCGGTGCAAAGAGGCGAGCGACCTCCTGCTCTGCGACCACGGCATCTACATTCAGCCGATCAACTACCCGACCGTGCCGAAGGGCAAGGAGCGGTTGCGCATCACGCCGAGCCCCTATCACGACGACGGCTTGATCGACGCACTCGCCGAAGCCCTCGTCGACGTCTGGCACCGGTTGCGACTGCCGCTCAAAGAGCCAGCGCTCGCCGCCGAGTGAGGGGGATCGGTCGGCATGCCATTTGCCGGACCGGCCGCGCAACGAGCCGGCCCGGCGACCATCCCGCTCTTCAATGTCGGCCAATGTCCGCGGCCGCGTAACCCGCGCGCATGAGTTTCGACGGCGTTCTTGGCGCCGCGCCCTCCCGCACCGCCGATAGACAGGCTCGCTAAACTGTGGTGACCTGAACAAAACGGAGGGCAAAAAGCGGCTCGAGCCGACGCGGGGAAACGTCATGGAGCAAGGCTGGACCGTCATCGTCCTCGCCCTCGCCTATATCGGCTTTTTGTTCCTGGTAGCGAGCTACGGCGACCGCAGGCGCGAGCTGGCGCGCGGCAGCCGTTCGCGGCTGCTGATCTACCCGCTTACGCTCGCGATCTACTGCACCTCCTGGACCTTCTTCGGCTCGGTCGGACTTGCCTCGCACTCGGGCTTCGATTTCCTCACCATCTATATCGGCCCGATGCTGATGTTCGGCCTCGGCTACCCGCTGATCATCCGCATCGTGCGCCTGGCCAAGGGACAGAACATCACCTCGATCGCCGACTTCATCGCGGCGCGCTACGGCAAGAGCCAGGCCGTAGCAGCAACCGTGGCGCTCATCGCCATCGTCGGCATGATCCCCTACATCGCTCTGCAGCTCAAAGCCGTGTCGTCGTCGGTCGGCACCATTCTCGCCGAGGCTTCGGCGGGCGGCGGCGCGGCGCAGCCGCTGCTCGGCGACATTGCCCTCTTCGTCGCCTTGCTGATGGCGGTCTTCGCCGTCCTGTTCGGCACGCGCCACATCGACGCCACCGAGCATCAGGACGGGCTGATGCTGGCGATCGCCACCGAATCGATCGTCAAGCTCGTGGCCTTTCTCGCCGTCGGCATTTTCGTGACCTTCGTCATGTTCGACGGGCCGCTGGCGCTGTTCACGCGGGCGCTGCATGAGCCGCAGACGGCGGCGATACTCACGGGTACGCCGCCGCTCACCACGCTCTGCGCCATGACGGCACTGTCGTTGTTTGCGATCGTGCTGCTGCCGCGGCAGTTCCATGTCGCCGTCGTCGAGAACCACAGCGAGGCGGAAATCCGCCGCGCCGCTTGGCTGTTTCCGGTCTATCTCGTGCTCATCAATCTGTTCGTGGTGCCGATCGCGACTGCAGGTCTGCTGACCTTCCCGTCCGGCGGGCTGGATACCGACATGTTCGTGCTCGGGCTGCCGCTGCGGGCGCGTTCCGAGCTACTGGCCCTCGTCGCCTTCATCGGCGGCCTGTCCGCCGCCACCGCCATGGTGATCGTGGAAACGGTCGCGCTCGCGATCATGGTGTCGAACGACATCGTGATGCCGCTGGTCTTGACGCGGCACGCGAAGGCCGCGGACAAACCGGCCGACGCCGGCGCGCGGCTTCTCACTGTGCGCCGCATCGCCATCTTCGCGATCTTGTTTCTGGCCTACATCTATTATCGCTCCGCCGGCGCCGCCCAGCTTGCCTCGATCGGCCTGCTCTCATTTGCCGCGATCGCACAGTTCGCGCCGGCTTTTTTCGGCGGACTGATCTGGCGGCGCGGCACGGCGCGCGGCGCCATCGCCGGCATGACCGCCGGGATTGTGGTCTGGGGATATACGCTGCTGCTGCCGAGCATCTCCGACGCCGGCATCGTCGGCGCGCGCATCCTGATCGACGGGCCGTTCGGTCTTCAGTCGCTCCGCCCGCAGGCGTTGTTCGGGCTCGATCTGCCGCCGCTCGTTCATGGCGTCGTTCTCAGTCTCGCGGTCAACATCGCCCTCTTTATCGGCTGCTCGCTGAGCCGGCGGTCGACCGCCATCGAACGCGTGCAGGCGGAAATCTTCGTGCCCTCGACGCTCGCGCCGATCGCACCGAGCTTCCGGCTGCGGCGCGCATCGGTCACGGTCGGCGAACTGACCGCGACCATCGCCCGCTACCTCGGCGAGGAGCGCACGCGTGATTCCTTCCTCAGTTTCGCGGCCTCGCGCCGCATCAGCCTCGAACCGGAGGCCGAAGCCGACCTCCAATTGCTGCAATACGGCGAATATTTGCTGGCGTCGGCGATCGGAGCGGCATCGTCGCGTCTCGTGCTCTCGCTGCTCCTGCGCAAGGGCACGGTTTCGACCCAGGCCGCGCTCAAGCTGCTCGACGACGCCAACGCGGCGATCCACTACAATCGCAAGATCCTGCAGACCGCGCTCGATCACGTGCGCCAGGGGATCGCCGTGTTCGACAAGGACCTCGCCCTGGTCTGCTGGAACCGGCAGTTCGGCGAAATCTTTGACCTTCCGCACGCGCTCACGCGCATCGGCATCGCGCTTGACGAGATCCTTCGCCATATCGCCCAGCAAAGCGCGCGCGACGCCAAGGACCTCGACGGCCAAGTCGCCGAGCGCATCGTCCGCTACACCTCGGAGGCCGAGCCGTTCCTCGAACGCTTCGCCGAACGCGAGCTGGTCATCGAAGTGCGGGCGAACCGCATGCCCCATGGCGGGCTGGTCATGACCTTCACCGACATCACGCCGAGCGTGAAGGCCGCGGAAGCGCTCGAGCGCGCCAATGCGACGTTGGAGCGCCGCGTGCGCGAGCGCACCGGCGAGCTGACGCGGCTCAATGGCGAACTCGAGCGCGCCAAGGCCCAAGCCGACGACGCCAACATCTCGAAGACACGCTTCATCGCCGCCGCCAGCCACGACATTTTGCAGCCGCTCAATGCCGCGCGCCTTTACGTCACCACCCTGATCGAACGCCAGCGCGCCGGCGAGGACGACAATCTCGTTCGCAACGTCGACGCCTCGCTCGAGGCGGTCGAAGAGATCTTCGCCGCGTTGCTGGACATTTCGCGGCTCGACAGCGGAGCGATGAAGCCGGAAATGGCCGATTTCCGCATCGACGAATTGCTGCAGCGGCTGGCGGTGGAATTCACGCCGGTGGCGCGGGAAAAACGCCTCGACCTCGTCTTCATGCCGTGCTCGCTCACGGTGCGCTCCGACCGGGCCTTGCTGCGGCGCCTATTACAGAACCTCGTCTCGAACGCCATCAAATATACGCCCGCCGGCCGCGTGCTGGTCGGTTGCCGGCGCCGCGGTCAGCGCCTGTGCATCGACGTCTACGACACCGGCATCGGCATTCCGCCGGCGAAGCGGCGCGCGGTATTCAGGGAATTCCACCGTCTCGACCAAGGAGCGCGGGTCGCGCGCGGCGTGGGATTGGGGCTGTCGATCGTTGAACGCATCGCCCGCGTGCTCGACTGCGAGGTGGCGCTGAAATCGACCATGGGTCGCGGCTCGCGTTTTTCCGTCGAGGTGCCGCGCGCGACCGCCGCGGTGGCGGCGCCGAGTGTGCCTTGCGTGGCGAAAATCGCCCCCGGCCGGCTCGCCGGAACGGTGGTGCTGTGCATCGACAACGAGCGGTCGATTCTCGACGGCATGGAGACGCTCCTTGGCGGCTGGGGCTGCCGCGTGCTCAAGGCGGCGGATCTCGCCGGCGCGCTGGCGACGATCGAGGCCAGCGGTGTCGAGCCTGACGGCCTCCTCGTCGACTACCATCTCGACGGCGGCAATGGCGTCGTCGCGATCGCTAATCTGCGCCGGCGCTTTCATCGCGACCTGCCGGCGATCCTGATTACCGCCGACCGCTCGCTCCATGTGCGCGAGGAGGCCCGCGCCGCCGCCGTCAATGTGCTCCACAAGCCGCTCAAGCCCGCGTCCTTGCGGGCGCTGATCACCCGGTGGCGCGTGCAACGCGTGGCGGCGGAATAATCCTTGATCCTCTCCGCGGGCGGGAGGCCGCCGGCCTTGCCGCGTTGCGCCTTCCCCGCTGGCGCGCGGAAAACCTGAGTTCAGCCCTCGCGCGGCGGCAGGTGCGGCCATTGGCCGGCTTCGATCTTTCCCGCGGCGATCACCGCCTGGGTGCGGCTGTCGACGCCGAGCTTCTGCAGGATAGCGGAAACATGCGCCTTCACGGTCGCCTCAGACACGCCGAGCTCGTAGGCGATCTGCTTGTTGAGCAGCCCCTCCGACAGCATCATCAGCACGCGGACCTGCTGCGGCGTCAGCGTGGCGAGACGCGCGATCATCGCCGCGGTTTCGGCGTCGGATTGGCGCGTGAGATCGACGTTGGGCGGTGTCCACACCTCGCCCTGCAACACCCGTGTGACCGCTTGACGCAGCGCTTCGACGCCCAGTGTTTTCGGAATGAACCCGGAAGCGCCGAATTCCATGCAGCGGCGGATCACGGCGGGATCGTCATTGGCCGAGACGACAACAACGGGCAGGCTCGGAAATTGCGCGCGCAGATACATGAGCCCGGAGAAACCGCGCACGCCCGGCATGCTCAGATCGAGCAGGATCAGGTCGACGTCGCTGCCGCGTTCGAGGAGGTCGGTAAGCTCTTCGAACGTGCCGGCCTCGCCGACCTCGACGCGGCCGAAGAAGCCGATGACCGCCTCGCGCAATGCGCCGCGGAACAACGGATGATCGTCGGCGATCAAAAGATGATGAGATTGAGCCTCGCTCAACGGGATGACTCAGTCGATCGCGCGCGGGCAGCACGCCTGCAAAAAGCGGCCTCGCCGCTCATACTACTTCCGATCGCCGCGCCTGGTCCACTGCACCGGCTCACCGCTCGTCGCAGCTACCGAGAAACTGTACCACCACCTCGCGCCGATGCGCTCTCGCCCGGTGCTCGGCGACATAGATGCCCTGCCACGTCCCCAGCGCCATTTTGCCGGCGACGACCGGCACATGCAGGCAGACGCCGTTGAGCATGGATTTGACATGGGCCGGCATGTCATCCGCGCCTTCGATCTGGTGCACCCAACCGGCGTCCTCCGGCGCAATCCTCCTTAGCGCGGCGACAAGATCGGCGCGTACGTCGGGGTCGGCGTTCTCTTGGATGACGAGCGACGCGGAGGTGTGCCGCAGATAGATGAGCAGCGCGCCCTCCCGCGCCTTTATTTTTTCGAGGAAGCGCGCGACCTCCCCGGTGAACTCGAAAAGGCCTTCGCCGGAGGTCTCCACGGAAAGGAAGACGGTGGCAATCTTCTCCATGCGCACGTCGGTAACGTGAGTCGATCCGGTCAAGGCAGGTCGCGCTCAGCTCTTGTTCAGCACTTGCTTTTGCGCATGAGCGATTGCCTCGACCAGCCGATGCCACACCCGGCCGACGAAGGCCATCGCGCGGTCGAGGTCCGAAAACCCTTGCCAGCGGGGCGCATGGTCGTCACCGCGCACGACCGGCGGCTCCGGCATCGTGCCGGGCGGCAAAGGCAACCCGCGCGACAGGATGTCCTTCTTGAGCGCGGCGTTTTCTCTGCGCAGACGCGCAATCTCGTTCTCCAAAACGGCCCGATCCTCGGGCACGGCCTCGCACGCCCAGCCGACGGTCCGCTGCCGGCACAACGACACCTCGCCGGTCTGCGTATCGAGCCGCACGAAACCGTCCGCCACCTTGCTGAAGGTGTAACGGCCCTCATCGTTCTCGGGCGTGTCGTCTGCGGCCACAGCGGGCACTGTCAAGCAGACGCCGGCGATGACGACAGCAAGGGCCTTGTTGATCATGGGTCATCTCCTCGCCCCGGGTAATTATATGAACCGGCGGCGGCGCTGGCGCCATTCTACCGATAACAGCTTCGCAGTGCACAATCGCGTCTCGACAAGGTCTGCGGAAAGGTCCATATCTATCATTGTTTCAATGTATTAGGATCGGCAGGCGTTTCTTGACTTGGCGGGACCCAATCAGTATGGTCCGCGCGGCTTCGGCGGGGGGCCCGCCACGATCGCCACGAAGCCGCGAGTGACGAAGCGATGAGCGACGGCACGCGCGAGGACGGCGACCGCGGCAAGGCGCACACCGATGAAGCTGCTCTCTCCGCGAGACTCCAGCGTCTCGGCGAAGGTCTTGCACGTGAGCGCGCAGGCCAACCTTCCGACGGCCCTGGTGTGGATCGGGCGACGACTGCATCCGGTTACGCCAAGGGCTTCCGGCTCTCGAGCGAGCTCGTTGCAGGGGTACTGGTCGGTGCCGGTCTCGGCTGGCTCATCGACCGCCTGTTCGGCATCTCGCCTTGGGGGCTCATCGTATTTCTTCTGCTCGGCTTCGTCGCGGGCGTACGCAACGTGATGCGCGCCGCAGGGGTCGCAGCCGGCGGCGCACCCGATGACGATGCATCGGGAGCGCGGAGACAGTGACGCTCAGCCGTTGGTGCCCGAGAGCGATGCGACCATGACCGTCGACCCGATCCATCAATTCCAGATTGTGAACCTGGTGCCGATCGTCACGATCGGCGGCCATCAGATCTCTCTCACCAATTCCGCGGTGTTCATGCTGATCATCGTGGTGGCGGTTTCCGCGCTGCTCATCGGCGCGACCGCGCCGCGAGCGATCGTGCCCGGCCGGCTGCAAGCGATTGCGGAAATATCCTACGAATTCGTCGCCAACACGGTGCGTTCCTCGGCCGGCACGGAAGGAATGAAGTTCTTCCCCTTCGTGTTTACGCTTTTCATGTTCGTCTTGTTCGCCAACCTGATCGGGCTCATTCCGTTTTCCTTCACGGTGACCAGCCAGTTGATCATCACCGCGAGCTTGGCGCTTTTGGTGTTCTTCATCGTCGTCGGCTACGGCTTCTGGCGACACGGCCTGCGCTTTCTCAAGCTCTTCGTCCCCAAGGGCGTGCCGGTCTACATCCTGCCCGCGATCGTGGTGATCGAGGTGTTGTCGTTCCTGTCGCGTCCGGTCTCCCACAGCGTACGACTATTCGCCAACATGCTGGCCGGCCACATCACGCTCCAGGTCTTCGCCGGTTTCATCATCATGCTCGCCGGGTTCGGTGTGCTTGGCTGGCTCGGCGCGGCGCTGCCGTTGATCCTGGTCGTCATGCTGACCGCCCTGGAATTTCTGGTGGCGTTCCTGCAGGCCTATGTGTTTGCCATCCTCACCTGCATCTATCTCAACGATGCGATACACCCGGGCCACTGACGCCCCAATCTGTTGCAACCTGGAAAGGAGCTTTCCCATGGATCCGACCGCCGCTAAATACATCGGGGCTGGTATTGCCTGCATCGGCATGGGCGGCGCCGGCGTCGGCGTTGGCATCATCTTCGGCAACTACCTGGCGGCGGCGTTGCGCAATCCGTCGGCGGCACAAGGCCAGTTCGGCAATCTGATTTTCGGGTTCGCCATCACTGAGGCGCTCGGCATCTTCTCGCTCTTGATCGCGCTCCTCTTGCTGTTCGGTCTCTGACGCTCGCGATCATGGCCGAAGCGACCGCCCATAGCGAAGCACCCGAGGGGCATGGCGGCTTCCCGCCGTTCCAGTCGGAGTATTTCCCGTCGCAGATCGTCTGGCTGACGCTGACCTTCATCCTGCTCTACGTGCTGATGTCGAAGGTGGCGTTGCCGCGCATCGGTTCGATCTTCGCCGCGCGCAGCAATTGCATCGCCGAGGATATCAAGGCGGCGCAGGGCCTCAAGGAGCAGTCGGAGGCGGCCTATGCCGCCTACGAGAAGGCGCTCGCCGACGCCCGCACCCGCGCCCAATCGATCGCCAACGCAACCCGCGAGCGGCAGGCGGCCGAGGCGGGAGAGTTGCAGAAGCGCCTTGAAGCGCAGCTGCACGAGCGGCTCGCGGCGGCGGAACGATCGATCGCCGCGACGCGGACCGCCGCCATGGCAAATGTACGCACCATCGCGGCGGAAACGGCCACCGCCATCGTCGAGCGCCTGACCGGCGCGGCGCCGGCGGCCGAAGAGGTCGCGGGCGCCGTAAGTGACGTGATCAAGCAATAAGGTTGCACCGATGCTTGAAGCCGAAGCCTGGGTCGCCGTCGCCTTCATCATTTTCCTCGGCTTGCTCGGCTATCTTGGCGCCCATCGCAGGGTCATCGACGGGCTCGATCAGCGTCAGGCGCGCATCAAGGCCGAACTCGACGAGGCGCGCCGGCTCAGAGACGAAGCGCAGGCGCTGCTCGCGGAGTATCAGCGCAAGCAGCATGAGGCCGACCGCGAGGCCGAAGCGATCATCGCCAGCGCCAAAGTCGAAGCCGAACGTCTCGCCGCCGAAGGCAAAGCGCGGATGGAAGATTTCGTCGCCCGCCGCAGCAAGATGGCCGACAACAGGATCGCGCAAGCCGAAGCGCAGGCGCTCGCGGACGTGCGTTCCGCCGCGGCTGATGCGGCGGTCGCCGCCGCCGAGAAAATCCTGTCAACTGCCGCCAAGGGCAAGATCGCCGACGATCTGCTCGCCCGGGGTATCGAAGACGTCAGGAAAAAGTTTATTTGAGCCGGCGTGAGGGCGCGGCCACGCTCCCACCCGTTGCCCACGCCGCTCACGCCCTGAACTGGATCCGCGGGCCAAAGGCCGTCGCCTCTTCCTCCGCGCTCGACCGCATCCGCGCCAGCCTTGAAGTCGCCGACCTGGTGCGCTTCTTCGAATCGCGCTTGTTCTCGGCGAGCGGCGTGGCCGGGGGCAAGCCGGCGCCGGATCTGTTTTTGCTCGCGGCCGCTCGCATGCAGGTCGATCCGGCAGAGTGCATCGTTGTCGAAGATTCGGCGGCGGGGATCGCCGCGGCTGCGGCCGCGGGCATGATGCCGATCGGCTTCGTCGGCTGCAAACACGCCGGCGGTCGACTCGCGCGCGACCTCGTGAATGCGGGCGCCCGCACCGTGATCGCTGACATGCGCGCCCTGAACAGCGCCGTCATCGACCTGCGCGGCTGGTAAGGCATAAGACACCAGCGGCGGCGCCGAGCATCGCCGCGCATCCGCTTCAGTCTGCGCGGGTCTTGGGTTTTGGCTTCGGTCTTGCGCTCTGCTCTTGCGCGGCCGCCGCCAAGGGATCGAAGCCGACGTAAACGAGGTAGTCGTCGAGCGCCGAGGTCGGCGCCGGTAGCGGGAAACTGATTGCCTCTTCGACGTGGGTGAAGGACGCGCCGCCCAAACCGGTCCCAATCGTCACCGGAATGCGAATGAGTTTGGTCACGATTGGTTTGAAGCCTCCCGGCACTTCCTCCACCACTGCAATCCGCAACGGCACTTCGACCTGGCCCGGACCGCCGGCAGGCCCGACGACGACGCGTCCCTGGACGCCGATTTTCATCACCATATTGCCGGCGACCACGGCGCACTCTCGCGCGGCGCGCACGAAGCTGCCTTGGTACTTCAGCGACATCGTCGCGTTGTCGCCGGTCGGACCGATGCTCAGCGTGGAAGCGCCTTGTCGGATTTCGACCGACGGGCAGTTGACATCGGACTGCGCGCCGGCGACCGGCTGTGGCGATTTGGCGGTCGAGCCAGAGAAGAAGCCCGCCATCTTATCGCTCAAAGACGGAGAAGCGGGCAGCTCAGAGCCCGGAGCGCTCGGTCCGCCGCCGGCCGAGCATCCCGCCACGAAGAATGCAAGCGACAGTAGCGCCGCAACTGAAGCGCAGTTGCACGATCGCATCCGATGACCGTTTCCCAGCATTCCCACCGTTCATCGCCGGACCGCGCGATGCCCTAAACGTTATATCAAGCGAACCGTGGCCATCCCATGGCATCCCTGCTTGCTTTGCCGGGAAGAGAAGACCGGGCCGCGGTTAAGGCGCGGAATCCTTCAATCGCCCGTAGAGCAGATGGTCCTGCCAGATTCCGTTAATGCACAGATATCCCCGCGCATAACCTTCGCGCACGAAGCCGGTGCTTTCCAGGAGCCGGATCGAGCCGACGTTGCTGGGGATGCACGCCGCTTCGAGGCGATGCAGCCGCAGGGTGCCGAAGGCAAACGGAATAACGGCGCGCACCGCCGCCGTCATATAGCCGCGACGCACGAATGGCAGGCCCATCCAGTAGCCGAGGCTGCCGGCCTGCGCGACACCGCGGCGGATATTGGCAAGCGTCAATCCACCAACGAGCGCATGATCCGAAGCGCGAACGATCAGGAAGGCGTAGCCTTGGTCGGCTCGCAGATCCTCGACATATCGCCGGATCCGGCGCCGAAACGCGCTGCGGGTGAGATCGTCGGCCGGCCAGGTCGGTTCCCAGGGCGTGAGAAATTCGCGGCTCAATTCGCGCAGCGCCGCCCACTCATTGTAGTCGGTCGCTTGCGGCGTGCGCAGCACCACACCGTCGCCGACGATGGACGGCAGCGGTTCGGAGAAATTGATGGTGCGAAAGAAAGCCATGCAGGGCGAGGAAGGGGGCTGATCAATCCAGATTCGGCATCATGCGGCCCGGCGCGTGAGAGTCTCGGCAATGGCCGCGGTGCTTTCGAGCCCCGAGCCGAAACCGAGCACCGCGGTTGCCAGCTTGCCGCGGTCGATGAGCGCCCGGCCGGCCGCCCGCGCACTCTCTACCGTGACCGCCTCGACTTTCGCCACCAGTTCGCCGAGCGGGATCGGCCGGCCCCAGGCGATCATCTGGCGCGCCAGCTGTTCCACGCGCGCGCCGGAACTCTCAAGCGCCATGAGCAACCCGACCTTCATCTGGGCCTTGGCGCGCGCGACCTCCGGTTCGGAGATGGTTTCGGCGCAGCCTGCGATCTCGTCAACGATGAGACGCATCAGCTCCGCGGCGTCGGCGGCATCAGTGCCGGCATAAAGGCCGAACATGCCGACATCGCAGTACGGCACGTGGAACGAATAGATCGAATAGCACAGGCCGCGCCGTTCTCGCGCTTCCTGGAACAGGCGGGACGACATTCCGCCGCCGAGCACGTTGTTGAACACCTGCAGGCTGAACAGCGCAGGGTCGTTCTGCGATACTCCGGCAAGGGCAAGCGCGATGTGCACCTGTTCGAGCTCGCGTTTCTCCACATGCGTGCCGCCGCCGAACCGTGCAGCCTCCGGCGCCGGGCCGGCGGGGCCGTTGAAGCCGGCAAAACGCCGTTCCACCTCGCCGACAACCGCCTGATGATCGACGGCGCCGGCCGCGGCCACCACGATGTCCGGCGCACGATAATGTCGGGCGAGGTAGGCGCCCAATTTCGTCCGGTCGAACGAGCGCACGGTCTTCGGCGTGCCGAGAATCGAGCGACCCAAGGGCTGGTCCGGAAAGGCGGTTACTTGCAGATGCTCGAAAATGAGATCGTCCGGCGTGTCGGCCACGGCGCCGATCTCCTGAACGATGACATTCTGCTCGCGCGACAGTTCCTCGCGGTCGAAGACCGGTTCGGAAAGTATGTCGGCAAGCACGTCGAGCGCCAGCGGTACGTCGGCCTTGAGCACGCGGGCGTAATATGCCGTGCTCTCGGCCCCCGTCGCCGCATTGAGATCGCCGCCGACGGCCTCGATCTCTTCAGCGATCTGCCGCGCGGTGCGCCGCCGCGTGCCTTTGAAGGCCATGTGCTCGAGCAGGTGCGAGATGCCGTGCTCGTCGCTGCGCTCGTGGCGGCTGCCAGAATTGATCCACACGCCGAGCGAGGCCGACTCCAGATGTGGCATCGCATCGGTCACGACTTTGATGCCGGAGTGCAAGCTCGCCACCTCCACGCTCATGCCGCCGCTCCTTCCTGTGCGGCGCGGCTGGTGGTGAGAACGAAACGCTCCACCGCAGACTGATCCGCCGGCAGCACCGTGACCTGCTCCGGTCTTTGATTGAGATCGGCAAGCCAATCCGGCAGCGCCGGCCGTGCGCCGCAGGCCGCCTCGACCGCATCGGGGAACTTGGCGGCATGCGCGGTGGCGAGCACCACCATCGGCACGGCGGGATCACGCAACTCCTTCTCGGCGACGGCGAGGCCGACCGCCGTGTGCGGATCAACGAAATTGCCGGTTTCGCGCTTGACCGTGCGGATGGTCGCAGCGACCTCTTCCTCGTCGGCGCGATCGGCGGCGAACAGCGCACGAACATGCGACAAGGCGCGTGCCGACAACGTGAACCGCCGCGACTGCGCGAGCGAGGCCATCAACGCAGTGATGGCGTCGCCGTCGCGGCCGTAAGCGTCGAACAAAAGCCGCTCGAAATTCGACGACACCTGGATATCCATCGACGGCGAGCTGGTCGGCACGACGTTTCGCAATTCATAAGTGCCGGTCGCCAACGTTCGCGTCAGGATGTCGTTGACGTTGGTGGCGATCACCAGCCGGTCGATCGGCAACCCCATCTGCAGCGCCACGTAACCGGCATAGATGTCGCCGAAATTGCCGGTCGGCACGGTGAAGGCGATTTTCCGATGGGGAGCGCCGAGCGCAACCGCGGCGGTGAAGTAATAGACGGTCTGCGCCACGATCCGCGCCCAGTTGATCGAATTGACGCCGGACAACGCGACCCGCTCGCGAAAGGCATGATGATTGAACATGGCCTTCACGATCGCCTGGCAATCGTCAAAGGTGCCGTCGATGGCGACTGCATGGACGTTGGCAACCGCCGCAGTCGTGATCATGCGCCGCTGCACATCGGAAATGCGGCCCTGCGGAAACAGAACGACGAGGTCGACATGGCTGCGCGCGCGGAACGCCTCGACGGCGGCGCCGCCGGTATCGCCCGAGGTCGCGACCACGACGGTCTTGTGCTCGCCGCGAGCGGCGAGCACGTGATCCATCAGCCGCGCCACCAGCTGCATCGCCAAATCTTTGAAGGCGAGAGTCGGCCCGTGGAAGAGTTCAAGGCCGAAGGTGTTGACCCCGTATTGCACCAGCGGCGCCACCGCGGGATGGCGAAATGCGCCATAGGCCTCGCGCGCCATGCGGGCGAGGTCGGCGGCGCTGATGGAATCCTCGGTGAAGCGGCGGATCACTTCAAAGGCGACTTCGGCATAGGGTCGGCCGGCGAAGGCGAGAATCGTCTGCGGTTCGAGCCGCGGCCAAGTGTCGGGCACGTAGAGGCCGCCATCGCCGGCAAGGCCTGCGAGCATGACCTCGGCAAAGCCGAGCGTTGGGCTCTCGCCCCTGGTTGAGACATGAAGCACCGATATTCCCCGTGCGCGGCGATCGCTTATGCGATAACGTATTGATTCTCCAAGGCATTTCCTTGCGAACGGCGACCCCGCCATCCGGCGGCGGGAACAGTAATAGAAAAGCCGGCACTTTCACAAGGAACGCGACCGGCGCTGAGGAGGCTGCATAGCGTCCTCACCGACGCCCTCGCGGCCGGAATTGACGGCCCAGACCCCGAACACGACCACGAGCACGACCGCAAGGCCGTACCAGGTCAGCGCATATTGCAAGTGCTCGTTGCGCAGCCTGACCACGAGCTTGCCCGGCTGCGGCATTCCACCGGGCGGCACCGGCAATTCCTGCTCGACATAAAACGGCGCCACCGGACCAATGTCCTTGGCCTCGGCGATCGCCTTGAGGTCGCGGACGAACCACAAATTGTGGACGGAATCGCCGGACGGCGAAAACCAGCCGCGGGATTCCGGCCAGCGCATCGCGCCCACGATCTCGAGGCGCCCGGCGATCTGGCCCGCGGCCCGCGAGCCGGCGTCCTGCCGACCCTCCGGCACAAAGCCGCGATTGACGATAACGAAGCTTCCGTCCGCAAGTCGCGCCGGTGTGAAGACCCAATAGCCGGGACCGGGAACATCGGGACGAAAAGTGGAAGCGGCCGCATAAACCAGCGATTCCTTGCCATGATCGAATTCGCCGCTAAATTGGATACGACGATATTCGTTGCCCGCCTGATTGAGAGCGGGCCAAGTGCTCGGCGCCGGCAGCGCCGAAGGCGGCTGGGCGAGCCGTTCGGTCAGCAAAGCGATCAAGCCCTCCTTCCAAGCCTTGCGTTGAATCTGCCAGGTGCCGAGCGCAACGAGAACCGCAAAGGTAAGCGCTGCCGGGAGAAGCAAGCCGAGCCATGACCGCCTCTTTGCCGTCGGCGCGCTCAAAGCTCTTTGCCGCCGAAGCGCCCTTCCGCGGCCTTATGGTGGTGCTGCAGCGCGATCATCAGCCCCTTCATCGGCCGCAACGGTCCCAACGTGACGATGAGAATCAGGGGAAGCCACAATATCGCATGCACCCAGAACGGCGGCCGATACACCACCTCGGTGACGAGTGCCGCGCCAACCACGATGAAGCCGGCGAGGAACATGATGAAAACGGCAGGCCCGTCGCCGGAATCGGCGAAGCCGTAATCGAGCCCGCAAACCTCGCAGCGCGGCCGCACGGCCAGAAATCCCTGGAACAGCTTGCCGCGCCCGCAGCGCGGACAGCGGCAGGACAGTCCGGCGAGAATCGACCTGGACAGCGTCTCGATCGCCTTTTCAGTCATGACGATGATTTCGTATATCGCCCGCCGCCGCGCAAGCCGGGCCCGGTCGGTTTCCCGCTTGTCACGGCAATGCCCGGAAATGGCCGCCGGCTTATGTCGCTATTCGACGTGCGGGCCGGCACCCCAGACATAAATGCAGGCAAACAGGAACAGCCACACCACGTCGACGAAGTGCCAGTACCAGGCCGCGAATTCGAAGCCGAGATGCTGGGTCGGCTTGAACTGGCCGGCCATCGTCCGCGCCAGGCACACGGTCAGGAAGATTGTGCCGATGATCACGTGCGCGCCGTGAAACCCCGTCGCCATGAAGAAGGTGGCACCGTAGATATTGCCGGAATAGTGAAAGGCGGCGTGAGCGTATTCATACGCCTGGATGCAGGTGAAGCTGATGCCAAGCGCAATGGTGCAGACCAGCCCCCAGATCAGCCCCTTGCGATTGTTCTCAAGCAACGCGTGATGCGCCCAGGTCACCGTAGTGCCGGAGGTGAGCAGAATGAGCGTGTTAAGCAGCGGCAGATGCCAGGGGTCGAAAGTGTCGATACCCTTGGGCGGCCACACGCCGCCGGTGGCGGCAATCCGCGCGACATCCTTGATCTCGCCCGGAAACAGCGCCGTATTAAAGTAAGCCCAAAACCAGGCGACGAAAAACATCACCTCCGAGGCGATGAACAGGATCATCCCGTAGCGATGTGAGAGCTGCACCACGCGGGTGTGGTCGTGTTCGACTTCGGCTTCGAAGATCACGTCCCGCCACCAGCCGATCATGGTGTAGGCAACGCCGATGGCGCCGACCCCGAAGATGATTGGCGCGAAGGCGACCGTATGGTGCATCCACAGGATCAGGCCGACGGCAGTGACGAACGCCGAAGTCGCGCCGACCGCCGGCCATGGACTGGGATTGACCAGATGGTAGTCGTGGTGCGGCTTGGCATGCGCTGCATCGGCCATGATCGTCATCTCCACCGCGGCGTGGCCGTCTTCGCCTGCCGCGTCTTCGTTGTCTCCGGACCTTAATCCGATTCACGTCAATCGGATCAAGGTCCGGTTTTTTCTTTTGAGCATGATCTTATCTTCTTGAGGACCGAGTGTCGCATTTTGCGATCATGCTCTAGATGTGCCCGGATTTCTCCGCCGCCGCGCTCTCCGCCGCCGCCCGATCCGATGCCCGCACCGGATAGAAGGTGTAGGAGAGCGTGATGAGATTGAGGCCATCCTGCTCGGAATCGGCGGCGAGCTTGGGATCGACGTAGAAGACGACCGCCATGTCGCGCTTCTCGCCCGGCTTCATTGCCTGTTCGGTGAAGCAGAAGCAATTGATCTTTTCGAAGTAGATGCCGACCGTCGGCGGGCTGACATTGTAGCCGGCCTGGCCGACGGTCACGCGGGCGGCCTCGTTGGTGACCACGTAATAGACCGTGACGACCTCGCCGAGTCGGACGTCGACGGTTCGGCGCTCCGGCTCGAACCGCCACGGCAGTCCGGCGGCGACGTTCGAATCGAAACGGATCGTGATCTTGCGGTCGGAAGTCTGGGTCGGAGCCGCCTTTGCGACCTGCGTGGTGCCGCCGTAGCCGGTGGTGCGGCAGAACCAGGAATAGAAAGGCACCGCCGCGAATGAGAGGCCGACCATGGCGGCAACCACGCCGCCGCAGACGAAGCCGACGACGGCGTCGCGGCGGGCGGAAGGAGGATGTGGTTGCTGCGTGCGCATGCGTCGACGAGGCCGTTCACAATGGTCGGACCAACACGCCCGGCCCCTTTACCAGAGTCATGATGTAGAACAGCAGCGCCAGCACGCCGAGCGACACCGCAATCGCGATCGAACGGGCGCGGCGGGCGCGCTGCTGCCGTTCCGTGAGCCTGACGCCGGTCTCCGGCTTGCGCTGTTCGAGGCGATCGTTCATGGCTTCGCTCGTCACCGTCATGCTGCGATATGGCCGAACAACCCTCCCCACGACCCCGTCGCGCGATCGACCAACAGCATGGCGAAGAGCAAGAACAGATAAAGGATCGAGAAGCGGAATAATTGCTGGCTGGCGACGTAGCCGCGGGTCTCGGCGCGCACGCGCAGTGCCAACGCCATCATCACCGCTCCGGTGACCACGGCGACTGCTCCGTAGGTTGGTCCGGCATAGCCGAGCAGCCAGGGCGCAACACCGAGCGGCGCCAAAAGAAACGTGTAGCGCACGATGCGCCGACGCGTCTCGGCCAGCCCGGCGACCACCGGCAACATCGGAATCCCCGCCCGCGCATAATCCTCGGTCCGATAGAGCGACAACGCCCAGAAATGCGGCGGCGTCCAGAAGAAGATGATGAGGAAAAGCAGGATCGGTTCGACCGCCAGGCTCCCGGTCGCCGCGACCCAGCCGATGATCGGCGGCAGCGCGCCCGCCGCGCCGCCGATGACGATGTTTTGCGGCGTCGTGCGTTTGAGCCACATCGTGTAGACCAGGAGGTAGAACGCGATCGTCGCCGCTAGAAGCGCCGCGGCGATGACATTGACTAGGAGGCCGAGCACGATCACAGAACCGACCGCCAAGGTCAGGCCGAAGGCGAGTGCTTCCCCGGGGGCGAGCCGCCCGGCCGGAATCGGCCGCGCGGCGGTGCGGGTCATGCGCGCGTCGATGTCGGCGTCGTACCACATATTGAGCGCGCCCGCGGCGCCGGCGCCCACCGCGATGCAGAGCAGCGCGGTCACGCCGATCATCGGATGCACATGGCCGGGCGCGATCAGCAGCCCAACAAAGGCCGTGAACACCACGAGCGACATTACCCGCGGCTTCATCAGTTCGACATAGTCGCCGACACCCGCGATACTGGGTTCGACGCGCGAAAGCGTGACGCTCATCGGATCAGCGGCAGCGTGTCATATTGATGGAATGGCGGCGGCGACGGCAGCGTCCATTCCAACGTCGTGGCGCCCGGCCCCCAGGGATTCGCCGCCGCCCGCTGCTTGCGGATGAAGGCCTGCGCCACGCCGTAGAAGAACACGATCACGCCGACGCCGGAAATGTACGAACCGATCGAGGAAATATAGTTCCAATCGGCGAACGCATCGGGATAGTCGACAATGCGACGCGGCATGCCGGCCAGCCCGAGAAAGTGCTGCGGGAAGAACACCAGATTGATGCCGATGAAGGTGATCCAGAAGTGCAGCTTGGCGATAGTTTCGCTGTATAGGTAGCCGGTGATCTTCGGGAACCAATAATACCAGCCGGCGAAAATGGCGAAAACGGCGCCTAGCGACATCGTGTAATGGAAATGCGCCACGACGTAGTAGGTGTCCTGCAGCAAGCGGTCGACGCCGGCATTGGCCAGCACCACGCCGGTGACGCCGCCGACCGTGAATACAAAGATGAACCCGATCGCCCACACCATCGGTGCCCTGAACTCGATGGAGCCGCCCCACATGGTTGCGATCCAGGAGAAGATCTTCACGCCGGTCGGCACCGCGATCACCATGGTGGCGGCGATGAAGTAGGCCTGCACGCTCGCCGCCATCCCGACCGTGTACATGTGGTGCGCCCAGACGATGAAGCCGATGCCGCCGATCGCCACCATCGCATAGGCCATGCCGAGGTAGCCGAACACCGGCTTCTTCGAGAACGTCGCCACGATCTGGCTGATCATGCCGAAGCCCGGCAGGATCAGGATGTAGACCTCCGGGTGGCCGAAGAACCAGAACAAATGCTGGAACAGCAGCGGATCGCCGCCGCCCTCGGGGGTGAAGAAGGTGGTACCGAAATTACGGTCGGTGAGCAGCATGGTGATGGCTCCCGCGAGCACCGGCAGCGCCAGCAGCAGCAGGAACACCGTCACCAGGATCGACCACACGAACAACGGCATTTTGTGCATGGTCATGCCGGGCGCGCGCATGTTGAAGATCGTAGTGATGAAGTTGATCGCTCCCAGGATCGACGAGGCGCCGGCGAAGTGCAGCGACAGAATGGCGAAATCCATCGCCGGGCCGGGATGGCCGTAGGTCGAAAGCGGCGCATAGATCGTCCACCCGGCTCCAACGCCGCTCCCGCCCGGCTCGCCCTCGACGAACAGCGAGATCAACAGCAGCGCGAAGGACGCAGGCAAGAGCCAGAACGAAATGTTGTTCATGCGCGGGAACGCCATGTCCGGCGCGCCGATCATCAGCGGAACCATCCAGTTGCCGAAACCGCCGATCATCGCCGGCATGACCATGAAGAAGATCATGATCAGCCCGTGCGCCGTAATGAAGACGTTGTAGACATGCGTCTCATGGAAAATCTGCACCCCCGGATACATCAGTTCGGCCCGGATCAAGATCGACATCGCACCGCCGATGACGCCGGCGACCAGCGCGAACACCAGGTACATCGTGCCGATGTCCTTGTGATTGGTCGAATAGAGGTAGCGGCGCCAGCCATGCGGGATCGCATGCCCGTTGTCGTCGCCGTGCGCCGCGTGTGTCATCGCATCCATTGTCAGTCCCTGCCTTAGCGACCGCTCGTCTCTTGTTTGGATTATCACCGCGCCGACGTGCCGGCCGCAGCGAGTGCAGTGGGCGCCGCGCCTTGGTCACCGGCATATTTCTTCTTCGCCGCGTCGACCCATGCGGTGAAATCGTGGTCGTTCACGACCCGCACCGTGATCGGCATGAATGCATGGTCCTTGCCGCAAAGCTCGGAGCATTGGCCGTGAAACATCCCTTCGCTCGTCGCCTTGAACCAGGTGTCATTGATCCGGCCCGGAACGGCGTCGATCTTGATGCCGAATGATGGCACGGCGAAGGAATGGATCACGTCGGCGCCGGTCACCAGCACGTGCACGATCTTGTTCACCGGCACCACCATTTCGTTGTCGACGGTGAGAAGCCGCGGCTGACCCGGCTTCAAATCCTTTTCGTCGACGATCAGCGAATCGAATTCGAAGTTGCCGTTATCGGGATAGCTGTAGCTCCAGTACCACTGCTTGCCGGTCGCCTTTACCGTGAGATCCGGTTTCGGCTCCTCGAGTTGCAGGAACAAAAGCCGAAACGAAGGAACCGCGATGACCACCAGGATCATGACCGGAACGATGGTCCAGATAACCTCGATTGGCGTGTTGTGCGTAGTGCGCGAGGGAGTCGGGTTGGCGCGCGCATTGAAGCGCACCATGATGGTCGCCAGCAACACCAGAACGAAGACGGCGATGGCGGAGATGATCCAGAGCAAGAAATTATGGAACGCGATGACGTCCGCCATCACCGGCGAGCCCGGATCCTGCAGGCCGAGCTGCCAAGGCGACGGCTGCCCAAGGCCGGCGGACGCCGCTCCGGCACTCGCGAGCAACGCCCCGACCGTCAGCGCACATGCACTCAAGCGTGAGACCACCGGCATCTGTTTTTCGGCTCCTCGTTTCTTCAATCCATCCCAGTCACGGCCGGACCTTGCACGGTGGCCATTCTATCCATAAACATGCATACTAAATGCATGTTTTACCCACAACGACACACGCCGGACGCGCCTGCCGCCGGCGGGGGTGTTGCGCAGGGTCGAGTCTTTGCCGGTCATCGGGATAGAAAGTCTCGACCCCTCAAACCACAAAACGCGCTCTACCGCAATGCGTTCGTGCCCGTCGCACGCGCGTCAGTCGGCGCCCCGCCATCGAGGCAACGGAAAATTCGCGTCCTTCGCGCGGCCACAATGGCTTGATCTTGATCCCGTCTTGACACAGTGGACTCACCATGTAGGCAGATTCTGCGACCCATCTGCGCGGGCCGGCGGCGCCGGATCGTGTCAGAACGGGGGGTGGCACGGGGCGACGAGCGGCGGCTCGCAGGGAAACATAATCATGGCGTATTTCAACGGCAGGCGGCGAATGCGGCCAATCGCCTCTTTGCTCGCCGGCACCGCCATTCTGCTTGCGGCCACCGCCGGCTATAGCGGTCGAGCGGCGGCACAGGGCGCGGTCCGTTCGGTTCACGGCGATTGGCAGATCCGCTGCGACACGCCGCCGGGCGCTCAGGGCGAGCAATGCGCCCTCATGCAGAGCGTGACGGCGGAGGACCGACCCAATGTCGGCCTGACCGTCATCGTACTGAAGACGACCGACCAGAAGAGCCGGCTGATGCGCGTTGTCGCACCGCTCGGCGTGCTGCTGCCCTCGGGCCTCGGTCTCAAGATCGACAACAACGATGTCGGCCGCGCCGGCTTCGTGCGCTGCCTGCCCAATGGCTGCGTCGCCGAAGTGGTCATGGATGACGGCCTGATCAGCAAGTTGCGTAGCGGCCAGACCTCGACCTTCATCATCTTCCAGACGCCCGAGGAAGGCATCGGCTTTCCCATGAGCCTCAAAGGTTTCGGCGAAGGGTTTGATAAGCTGCCGTGACCGCCGTCAGGGCATCGAACATGCTCCAGCGCGGCCAATTGGCCCGCTTGGCGATGGCGCCGACGATGTTCGCGTAGTCGTCGGTCCAGGCGCGCTGCCGCGCATCGGGCCCCGTCAGCTTCCAGTTCTCGTTGAAGATGAGTTCGCCCAGGTCCTCCGCCCTGTTCGCGGAAATCGCGACATCGGATTCGAAGATGTATTCCTCGTCGCTTTCTTCCTCGTTGGAGTCGTGGTTGATCCAAGTCGTCATCCCGTTGGCGGAGGCGATGCCGACGGCCACTTCCTCGAGATCAAGATAGAGGTTGGAGATGTGCATGGTCACGATGCCGTCGGGCTTGAGCTTCGATTTGTAGACCGCCATGGCCTCGCGCGTGGCGAGGTGGACAGGAATCGCATCCGAGGAATAGGCGTCGACGATGATGAGGTCGTAGTGCCGGTCCGGCTCGCGCGCCAGCGTAAGCCTCGCGTCACCGAGAACGATCGGTACGTTCGGGGCACAGGCACCGACGAAACTGAAGCGCGGGTGATCGCGGGCGATGTCGACAATGGCGGGGTCGATCTCGAAGAACCGCCATTCCTCGCCCGGCGCGAGATAACAGGCCAGGCTCCCGGAGCCGAGCCCGATCACCGCCACCCGCATCGCTCCCTTCCGATTGCGGACCGCGCGGATGATCTCGGCCATCGGCGATTTGGCATGATAATAGGTGAGCGGCTGGGGCCGGCCGGTCAACGGCTTGCCTTCGCCGTCGGTGAGCTTCTGCGCGCCGTGGATCGTGGTGCCGTGCATCAGCACGCGATAGATGCCGTCCGGCGTATCGTAGATCTTGTGCACGCCGAAGAAGCTGCGCACGGTCTGCGTGCGCGCCTCGTCGCCGGGATAGAGCCGAACCATGGCGAGCGCAATCGCGACGGCGAAGGCCGCCCTGAACGGACGACGCATCAGCAGCAAAGAAAGAACCGCAACCACAGCGATCGCCATGTTGACCTTGCCGGCGGCCTCGTCCTGCGGCACCCAGCCGAAGACGAGACCCGGCACGAGCAAAGCGAGCCCGAGCGCGACCGCAGCCGTCCAGAACAGTCCATCGCGCCGCTGCCATGCTCCCTCCCTTGCCGCCCCCGCGCGCAACGCCGGGTCGTGAGAGAGCAGCGGGCGGCAAAGTGCGGCAAGCACGAGCAGGATCGGGTACTCGGCGACCCAAGAGAATAGGAAGGGCGCAATCAGGCCGGCGAACAGGCCGCCGATCATGCCGCCCGCCGCGAGCGCCAGGTAGAAGGCGGTGAGATGTTCCGCCGCCGGCCGCTGCCGCGCCAGCTCACCATGGCTGGCCATGGCGATCACGAAAAAGGCGATGAGATGCGCGAGCAGGATGAACAGCAGCAGGCCGGTCAGTTGCTCACTGCCGCTATACGCCAGCAGCACCACGATTCCGGCGATCGCGAAGGGCTGCGCCGCCAGCATTAAGCGATGGGGCAGCAGGGGACGCGACTGGAATACCAGGACCCAGGTCAGGAGGTAGAGCGACAGCGGGATGACCCAAAGGAGCGGTGCCGCCGCGATGTCGGTGGATATGTAAGCAGTCACCGCGACCAGGAGCCCGGAAGGGACCGCCGCAAGGAACGCCCAGCGGCCGAGCTCACGCCAGGTGGGAGGCGGCGAAGCAGGCGCGGCGGCGCCCTCGTCCATCACGGCGCGCGCGGGCGAGCGCAGCAGCAGATAGCCACACGCGACGATCAGCGCGAACAGCAGCCAGTAGCCGCGGCTCCACAGCAGATTGTGCTGGCGCAGCGACAATGTCGGTTCCAGGATGAAAGGATAGGAAAGCAGCGCGAGGAAGCTGCCGACATTGGAGGCGGCGTAGAGAAAATATGGGTCCCTGCCCCCGGGGTGTCCGCTGCGCACGAACCAGGACTGCAGCAATGGATTGTTGGCGGCGAGCGCGAAGAACGGCAGCCCGATCGAGGTCGCGAACACGCCGATGAGCCAGAGCGCCGTCCAGTTTCCGGGCGGATCGCCCCAGCCGCGGGCGATTGACAAGGGCAGCGTCAGTCCTGCTGTGATGAGCAGCACGATGTGGACCGTGACCGCAACCGGCGGCCGCATCGCCCGCATCAGCATATGCGCGTAGGCATAGCCACCGAGCAGCATCGTCTGGAAGAACACCATGGCCACGGACCAGACCGACGGAGAGCCGCCGAGCCGTGGCAGCACCATGCGCGTAAACATCGGCTGCACGGCGAACAGCAGCAGCGCGCTCGTGAATATCGCGATGGTGAACACGGCCAGAACCAGCGTCCGGCTCCGGACGGGTGCCGGGGATCGTTGCGGCGCTGAATGATTCGGATCCATGCCGATACACGGGTTACTTGGTCTTGGGGAAAGGGCTCGCATGAATTGGAGCATGGCGCCGGTTGGCGAGCAACACGTGTGCGGACGTCAGCGTCGTATCCGCGCGATGCATGCTGTGTGTGAGCGCCCAGCCAATGCAGCATCATGACGTCATCGTCATCGGCGCCGGCCATAACGGCCTCACCTGCGCGTGCTATCTCGGCCGCGCCGGTTTGCGGGTCAAGGTCGTCGAGCAGCGGCCGATCCCCGGTGGGACGACGGTAACGGAGGAATTCCATCCGGGATTCCGCAACTCCGTCGCCGCCTATGCCGTCAGCCTACTCAACCCAAAAATTATCGCCGACCTGGCGCTGCACGAGCGCGGGCTGCGGATCGTGGAACGCCGCGCGCAGAATTTTCTACCCGCTGCGGACGGCCGTTACCTGCTCGCCGCTGAAGACCGCATGGCGCGCGAGCTCGCCAAGTTCAGCGTCAAGGACGCCGAACGTTACGTGGCCTTCAGCCGCGAGATCGACGCCATCGCCGAGGTGCTGCGCCGCCTCGCGCTGCGGCCGCCGCCGAATCTGGTCGAAGGGTTCGGCCTGCGCGGCCTAAACGAAATGCGCCGCGCGCTCGGCATCGCCAACGAATTGCGCCGCCTTTCCACGGAGGAAGCCCGCGCGCTCATCGATCTCTTCACCAAATCCGCCGCGGACTACCTCGACGGTTGGTTCGAGGGCGAACTCATCAAGGCGTTGTTCGGCTTCGACGCCGTGGTCGGCAACTACGCGAGCCCGTATACGCCGGGCACGGCTTACGTGATGCTGCATCACGCCTTTGGCGAGGTGAACGGCAAGCGCCGCGTCTGGGGCCACGCCGTCGGCGGCATGGGCGCCATCAGCGCGGCGATGGTGAGGGCCGCCCGCGCCCACGGCGTCGAAATCGAGACCGGAGCGGGGGTGCGCGAAATCGTCGTCGCGGGCGGCCGCGCCGCCGGCGTCGCTCTCGAAGACGGCCGCATGTTGCGCGCGGAAATGGTGGCGGCGAGCGTCAATCCAAAACTGCTCTATGGCCGCATGATGCCGGCGGACGCCCTGCCCGCCCCCTTCCGCGAGCGCATGCGGCGATGGCGGTGCGGCTCCGGCACGTTCCGCATGAACGTCGCGTTGTCGAGGCTGCCGCAATTTACCGCGCTGCCCGAGGCCGGCGACCACCTCACCTCGGGGATCATCCTGGCGCCGAGCCTTGCCTACATGGACCGCGCCTACCGGGACGCGCGCGACTTCGGCGTCAGCCGCGAGCCGATCATCGAGATGCTGATCCCGTCCACGCTCGACGACAGCCTGGCGCCGCCGGGCGCGCATGTCGCCAGTCTGTTCTGCCAGCACGTCGCGCCGCAATTGCCCGACGGCCGGTCGTGGGACGCATGTCGCGACGCGGTCGCCGACGCGATGATCGCGACGGTCGAGCGCTACGCACCGGGTTTCGCCGCCAGCGTGGTCGGTCGTCAAGTGCTGAGCCCGCTCGATCTCGAACGCGAGTTCGGCCTCCTCGGCGGCGACATCTTCCACGGCGCCATGACGCTCGATCAGCTGTTCTCGGTGCGTCCGATGCTCGGATACGCCGATTACCGCAGCCCGGTCGCCGGGCTCTATCATTGCGGCGCCGGCGCCCATCCCGGCGGCGGGGTCACCGGCGCGCCGGGCCATAACGCGGCCCAGGTGATGCTGGCGGACCTGCGCCGGCGCCGCAAATTTCGCTCCGTCGCGCGCCTTGCTCATTGGGATTAACCACGCGCCCGGCGCGGCGCGCCACTGCCCTGACCTGCTCAAGCGTGACAGGACGCCTGCTGCAAAGCGCGCCGGCATGGCCTATGTGTAACGACGGACCCCGCAGCCAAAGACGCGCCGGAGCCTGGAATGACGTCCACCCCAACCTCATTGATCGACCGCGCCGGGCTCGACCGACCGCAGCTCGCCAAGATCATTTCTCGCGGCCTCGATGGCGCCGATGACGGCGAACTCTTTCTCGAATATCGCCAGGCCGAAATGCTCGTCTTCGACAACGGCCGGCTGAAGCAGGCGACGTACGACACCTCGCAGGGTTTCGGGCTGCGCGCCGTGAAGGACGAGGCCGTCGGCTATGCGCACGCTTCCGACGTATCGGAGGCGGCGATCGCGCGTGCCGCCGATGCCGTGCGCGCGGTCAAGGGCGGCTATTCCGGTCGCTATGCGGCGGCGCCGTCGCGCAGCAACGTCAAGCTCTATGGCGAGGAGAGCCCGCTCGCCGGGCCCGTCTTCGAGACCAAGGCGCGGCTTCTCGAAACCATCGACGCCTATGCGCGCGCCAAAGACCCGCGCGTGCGCCAAGTCACGGCGAGTCTGGGCGCCACCTGGCAGGCGATTGAAATCATACGCGGCGACGGCGAGATCTATCGCGACGTGCGCCCGCTGGTGCGCGTGAACGTTTCAATTGTCGTCGGCGATGGCGAGCGTCAGGAGACCGGCAGCGCCGGCTATGGCGGCCGTGAGGGTTACGAGCGCTTCGTCATTACCGACACCTGGCAGAATGCGGTCGACGATGCGGTGCGGCAGGCGCTGACCAATCTCGAAGCGGTGCCGGCGCCGGCCGGCGAGATGGATGTCGTGCTCGGCCCGGGCTGGCCCGGCGTCATGCTGCATGAGGCGGTCGGCCACGGGCTTGAAGGCGACTTCAACCGCAAGAAGACCTCGGCCTTCGCCGGACTCCTGGGACAGCGCGTCGCGGCGAAGGGCGTGACCGTGGTCGATGACGGTACCATCGCGCGACGCCGCGGCTCGCTCTCGATCGACGACGAGGGCACGCCGACCCACCGTACCGTCTTGATCGAGGATGGCATCCTCGTCGGCTACATGCAGGATCGCCAGAATGCCCGGCTGATGCACATGCGGCCGACCGGGAATGGGCGGCGCGAGAGTTTCGCCCATGCGCCGATGCCGCGCATGACCAACACCTACATGCTCGCGGGTACGCGCCATCCCGACGAGATCATCGCCTCGGTGAAGAACGGCATCTACGCCGTGCATTTCGGCGGCGGTCAGGTCGACATCACATCGGGCAAATACGTGTTCGAATGCACCGAGGCCTACCGCATCGAGAACGGCAAGCGCGCCGCGCCGATCAAGGGCGCCATGCTCATCGGCAACGGCCCGACCGACCTCAACCGCATTTCCATGGTCGGCAACGACCTCGCGCTCGACGACGGCATCGGCACCTGCGGCAAGAACGGCCAGGGCGTGCCGGTCGGCGTTGGCCAGCCGACGCTGCGCATCGACGGCATTACGGTCGGCGGGACGGGGTGACGCGTTTACCGGCGTCTCGCACGACCCGTTATCTCACCACCCCGGAGATGCAGCACGGCCGCTGGCGCGGCGGCTTGATGGCGTCCTTGAGGTAGCAGCGCGCGAGGGCAGTGCCGTAGCCCGGCCGGCGGTAGGTCCAGGCCCGGCACGCGGACTCCGCCTGGCAGGCCTCGGCG
Source organism: Xanthobacteraceae bacterium (assembly GCA_035319735.1). Taxonomy (GTDB): domain Bacteria; phylum Pseudomonadota; class Alphaproteobacteria; order Rhizobiales; family Xanthobacteraceae; genus BOG-931. Next base: position 18,404 of record DATHCD010000035.1, on the reverse strand, counting down.
CAAGGCTTCCCGCGCGGGTCGGGTGTGGTTTCGAAGGACCGGTAATCGCCGCCGGCGCGATCGATCGAATATTCGAGTTCGCCGAGCCGCGGCTCGATGACACCGGCGCCGCGCACGCCCGAAACGCAGCAGTTTGCCTTCACGCGCGGCGCGACCTGGTATTTAAGCCAGCACATGGCCGACCCGCCCGAGGCCGGCGGATAGGAAAAACTCCAGGCCCGGCAGTTCTTGTCGTGCTCACAGCGCGTCGCGCAAATGGCCGGGTCGCCGCTCGGCACCGGCGCGCTGGCGTAATCGCCACCCGGCCGGTCGTAACCGGACTGCGCCGCGGCCGGCGCCATGCCGGCGGCAATCCCCGCCGCTGCGGCGGTGAACGCGGCAACACCGAGGATCAATGTGCGCATCGGCCCGCCAAACTTATTCGGCGACGCCCCCCAAATGGGAGAAAAGCGCCCTTCGTGGCGATATGCCACAAGATTCGTGCAATCCGGACCGTATCCGGCCGCGCGGCTCGCTCAGGGGCGAAAATGCTTCGATAATTTGAGCCCTTGCGCCTGGTAGTTGGAACCGATGCCGGCGCCATAAAGCTGGTCCGGGCGCGCCAGCATCCTCTCGTAAACCAGCCGGCCGACGATCTGCCCGTGCTCGAGGATAAAGGGCACTTCGCGCGAACGCACTTCCAGGACTGCGCGCGCGCCGAGTCCACCCGCCCCGGCATAGCCGAAGCCGGGATCGAAGAAGCCGGCATAGTGGACACGGAATTCGCCAACAAGCGGATCGAACGGCACCATCTCGGCGGCATAGTCAGGCGGCACCTGCACGGCTTCGGTCGAAGCGAGGATATAGAACTCGCCGGGGTCGAGGATCAGGCTCCCGTCGGCGCGCGCCGCGATGGGTTCCCAGAAATCGGCGATGTCGTAGGCCGCTCGGCGCTCGACCTCGATGACGGCGGTGTGGCGCTTGGCGCGATAGCCGACAATGCCGCCACCCTTTGCGCTCCCCGCATGCGGAGCGCTTGACTGAGTGCCGCCGGAGAGGTCGACGCTGACGGCCACGCCGTCGCCCATCACCGCCTCGGCACGGTCGACCAGCCGCTCGCGTGCGTGCAGAACCCGCAGCGCCTCGCCATCAAGCACCGCGTTGCCCCGGCGTAACCGCAGTTGCGACAGCCGCGAACCTTCGCGCACGAGCACTGGGAAGGTCTTCGGGCTGATCTCGGCATAGAGCGGTCCATGATATCCGGGTTCGATACGGTCGAACCCGCGCGTCTCGTCGGCAATCACGCGGGTGAATACGTCGAGACGGCCCGTCGAGCTTTTCGGGTTGGTGGCGGCCGCGATATCTGCCGGCAGCGCCAGGCTCTCGATGATCGGTACGATGTAGACGCAGCCGGTCTCCAGCACGGCGCCGTCAGTAAGCGCGAACTCGTGCAGCTTCAGTTCGGCAATGCGCCGCGCCACGGGCGTGCCGGGGCCGGGCAAAAAACTCGCCCGCACACGATAGGCGACGGCACCGAGCCGCAGGTCGAGGCTCGCCGGCTGGATTTGGTCGGCTGCAAACGGGTATGGCGCCGCAATCCCGCCCTCCGCCGCCAGCGCCGCGATCATGCGATCAGGCAGGATTCCCTTGTTCGCGGCGGTAAAGGAGAGGGGCACGATTTCGCGCATTCCTCCTCCACCTCGAGCAGGGGAGGATTTGTTTGAAAAAGGTCGCTCTGATCTAACCCGATGCCCGGCTTGACGGAAAGACGGACGCGGCGTATGAGCCCCTTTATCCCGTGGTCATTTGAGCCGGCCGGCTTGCAGCCACGTAAAACAAGTCGCTAAAAGGCCGGGGACGCGTGAGCCCGGCCCGAGGATTGATCCTCCCGGCCGGGTTTTTGTTTGGCCATGAGGAGGGCCACATGTCGCCGCGCGCGTATGATCGCTACCGTCCCGAGACCCGTCTTGTCCATTCCGGCACGCTGCGCTCGCAGTTCGGCGAGACCTCCGAGGCGCTGTTTCTGACCCAGGGCTATGTCTACGACAGCGCCGCGCAGGCCGAACGCCGCTTCAAGAACGAAGAGCCGGGCTTCCAATATTCGCGCTTTTCCAATCCGACGGTGGCGATGTTCGAGGCGCGCATGGCGGCGTTCGAGGGCGCCGAAGCCGCACGTGCCACCGCAACCGGCATGGCGGCGGTCACGCTGGCGCTCACCGGCCAGCTCAAGGCCGGCGACCATGTGGTCGCGGCAAAGGCGCTGTTCGGCTCATGCCGCTATATCGTCGAGGATTATCTGCCGCGCTACGGCGTTGCTTCGACGCTGGTCGACGGCATCGACCTCGGTCAATGGCGCGCCGCGGTGCGGCCGAATACGAAAACGTTCTTCCTGGAGACGCCGACCAATCCGACGCTCGACGTGATCGACATCGGCGCGGTCGCGCAGATCGCGCACCAGGCCGGCGCGACGCTCGTGGTCGACAATGTCTTCGCCACGCCGATTTTCCAGTCGCCGCTCGCGCTCGGCGCCGATTGCGTCGTCTATTCCGCGACCAAGCACATCGACGGGCAGGGCCGCTGCCTCGGCGGAGTCATTCTGGCGTCTGAAGACTTCATCCAGAAGCACGTTCACGTGCTGCTGCGCCAGACCGGCCCATCGCTGTCGCCGTTCAACGCCTGGGTGCTGCTCAAGGGACTGGAAACGATGCCGGTGCGCGTGCGCAGGCAGACCGACAGCGCCGCGGCGCTCGCCGCCGCGCTCTCCACGCATGCCAAGATCGTGCGACTGATCTATCCCGGCCGGCCCGACCATCCGCAGGCCGAGGCTGCACGCAAGCAGATGCGCGGCGGCTCGACGCTGGTCGCCTTCGACATTGCGGGCGGCAAGAAGGCCGCGTTTTGCTTCCAGGACGCGCTCAAGCTGATCCGCATCAGCAATAATCTCGGCGACGCCAAGAGCCTCATCACCCATCCGGCGACGACCACGCACCAGCGGCTGACGCCGGCGCAGCGCGCCGAACTCGGCATCAGCGACGGCCTCGTGCGCCTCTCCGTCGGGCTGGAACATCCCGACGACCTCGTCGAGGACGTGCTCTCCGCGCTTGAGGTGGTGTGACTGAATTCAGCGCCCGGAATGCGCTGCGGCCGCTGCGATCGGGCGCGTCGCCGCCTCGGCGATCGCCGCGGCGAGGAGCTTCGCCACGCAGGCATAGCTCCAGTCGTTCATGTGCAGTTCGTCGGGCGCGACGAAGACATCGAACGGGATGTGCTGAACGTCGTGCCAGTTGCGCATCAGCGCGAAGCGGCGGAACAGATCGACGCCTTCCTCCTTTGCCGCAAGCGCAATTTGATCTTCCATGCCCTGCATCTCCGCCTTGGCGAGCACGCGCGGCGCGAACTGCATGTCGATCAGAATCACATCGGCGCCCGCCTCCTTGAGCTCCTCGATGCCTTCGCGCAGCAGGACGGAATGCGGCTTGAGCGGATGATCGCGCAGCACGGAATTGGTGCCGATTTGCCAGAGCACGAGATCGGGATGCAAGGCGACGACGTCGGTCGCAAACCGCGCCATCATCTCCCGGGTCTCTTGGCCGTTGACGCCGCGGTTGAACACGGTGATGTCGTCCGTCGGCAGGCGTTGCTTGAGCTCGGCGGCGAGGCGGCTCGGATAGCTCGCGGTCGGCGAGCTTGCGCCCGCGCCGGCGGTCGAGGAGGAACCAATGGCGACGATGGTGAGCGGCTCGCCATTGGCCAAGCGCCGCGCGCTGTGCCGGAGCCGATAGTCGAGGTGAGAAAATTCAGGTGGGGCGCTGCAGGCGAGCGGCGCCGCGTTAGACTGCGCCGCTGGCTTTGCGGCGCCGTCCGACGCCGCCTGCACCGGCGGAGCGATGACGGCCGGTGCCGCCGTCGGCATGGCCGCTGGGGCAACAGCCCGTGCCGCCGGCATTTGCGCCGCCGCCGGAGCAAGCGCCGCGAGAACCAAAGTCGCGGCTGCCGCACAGGCGAGACGGCCGAACGCCGTTTTTCCCGCCGGCAACCAGCCGCCGGTGGTTTGCCACCTGCCTCGCAACGGCAAAATATCAATATGGGCCCGCGCGGTCATCACACGCAAAACTACCATCTTCCTGCCGCGGCCGTATTTGATCTCGGTCAAGCCTCAAGCGCGCGCCAGCGCCTTTATTACCTGTTCGGTTTGCTGGCATCAACGCGTCGTTTGCAGTTTCTCAGAGTCCAGGTGACCGGCATTGATGATCTGCGACGCCAGGGCCCGGCCGATGCATTCGTGAACACGCCGCGCCATCGCGTAATCCTTGGTTGCCGCATAGAGGTCGAATACGCCCTCATCGCTCCAATAACGCATGATCGCCAACCGGTCGAACAACAGGACGCTGCGCTGCTCGGCCACCCAGCGCATGACGTCGGCATAGGCGGAAACGCCGAGCATGGATTCGGTTCGCGGACTATACTGCATGTTCATCATGATCAGGTCGGCGTCGGCGGATGCGATCGCGTCGATGCCTTGATCGAGGCTCAAGCGGAAATCCTCGGGTTCGACGCCATGCAATGCGTCGACCGTGCCGGCCTGCCAGATCACCAGCGCCGGCTTGTCTTCGGATAGAATTGTTTGCAAGCCGGCGGCCATTTCCGCCGTGGTCTGCCGCGACTGAATGTGCACGGTCACCTTGATTTCGTCGCCCGGCAAGCGCTCCCGCAGCGCCTCCTCAAGCCGTGCCGGATAGGCATAGCGCGCGCCGTCGGGACCGGAAAGCGCCGAGGATCCCGACCCGATCACGCTGATATCCAAGCGGTGGCGATCCCTGATTTCGTTGCTGGCGCGCGTGAGATCATTGTCGGTGGATATCAGCCATTCCGGTACGTCGCATTGCGGCAGCGACTCCGCGGCGGCGGCGCCATGCACGAGGACGACGGCTGCCAGGACGGCAATGATGAACCTCATGCCTCGCCTCCCGCGAGGTCGGCGTCACGAGCTTTGGCGCGCGATTGGGGGCTTCGCCCTTCTACGCCCTTGTACCATGATATCAGACTAGCGGTAGCGATCATGATGGTAATGCCTAACAGGCTGACCGCCGTCTGCAGCAGCGGACCGCCCGAGGACTCGGCGATGATGAATTGGCCGGCAAAGGCGAGGAACACGCCAAGACAGAAGATCTCCAGCGAATGCTGACCGCAGAGGATCGCCGGTCGCAGGATCGGGGATTTCAGGCCGGCCCAGTCGCGCGGCACGAAGCGGACCGTGACCGCCGCGAGCGCGAGAAAATGCGCAAAGCGCAGCACGTCGAGATTGGTCTTGTCGATCGGATACATCCAGTCGCTCAACCAGATCGGCATGAAGCGCTCGAGCGGCTCGAAATGCCACGTCAACGTGACGGCGAAGGCGAACACGAGGTAGGCGATGGCGACGGCGAGCACGATTCGCGAGTGCAGCACGCGGGAAAGCCGGTGCGCACCGCCGAGCGCGCACCAGGCGCCGAACACGAACAATAACTGCCAGGCGAAGGGATTGAAGAACCAGACGCCGTTCGGGTAGGCGGGCAGATTGAAGTCCCATTTCCACGCCAGCGCGTAGACTACCGCCGAGCCCGCGAGCGCAAAGGACGGATGGCGCAACAGCAGATAGAGCACGGGCGGGAACAGCAGCAGGAGCACGATGTAAAGCGGAAGCACATCCATATTGACGGGCTTGAACTTCAACAGCAGCGCCTGAAAAATCGTGATGTCCGGCTGTTTGAGAAAATCGAGGATCTTCATCTCTTCGGCGTAAAGCGGATTGTCGAAAGTGGCCGCAACGTAGGCGATCTCGGCCATGAAGATCGTGAACAGAAAGATGTGCGCCACATAGATCTGCCAGGCGCGGCGCAAGATACGTGCACTCGAGAGCACGAAACCGCGCTCGCGCATCGCCCGGCCGTAGACGAAGGCCGCGGTATAGCCGGAAATGAAGATGAAGATCTCAGTAGCGTCGCTGAAGCCGTAATTGCGGATGGTGAACCAGTTGACGACATTCTCGGGAATATGGTCGAGAAAGATCAGCCACAGCGCTATGCCGCGGAACAGATCGAGCCGCAGATCGCGCTCGGCCGTCACTGCGGGAAGCGGAGAGGCCATCGCCACCAGCGTTACAGCCGCCGCCTGCCGCCGCAGCAGCGTGGCGAAACCTGATGCGCGGATCATGGACATACTTGAATTTAATCGGTCAAGTGCGGGTTGAGAAAGCGCCTGCGCACGGTTATTGCAACGCCGCGCCTTAGGCTATTCACTAATGCGTGGATGTGACCGTGTTGCGGCGGCGCCGGTGCGCGCCGGGCAGACCGGGCGGACCCGGGATCAGCGTCGGGATTACGCAGGATTTACGCCATGTACCGTGCCGTGACCCGCAACATCGAGGTCGTGGTGACCCCGCGCTTTATCGCCGACCGTTCCTCGCCGGAAAACAACTATTTCTTTTGGGCCTATACCATCGCCATCACCAATCACGGCGCCGAAACGGTGCAGCTCAAAACCCGGCATTGGCGCATTACCGACGCCGGCGGCCGCCGCCAGGAGGTGCGCGGAGCCGGCGTCGTCGGCGAGGAACCGGTGCTCAAGGCCGGCGAATCGTTCGAATATACCAGCGGCGTGCCGCTGCAGACGCCATCGGGCTTCATGGTCGGCACCTACGGCATGGTGAGCGCGAGCGGCGAAAGTTTCGAGATCGAAATCCCCGCCTTCTCGCTTGACAGTGGCGATACCAAGCCGACGATCAATTGAGGCCGCAGGCCGCACAGCTTGCAGATTTTGCCTGCAGATTGTTGATCGCGCCGCCAGGATCCGCAGCCGTCTTGCCCTGGCATTCCCTGCCGATCGTGCCGTTGCGAAAGGCATATTGTACAGCAACCGTCCAGCAGGCTTTGTCAGCGCCTATGATCTCGCGCCCAAACGACGCGGTCACGCCACGAAATGGAAATTCTGTGCGTGCAGGCTCGCGACCGCGACGTGGCTCAACGATCGTGTCGTCCCGCTCGGCCACGCTGCCGAGTTTTGACGAGAATACATAATTCCTTCTTACGCGCGCGCTGGGTGTAGAGCTGTGTTAACAATTGATTTTTAATCGGGTTAAAATTCAGGCCAAAATGCAAAAATCACGTCAACTATCGGGGCGCTCGTCACCGTCCTGTGAATCGAGCCGCGCGACCGAGCCGCCCTCGGCTATCTCACCCGGCTCGAACACATAGGTCGAGCTGCAGAACTCGCAGGTCACGGTGATTCTTCCGTTCTCGACCATGTCTTCGCGGTCTTTCCTGGAAAAACTCCTGAGCGTGGTTTCGACGCTTTGGCGCGAGCACGAGCACCGCGCCTCGACCGGTGCGGCGCGGAACACGCGCACCCCTTGCTCATGGAACAATCGATAGGCCAGACGCTCGCTCGATAGCGCCGGATCAATCAGCTCAAGGTCGTCGACGGTGGCGACGAGCGAACGGCCTTCGATCCAGGCCTGGTCCTCTGGCAGCACGTGCGGCGCGACGCCCGGCGGTGCATCACCGGGGTCGAGGTCCGCCTGACGCGCGCGCGCGGCCGATTTGGGCAGGAATTGCAACATAATGCCTCCGGCGCGCCAGCGCCGGCGCGTGCCGTTCTCGCCCGCACGGAACTCTTCGGCGACCGCGAGCCGCACGCGGGTAGGGATCTGCTCCGAGCGCGAAAAATATTCGCGCGCCGCGTATTCGAGGTCCTTGCCTTCGAGCGGCACGACTCCCTGATAGCGGCTCATCTCCAGGCCCTGGTCGATGGTCATCGCCAGATGGCCGTGGCCGAGCAGCTTTCCTGGCTCGGTCTCGTTGGCGGCGATGGCAGCGGCGACGCGCTCAGCGTCGAAGCGCGCGCAGGCCCGCACCGTGCCCGGCGCGGTGAAGTCGACCACGAGCATGCGCACCGGGCCGTCGCTTTGCGTCTGCAGGATGAAGCGGCCGTTGAATTTGAGGGCCGAGCCCAGCATAACGGTCAGCACGATCGCCTCGCCCAGGAGCTTGGCCACCGGCAGCGGATAATCGTGGCTGGTGAGGATCGCGTCGACCGCCGGCCCCAGCCGCACGATGCGGCCGCGCAGATCGAGCGCCTTGACCGCGAACGGCAGAATGGTGTCGTCGAGGCCGGTTTGCGCCGGCTCCCGCACCGGGATGCTCAAGTCGGGATCGTTCATCGCCGCCAATATAGGCGACGAGGAAGAAATTGTGAGCCCTTAGCCGCCCGCCCCGGTCACCGGCCATTCGCGGCCAGGCACCAAGTCAGGATTCCTTTTTGCGCGTGCAGCCGGTTCTCGGCTTCGTCGAACACGACGGAATGCGGGCCGTCCATCACCTCGTCGGTGACTTCTTCGCCGCGATGCGCGGGCAGGCAATGCATGAAGATGGCGTCCGGCTTGGCCCGCGCCATCAGCCGCGCGTTCACCTGATAGCGCCGCAGCAGGTTATGACGGCGGGCGCCGTTGCGATCGCCCATGGAGACCCAGGTGTCGGTGACGACGCAGTCGGCGCCGTTGACCGCCTCTTCCGGGTCGGTGCCGATCGTGATCGCCGCCGGCGAAGACTTGATCCAGTCGAGCAGCGGCCTCTTTGGCGCCAGTTCTGCCGGCGTGGCGACGCGCAAACGGAACTCGAAGCGATCGGCGGCGTGCATCCATGAGGTGAGCACGTTGTTGGTGGCGCCGGTCCAGGCCACGGTGCGGCCGCTGATCGGGCCGCGATGTTCCTCGAACGTCATTACGTCCGCCAGCACCTGGCAGGGATGCGACCGCCGCGTGAGGCCATTGATCACCGGCACCTTTGCATGACGCGCGAGCTCGGCCACGGTCTCGGCGTCCAGCGCCCGGATCATGACCGCGTCGACGTAGCGCGAGAGCACGCGCGCGGTGTCGGCAATCGTCTCGCCGCGTCCGAGCTGCATTTCCTCCGCGGTCAGCATGATGACATCGCCGCCGAGCTGGCGCATGGCGACCTCGAACGACACGCGGGTGCGCGTCGAGGGCCGCTCGAAGATCATCGCCAGAGTCTTGCCGGCGAGCGGATGATCGCCGTGCCGGCGTTTGACCTTCATCGCGCGCGCGTGCTCGATCATCCGGCGCAACTCGGTGGCCGGCACGTCGACGAGGTCAAGGAAGTGACGGATCGTCGTCACCGGCCCGCCTCCTGCCCGCCCGCTCCCGTCCCTTCCGCGCAATCCGCGGGGGCCACGCGATCGAGCCGCGCGCAGGCGCGGTCGAGGCGTGCGATCCCCTCGGCGATTTCCGGCTCGCTTATGATCAGCGGCGGCAGCAATCGCACGACATTATCGCCGGCGGGAACCGCGATCATTTTCTCGGCGCGCAATGCGTCGACCATTTGGCCGGCGGGAACGAGGGCGCGCAAGCCGATCAGCAATCCTTCGCCGCGCACTTCGGCGATGAGCGAAGGATGGCGATCCTTCACCTCCGCCAGGCGCTGCTTGAACAGGAGCGCGATCCGCCGCACCTGGTCGAGAAACCCGGGGGCAAGCATCACGTCGAGCACGGCGTTGGCGGCGCTCATCGCCAAGGGATTGCCGCCGAAAGTCGAGCCGTGGGTGCCGACGGTCATTCCCTCTGCCGCCGCGCTCGTCGCCAGGCAGGCGCCGACCGGGAAACCGCCGCCGAGCGCCTTGGCGAGCGCCATGATGTCCGGTTCGACGCCGCTGCGCTGGTAAGCGAACAGCTCGCCGGTACGCCCCATGCCGGTCTGCACCTCGTCGAAAATCAAGAGCAAGCCGTTGTGGTCGCAAAGCGCGCGCAGCGCCCTCAGCAACGACGGCGCGACCACGCGCACGCCGCCTTCGCCCATGATCGGCTCGATCAGGATCGCGGCGGTCGCCGGGCCGATCGCACGCTTGGTCGCATCGAGGTCGCCGAACGGCACCTGGTCGAATCCCTCGACGACCGGGCCGAAACCTTCCAGATATTTCTTCTGTCCGCCGGCGGCGAGCGTCGCCAGCGTGCGGCCGTGGAAGGCGCCCTCGAAGGTGACCGTGCGGAAGCGTTCCGGCATTCCCTTCGTCGCCTGGTATTTGCGCGCCATCTTGATCGCGCATTCGATCGCCTCGGCCCCGGAATTGCAGAAGAAGACGACATCGGCGAAGCTTGCTTCACACAATCGCCGCGCCACGCGCTCGGCCTCCGGGATTTGGTACAGGTTGGAGACGTGCCACACTTTGTTCGCCTGCTCGGCGAGCGCGGCGACAAGCCGCGGATGCGCGTGGCCCAGCGCATTCACCGCAACGCCCGAGCTAAAATCGAGATAGCGCTCGCCGTTGGTCGCGATAAGCCACGCGCCCTCGCCCCGCTCGAAGGCGAGGTCGACGCGCGCATAGGTCGGCAACAGATGCGAGGTCACGGCTGAGCCCGGGCCCACCGCTCAGCAACTATCTGCGCGGTGAAACAAAATGTGCCGCCTCCACGGGCGGCACTTGTACAATATTTTAGTTCCGCACGGTGGGCTGTCAACACGGGAAACGGACGCCGCAAATCGCCCAAAATCCCGCTTCATCCACATCGGACAGGAACATGTGGACGCGCGGCGCCGGACTCTTGCGCCCGACTCTCGCCATATTGTAGCCTATTGATCGTCAAGTACGACATCTCGTGCGGCGGACTGTCTCTTAAAGCGTCGGTGATGCGTTGCGTGTTGGGCGGCTACGCGCTTCCTGGCCCAATGGGGGATTCCATCAAGGCTTTGCCCGCGCCTTTGAGGAGGATTGAGCATGTCGTGGACTGACGAGCGGGTTGAGCTGTTGAAGAAGTTGTGGTCCGACGGCCTTTCGGCCAGCCAGATCGCGGCCGAACTCGGCGGCATCACGCGCAACGCGGTCATCGGCAAGGTGCACCGACTGGGACTGTCGGGACGCGCCAAGAGCGCCTCGAGCGCCGCGCCGCGCCAGCGCAAGGCGCGGGCGTCATCACATATGCTGCGCATGGCCCGCGCTTCGATCCGCGGCAACACGGCGTTGGCGCATGCCTACGAGTTCGAAGCGGAGGCCACGCCGGAGCTGATCGAGAACATCATCCCGATCGGCCAGCGCCGCACCCTTCTCGAACTGACGGAGCAGACCTGTCGCTGGCCGATCGGCGACCCGGGCAGCGGCGAGTTCTTCTTCTGCGGCGGCAAGACGGTCGAAGGCCTGCCCTATTGCGCCTATCACACGCGGATCGCGCATCAGCCTGCCGCCGATCGCCGCCGGGACCGGCGGCCGCTGCGCTGAATCCGTAAGCGCTCCGGGTCCACCCTGCGCGTCTGCCGGATTGCGACAGCATGATGCGGAAAAGTGGCGGGCCGGTTTTTCGAACAGATCGCGCCGCTGGCCAAGGAAAGCTTGGTCGCCTCGCTTCTCGCGATGGCCGGCTTCCGACCGGCCGCGCTCACCCCGCCTTGCCGAACCGGTCATCGAGCGCATAGCCGGCGCCGCGCACGGTGCGTATCGGATCGGTGCCGTGGCCGCGATTGAGCGCCTTGCGCAGACGGCCGACATGCACGTCGACCGTGCGTTCGTCGATGTAAACCTCGCTGCCCCAGACGCCATCGAGCAGTTGCTCGCGGGAAAAGACCCGCCCCGGGCGTTCCATCAAATATTCGAGCAGGCGAAATTCCGTCGGGCCGAGATCGACCGGGCGGCTCGCGCGCGACACGCGTTTCTTCTCGCGGTCGAGCTCGAGGTCGCCGATGGTCAGCACCATGGCGACGCGTTCGGGGCTGGCCCGGCGCAGCAGCGCGCGAATGCGCGCCAAGAGCTCCGGCACCGAGAACGGCTTGACGATGTAATCGTCGGCGCCGGTCGCGAGCCCGCGCACGCGCTCGCTTTCCTCGCCCCGCGCGGTCAGCATGATGATCGGCAATGATTGCGTCTGCGGCCGCGCCCGCAGCCGGCGGCATAATTCGATGCCGGACAAGCCGGGCAGCATCCAGTCGAGCACGACCAGGTCGGGAGTGCTCTCGTGCAGACGTGTATCGGCCTCATCGCCGCGGGCGACGGCGTCAACCTCGTACCCTTCGGCTTCGAGGTTGTAGCGCAATAGCGTCGTCAGCGGTTCCTCGTCCTCTACGATCAGGATGTTGGCGCCCATCCCGGTCTCTCCGTCATTGCTGCAACTTCGTTGCGAAGCTCGTGGTATCAGCCTTTGGACGCTGATCGGCGATCGGACGGCCCTCGATCATGTAATAGACCGTTTCAGCGATGTTGGTGGCGTGGTCGCCCATGCGCTCGATGTCCTTGGCGCAGAACATCAGATGAATGCAGAAGGTGATGTTGCGCGGATCTTCCATCATGTAGGTGAGCAGCTCGCGAAACAGCGACGTGCATAACGCGTCGACTTCTTCATCCTTGTTCCACACCGCGAGCGCGGCGGCGAGATCGCCGCTCGCATAGGCGTCGAGCACCTGTTTGAGCTGCGCCAATACCATCGCGGCCATGTGCTCGATGCCATGGATCAGCTTCGGCGGATGGAATTCGCCGCCGAGCGCCACCACCCGCTTGCCGATGTGCTTGGCGTGGTCGCCGACCCGCTCGAGGTCGTTGCACACCCGCATGGCGCCGACGATCTCGCGCAGATCGACCGCCATCGGCTGTCGCCGCGCAATGGTGAGGATCGCCTTCTCCTCGATCTCGCGCTGCATCGCGTCTATGGTCGGATCGGTCGCGATGACGCGTTCGGCGAGTTCGGTGTCGCGTTCGACGAGGGCCTGCGTGGCCTCCGCGATCTGCCGCTCGGCGAGGCCGCCCATTTCGGCAACCTTGCGCATGATGTCCTGCAGGTCGGCGTCGAACGCCTTGGTGGTGTGATCGATTCTGCTGGTGTATTCGCTCATGACGATCAACCGAAGCGGCCGGTGATGTAGTCCTGGGTGCGCTGGTCGCGCGGCGCCGTGAACATCTTGCTGGTCGTATCGAACTCGACCAACTCGCCCAAGAACATGAAAGCGGTGAACTCGGATACACGCGCGGCTTGCTGCATGTTATGAGTGACGATGACGATCGTGTAGTCGTCCGTCAATTCGTCGATCAACTCCTCGATCTTGGCGGTCGAGATCGGATCGAGCGCCGAGCAGGGTTCATCGAACAGGATAACCTCGGGCCGCACGGCGACCGTGCGCGCGATGCACAGCCGCTGCTGCTGGCCGCCGGACAAGCTCTGTCCGTTGGCGTCGAGCTTGTCCTTGACCTCGTCCCAGAGCGCCGCCCGCCGCAGCGAGACTTCCACGCGCCGGTCGAGCTCGGATCTCGGCAGACGTTCGTACAGCCGGATGCCGAACGCGATGTTCTCGTAGATCGACATCGGGAACGGCGTCGGCTTCTGGAACACCATGCCGATGCGCGCGCGCAGCATATTGAGGTCCTGTTTCGGCGAGAGAATGTTGATGCCGTCGAACGTCACCTCGCCGGTCGCGCGCTGGTTTGGATAAAGGTCATACATCCGGTTGAGCACGCGCAATAAAGTCGATTTGCCGCAACCCGACGGGCCGATGAAGGCAGTGACCTTGTTCTGGTAGAGCGGCAGGCTGATCGCCTTCAGCGCCTGGGCGTCGCCATAGTAGAAATTGAGGTCGCGGATGGTGACTTTCTCGGCCAGACCGGAGCGGTCGACGGCAATATTGGCGACGGCAGGAACGGCAACGGATGCAACGCTCATGACTGTCTTCCTGTGGCGACGAGGGCCCGCGCGGTGATGCTCAGGACCAGCACCGCAAAGGTAATGATGAGGGCGCCGGACCAGGCCAGCGACTGCCAATCCTTGTAGGGACTGAGAGCGAACTGGAAGATGACGACGGGGAGGCTCGCCATTGGCGCGTTGGGATTCGTGCTCCAGAACTGATTGTTGAGCGAGGTGAAGAGGAGCGGCGCGGTCTCGCCGCTGATCCGGGCCACCGCCAGCAGCACCCCGGTCACCATCCCGGCACGTGCGGCACGGTAGCAGACGTTCACGATCGTCAGCGAGCGCGGCAGCCCGATCGAGGTCGCGGCCTCACGCAGCGCGTTCGGCACCAACGTCAGCATGTCCTCCGTCGTACGCACGACCACCGGGATGACGAGGACGGCCAGCGCCACCCCTCCCGCCCAGGCGGAGAAATGGCCCATCGGCGCGACCATGATTTCATAGATGAACAGCCCGACGACGATGGACGGCGCGCTGAGCAGGATGTCGTTGATGAAGCGCACGACGCTGGTCAAGCGGTCATAACGGCCATATTCGGCCATATAGGTGCCGGCGAGGATGCCGATCGGCGTGCCGATCGCAACCGCAAGGACGGTCAGAATCAGGCTGCCCACGATCGGATTGAGCAGTCCGCCGCTCGCTCCCGGCGGCGGCGTCATCTGCGTAAATACCGCCAGCGACAACCCGCCGAAGCCATGCCAAAGGAGCGCGCCCAGAACCAGCACCAGCCAGCCCAGCCCTAACAGCGTCGCCGAAAGCGACAGCGTCATCGCCACGGCATTGCGGCGACGGCGGGCAACGTAACGAGCGGTCCGTTCTTGATCCGCCATGGCGTCACCCGATCCTGCGCTCGATGCGCAGCAGCATGTAACGCGCCACCGCCAGCACGATGAAGGTGATAACGAACAGGATCAAGCCGAGGGAGATGAGCGAGGAGGTGTAGAGATCGCCCAGCGCTTCGGTGAATTCGTTGGCGATGGTGGCGGAAATGGTGGTGCCGGGCGCCAGCAGGGAGACCGCAACGCGGTGGGCGTTGCCGATAACGAAGGTCACCGCCATGGTCTCGCCCAACGCGCGGCCGAGGCCGAGCATCACCCCGCCGATCACGCCGACCCTGGCATAAGGGAGCACCACGTAGCGCGTCACCTCCCAGGTCGTGCAACCGACGCCGTAGGCCGCCTCCTTGAGCACCGGGGGCACCGCCTCGAACACGTCGCGCGAGATCGAAGTCACGAACGGCAGCACCATGATGGCGAGGATCAGTCCCGCGGTCAGCATGCCGATGCCGTAGGGCGGGCCGGAGAAAAGCGGCGCAATGCCGGGCGCCTTGCCGAGCGTGTTGATCAGCAGCGGCTGCAACGTCGCCTGCAGGAACGGAGCGAAGACGAAAAGTCCCCAAATCCCGTAGATGATGCTCGGAATGCCGGCGAGGAGTTCGATGGCAATGCCGATCGGCCGCCGCAGCCATTGCGGGCATAGTTCGGTGAGGAAGAAGGCGATCATCAGGCCCACCGGCACCGCAATCAACATGGCGATGAACGAAGTGACGAGCGTCCCGTAGATCGGCGCCAGGGCGCCGAATCGCTCGGTGACCGGATTCCATCTCTCGGTGGTCAGGAACCCGAGGCCGAAGGCCTTGAGCGCCGGCAGCGAACCGTCGATCAGCGCGACGATGACGCCGCTCAAAAGCAGCAGCACTCCGAAGGCTGCGGCGCGCGTAACATGATAGAAAGCGGCATCACCGAGGCGCAGCCGGTCGAGCACCTTGGCGCGCGTGGTCGCCTCAAAGGACACCACCACCTCCTCCTGCAGCGCTAGGTCAACCACGGATGCCTCCGGGACCGCGTCCACCGAGGCGCTCATTCCCCCTTCCTGCTGCTCCGCAAGGGGGCCTGGCAGGGGGTGCGCCTACTCAAACGATCTACCGGCCGCCGCACAAAGGTGCCCCCGCGGCCGGTCCACAAAGAGAAGGCGCCGCGCAACGGCGGCGGCGCCGCGGATCTCGCTTTCGAACCTAATTCCCAGCGCTGCTCATGTGGAGCGGCTTGCCGCTGGAATCCTTGATTTCTTTGCTCCAGAGCTTTTCGATCTCGACCACGACCTTTTTCGGCATCGGCACGTAGTCAAGCTCCTCGGCCATCTTGTCGCCATTGGTATAGGCCCAGGCAAAGAATTTAAGCGCTTCAGTCGTGGCGGCGACATCGTTCGGCTGTTTGGGGATGAGAATAAACGTCGCCGCCGTCATCGGCCAGGATTCGGCACCTGCCTGATTGGCCAGGATCACGCCGTAGCCGGGGACCGAATTCCAGTCCGCGTTGGCGGCAGCGGCCTGGAAAGCCTCGCTCGTGGGCGCAACCGTCTTGCCGTCCTTGTTCATCATCTTGGTGTAGATCAGCTTGTTCTGCAGCGCGTAGGCATACTCGACATAGCCAATCGAGCCGCCGGTCTGGCTCACATTGTTGGATACGCCCTCATTGCCCTTGGCGCCGATGCCGACCGGCCATTCTACCGATGTCGCCGAACCGACCTTCGACTTCCAATCAGGACTGACCTCTGACAGATAATACGTGAAGTTGAAGGTGGTGCCGGAGCCGTCCGAGCGGTGGACGACGGCGATAGCCTGCGACGGCAGCTTGACACTGGGGTTGAGTTTCTTGATCGCCGGATCATCCCAGCTCTTCACCGTGCCGAGATAGATTCCAGCAAGGGTCGGACCGTCGAGGACAAGCTCGCTGGCCTTGATGCCCTCGACGTTCAACACGGGAACGATTCCGCCCATCACCATCGGAAACTGCACGAGGCCGTTCTTGTCAAGCTCCTCGCCCTTGAGCGGCGCGTCGGTCGCGCCGAAGGTGACGGTCCTCGCCTCGATTTGCTTGATGCCCCCGCCCGAGCCGATCGATTGATAATTGAGCCCGACCCCGGTCTGCTTCTTGTACGCGTCCGCCCATTTGGCGTAGACCGGATAGGGGAAAGTCGCGCCGGCGCCGGAGATATCAATAGCGGCGGCGGGAAGAACCGTCGCGGCCAGGAAGCCGGCGACGACAAGCGTTCTCAAGTGGTTCACGGATTCTCTCCTGTGCGCAGCTTCGGGCGACGCCGGTCGCCCTCGCGCCGAGTTTCGTCCCCTTTCAGGGACCTTGTGTGCTGTTCGACGTCTCTAGGCAACGCGCTGGGGCGGAGATGGCTCGAGCACGCCAGGCCCGCAGCTGCGCAGTATTTACGTTGACCACGTCACCGTTCTATGAGCCTAGGATGACAATTGGATGACACCACAACTGGTTGAGAAAACTTGCTATTTATCCGAAATCTGCGAGCCGGCGACGGGCAGGTGAACGACGAAAGTGGCGCCTGCTCCGGGCCTGCTTTCGATCGATAATCGGCCGCGGTGACGGTTGAGGATGTGCTTGACCAGCGCCAGCCCGAGCCCGGTGCCGCCCTGGGCGCGGCTCTCGGAAACATCCACGCGATAAAAGCGCTCGGTCAGCCGGGGCAGATGCTCCGGCGCGATGCCGGGCCCGTAATCGCGCACGCCAACCAACGCTTCCGGCTCACCCGCGGAGGACACGTCCTGCGCCAAGGTGATGTCGACGCGCTTGCCGGCGGCGCCGTATTTGAGCGCGTTCTCGAGGAGGTTTTCGACCACGCGGACCAACTCATCGCGGTCGCCGGGCACCGTCAGCGCGCCCGCCGCCTCGACCTGCACGGTCACGCCGCGGTCGCGCGCCAATGTCTGCAGCCCGTCCACCACCTGGTGGACGATTGGCGCCAGATCGACAGGAGTGTCGGGGCGGCGATGCGCGTTGAGCTCGATGCGCGACAGCGACAGGAGATCGTCGATCAGCCGCGCCATGCGCCGCGCCTGCTCCTGCATGATGATCAGGAAGCGCTCCCGCGCCTTGCTATCCTCGCGCGCCGTGCCCTGCAGGGTTTCGATGAAGCCGGAAAGAGCCGCCAGCGGCGTGCGCAGCTCGTGGCTGGCATTGGCGACGAAATCGACGCGCATGCGCTCGAGCCGGCGCGCCTCTGTCAGGTCGCGGAGGGAGAGAATGACGGCCGGGTCGAATCCCTCGTCGCCGAAGGGCGCGATAGAGACCTCGAACGAGCGTTCGACCGGAACTTTTTCGAGCCAAACGACTCGCTCGCTGCGGCCAGAAGCGCGAACGCGGGCAACGGAATCGAGCACGTCGGGCGAGCGCAGGCTGCGCGCCAAAAGCTCGTCCCGTCGCAGGCTCGGAAGCAGGCTGCGCGCGACGGCATTGGCGGCGACGACGCGATCGTCTTCGCCGATAACAAGCGTCGCCTCGGGCAGGGCCTCAAGCAGCCCGCGCACCAGCGAACGATCGCGCTGTTTGACCCCCTCGTTGATCGCCATGTGCCTCAATTCCTGCCGCCGTGGCGCTCGGCGCCGGCGGCAGCGCGAAACCCAGGCTTTCGCTTTAAGCGCGTGGCTTGAGATTGCAAGCGATGTGCTACGGGATGTGGACGGGCAAAGGAATGACGCGACCGATCGGCGCCCCGCACCGGTCCTAAATATTGCGGCCGGGTTCCCACAAAGTGTCGCCGCCCGCATGATGATTGGCGCTGCGCGCCGCGACGAACAGGAAATCGGACAGGCGGTTGACATATTTGAGCGAGGCTTCGCCGACCTTTTCGGAAGGCTGAGCGGCCAGCGTCACCATCAACCGCTCGGCACGGCGCACGACGGCGCGCGCCA
>DATHCD010000034.1:0-20028 GCA_035319735.1 Xanthobacteraceae bacterium | reverse complement strand
GACGTGGATCGACGCCTGTTTCAGCGCCGACGATGTCGAAGGCATCGTCGGTCGCCTCGCCACCGTGGAAGACGCTGCGGCGCAGGGCGCGCTCGCCACCATGCGGAAGATGTCGCCGACCTCGCTCAAGGTGACGCTGCGCAACATCCGCGATGCGGCTTCCTTCAAGCGCCTGGAGGAGAGCTTCCAGCAGGATTACCGCATCGCCCTCGCCTGTATTGCCGGGCACGATTTCGTCGAAGGCATCCGCGCGCAGATCGTCGACAAGGATCGCAATCCGCGCTGGCAGCCGGACACGCTGGACGGCGTTACGGCCGGGATTGTCGAGCGGCATTTCCAATCGGTCGGTGACCTGGAATTGCAGTTCGCAGATTGAGCAACGGGCTCGTCCGCAACGACCGCCGGCCGGGCACGACAATAAGGACCGCATCTATGGACATCTATCATGTGTGGTGCGATCTCAAGCCCGGCGTCAGCGACATTACGTTTGGCGAGCGCGTCGCCGAATACATGGAATACTTGAAGACCGAAGGATTGATCGAGAATTGGCGCCTGATGCGGCGAAAGCTTGGGTTGGCGCCGGCGGATTTCCGCGAGTTTCATTTGATGATCGAGACAAACGGATTGCAGCAGCTTGACGCCGCATTCGCGCACGTGGCGGCGCGCCGGGAGCCGGCCGAGAGCGTTCATTTCGGCGTCAATGCGCTGGCCGCCAACGTCGTATTCGCACTTTACCGCGATTTCCCCGACGCATTCCGTCGCCGCGGCGAGGAGAAATTCTAACGTCTTGCCGCGTTCTCAAGCAGTGACGCCGGCCGATCTCACAAGGAGCTAAACGCACATGGCGAATATCGGATTCATCGGTCTTGGAAACATGGGCGGGCCGATGGCGGCCAATCTGGTCAAGGCCAGCGAACACGTGCGCGGCTTCGACATGGTACCGGCCTCGCGCGAGGCGTCCGCCCGCGACGGCGTGCAGATCGTGGCCAACGCCAAAGCTTGCGTCGAAAACGCCGACATCGTCGTCACCATGCTGCCGGCGGGTGAGCATGTCTTGTCGGTTTGGAACGACATCCTGCCGGCCGCCAACCAGGGCGCGCTGTTCATCGATTGCTCGACCATCGACGTCGCCAGCGCACGTAAGGCGCATCACCTTGCGGCCGAGCGTGGCATCGCCACGCTCGATGCGCCGGTCTCGGGCGGTGTCGGCGGCGCCAAGGCGGCGACGCTCACCTTCATGGTCGGCGGCTCCGCCGACGCGTTCGCCCGCGGGAGACCGCTGCTGGAGCGCATGGGTAAACGCGTCGTGCATTGCGGCGAAGCCGGCAACGGCCAGGTTGCCAAGATCTGCAACAACATGATTCTCGGCGTCTCCATGATTGCGGTGAGCGAGGCGTTCGTGCTGGGCGAAAAGCTGGGCCTCTCGCACCAGGCCTTATTCGATGTCGCCTCCTCCTCTTCCGGGCAGTGCTGGTCGCTGACCAGCTATTGTCCGGTACCGGGGCCGGTGCCGGCCAGTCCGGCTAACAATAGTTACAAGCCAGGGTTTGCCGCGGCGCTGATGTTGAAGGATCTCAAGCTCGCCCGCGAGGCGGCCGCGTCGGTCAAGGCCAAGACTACGCTCGGCGCGCAGGCGGCCGCGATTTACGAGCAGTTCGCGGAAATTGGCCGCAGCGGATCGGACTTCTCCGCGATCATCACCCTGGTTCGCGAGCAATCGGAGAAGGCATAGCGGCAGATCCGCAACTCGATGCTGAATGCCTTCTTTGCCGGGCGCAGAGTCCGCGCCGCGGCTATTTGCCGGGCTGGACCTCGGTGCCGTCGCCGGCCTTTTGCGGCTTCGCTTTCTTTTCCGGCCCGATGCCGTAGGGCTGATCCGAAGACGGAATGCGGTAACCGGCCGGCGGATCCGTCAGGTCCGCACGCAACGGCTCGCCGGCAAATGGCGCGTATTCTTCTTTGTCAAACCAACCGGTCGGATTGTACCAAGGCTTTTTCTCTACGGGCGGATTCGGTGTTTTGACGGCGGTGTCGGGAACCACCCCTGTCTTGGTTTTGGCGCCCTTATGCTGTTTGGCGAGCTCCTGCGGCCAGTCGGCAACAGCCCCGGGTCCGGAACCCGGCGGAGGCAGGTCGCGCGTCGGCGGCACCACGAGCGGCGAGCGCTCGGTGTAGTGGATCGCAGAGGTGTTGACGCCCGGCATGATACCGATCGTCTTCATGAACTTGGTCATGAAGGATTCATTCGAGTTATCGTCGTCGCCGGCGCGCGCCGCATTGCCGGCGAGGCCGACGAGGCCGACGGAAACGGCGCCGAAAACCAAGCGCAAGAGCGCCGCGCGCATGCGCGCCGCCTGGCCGACATCGCGGTCACCTCTGCGATCCTGCGGCATGCCCTCACCCGACGTGCCGGCGCGGCGCTCCAGGAATGGAGAATGGACCCGGAGACAGCCGAAACCTCGACGTTTTCTTATCCGTGATCGGGGCGCTTTTGCGGCGTCCCGGCCCGCAGCGAATCGTAGAGCAGGCCGATGACTCCGGCAACGATGGCGACGTCGGCAAGGTTAAAGACATACCAGCGGAAGCTAAAGCCGGTGGTTTCGACGTGGAATAGCACGAAATCCATGACGCCCGGCCAGTGCAGCCGGTCGATGGCATTGCCCAGCGCCCCGCCGATGATGAGCCCGAGCGCCGCCGCGGTCAGCCGGGAATGGGTCCGCGCGAGCCAAATCCACAGGAACGCCACCGCCGCGGCCTTAAAGGCGAGCAGCATCCACTGGCCGAGCGGTCCCTGCTGCGGAAACAGGCCGTAGCTGATGCCGGTATTCCAGGTGAGAACGAGATCGACAAAGGGCGCTATTGCCGCCTGCTCGCGGCTGCCGAGATCGAACCCGTGCAACAGCCAAAGCTTCACCGCCTGATCGATGGCGCAGGTGACCGCGCCGAGCGCGAGTCCGAATGCGCTCAGCAGCCCCCAGGCGTAGGAGCGGTCCGCTTTTCCTTGCGCCGCATCCGCCACGCCTCGCCCCTACTCCGCCGCCTTGCGCGTCAATTCCCATTCGCGCAGCGCCTGCGCATCGCGCGGCGTGACGTCGGGATATTGCGGATCGAGCCCGACGGACGGCGAGATTTTCCACGAGCGGGCGCATTTGCGTCCTTGCGCCAATTCCGGAATGACGGCGACACTCGGCACGTCCGGCAGCCGGAAGGCCTCCGGCGGCCCCTCGCCTTCGACCAGCGCCGCCCCCGAGGTGATGCAAACTTCGGCGAGATCGATGTCGACAACCGCGGCGAACAGGTCGGGATCGGACATATGCACGACCGGATGCGCCTCGAGCGAGGAGCCGATGCGCTTCTGCGCGCGCTCGATCTCGAGCGCGCCGGTCACCACGCGCCGGACTTGGCGCACCTTGCGCCACTTTTCCGCCAACGCTTCGTCGCGCCACGCGGCGGGCACCGGCGGGAAGAGCTCCAGATGGATGGAGGAAGCCGACGCATCGCGCGAGAGCCAGGCCTCCTCGGCGGTGAAGCACAGCATCGGCGCGAGCCAGATCGTCGTCGAGCGGAACAGCTGGTCGAGCAGGGTGAGGCAGGCCTTGCGGGTGACCGAGGAGTACGGGTCGCAATAGAGCGCGTCCTTGCGGATATCGAAATAGAAGGCCGAGAGGTCGGTGGTCATGAAGGCGTTGAGCGCGGCGAAGATGCGCTTGAAGTCGAAATCGGCGTAAGCCGAGCGCACCAGCGCATCGAGCTCGGCGAGGCGATGCAGCATCAGGCGCTCGAGTTCGGGCATCGCTTCCTGGCGGACCTCATCCGCGGGGTGGAAATGCGCGAGGTTGCCGAGCATCCAGCGCAGCGTGTTGCGCAGCTTGCGGTAGGTCTCGACGGTCGTTTTTAGGATCTCCGGGCCGATGCGCTGGTCGTCCCAGTAATCGGTGGCGCAGGCCCACAGCCGCAGAATATCGGCGCCCGACTGCTTGATCACGTCCTGCGGCGCGATCACGTTGCCGAGCGATTTCGACATTTTGTACCCGGCTTCGTCGAGGATGAAGCCGTGAGTCACGACGATGTCGAACGGCGCGCGGCCGCGGGTGCCGCAGGATTCGAGCAGCGAGGATTGAAACCAGCCGCGGTGCTGGTCGGAGCCTTCGAGATACATCACGACGTCGGCTCCGCCCTCGTACTTGCGCCGAATGCCGGCCAGCCCGGGGAAATGCTGCGCATCCTCGAGCACGAAGGCGTGCGTCGAGCCGGAATCGAACCAGACATCGAGGATATCGTCGACCTTCTGCCAGCCGTCATTGGCGAGCTTGCCGAGAAAGCGCTCGCGCGCGCCCGGCCGGTACCAGGCGTCCGCGCCCTCTTCTTCGAACGCATCGATGACGCGGACATTGACGTCCGGATCGTTGAGAATCTCGACTGATCCGTCCGGCCTCTCCTTGATGAACACCGCGATCGGCACGCCCCAGGCGCGCTGGCGCGAGATCACCCAGTCAGGTCGGCTTTCGACCATGCCGGTGATGCGATTCTCGCCCTGCTCCGGCACCCAACGCGTTTCCTTGATCGCGGCCAAGGCGCATTGGCGCAGCGTCACTCCCCGCACCTCTGCCCCATGGTGGGAGGTCGACGGCAACCCGGCGGGCAGCGCCGAGGCAAAAGCTGCGATCGGCTTGTCGATCGCGATGAACCATTGCGGCGTGTTGCGGAAAATGACCGGCTTTTTCGAGCGCCAAGAGTGGGGATATTGGTGTTTCAAGCGACCGCGCGCGATCAGCATGCCGGCATCGATCAAGGCCTTGATCACCGCCTCGTTGGCGTCGCCCTTCTCGCCGTCCTCGGTGATCACCCGCTTGCCGGCGAAGCCGGGCGCCTGATCGGTGAAGCGCCCGTCGGCGTCCACGGTATAGGGAATGGCGGTGTTGATGCCTCGCTCGGCAAGCTTGCGCGCATTCGCGGTCCAAATATCGAAGTCCTCGCGCCCATGTCCCGGCGCGGTGTGCACGAAACCGGTGCCTGTATCCTCGGTCACGTGCTCGCCGGGAAGCAGCGGAACCTTGAAGTCATAGCCCCTGTTGAAGCTCTTGAGCGGATGCGCGCAGACAAGATTTGCCAGATCGTCAGTTGAAACGCTTCGGACCTTCTTGAAAGCGGTCACGCGCGCCTGCCGGAATATGTCGACCGCCAATTTGTCGGCGAGCAGCAATCGGTCGCCCTGTTTGGCCCAATTGTCGCTCGGAGCATCCACGACCTCATAAAGGCCATACGCGATTTTCGGCGAGAAGCTGATTGCGCGATTGCCCGGAATGGTCCAAGGAGTTGTGGTCCAGATAACAACCGCACTGTTGCGGAGCTCACGCGCAATCTTCTCAGCGGCATCACGATGCTTCTTAGAGGCTTGCCCATGAAGCACGACTTCTACTTCAACGACCGGAAACTTCACCCACACCGTGTCGCTGACGTAGTCCTCGTACTCGACCTCGGCCTCGGCGAGCGCGGTCTTCTCCACCACCGACCACATCACCGGCTTGGAGCCGCGGTAGAGCGTGCCGTTCTGCGCGAACTTCATCAGCTCGCGCGCGATCTGCGCCTCAGCGGCATGAGTCATGGTGCTGTAATAGTGGTCCCAGTCGCCGACGACGCCGAGGCGTTCGAACTCCTCGCGCTGCACGTTGATCCAATGCTCGGCGAAGGCCCGGCACTCGCCGCGGAACTCGACCAGCGGCACCTTGTCCTTGTCGCGGCCCTTGGCGCGATACTCCTCCTCCACCTTCCATTCGATCGGCAGGCCGTGGCAGTCCCAGCCCGGCACGAAGTTCGAGTCGAAGCCGAGCATCTGCTGGCTCTTCGTCACCACGTCCTTGAGGACCTTGTTGAGCGCGGTGCCGATATGGACGTTGCCGTTGGCGTAGGGCGGTCCGTCGTGGAGGATGAAGCGCGGCCGGCCTCTTCCGGCGGCGCGCAGACGGCCGTAAAGGTCGAGGCTCCGCCAGCGCGCAAGCAGTTCCGGCTCCTTCTGCGGCAGGCCGGCGCGCATCGGGAAATCGGTCTTGGGCAGGAACAGCGTCTCACTGTAATCGCGTGCCGGCTTCGGCTTCTCGTTCATAGCGCGCCTTCTAACAAGCCGCTGGCGCGGCGCAAGGGGCGGTTCGGTCAAGCCTGCCGGTCGAGCGGCGTTTCGGCGACCGCCAAAAGCTCAGCCGGGAAAAACGTGTCCTTGATCCGCGCCAGTATTTGACGCGCCGCGTCGACGTCCTGCGCGATCCGGCGCGCCAGATCGGCGACGGAATCGAACATCTGCTCCTCGCGGATCCAGCCGATGAAGGCGACGTCGATCGAACGGCCGTAGAGATCGTCGGAAAACTCGAACAAAAAAACCTCGAGCAGCACGCTGCCATTGTCGAACATCGGGCGGCGGCCAAAGCTGGCAACGCCGTCGTAACGGCGCCCTTCGACCTGCGCCCGCACCGCGTAGATGCCGTGGTGCAACCGACAGCTCGGGTCGGGCCTGATATTGGCGGTCGGGAAGCCCAATTCCCGTCCGCGCTTGTCGCCATGCACGACCGTGCCGGAGACAAACCAGGGATAGCCGAGCGCCGAGGCCGCCTCCTCGACGCGGCCGGCGATCAACGCTTCGCGGATCGGGCCCGAGGATATTGGCTGCCCGCCATCGGTGAACGGCGGCACGACATCGACGCTGAAGCCATAGCGCTCGCCCTCCGCGGCGAGGAGGGTCGGCGAGCCGGCGCGGCCCTTGCCGAAATGGAAGTTAAAGCCGATCACCGCTCCGCTCAGCGCGAACCGCCCGACCAAGACGCCGGAGATGAACTCCTGCGCGCTGAGATTGGCGAGCGCCGCGTCGAAGGTGAGCACGATCGCGCCGTCGAGCCCGGTGGCGGCGAGGAGACGCAGCTTGGCCGCCTCGTCGGTGAGCCGAAACAGCGCCTGCTGCGGAATGAAGAACGTGCGCGGATGTGGTTCGAAGGTTAGCGCCGCCGCCGGCCTTCCCAGCCTCGCGGCGCGCGCGCGCGCCGCGGCGATGACGGTGCGATGGCCGCGATGCACGCCGTCGAAATTGCCGATGGCGAGGACGGCGCCGCGGAGCGCGTCATCGGGCGCAAAATCGCGCACGACGATGAAGCGTTTCGGCGCCATCTGGTTTCAATGGTTAATGAACCTGCCGGCCGTAGGTGCCGTCCCGGGAAGGCCAAGTCAAGCATCAGGGCCGATCGGGCTGTGGCACCGCCCCCGGGGGGCCGGGCCGCCTGCGATTAACCCGCCGTTCAATCACCCGATGGTAACCTTGCCGTCCGCTTGGGGGGACGCCGGGAGCGGCGCCGCTTGATTTGATCAGCCGACGGCGAGTCGGTCCCGGGCAATTGGGCTGCGCCAGGGAGCAAAACCATGGCTCTCGATCCGCTAATGCCGGTGCTGGTGGTCGACGACTACAGCACCATGGTCCGCATCATCCGCAATCTGTTGAAGCAACTCGGCTTCTCCGACATCGACGAAGCCGGCGACGGCGCCGCGGCGCTCGCCAAGATGCACGTCAAGCGCTACGGGCTGGTGATTTCGGACTGGAACATGGAGCCGATGACCGGCTACGACCTGCTTCGCAAGATGCGCGCCGATCCGAGCCTGGAGCAGACGCCATTCATCATGGTGACGGCCGAGTCGAAGACCGAAAACGTGGTCGCGGCGAAGAGGGCGGGCGTGAACAATTACATCGTCAAGCCGTTCAACGCGCAGACGCTGAAGGCCAAGATCGAGGCGGCGTTCGCCGAGAGCGAGGAGGCCGCTCCGGCGTAAGGCTCGCGCGGGTCCTGCATTCGGCCGTCGTCGCCAGGCAGCTTCGACGGAGCACCGGGTCACCACACCAGCCGGCGCGCGACCGCTTTCGGCGTGACGCCGGCGGCGGCGAACATCGCGTTGAGGCGCGAAGGGTCCGGCGCCTCGCGCGAACCGAATTCCTCGGCATGGATGCCGGAGATGACGAACAGGCAATCGACGCCGAACGCCGCCGCGCCCTTGAGATCGGTCCTGAGCGAATCACCGACCGCGAGGACTCGATCGAGCGGCACCTCGCCGCCGCGGATTTGCGCCGCCTTGCCGAGCGCGGCCCGATAGATCGGCGCGTGCGGCTTGCCGCAATAAAGCACCTCGCCCCCGAGCCCCATATAGGCGTCAGCCAGCGCGCCGGCGCAATAGACCAGCGCGTTGCCGCGCTCGACGACGATGTCGGGATTGGCGCAGACCATGAACAGCGAGCGCTCGCGCATGAACGCCAGCATCTCGCGGTAGCTCTCCGGCGTCTCGGTGGTGTCGTCGAACAGGCCCGAGCACACCACGTAATCAGCGGCCTCGACCGGCGCGAAGCTGACGTCGAGGTCGGCAAAGATCGGTCGATCCCGCTGCGGGCCGAGATGGAACACGCGTTCGCTCAGCCGGCTCTCGACGATGCTGCGGGTCACGTCGCCGGAGCTCATGATCGCGTCGTAGGCCTCGCGCGCGACGCCGAGCCGGTCGAGAATTCTCTGCACCGTGGCCCCGGGCCGCGGCGCATTGGTGATGAGGATCACCGTGCCGCCGCGCCCGCGAAAGCGTGCGAGCGCGTCGCCGGCCTCGGCGAAAGCGGCAACGCCGTTATGCACCACGCCCCAGACGTCGCAGAGCAGCACGTCATAGTCGCGCGCGAGCGGTGCAAATCGTTCGATCATGTCGGGCAAGGGGCGCGGGCCGTCATTGCCAGGGGCAAGGCGAGGAAGCAATCAAGCCTCGTGTCGCATCAATTGCGTCCGCTGCCGGTGCGGGCGAGCTGGGCGAGGCCGCCGCCGCTCAGCGCCGCCGGAGCGGCGGCGGCATCGCTCGCCGCGGCCGGCTTAACGGTCGGCCGCCGATCCGGCCCGGCAACATCGCGCGACGCCGGCGCGCCATTGACGGAATCGGCCTTGGCCATCTCAACATTGGCAGGCTCGGTCCTGGCGACATCGCCCCCCAGCCCTTGCAGCGCCTCCGCGCGCACCGGGCGCGGCGGCGAGAACAGAAAGCCCTGTCCGAAGCGGACATCGTAATCGAGGAGATCGACCACGGTCGATTCGCTCTCGATCCGTTCGGCGATGAGATCGATGCCGAAGCGGCCGAGCAAATCGGAAAAATCGGCCGGATGAATGTCGCTGGAGGCGGCGCCGACGCGGTTCAACAGCAGCATCGCCGGCGCCTTGATGAAGCGGAAACCGCGCTCGGTCAGTTCGCGCGGCTCGACACGAAGATCGGCGAGGTTATCCATGGAAAAACGGAAGCCGCGCTCGGCGAGCGCAGCGAGACTCTCATGCTCGAGCGGTCCCATGGCGCGCACCGCGCTCTGCGTGAACTCGAACACCAGAGACGGAGCGATCGCGCGGTTGGCATCGGCGAATTCGAGCAAGTGCGGGAATTCCGCGTCGGTCAGGGTGGCGCTGGAAAGATTGCAGAACAAGCCGATGTCGCGGTTCTTGAGCAACAGACGCCGCACCACCTGCACGCACCGCAGCACCGAAAGCGCATCGAGCTTCGGCATCAGCGAGCCGGCTTCGGCGTAGGAGAGGAAATCCTCGGCCGCGACGGTCTCGCCGTTTTCGGCCTTAAGCCGCGACATCGACTCGTAATAGCGCACCTTGCGCTGCGGCAAGGTGACGATGGGCTGCAGGAAGAGGCTGATCCTGTGCGCCTCGATGGCACCGCGGATCATGGCGATGATGGCGTCGCGGTCCAAGCCGCTGAAGGCGGCAATTTCGGACCGCGCCGGCGCAACCGGCGGAGTGGGCGGACTGGCCGCCGGGGCGGCGGGCGCCGCCGTCGCCAGCGGCGAGGCGTCGACGACCGGAAGCGTTGCCGCCTCCGGGTCGCTGCGCTCGCGGCCCAGCGTCGCGTCGTGCACGGCAACCGTATCGGCGAGCTGCTTGACCAGCCGCGACAGCTCCTCGATCTCGGCGGCGAGCGGCTGGGCGGTCGCCAATGCCTTGTCGAGCACCGTCCCGAGCTTGGTCTCCATGATGTTCAGCCGCCGCCCGAATTCCGCGAGCTGACGCGCCAGATCGCCCGAGCCGCGGGCGAGGTTGGCGACCTGATCGCTCACCGCCTGGCGGTCGCGCTGGCGTCCGGAAACGGCGTTGTAGATGGCGAGCCCGGTCAAAACGCCGAGCGCCGCCAAGGCCGACTCGCCAGCGGTCAAGCCAAAGCGAAGATAGAGCACCGCGCCGAGCGAGCCGGCGATCAGCACCATGCAGAAGACAATAAAGATGGCACTGATGCGCGCCATGATAACCCCGCCACTCAACTATGCCGGAGCATGCCCAAGCCCGGAGCCCGCCGCAAGCCGTTCGCGGATGTCTTCGGCGCCGACGATTCGCACCCGGATGCCATCAGTGTCCACAAGGGCCGCGGCGCCGCAAGTCTGCCAAGCGACTGTCGTACGGGTGCTACGCAGCATAGCCGCCGCAAGTTTCTACGGCTACACCCAGTTAAGGAAATCGCTCGCTGTAAGCATTGCAGATACGCTGGATCATCGTGCGATAATGTAGCGGATCGCCCACCTTAAGCGCTGGGGGCGCCGGAGAAGCTTGGCTTGGTTTGCGCAGCTGCCGATACCTCTGGGCGATCTCCCATATTGGGGCCTCGCGTCGAGGTAATTCAAGTTGTCATGCTCTATTACAACGACGCCCAGCGCCTCGAGACCGGGAACGTCAGTCTCATGGTTGCGCAAATGTATCGATCTGAACATGTCGATAGTCTCTTTCACGAGCTGTCCGGTCGATTTTGCCTTTCGTCCATGCTGTGTAATGGGCTCGCGGCTGCGAGCATCTAAATTCAGTGGCGACAGAAAGACCTCGGCTGCATTAACGACAAGAAAGGCGGCGGCAACGGTCTTTTTGCTGTACTCGTGCGCGTGGCCGTGAAACGCCTCGAAATCGCGCAACCTATTTTTCCGAGCTTTTCCATGCTCGGTCCAAATGGACTTTAGCTCAATTGCAATCTGAATGAGCGTCGGTTCCGTGATTCTAATGAGATCTCCTGCTTTAGGCGGTTCCGGAACCCCAGGAGCAGTTCCAAGCGCGACATCAATCACCCAATCGCTATGACCGATTTGTTGATGATGGCGCAATCTACCAACAAGTTCGCCGGTCGAAGCGCGAGCTGCCAAGATTGGACAAGCTGCCAACAAGTCCCGGATGATCACGAGAGACTGGGCGTCACTGTGCTTAGAAGTTCGCGGATGATAGGCGGTTGTAGCAACTTCGGAGACAATAAGGTCTTCAATGGAACCCGCCATGGGCATCGATGGTCCGGGCTACCCAAAATATGCGGTTTGGGCCGAGGGTCCTGCCGTCCGTGGCCTTTTGAATTCTTCCATTATCTTGCGTACTGCAATTTTTGAATAGTGCGGCTCAATTTCGACCAACACAGAATTTCTTCCTGCGCGAATAGCTGCCGCCGTCATCGAGCCTGAGCCGCCGAATGGATCGAGGACGACATCGCCGGCAAAGCTGTACATCCGAATCAACCGCTCCGCCAATTCAATTGGAAAGGGTGCGGGGTGGCCGTTACGAAGGCTCGCTCCCCTGATATCTGACCAAAACGGACGCTGCCATAAGTCCATTTCGTCCCTTTGCAGCATCGATAGCGACTTTTGTAGCATTGTCGTCTTGCGATAACCGCCCGGTTTGCGGAGCATCAGAAGATGTTCGAAATCATTCTTGATTATAGCGCCCGGCTGATAAGGCTTTCCATAGTACCCCGATGATCCGCCCCCTGCTTCGTTGGTCCTGTTTCCGATCTTGAACCACAATATCGGAGTCAATGTATCGAAACCGACCCGCCTAGATCGAACCATAATATCCGCCGGCAACGGAAGGATTCGATGCCTGCCGTCAACCTTCCGAGGAACCAATATGTCGCCAATGACACAACAGACCCTGCCCCCAGGAACGAGCACGCGCAGGCATTCCGACCACACACGGTCAAGCTCTTCCAAAAACTGATCATAGTCGTTGACGCGCCCCAATTGCTTACCGAGGCAGTCACTATGGTAGGGTTTTAAGTTGAAGTAGGGCGGAGAAGTAACGACCAGGTGGACCGAAGAGTCTTTTAGAAATGATAACGATCGAGCGTCGCCGGTTTTCACCACGTGAGTCACGCTTTGAAACGGCGTTGGCCAAAAATGTTGGCGCCAATATCTGTTTGCAGCCAGTAACCTTTCAGGCGCGCCGGAAACATTGTCGTTTTCGGGCAGGATCGGCCAGTTTCTCGCCTGGACGACGGGAAAGTCGACCCGCTCCACGCTATGCCAATGCGCCTCGCTGACGAAAGCGGCATTAACAGCAGCGTCCATCGTTCCAAAATCCCGCAATCTGATTCGGTTTAATGTTCACTATACGTTCTCATCGCGTAACTTGCTAGCGAAAAATGCCGAACTCCACAAGGGATTTAGGCCACCGCCCTGATCGCCCGCCCCAGTTTGTCGAAAATCTCGCCGATCTGCGCTTCGCTCACGATCAGCGGCGGAGCGATGGCGAGCGTGTCGCCGGCGATGCGGATGAGCAGGTCTTCGTCGTTGAAGGCGCGCTCCATGACTTCGTAGCCGCGCTTGCCCACGGCGCCGGGGAGCGAGGTGAGGTCGATGCCGGCCGATACCCCGACGGTGCGTACGTCGAGCACGCCCGGCAGGCCTTTGAGCGTCATCGCCGCGTCGGCGAGGAGCGGCTCGAGTTTCTTCGCCCGCTCAAACAGGTTTTCGTCGCGATAGAGATCGAGCGCCGCGAGGCCGGCGGCGCAGGCGAGCGGGTGCGCCGAATAGGTATAGCCGTGAAACAGCTCGATGGCGTGCTCGGGCCCGCGCATGAAGGCCTCGTAGAGGCCCTCGCGCGCGATCACGCCGCCCATCGGCACCGCGCCCGCGGTTATGCCTTTGGCGAAACAAATGAGGTCGGGCGTCACGCCATAGCGCTCGGCGGCAAAGGCGTAGCCGAGGCGGCCGAAGCCGGTGATCACCTCGTCGAAGATCAGCAAAATCCCGTGGCGGTCGCAGATCGCGCGCAGCCGCGCGAGGTAGCCCTTGGGCGGCGGCAGCACGCCGGTCGAGCCGGCCATCGGCTCGACGATCACCGCGGCGATCGTCGAGGCGTCGTGCAGCGCGACGATGCGTTCGAGCTCGTCGGCGAGATGGCCGCCCCATTCCGGCTCGCCCTTGGTGAAGGCCTGATGCTCGCGGCTATAGGTCGTCGGCAGATGGTCGACGCCGGCCAGCAGCGTGCCGAAGAATTTGCGGTTGTTGACGATGCCGCCGACCGAAATACCGCCGAAGCCGACGCCGTGATAGCCGCGCTCGCGGCCGATCAGGCGCGTGCGCGTGCCCTCGCCGCGCACGTGATGGTAGGCGAGCGCGATCTTGAGCGCGGTGTCGACCGCCTCCGAGCCGGAATTGCAGAAGAACACCCGGTTGAGGTCGCCGGGCGCCAGCGCCGCGACCCGGCTCGCCAGTTCGAAAGATTTGGGGTGGGCGAACTGGAAGGCCGGCGCGTAATCGAGTTCCGCCGCCTCGCGCTTGATCGCGGCGACGATCGGGTCGCGATTATGGCCGGCATTGGTGCACCAGAGCCCGGCCAGGCCGTCGAGCACCGCGCGCCCGTCGGGCGTGTAATAGTGCATGTCCTTGGCGCGGGCGATGAGCCGCGGCGCGCGCTTGAAGGCGCGATTGGGCGTAAACGGCAGCCAGAAGGCGTCAAGATCGTTGGGGACGCCGGGACTGCGGCGATCGGCGGGCGCGCGCTTGACCGAGGTTTCCACGAGGCTTCTCCCGGTTTCATCGATTGGCGATGGCGAGAGGCTAACGCATTCCGACCGCTCGCGAAACGGTCTTGGCGCCGCGGCCGCGTCGAACGAAACGGTTCCGGCGCGCCGCGCCCGCCAACCTTGCCCGCCCGAGACGCGGCTGCTACCAACCGCGCCGTGCCCTTAAGAGCGCAATCGCTTCATGTTGAATCGATTGCGCTCCAGGTTTCCTTGGTGGAGCATGATCTTTTCGGAAAACCGGCATCCACTTTTCCGGATCATGCTCTAGCCCGAGCCGGCGAGAACGGCGGATGGCCGACAAGACCAACAAAACGAACAAAACCAGCAAGCTCAAGGCGCGCCTGCCGCGCGGGCTCGCCGACCGCGGCCCGGCGGAGATCGCCGCGACCCGACGGATGATCGAGACAATCCGGGCGGTCTACGAGCGCTACGGCTTCGAGGCGGTGGAGACGCCGGCGATCGAATACACCGACGCGCTCGGCAAATTTCTGCCCGACCAGGACCGGCCCAATGAGGGCGTGTTCTCGTTCCAGGATGATGACGAGCAATGGCTGT
This sequence comes from Xanthobacteraceae bacterium, assembly GCA_035319735.1. Taxonomy (GTDB): domain Bacteria; phylum Pseudomonadota; class Alphaproteobacteria; order Rhizobiales; family Xanthobacteraceae; genus BOG-931. The sequence goes on along the minus strand of DATHCD010000034.1, from coordinate 5,649 downwards.
CGCTGCGCTACGATCTGACCGCGCCGCTCGCGCGCTACGTGGCGGAGAATTTCGACACGCTGCCGAAGCCGTATCGCAGCTACCGCTTCGGCTGGGTGTTCAGGAACGAGAAGCCGGGGCCGGGGCGCTTCCGCCAATTCATGCAGTTCGACGCCGACACGGTCGGCTCATCATCACCGGCGGCCGACGCCGAGATGTGCATGATGGCCGCAGACACGATGGAGGAGCTGGGAATTCCGCGCGGAGGCTATGTGGTAAAGGTAAATAACCGCAAGGTGCTTGATGGCTTGTTGGAAGCGATCGGCCTAAGCGGGGAAGCGAATGTTGGCAAACGCCTCACCGTTCTACGCGCGATCGATAAACTCGATCGCCTCGGCGTTGATAGCGTGCGTCACTTGCTCGGCAAAGGGCGTAAGGATGATAGCGGCGATTTCACAAAGGGAGCGGGCCTCACTGACAATGACGCGAATTTAGTCATGGAATTTGTTGCGCCGGTCGCACCAACCGAAAATATCAGCGGGTCGACTTCAACTGAGAGTGATATACTATTTACAATGCCGCGCAAATGGGATGCCATCGCTACCAATCCAAAATTCCGTGAAGGCAGCCAGGAGCTTCTGGCGATCAAAAAACTTCTCGAGCAAGCGGGGTACGACGCTAATCGCATTTTAGTTGATCAGACGGTCGTTCGCGGTCTCGAATATTATACCGGCCCGGTCTTCGAAGTTGACCTGACATTCCCCATTGCGGGCGATGACGGCAAGCCAGTGCGTTTTGGCTCGGTTGGCGCCGGCGGCCGTTACGACGGGCTCGTTTCGCGCTTTCGCGGCGAGGTCGTACATGCCACGGGATTTTCCATCGGCGTGTCGCGGCTCGCCGCCGCGCTTGAGCATCTCGGCAAGCTTGAGAGCAAGCCCGAGCCCGGCCCGGTGGTCGTTACCGTGTTCGACAAGGACCGGCTCGCCGACTACCAGAACATGGTCGCCAAGCTGCGCGCGGCCGACATCCGCGCCGAGCTTTATCTCGGCAATCCGCGCAACCTCGGCAATCAGCTCAAATACGCCGACAAGCGCAATTCGCCCTGCGTCGTCATCCAGGGCGGCGATGAGAAGAACGATCCGGCCGGACCGCAGGTGCTGATCAAGGACCTGATCGTCGGTGCCGAGCTCGCCAAGCTGGAAAAGGGCCGCGAGCAGCATTTGCAGAAACAGGCGCAGGCGCAGAGCAAGGTCGCCGAGGACAAGCTCGTCGAGGCGGTGCGCGAGGTGCTGGCGCGGCACGGCATCCTGCGTTCCCCTTCGCGCTGACGCGCGCGCCTGAAACACGGCGCCCACTCATTCATTTCGCACGCGGCTGATGTCCGTTATTCGGCATTGCGGACTTAAATCCGGACATCGCCGACATCCCTGACGGCAGAAAGGTGCCAATCGCGACCAAAGTGCAGCGCAAAAAGTTGCAACTGTAAAATGCCGGCACCAGGACAGCCGCAACATCGGCGTGCCGATGACCTACCGCGAGGCCTTTCAGCGGCTGTTGCCGACAGTGGAGCTGGAACTGAGGTAGCGCCTAGCCGGCGGCGGCGCGCAGTTGCTGAGTGCGAGGCTGCACGTGCGCGGCGCCGTAGGCCGCTTCTTTCATTACGCGCGCGAGTAGGCGGAATGCTTCGGTCCAGGCGTCGCTGAGCTCGGGCGTGTAGCCGGCACCGAGGCCCTTCTTCAGCGTGCGCAACAGCGCATTGCCGACATAGGTGTAGTGCTCGGGTTTCACCCCGTAATCGAGATGCTTCACAGCGAGCTTCTGCACGGCCGGGATGATTTTTTCCGGTGTGTGCAGCGAACGGACAACGAGCGTTAGTGCCGACAGAAGTTTCTTCTGCTGCTCCTTCATGTCGCCCTTGAACATCGAACGCAGGGAAGGATCGATCGCGAAAAGCTCGGAGTAGAATAGCTCTATCGCCGGCAAGCCCAGCGCCGCGACCTTTTCGAAACTCTGCTGAACCAGGGCGGTTTGACGGGCGTTCATGTCCGGCACCTTGAGTTCTGGAAATACGTCCCTGAATGGAAAGGTATTGCGGCGTGCCTAATTTTTTGTGAACAGACGCGGCAATTTAACGATAACGATACTTAAGCGGCAATCTCCGCAAAGCACGCGGCGGACATGCCTAGCGGGTTTCATTGTGCGTTACAGCATAATTGTTGCGGTCACGACCGATGGGTCAGGATCGACGTTTTCGGTCACACCCGACGATGTCGGCGATGCCCCCAATACCGACCATTGTCCGGAGCACCTTGATCCGACGAAGAGTGCCAGAATCGGAAGTCGCCGTTTCGGCGAGGTAGGTGCCCGATAAACGACCTGGCTTTGCTAAATGTCTTAACGGGACCAGGTGATCAGAGGCCACGCAACGCAGCCGCCCGGTTGCGCAACCATCCTTCCGATTTCGTGTGAACCCAACCCTGGGCCTCGTCGGCAGACGCGAAACCGCGAACGTGCTGCTCTTGGCCATACTGCCACAAGATTCGCACATACCATCCGGGGGCAAGTTTCAGTTGATGCACTTCAAAGATCGGAGGGTGTCCGCGCCGCTTCTTATGGTCATTTAGATTCTGCAAGTGGGGCACCGGGTGAAGGTGATGCGCCGGGCCTCGGAATGTCGGCCCGGCGCACAGGTAGTGATTACTTCGACATGGTGTCTTTGGACATGGTGTCCTTCTTCATGTCGGTGTCTTTCGACATGGTGTCCTTCTTCATGCCGGTGTCTTTCGACACGGTGTCCTTGCTCATGTCGTCGGCGAACGTGGCGGGTGCAGCAAAGGCGAAGGCAAGCGCAAGGGCGGCCACCGGCAAAAGCAGACGCGAACGGACGATCATCCTGGTTCTCCGCTAGGTTACGATGGTATCAACCCCATCACCCCTAATTCGAACCTGAGGGCCGAACGGTTACATGCCGGAAATAGAATTTTGCAGCGCCCGAGTGCCGAACGCCCATGCCGCAGCGACGACGATCGCCACTGCAACCGCATGCACGGCGAGGTCGACCGCCGCGGCGTCGAAAGGATGTAAGAAATTCAACAAGATAGCAGCAGCAGCAGCCGAAGCCAGACCCGCTATCGCCGCCGTCAGAGGCGGCGCCAACGAATGGGCTCGCCGCAGCATGACGATCAGCGTCACCGATAGCGGCACCGACAGGCCGATAATGAACAGTAGACAATCCAGCGTCTCGCCGATCGTAGCGACATGAGTGCCCGGCAGCACATAGGCGCGCATGCAGCCGAGGCCGCTCGCTCCCACCCACAACGCCGCCGCCGGTAGCGGCAGCAAAGCCCACGCCCGGGACCGATCTGGCAGGCTGACCTCAAACGCGGCGAACGCCGCTGTCACCATCGTCGCGATTGAGCCAAGCCCCGCAAGCCACATGTCGGGAGTCGCGGTCATTCGACGCCACATCGCCGCCACGTCGGAGAATGTCGCGAGTGCCGTCGCGATGACTGCGACGAGGATGAGCCAGAACAGCGTGCGCAGCGCTGGCGGCGGCAGCGGGCGTATTGGCCGAAGATTTGCCGCCAACGCGCTGATCAGGTGATCGTTCGAACCATCCATTTCAATCTCCGCGATCCATCTTGACGCGTAGCGCATTCAGCGCCCGATGCAGGTTCACCTTGAGCGATCCTTTGCTGCGCCCCGTCAACATAGCGGCATCGCCCAGTGATTTCTCATCAAGCATGAGATGCTGCACCGCCTCGCGCTGACGCTGTGGCAATTCAGCGAGTGCCGCGCCAATGCGCTCGACCTTTTCCTCGTGCTCGATTCCGGCCGAAAGATCGACGGCTTCGTCGGCATGGCTCTCGTAGGCGAGTGCTGCATGCACTTCACGCGCACCACGTCGCCGCATCTGGCGCAGAATGTCTATTGCGCGCCGCTTGACGATGACGCCGAGCCACGCGTTGAAGGAACGCCGCGGATCGTAGGTCGCTCGGGCGCGGTGTACCGTCAGCAGCACATCCTGCACCACGTCATCAGTGCGGTCAGGCGGAACGCCCTGACGGCGAGCGATGCTCACGATGAATGACACGCAACCGCGCAGCAGCGTCTCATAGGCTAGACGATCGCCCGTTTGGGCAGCGGCCATCAACGCCGATCGACGAGCGTCAGACTCGGTTTGCCTATCCTCGGCACGCTGCATTGTACGTTCGATCCGCCGCCCCGCTGCCGATGGCAACAACGTCAGTTGGGATGATACAGAGCACCGGAATAGGAAGGGGCGCAATGGATCGTGCTTCGAAGTCAATATCAAATTTCCTCGCGCCATTGCCCGGATACTCCTTCCGGTGTCTTTCGCTCCGAGACGAGGAAAAGTTACATGTGAAAATGGGCCGACGTGTCCGGGTCGGCGGTGGGTCAAAACGCGAAGTCGCGTCGGCCTAATCGGATGTCTGCTCCTGCCCCGATAGCGGCCAGATAGCGGACATCGTGCGAGGTCGGTTCAGTGCCATAAGGGTGGTTAACGGCGGCGCTCGTTCAGGCAGGTGCGCTGCTGACCAACCACATCGCGCCGGGCAGTCGCACGCTCGCACCGTTCGCATAGGGCGCGAGCGCCTCGTGGAGCGAGGCGACGGCGGCCGAGACGACCTCAGCTGGCTGGTTGCGCAGCCAACTGTTCACAGCGCCGATTTGGGTTGACTGAACCACTGCCTCCTCCAGCCCTCGGCCGGCAGCGACATCAAGGTCCATGTCGAGTTTCTCGAAGCGCGGCGGCGCCCAGCCGGCCGCGGTGAGAACCTCGGTCACGTGGTCTCGATCGGCGAAGGCGAACATTCCGGGTGCGTTCGGGACCGGCTTCGGCCGCGGCGGCAGGTGCTGCGCGGCTGCAGTCATCGGCACCTCCATCCACGGGTTTTCGGCCAGCGTGCGCCAGCACACGAGCGCCATGCGCGCGTCCGGAGCGGCGGCGCGGCGCATATTGGTAAACGCCGCCACCCGATCGCCGAAGAACATCACTCCGAAGGCCGAGATCAACAAATCGTATTCGTCCAACGCGGCCGTGGCGGGATCGGCTTGCCGCCAATTGACATTGGCGATGCCGGCAGCACTCGCGCGCCTCTCACCCTCAGCAAGCATCGGCCCGGAAATATCCAACCCCGCTACGCGGCCGGAGGGACCCACGGCGCGCGCAAACTCCAGCGTGGGCGCGCCACAGCCACAGCCGATATCCACCACCCGTTCGCCGGCACGCGGCGTGGCAAAGGCGAGCAAGGCGTCCGTCACCAGCGCGAGCGTGATGTCGGTGTGCTCCTGTCGAGCCACCCAGATATCGCCGCCTTTCCCGTTCCAGAAGGCAAGCATGTCGGCGTTGATCTCTTCGGGCGCGTCCATGCGAGTCCTCCTGCTAGGCGGGTGCGAACGGTGCAGTATTGCCGAGCGGACCGCAAGCGGCGGCGTGGCGATCCTATCTCAGTCGGGATTCCCCGTATGACGCACCTACCTGATGATGAGACCCGATGTCTGCTGTGGGTCTTGGTCGTGTCAAAACGCTTTGCGGGAAGGTAGATTTAGCGCCCTTGGCGAGGGGGCATGGTATTTCAGGTTTGATTACGCCCTGATCGCCGCCATCAGCGGCTGGATGCCCATGATGTTCATCACACGGCTGAG
>DATHCD010000033.1:0-7149 GCA_035319735.1 Xanthobacteraceae bacterium | reverse complement strand
ACCGATGTCGATGCCGATCACGGCGAGCGAGCTGCTGAGATTCTGGGACATGGCGTGCTCCTTGTCTTTGGCGCCCCTGGCCAGCTTCAGTTGCTGGCGGGGCAGGAGCACGGCCGGACCATTCCATTAAGCGACATGGCGCGCGACACGGTCCAGGGCTTCGCGTTTTGATCCATCGCAAGGTCGCAAGATCAAGGCGTGGTTAGGTGCGCGGAGGCAATTACAGGGGATCAGAGATGGGCAAAATCTCCCTAAGTGTGCTGCTCGTCGTTGCATGCGCGACGTGCGTTAGGGCGGCAGAAGGAAAATGGATTGTTGACGCTGGGGGATGCAAGATTTGGGACTCGACGCCTCAGCCTAATGAAAGCGTGACCTGGACTGGACCCTGCAAAAATGGCCACGCAAACGGCAAAGGAGTCCTTGTCTGGTATGTGAATGGCCGTCCCTACGAGACGTATGATGGTGAATTGACGATGGGCCATTACTACGGTTGCGGTAAGCAGGTTTGGAGCAGTGGATCGAGCTATGAAGGGTGCTATCAAAATGATCGAGCGCACGGGCAAGGCACTTTTCGGGGCACCAATGGACAAGTCTATTCCGGCAACTGGGTAAACGGTTGCTTCCGTCAGGGCGATCGCAGATATGCGATAGGAACTCCCCTCGACCAATGTCCCTAAGGGTCATAAACGAATAAGGAGCTGCTTTCACTTCCCGTGCCATTCCTCTTGCCGCAAATGATGTCGGCGATTGGCACAAAGCGGACTTGCGGCGCTGGGGAATTGATGTCGGCTATCGCGCAACAGCGGACATGAGAAATCATTATTAGCTATCGGCTACGGCTTGAACTGGCGAACGAGCTCAGCGACATGAGCTCCCCACCGATCGAGTGCGTCCTTGCGCTCGGCGAGGAAATCGTGCCGCTGATAGACGGCAGCAACGCCCGAGATGGTTCCAGATTGATGGTTGAGGATTTTGTCAGCGACATGCGGTGGAATTCCCATGCGGGCCATGCCGGAGACGATGGTCCGTCTGAGATCATGCAGGCGCCAGCCGCGGATACCGCAGAGGCCGTCAAGTAGTTCTTTTGACTTGCTGTAGGCCTGGAAGTGATGCCCGGTCGAGGTCGGGAAGATAAACTTGCCAGTCAGGTGTCCGGCAATGACGGCCCAGGCCGGTTCGGAGAGGTGGACAATGTGGGCTTTGCCGTTCTTGGTGCGCTGGCCCGGAATTGACCAAGTCCTGGCTTGGGGATCGATCTCAATCGGGCTGGCACGGACAACTTCAGCCCGCCGCTGACCGGTCAACGCCAGAAATTCGACTATCCCCCCATACGGCCACGGCATCTGGCGGGCGCCAACGATGATGGCGGCAAGCTCGCTATCGGTTAGAACCCGATCCCGGCTAGCCTCTCGGTAGCTGGAGCGGATACCTTCGGCCGGAGAGATTTCGATCACCGCCCGGCCCACGCACCAGCGAAAGAAGGTTTTTAGCGTTTTCAGCAAGCGGTGGCCGGCATGACCGTTACGTTGCGATATTTTGCCAACCAGCTCGATGACATCCCGCTTTTTGATGTCGTGGATGCTCCTGGCTCCCCAGTAGGGAATGACGTCACGCCGCAGCAGGTTGGAGAGTGTTCGGGCAGTGCGGGCTTTCGAAACGTGCTCGCCAATGAAGGTCTCGACTAGGTCGTCCACCCGATCGACCACGAGACGCCGTCTGGCCTGCTTCTTCTCTTCGGCGGGATCTCGTCCATCAAGTCTCGCGGCAAAGACCTTCTGCGCCTGTGCGCGAGCCATCGGCAAAGTAACGCGCCCATATGGGCCGATGGTATATTTGCGCAAACGCGAGCCTGCGCCGGCGACCCGATACATAACCAGGAATACCTTGCGGCCCTTTGGCGTGATCTTGACACCAAAGCCGGGCAGACTCTGATCCCAGTATACTGTGTCCTTTTCGGGACGTATAATCCGTCGATCGCCGACTTGGTCAGATGGATCCGTGGAATGGCTTCCTCCTTCCTCCCTCTATGTCACTTAGACTCAAACTCTGTGTTATCTAGACGTCAAATAGGTAACACAGAAGGGAAAACAAGGTCGACGAAGGGCAACGTTCATCCATCATGAGTGAGGCGGATAAACAGCAAAATCAACGTTCCGCCATCGTCGTCCATCAGCAGGAACCCCATTATCGAGTCCGCCCGGGAGCGGGGTTACAAGCCCCGCCCGCAGGAACCGCACTCGCCCCATCCAACGGCTGTCACCGGTAGACGTCCCTTGAGTGAGCGAGATTCGCATGCGGTGTATAACCGAATTGGCGACCGCAGTCAATGGAAATGTGACGCGCCTCATCCCTCATCCTGAGGCGCGAGCTTGAGGTTCGGCTTGCCGGAAGGCGAATTGCGACATCGAGAAGGAGGCTATTCGGCTGCCTCGATCAGCTCGATATCCTTTTTCAGGAGCTCGTTGACCAGATCATTCAAGGAAATTCCGCGCGCCTGGGCGCGGGCGGTCAAAAACGCCAGAACCTCCGGGTCGAGATGAACCGGTGGGACTAGGACGGCATCCTTGCGGTAGAAACGTCCGCGTTCGGCCTTTGAAAAATCGTACTCGTCCTTTATGTCGTCGGTCATGGGTGTGGGTCCTCGCGGTACTGCCGCGCCTCACGGGCCGTCGGGCGCCGAGCCGAAATGATGCGGACCACGCTGCGATCAGGGTCTATATCATCCCAGGTATGCACGACAACAAGCAAATTACCGGAAGTTGTCGCGCCGAGCGTGATCCAACGCTCCTCGCCTGGAGCGCTATCCTGGTCCAGAATCGACTTGGCGAGCGGGTCACGGAACACCGTCATCGCTTCGTCGAAAGCGACGCGGTGCCTGGCGGCATTGCTCGTCGCCTTGGCCGGGTCCCAGTCGAACTCGATGCGCATTCTTCTCCCTCCCCAGCGAAGCTATAGCGTAGCGGGGCAGGGAGATCATGCGTCGCATGGCGGAGGGAGCGTTGGAGCCGACGCTTATGCCGACTTCATCATCCTGAGTGGCCGCGAAAGCCGCCCGCGAAGCATTCGACTGCGAAGCGTAAGCGCGGGCTCAAGCCCCACTCACTGCCTCGGCGGCCTCGGCAACCCGTCGAGCCAAGTCTTGGCCGCCTTCTCGCCGGCGGCGCGGGTTTCGGGATCGAGGCCCGCGACGAAATCGTCGAGCGGCAGGTCGGTCTCGCCGCCCGCTTTCGAGATCAGGTGCCACTTGGTGGCCTCGACCGGATTCTTCGGCGCGCCGCGGCCGTCGGCGAGGATGCGGGCGAGGCGGTCCTGGGCGACGGCGTTGCCGCGGGCGGCGGCGCGGCGGAACAGCGTCGCGGCGGCCCCTTCGTTCTTGGCGACGCCGTCGCCGTTATAGAGCGCGATCGCGTATTCGACCTGCGCCTCGGCATTGTCGGCGAGCGCGGCCAAGGCCCACAGCCGCACCGCCTCGCGCATGTCCTTTGGCACGCCGCGGCCCTCCTTGTAGAAGGTGCCGAGCGCATATTGCGCGTCCGGGCTGCCGGCGTCGGCGGCGACGCGCAGCAGTTCGGCGGCGCGATTGAAATCCCGCGGGAACAATTGGCCCTCGATGTAAAGGAGCGCGAGATCGTAGGCAGCGAGCGGCTGGCCGAGCTTGGCGGCGGCGGCGAGCCATTTGGCGGCGGCGTCGCGGTCGCGCGGGCCGGCGCGGCCGCGCAGCCGGAACAGCGCCAGCGCGAACATCGCCTCGCGGTCGCCACGGCCGGCGGCGAGCCGGTACCATTCGTCGGCCTTGGTCTCGTTCTGCGGCACGCCGAGCCCGTTGGCATAGAGTTCGCCGATCAGCGTCATGGCGTGCGGATCGCCGGCTTCGGCGCGATGCGTCGCCAGCGCCAGCGCGGTCAAATAACGGCCGCGCTGAAAGGCGCCGAAGGCGAGGTCGGGTTCGGTCTCGCCGGCTCTGGCCGGCGCCGCGTTTTGCGCCGGCGCCGGTGCGTTGCCGGGACTCTTGTTCTGCGCCGAGGCGCTGCCGAACGAAAGCGCGATGAGCGCCGCCAGCGCGAGCGCGGCCGCGCTGAGTTGCCATCCTCCGCCGCGTAGCGGGGGAGGGGGACCATGCCAACGGGTCCGGCCCGAAGTAGCCGGCCCGATGACAAGCTCCGCATGGGGGAGGGGGCGTGTTTGCTCAGTCCTCACTCGCCTTGCCCCCTCCACCGCGCTGCGCGCGGTCCCCCTCCCCCACTTCGCTGCGCTCCGCGGGGGCGGATGAAGTTGGCACCAGCCGATCGGCGGCGGCCGCCACCAGTGCGGCGGGAGTTTGCTCGCTCGTCCATAGCCAATCCCCGAGCGCGACGAAATCGGCGCCGGCTTGGGCGAGCGTGCCGACTTCGTCGAGGTTTTCCGCGTAGCCGACGCACGGCGACTCGAACAGCTCCGCCCACCATTGAACGCGCTCGACAACGAGGTCGAAGCCGGGGCGGCGGCCGGCGCGGTCGCCTTCGCCGAACATCACGTAATCGGCGCCAGCTTCGGCGGCGAGCATGGCATCATGACGGCTGCGCAAGCCCCCGGCGCCGGCAATGCGCTCGGGCTTGAGCGCGCCGAGCGCGGCATTGAGCGCCGCGATCCCGGTCAGATGCGCGCCGTCGGCGCCGGCGCGGGCGACGATGTCGGCCTCGCCGTCGAGAAGGAGCGCGATGTCGCGCACCTGCACGATGGCGGCGAGCGCCTTGGCGCGGTTGATGCGCGTGCGTTCGTCGCTGTCTTCGAGGCGAACGAGCACCGCCGCGACATCGCCGGCCGCGAGCACTGCGGGCAGCTGGCGCGCAAACGCGGCGACGTCGCCGAGCAGCGGGGTCATCAGATAAAGCCGCGGGTTGGGAGGCGCAGCATTCGTCCGCCCCCGCGCAGCGGGGGAGGGGGACCGCGCGGAGCGCGGTGGAGGGGGCCTCGGCGTCAAAGCCGCTCCGCCGCCAATCGAACAATCGCATCCGCCGCCGCATCGACGTCGGGCGCGAGTTCCGCAGCGGGGATACGAATCACGGTCACGCCATGCTTCTTGAGCCAAGCGTCGCGGCGATCGTCACGTTGCGGTCGGTCGGCCATATCATGGCTTATTCCGTCGATCTCGATCCCGAGGTTCGCTTGCGCACAATAGAAATCGAGCACATAGGGTCCGATCGGGTGCTGACGACGAAACACCGGGCTTGCCCGGCAGGCGCTGACGCAGTCGACTCCACAATTGCGCTTCAGGCTTTGACAGATTGCGACGCAGGCGGCGGGCGTCGCCGATGATCTTCGTCGGCGCTCTCATGATCGTGTGCTCAGACGCCCCCTCCACCACCTTCGGGTGGTCCCCCTCCCCCGTTTGCACGGGGGAGGATTTTCCTCCTGTCACACCGCTTTCCGTTCCAGCTCGGCCTGCCATTTGCCGAGCGTGGCGAGGCCGTTCATGGCGGCGCGGTGACTGAAGGCGCGCTGCGCGGCGGCTTTGTTCTCCGGCTTGCCCGACCACGCCTTTTGCGGCGCCGCCTGCAGCGCGCGGCCGTAGGAGAAGGTCACCCGCCACGGCAGCGGGCCCATTTTGTTGATGGCGTCGAGATGCGCGGTCGCCTCCTCGTCGGACTGGCCGCCGGACAGGAACGCGATGCCCGGCACCGCCGCCGGCACGCAGGCCTTGAGCATGCGCACCGTCTTTTCCGCCACCTCGGCGACCGCGGCGCGCCGCGGCGACGTCTTGCCGGGCACCGCCATGTTCGGTTTCAGCACCATGCCTTCGAGCGCGACGCTCTGATAGTGAAGCTGCTCGAACACGGTGTTGAGCACCCATTCGCTGACCTCGGCGCAGCGGTCGATGTCGTGATCGCCGTCCATCAAGACTTCCGGCTCGACGATCGGCACGATGTCCTCGTCCTGGCACAGCGCGGCATAGCGGGCGAGCGCATGCGCGTTGGTCAGGATGCCGGCGTAGCTCGGCATATCGGCACCGATGTCGATCACCGCCCGCCACTTGGCGAAGCGGGCGCCGAGATTGCGGTATTCGACCAGCCGCTCGCGCAGGCCGTCGAGCCCCTCGGTGATCACTTCGCCGGGGCGGAACGGCAGCGGCTTGGTGCCCTTGTCGACCTTGATGCCGGGAATGGCGCCGGTCTGCGCGATCAGCTTGACCAGCGGCGTGCCGTCCTGCGCGTTCTGCCGGATGGTCTCGTCAAAGAGGATGACGCCGGAAATGTATTTCGCCATCGCCTCGCTGCTGCGGAACAACAATTCGCGGTAGTCGCGGCGCGTCGCCGGCGTCGACTCGACGCCGATGGCGTCGAAGCGTTTCTTGATGGTGCCGGAGGACTCATCGGCGGCGAGGATGCCGCGCCCGGGCGCCACCATGGCGGCGGCGACCTTGTTGAGTTCGGTGAGGTTCATCGGGCCCTCCACGAGTCGAGTTTCGCACATTATGACTCATCCGCGTGTCGCAGCGCGAGTGGGGGCAACTTTGAGCGCCTCGACGCCGGGCAGCGTCTTGCCTTCCAGCCATTCCAGAAAGGCGCCGCCCGCGGTCGAACAGTAGGTCAGCCGGCCGGCGACGCCGGCGGCGTTGAGCGCCGCGATGGTGTCGCCGCCGCCGGCGATGCTGATGAGCCTGCCGTCGTCGGTGAGTTCGGCGGCGGCTTCGGCGACCTCGACGGTGCCGTCGTCGAACGGCTCGACCTCGAAGGCGCCGAACGGGCCGTTCCAGACCAGCGTGCGGGTGCGGGCCAGCACCGAGACGACGTGCTCGATGCTGCGCGGCCCGATGTCGAGGATCATGTCGTCGGCGCCGACCGCCTCGACCGCGACGACGCGCGAGGGCGCGTGCGCGGCGAGCTGTGCCGCGACCACGGCATCGACCGGCAGCACGATCTCGCGGCCGGACGCTTGCGCCTGGGCGAGAATGTCGCGCGCCGCCGCCAAGAGCTCGCGCTCGCACAGCGACTTGCCGACCGGCTTGCCTTGCGCCGCCAGAAACGTGTTGGCCATGCCGCCGCCGATGATCAGCGTCTCGACCTTGGTCAAGAGATTGCCGAGCAGTTCGAGCTTGGTCGAGACCTTGGCGCCGCCGACGATGGCGGCGAGCGGCCGCTGCGGCGCCTGCAGCGCCTTTTGCAGCGCTTC
>DATHCD010000032.1:0-2547 GCA_035319735.1 Xanthobacteraceae bacterium | reverse complement strand
GCCGTCGAACGCGTCCAGTCCGACACCCGCGCGCGCATGTTGCGCCAGACCGATCCTTTCCTGCGCGAGCGATTGCACGATCTCGACGATCTCGCCAATCGCTTGATGCGGCAGCTCACCGGTCGCGACCACGCCCCGTCGCGCGAGAGCCTGCCGGAGAACGCCATCGTGGTCGCCCGCGCGATGGGGCCGGCGGCGTTGCTCGACTACGACCGCAAGCGGTTGCGCGGCCTCATTTTGGAGGAAGGCGGCGCCCACTCCCACGTCGCCATCGTGGCGCGCGCCTTGGGTATCCCCACGGTCGGAGAAGTCGATAACGCCACCGGCATTGCCGATCCGGGCGATGCCATCATTGTCGATGGCTCGACCGGGGATCTGCACGTCCGGCCCCTGCCCGACATGGAGGCTGCCTATGCGGAGCGCGTGCGGCTGCGGGCGCGGCGCCAGCAGCAATATCAGGCGCTGCGCGACCGGCCCTGTGTGACCAAGGACGGTCAGGAAATAAGCCTGATGCTCAACGCCGGCTTGACCGTCGATCTACCGCACATCGCCGATACCGGCGCTGCTGGCATCGGGCTGTTTCGCACCGAACTGCAATTCATGGTGGCGCAAAACTTCCCGCGCACCAGCGAGCAGTACGCGCTCTACCGCGCGGTCATCGACGCCGCCGGCGACAAGCCTGTGGTCTTTCGCACCCTCGACATCGGGGGCGACAAGGTGCTGCCTTACATGCGCAATGTCGAAGAGGAGAACCCTGCCCTTGGCTGGCGCGCGATCCGGCTTGGACTGGACCGGCCGGGACTGTTGCGATCGCAACTGCGAGCTCTACTGCGGGCGGCGGGCAGCCGCGCGCTGAAGATCATGTTTCCCATGGTCGCCACCGTGCAGGAATTCGAGCAGGCCCGCGAACTGGTCGAGCGCGAGCTGACGCATCTGCGCCGCCACGGTCACAAGCTTCCCGACGAAGTTCAGGTCGGCAGCATGGTGGAGGTGCCTTCCCTGCTCTATCAGCTCGATGAGCTGCTTGAACACGCAGACTTCCTCTCGGTCGGCTCGAACGATCTGGTGCAATTCCTCTATGCGATCGATCGCGGCAATCCGCGGGTCGCCGAACGGTTCGACGCGCTTTCCGCGCCGGTGCTGCGGGCGCTCAAGGACATCGCCGACAAGGGCCGGGCGCACCACAAGCCGGTGACCCTTTGCGGGGAGATGGCCTCGCAGCCAATCGGCGCCATCGCCCTTGCGGCGATCGGCTACCGCGCGTTGTCGCTTACTCCATCTGCCGTCGGCCCGGTCAAGGCGGCGCTCCTCGAGCTCGATTGCGGCAAGGCGGCCGAATTCCTATGTCCGCTCATCGAAAAGCCGAACGGCAATAAGCCGATCCGCGCTTATCTCCATGAATTTGCCTCCCAGCAAGGCTTGCAGATTTAGATTAAGACATGGACGCCCGGCACGCGGCCGGACGACGATTCGGAACAAATGCTCCCTGATCAAAAGCTCAACGCGCTGGTCGCCCGCCATACCGTACTGGAACGGGACCTTGCGTCCGTCCTGCCGCCCGAGACGTACGTGAAACTCTCGCGCGAATTCGCGGAGCTTTCTCCGGTCGTGGAAGCCGTGAAGTCGTATCGCGCCGCACAGCATGAACTCGACGGGCTCGCGAGCCTGATCGCCGATCCGTCGACCGATTCCGAGATGCGCTCTATCGCCGAGACCGAAAAGCCCGAGCTTGAGGCTCGCCGCGCAGAACTCGAACACCGGTTGCGACTTGCGCTCATTCCCAAAGACGCCATGGACGAGCGCAACGTCATTCTCGAAATTCGCGCCGGGACCGGCGGCGACGAGGCGGCCTTGTTTGCGGGCGACTTGTTCCGCATGTACGAGCGCTATGCCGCCAAACAGGGATGGAAAGTCGAAATCGTGACCATGAGCGAAGGCTCCATGGGCGGATTTAAGGAAATCATCGCTGAAATCCGCGGCCGCGGCGCCTTCGCCAAGCTCAAATACGAATCCGGCGTGCACCGCGTGCAGCGGGTGCCCGACACCGAAGCTTCGGGGCGTATTCACACTTCGACCGCCACGGTCGCGGTGCTGCCGGAGGCACAGGACCTCGACGTCGCCATCAACGAGGCCGATCTGCGCATCGACACGCTGCGCTCGGGCGGAGCCGGCGGGCAGCACGTCAACAAAACCGAATCGGCGGTACGCATCACGCACATTCCGTCCGGCATCGTGGTGATGATGCAGGAGGATCGTTCGCAGCACCGTAACCGCGCCAAAGCCATGGCCGTGCTGCGCACGCGCCTTTACGATGCGGAACGGCAGAAGCAGGACGCCGCCCGCGCCGCCGAACGCCGTGGCCAAGTGGGTACCGGCGATCGATCCGAGCGCATCCGCACCTACAACTTTCCGCAGGGCCGCGTGTCGGACCATCGCATCAATCTCACGCTCTACAAATTGCCGCAGATTATGGAAGGCGAAGCCCTCGGCGAGATCATCGACGCGCTCGTCGCCGAACATCAGGCCGCCCAGCTCGCAGCGGAGGAC
>DATHCD010000031.1:0-55995 GCA_035319735.1 Xanthobacteraceae bacterium | reverse complement strand
CCGCTCGGCTTGGGTGCGAAACACCGTCCCGAACTCGCGCTGCATGCCTTGCGCCATGCCGGCGGCATCGTTCATCAATCGCGCGACGTCGTCGAAGAACCGGTTCGTGGTCTGGACCATGCTGGCCTCCGCGAGAAGTGGACGCATCGCGCGCCCGCTTGCCATCCCCCCACACAATGGCAATGGTGCGGCCCCATCGCAAGATGGGCCGCGGCGGAAACAGCGGCATTGTCGGCGCGTCTGCCGACCAAAGCCCGTCGTCGCGCGCGATCCGAGGAAGGGAACCCGGTTTTTCCGACCAGGACATGCGCAGATCAAAGAATCCGCAGCGCGTCCCGATTCGATCGAATCAGGACCTGCACTAAAAGCAATGGCTTGCCCCTTTCGGAGCGCTCGATGTTCGTTCTGCCGGTGATCCCCTACCCGTTAATCAATCCGGTGCTGATTTCCATCGGGCCGTTCTCGGTCCGTTGGTACGCGCTGGCCTACATCGTCGGCATCATCGCCGGCTGGTTTTATGCGCGCGTCGTCATCGCCTCGCAGCGATTGTGGGGCGGACTGGCACCGATCACCGTCGCGGAGTTCGACGATTTCATCATTTGGATCACGCTCGGCATCATCGCCGGCGGCCGCTTTGGCTATGTGCTGTTCTACAACCTTCCGCAGTTCGCCGCGCATCCGATCCAGATTTTCGAACTATGGAACGGCGGCATGTCATTTCACGGCGGCGTCTTCGGCTGCGTCGTCGCCACCGTGGTGTTTGCATTGCGCCGCGGCGTGCCGATCCTGTCGCTTGGCGACGTCACCACCGCGGTCTCGCCGATCGGCCTGTTCCTCGGCCGCATCGCCAATTTCATCAACGGCGAATTGTGGGGTCGGCCGACCGACGTGTCCTGGGCGATGATCTTTCCCAACGGCGGACCGATTCCGCGTCACCCCAGCCAACTCTACGAGGCGGCACTCGAAGGTCTCGTCCTTTTCCTTGTCCTTGGCTGGCTGACGCAGAGAGGCGGCCTCAAGCAGCCCGGCCTCGTCACCGGCGCGTTCGCGCTCGGCTATGGCGTCGCGCGCATCATCTGCGAATTGTTCCGCGAGCCCGACGCCCAGCTCGGCTTTCTCTGGAGCGGGCTCACCATGGGGATGGTGCTCTGCGTACCACTGATATTGGCCGGCATCGCCTTGCTCACCTTCGCGTTGACGCGTGAACCGATAGCAAAAAATGGCTGACGAACGCTCGCCGCTCGAGAGCGAAATCCGCCGGTTGATCGCCGCGGCCGGACCGATGCCCGTGGCGGAGTATATGCGGCTTTGCCTCACGCATCCGCAGTACGGCTACTACCTCGCCGGCAATCCGATCGGCGCCAGCGGCGATTTCATCACCGCGCCCGAGATCAGCCAGATGTTCGGCGAATTGATCGGAGTATGGATGGCTTCGGTCTGGCGGCAGATGGGCGCGCCGGAACACGTGCGCGTTGTCGAGCTCGGACCGGGGCGCGGGACATTGATGCTCGACGCCTTGCGGGCGGCGCGCGTCGTCAGGGGTTTTGCCGATGCCGCCGTCCTGCATCTGGTCGAGATCAGCCCGGTGCTACAGCGCCTGCAGCAGCAGCGATTGGAGACCCTCGGCCAGGCGATCTCGTGGCACAGCGCGCTCGATGACGTGCCCGGCGGCCCGAGCATCATCATTGCCAACGAGTTCATCGATGCGCTGCCCGTCCATCAGGCCGTCAAACGCGCCGACGGCTGGCACGAGCGCGTCATCGAAATCGACGCCGACGGCAATTTTGCCTTCGGCTTGGCGCACGATCCCCTGCCGCATTTCGACACCGCCCTGCCGCGAGGCTTGCGCCAATCTCCCGAAGGCTCGATCTATGAATGGCGCTCGGACACGATCGCGCTCGAACTCGGACGGCGGGTGCGGACGGACGGCGCGGCTTTGGTCATCGATTACGGCCATGCCTGGTACGGGCTGGGTGAGACATTGCAGGCTGTCGCCGATCATAAATTCGCCGACCCGCTGCGCTCGCCTGGTCGCGTCGATTTGACGGCGCATGTGGATTTCAGGGCGTTGGCGCAGAGCGCCGAAACCATCGGCGCCCGTATTCATGGTCCCATTTCCCAGGGTGAATTCCTTCGCCGCCTCGGCATCGACAAACGGGCAGCGGCGCTCAAGGCCCGCGTGCCGCCCGACAAGGCGACGGAGATTGACACCGCGCTCGCGCGACTGACCGCGAGCGGGGCACAGGGAATGGGGGATTTGTTCAAGGCGCTCGCCATCGCCGACCCGCGGCTCGGCGAGCTTCCCGGATTCCAGGACGCCCCATGATCGTCCAGGCCCAGATGCTGGCGCTCCCCGGCATCCGCCACGCGTTCTTCACCCGGCAAGGCGGCGTTTCCGGCGGCCTCTATGCCAGCCTCAATGGCGGCATCGGCTCGCGCGACAGCGCCGTCAGGGTCGCCGACAATCGCTCGCGCATGGCCGCGGCGCTTGGCGTCGAGCCAAGCCACTTGCTCACCGCCTACCAGATCCACTCGCCAGACGTCGTGGTCGTCGAGGCGCCGTGGCCGGCCGAAGCGCGCCCGCGCGCCGACGCCATCGTCACGCGCATGCGCGCCCTTGCCGTCGGCGTGACCACGGCCGATTGCGGGCCGATCCTGTTTGCCGACCCGCAGGCCGGAGTGGTTGGCGCCGCGCATGCCGGCTGGCGCGGGGCGCTTGCCGGTATCGTTGAGGCGACGGTCGCGACCATGGAGCGGCTCGGCGCCGAGCGCAAACGGATCCGCGCCGCGCTCGGCCCGATGATCCGCCAAAGCAACTATGAAGTCGGTCCCGATCTCATCGCGCGTTTTGCCGCCGAGGATGCGGCCGGCGGCCGTTTCTTTCTCCCCGCGGCGCGGCGGGGCCATGCCCTGTTCGATCTGGCCGGCTATATCGCGGCCCGCCTTGAGCGAGCTGGAATAAGGCAGGTGGAGGATCTCGCCCTGTGCACCTATGCCGACGCGGACCGGTTTTTCAGCTTCCGTCGCTCGACCCACCGCGCCGAAGCGGATTACGGCCGCCACGTTAATGCGATCGCGCTGACGTGACTGCGGTTCGCTCATGCCATTCGCTCGGCGAGCGTTCGTCGCGGTGATCCGCGAAGCGGCCGAAACGCCGCGAAAAACCTGCGGGACAAGGCCCTGAATCATATTGCCAGCTCCGTGAGCGGCTTGTATCAGGTCCGAGTGCGCGCAGGAGAGCGGAATGGCGAGCAACAACGGAGCGATCAAGCTCGTTGCCGGCAATTCCAACCCCGCGCTGGCCGAGGGTATCGGCGCCTATATCGGCGCCCCGCTGACCAAGGCGGTCGTCCGCCGCTTCGCCGATATGGAGATCTTCGTCGAGATCCAGGAGAACGTGCGTGGCGCCGACGTTTTCGTCATTCAGTCGACGTCGTTTCCGGCCAACGACCACCTAATGGAATTGCTCATCATCATCGACGCGCTGCGCCGCGCCTCGGCGCGGCGCATCACGGCGGTGCTGCCCTATTTCGGCTACGCCCGGCAGGACCGCAAAGCCGGGCCACGCACGCCAATTTCCGCCAAGCTGGTCGCCAACCTGATCACCCATGCCGGCGCCGACCGCGTGCTCACGGTCGATCTGCATGCCGGACAGATCCAAGGCTTCTTCGACATTCCCACCGATAATCTGTTTGCCGCCCCGGTCATGGTGCGCGACATCAAGCAGCGCTTCGACCTCGCCAAGGTCATCGTGGTTTCGCCTGACGTCGGCGGCGTGGTGCGCGCGCGCGGCCTCGCCAAGCGCATCAATGCGCCGCTCGCCATTGTCGACAAAAGGCGCGAGCGGCCCGGCGAGTCGGAGGTGGCGAATGTCATCGGCGAGGTTGACGGCCACATCTGCATCCTGGTTGACGACATCGTCGATTCCGGCGGCACCCTCTTGAACGCCGCCGACGCGCTGTTGGAGAAGGGCGCCGACGCGGTTTATGCCTATATCAGCCACGGCGTGCTGTCAGGCGGAGCGGTCGCCCGCATCAACAAATCAAACCTCAAGGAGCTGGTGCTCACCGATTCGATCCAGCCGAGTGAAGCGGTCGCCGCCTCCCGCAACATCCGCGTGCTTTCGATCGCGACGCTGATCGGGGAAGCGATTAGCCGCACCGCCGCCGAGGAGTCGGTGTCCAGTCTGTTCTTTGACTGATCTGACCGAGCGGTTCGCGTCATTGCGCCGAACGGGGCAAGCAAGCAATCCCGAGCGCGCGACGCGAGCCGGATGACGTCGCGGCGTTTTTCAGCGGGCCGGCCACCTCGGGCCGGGCCAGTCGGCGGCACCGCCGCCATGACGGCTCCGCGAATCACCCCCCCGAGTCAACTTGTCGCAGGCCGGCCTGTGGACGGTCTTCCCTCCCGCATTGTGCCCGCGGCGCAAATCACTTCATGAGTGCGCCGGGGAGGCGGCGTGAGCGGCTCTTAAGGCGGCTTTGGCGAAGGAATCGAGCCGTTTATATTCGGCGTGCCGGCTGATTCGCGGTTTTGAGTCAATCCGCGGAGGTCAAGTTGTCCCTGCGGCAAATCGCAGCCGGCTTGCTGCTTATGTCCAGTGGCGTGCGCATTTCCACTCGAGCGGCGCTGTGGAGGCGGCATGTCCCTCATCGAACTGGCACGCGATCAACACGACAATCCGCTCGACGTGGTCGAGCGCATGGCGGCCGGCAACAACTGGCCGTTCGAACGGGCGGGCGAGGACGAAATCGCGCTGGTCATCACCGGTCGGTTGACCGATTATCAGATCTCATTCACCTGGATGAGCGAGATCGAGGCCCTGCATCTTGCCTGCGCCTTCGACATGAAAGTGCCAGAGCCGCGGCTCGCCGAGGTCCAGCAGCTCGTCGCCCTCATCAACGAGCAATTGTGGATCGGGCATTTCGATGTTTGGATGCAGAACGGCGTGGTGATGTTCCGTCACGCGCTTGTTCTGGCCGGCGGCGTCGCCGCATCGGGTCGGCAGTGCGAGGCGGTGCTGGGCAGCGCACTTGATGCCTGCGAGCGCTATTATCCGGCGTTTCAATTCGTGGTCTGGGCGGGCAAATCCGCCCGCGAGGCAATGAACTCTGCCATGTTCGAGACCTCGGGCGAAGCTTAGCGCTCCCGTCATTCTGGGCGCGAGCGATGCTCGCGCCCGCGATCTCCGCTCCGACTCATCATGCCCGGCCTTGTCCGGCTTGTCCCGGCCATGACGGTGTTGATGAAATTTGATTAGATGCCGGAAAGCGACGAGGACACAGCGCTATGAACGCTTCCACCATGTCTTCAATCGGCAAGAGCGCGGATCTGCACGGCTTCTCCGGCCTGCTCGTGCTGGTCGGCGCCGGCAAGATGGGCGGCGCGTTGCTCGAAGGCTGGCTGCGGCTCGGCCTCGACCCGACCAGACTTGCGGTGATCGAACCGTCGCCGACGCCGCAAATCTCCGCACTAGCCGTGCGCGGAGTGCGGCTTAATCCGGATGTCCGCGCGCTGACCGATGTGGCCGCCATCGTCATCGCGGTCAAACCGCAAATCGCGGCGGAGGTTTTGCCTGCGCTCGCGTCGATGATTGGCCCCTCGACCCTCGTCGTGTCGATCATGGCCGGGCGGACGCTGCAGTTCCTAGCCGCCGCGCTGAAGCGCCCGCGCGCCTTGGTGCGCGCCATGCCGAACATACCGGCGGCGATCGGCCGCGGCGTGACTGTCGCGGTGGCGCCCCACGCGAGCGCCGCGCAGCGCGAGCTTGCACACGGCCTGCTCGCCGCCACCGGTGCGGTCGAATGGATCGACGACGAGACGCTGATGGATGCGGTGACGGCGGTGTCGGGGTCCGGGCCGGCCTACGTCTTTCTCCTTGCCGAAGCTATGGCGCAGGCAGGCGTGGCCGCTGGCCTGTCGGCGCCGCTCGCGGTCGCGCTCGCACGCGAAACCGTCGCCGGCTCGGGCGAGTTGCTGCACCGCTCGGCGCTCGACGCCGCGGCGCTGCGCGAGAGCGTCACCTCCCCCGGCGGCACCACCGCCGCGGCGCTCGCGGTGCTGATGGGACAGAACGGCCTTGCGCCGTTGATGCGGAAGGCCGTCGAGGCGGCGACCCGTCGTTCGCGGGAGCTTGCGGACTGACCATCAGTAGGCTTGGAACCACGGTGCCGCGGGCCTACATTAAAGTTGCTCGTCACGAAATGTTTGCCAGGAGTTCGGCCATGGCCCGCAAACCTCCCCGCAGATCCGCCCGCTCCGCTTCCACGCATGGTCCAGCCGCTCCAGCCAGCGAGCGCGAGAAGATCATAGCGGCCTTTCTTGCGCTTCTCACCGAGAAGCCGTTCGAGGAAATCGGCCTTGCGGAGATTGCCGCCCGGGCCGGGGTATCGATCGCGCAATTGCGCGACGAGTTTTCCTCCACGCTCGCGATCATCGCCGCACACATCAAGACCATCGACCGTGCCGTGCTCGCCGGGGACTTCAGCGACATGGCCGAGGAGCCGGCGCGCGAACGCCTGTTCGACGTGCTGATGCGCCGGCTCGAAGTGCTGGCGCCGCATCGCCAAGCGGTGGGCTCGCTGCTGCGCTCGGCCCGCCGCAATCCGCCGCTGGCGTTGGCGCTCAATGGACTGGTCACGCGCTCACAGCAATGGATGTTGACCGCTGCCGGAATCAACGCATCGGGTCCGCGCGGCATCATCTGCGCGCAAGGCCTCGCCGTGCTGTTCGGCTCGGTTGTGCGAACCTGGGTTCATGACGACGATCCCGGCCTCGCGCGCACCATGGCTGCGCTCGACCGGGCGCTGGCGCGCGGCCAGCGCTTCGCCGGCTTTCTCGACGATTTGTGCTACATCCCCTCGCGCCTTTGCGGACTGCGCGGGCGCCGGCGCCGCGGCTATGACGAATCGGAGAAAACGGCAGCAGCGTAATCGCTAACCTTGCCAAAGCTCATCGCGCTGTCGACGACAGGTTCGCGCTGACGACCGGCGCTTTTGTCGGCCGTTGCAGCGAACCGGCACCGTTGGGTGACGGCTACATTTCGCGGAGTCATCCTTTTTGGTCGAAAAGCCCAACCGTTATACGTTGGAATCTTAACCACAACATCGCTTACGCCCGATGATATACTTCGTTGTTACGAGGATTATCTTAAGCTCTGAGGCTTAGAATTGCTAAAAAGAGAAATTTCGTCTTGCAAGACCGCGCCGCGTGAATTAGGAAAGTTGCAGCCGATAGGAAACGCCGCGCCCGCGCCCTTCCCACCATGATCGTCTGCTCCTGCAACGTGCTCACCGACCATGACGTGCGCGGCGCCATGTCGGACGCTGGAACTGCGCCGCGCACCACCTACGCGGTCTATCAATGTCTGGGCTGCAGCGCGCAATGCGGGCGATGCGCCCGCACCATCCGCCGCATCATGGACGAGGCGCTCGCGACCGGCGGGTCGGCGTGCTGCCAGGCTGGCGGCCGCCGGTCTTGATCTTTTCCCGACCGCGACAATGACGGCACTGAGCAGGTGGCGCGCCGCCTTTGCGCGTTTGCGGCAACAGCTATAATGCCGCACGCCGTGCAATGCGAACGTTCAATCGCAGGAGCGAGATCATGAAAGGCGAGCCGGGAGTCCTCGATTTCCTCAACAAGGCGCTGCGCCACGAACTCACGGCGGTCAACCAATATTGGCTGCACTACCGGTTGCTCGACAATTGGGGTTACAAGGCGCTCGCTGGGCAGTGGCGCAAGGAAGCGATCGAGGAGATGCAGCACGCCGACAAGCTGGTCGAGCGCATCATCTTCCTCGACGGCTTCCCGAACATGCAGGTGCTCGATCCGCTGCACATCGGCCAGACCGTGAAGGAGGTGCTCGACTGCGATCTCCGCGCGGAACTTTCGGCGCGGGCGCTCTACGAGGAGGCCGCGACCCATTGCCATGCCGTCAGGGATTACGTTTCGCGCGACTTGTTCGAGAAGCTGATGCACGACGAGGAGGGGCACATCGACTTCCTGGAAACCCAGCTCGATCTCGTCGCCAAGCTTGGGCTGGAACTCTACGCCCAGCACCACATCGGCAAGCTCGACGACGGCCACGACTGAGCGGCCGACGCATTGCCGGTCATTGCACAACGTCAACAAATCGTTAACGCCGCCGGCGCCGAGCGCGCGCCGAGACCTTTTCGCGCGCCTTGGACCCGCGCAGACTATTAACAGTCACGGTTAATAGTTAAGGTTAAGACCCGCTTAAACATTTCCTGACATCTTCGCTCCGGTTCAAAGACGCAGGGCCGCCGCACGCGTGGCCCCGCCGCGGAAAGGACGAAGCTATGGTCAGCGTCAAATCCTTGATCCCCGCTTGCGCGGCAGCCCTCATCAGCACCACGGCCGGCGCCGCCGATCTATCCCCGCCGATGTATCAGCCGCCACCGCCCGTCGTGGAAGCGTCCGGTTGGTATCTGCGCGGCGACGTCGGCATCGGCGTGCAGACCTTCCAAGAGTTTGATCTTGCGCCGGCGAGCAGCTTGCCGGCGACCTGGACGATCAATCAAACCGACATTCAGGACACGACGATCCTCGGTTTCGGCATCGGCTACGAGCTGAACAGCTGGCTGCGTTTCGACGTGACCGGCGAATACCGCACCAAGGCCGGTTTCGACGCGCTCGGCAGCTACACCGGCGCAACGTGCAACGGGGGCGGTGGCGGCATCTGCTTCGACCGCTATAGCGGGAATTATTCCGCGGCCGTGTTCATGGCCAACGCCTATATCGATCTTGGCACCTGGTGGTGCTTGACGCCCTATATCGGCGGCGGCGTCGGAGCCGCCTACGACCGCATCACAGATGTTACCGATCTCGGCATTATCGGCACAAGCGGCACGACCGGCTTCGGCTATACCTACAGCGATTCGGCGAGCTGGAATCTTGCCTGGAACGCGCAGGCCGGCCTCACCTACAACGTCTCCAACAATTTCAAGATCGACTTCAACTGGCGCTATTTGAACATGGGCTCGCCGCAGTCCGCGAATATCTATTGTCAGAACACAGCGAGCTGCGTCCCCAACACGTTCACGCTCAAAGACATCACTTCCCAGGATTTCCGCATCGGGGTGCGCTGGATGCTGCAGCCGGACGTCGTGCCGGTGCTGCCGCCGGTAATGAGCCGCGGCTGACCGTTCGCGAGAAAGCAGCGGTCCGAGCAAACTGCGAACGGCGCGGCCAACCGCGCCGTTTTCGTTTTGCGCCAATGCCCAAGCTAACCCTCCATTAAGGTTAATGCCCGATGATCGCCCGCGATTGGCCGCGAGCCGCGCGCCAAGCGATGAAAGGTCGGCCGATGCGTTGGGTGATCCGTGCCGTGGCCATTGTGGCGCTTGCGTCGCCCGCATTGGCGCAGGACGTCGACATCCTGCGCGGTTCGCAACCCGTCGGCCCCGCGACCTTCACGCGCTGGAGCGGTTTCTATCTCGGCGGCCAGGTCGGCTTCGGCGACGCCAACGCGAACTTTTCCCGGGCGACGAGGCCCCTCGTCCACTACAGTCTGCGCGACTCGACGCTCGAGAGCGATGATGCAGTATCGACTTGGCCGGTGCTCGGTACCGGCGGCAGCGACGCCGTCGGCTATGGCGGGTTTGTCGGATACAACACGCAATGGCAGGACGTGGTGCTCGGTGTCGAAGGCAATTATACGCACACCAACTTCACCACCACTGCGGGCAACACGCCGATCAGCCGTTCGGTCACGGCCGGCAGTACCCCCTACATCGTCAACCTGACCGGGACCGGTCAATTGCAACTGACCGATTATGCCTCGCTGCGGGCGCGCGGCGGATGGGTGTTGGGCGACTTCCTGCCGTATGGCTTCGCGGGTCTGGCGATCGGGCGGGCAAACTACAGCGTAACCTCCCTCGTTTATGGCCAGGAGAATCCTTCGTCGCCTCCTACCGTGCCGTGCAACCCGATCATAGCGCCGACCTGTATCGATTTCTCCTACTCGAACAGCAACGGACAAGTTGGGGCGCTGATGTACGGTTTCGCCGTCGGCGGCGGAATCGATTGGACGCTCGCGCCAAATATTTTCTTGCGCGGCGAGGTTGAATACGTTCAGTTCGCGCCGTTGGCGAACATATTGGTTTCCGTTGTCAGCGCCCGCGCCGGCGCCGGCTTCAAATTCTGAAGATGGACGACAGATAACGGACGAGGGAGGACGGCTGGGGGGCGACCCGGCCGGATCGTCTTATTTGCGTCTGTCGTCTGTCATCTGACTTGACGTTCGCCATTCATTTCCTTATGTCCGACCGCGGGACACCCCTCCCCACCGAGGGGCGCCTATCTGGAAGGATAGATCATGACGATCGCGACACCTGCCGTGCGGCCGACTGTGCCGCATTTTTCGTCTGGCCCCTGCGCCAAGCGCCCCGGCTGGACCCCCCAAGCCCTCACCGGCGCCATCCTTGGACGCTCGCACCGCTCGAAGGTCGGCAAGGCGAGGCTCAAGCGGGCCATCGACCTGACCCGCGAAGTTTTGCAGGTCCCTCCCGACTACCGCATCGGCATCGTGCCGGCCTCCGACACCGGCGCAGTCGAAATGGCGCTTTGGTCGTTGCTCGGCCCGCGGCCGGTCACCGTGCTGGCCTGGGAATCCTTCGGCGAGGGTTGGGTCACCGACATCGTCAAGCAGCTCAGGCTCAAGGACGCGACCGTGCTCAAGGCCGCCTATGGCGAGTTGCCAGACCTCGCCAAGGTCGATCCGGCGAGCGACGTGGTGTTCACCTGGAACGGCACGACTTCGGGCGTGCGCGTCGCCAACGCCGATTGGATCTCCGCTGATCGCGGCGGGCTCGCGATCTGCGATGCAACCTCGGCCGCTTTCGCACAGCCGCTCGATTGGCCGAAACTCGACGTTGTCACCTTCTCCTGGCAGAAGGCCCTGGGCGGAGAGGCCGGACACGGCATGCTTATCCTCTCGCCGCGCGCGGTGGCGCGGCTCGAGAGCTACGCGCCGCCCTGGCCCTTGCCTAAGATCTTCCGCATGACCAAGGGCGGCAAGCTCATCGAAGGCATTTTTCAAGGCGAAACCATCAACACGCCGTCGATGCTGTGTGTTGAGGACTACCTTGACGCGCTCGAATGGGCGAAGTCGATCGGCGGCCTGCCGGCGCTTCGCGCCCGCGCCGACGCCAACGCGCGGGTCATCGCCGATTGGGTCAAGCGCGCCAACTGGATCGATTTTCTCGCCCGCGATGCGGCGTCGCGCTCCAATACATCGGTCTGCCTGAAAGTCGTCGATCCGGCCGTCAGCGTGCTACCGGCCGACGCGCAGGCCGCGTTCGTCAAGGGCATCGCCGCCGCCTTAGACAAGGAAGGCATTGCCCATGATATCGACGCCTATCGCGATGCTCCGCCGGGCCTACGCATCTGGTGCGGCTCGACTGTCGAACGCGCCGATGTCGAAGCACTCACGCTCTGGCTCGACTGGGCCTATGCCAAGGCCAAGGATGCGCTCGTGAAAGCTGCGTGAACCCCATCGCTCATTCGCTCATCCCGAGGCGTCCGCCGAAGGCGGATCGCGAAGGATGAACGACCCGGGCCGACGGTCCTTCGAAGCTCGCTTCGCTCGCACCTCAGGACGCCGGGCTACAGGACAGGACAAACCCATGCCGCCCAAAGTCCTCATCTCCGATGCGCTTTCACCCGCCGCCGTGGCGATCTTTAAGGATCGCGGCATCGAGGTGGATTTTCAACCCACGCTCGGCAAGGACAAGGAAAAACTCGCCGAGACGGTCAACGGCTTCGACGGCCTCGCGATCCGCTCGGCGACCAAGGTCACGGCGAAAATTCTGGAGCGGGCGCAAAATCTCAAAGTGATCGGCCGCGCCGGCATCGGCGTCGACAATGTCGACATCCCGGCGGCGACCGCGCGCGGCATCATCGTGATGAACACGCCGTTCGGCAATTCGATCACGACCGCCGAGCACGCGATCACGTTGATGCTGTCGCTGGCGCGGCAAATCCCCGAGGCCGACGCTTCCACCCGCGCCGGCAAATGGGAGAAGAACAAGTTTCTCGGCGTCGAGATTTTCGGAAAGACCCTCGGCATCATCGGCTGCGGCAATATCGGCTCGATCGTCGCCGACCGCGCCCTCGGGCTGAAGATGAAGGTGATCGCCTATGACCCGTTTCTCTCGGCCGAGCGCGCGCTCGACCTCGGCGTCGAAAAGGTCGAGCTTGAGGAGCTGTTGCGCCGTGCCGACTTCATCACCCTGCACGCGCCGAGTACCGACAAGACTCGAAACATCATCAACAGGGAGTCGCTGGCCCTGACCAAGAAGGGCGTCCGCCTCATCAACTGTGCCCGCGGCGAATTGGTCGACGAATCGGCGCTCTTCGAGGCGTTGAACTCCGGTCGCGTCGCCGGCGCCGCGCTCGACGTGTTCGTCGAGGAGCCGGCGACGCACAGCCCGCTGTTCGCGCTGCACAATGTGGTCTGCACGCCGCATCTCGGCGCCTCGACCACGGAGGCGCAGGAGAACGTGGCGTTGCAGGTCGCCGAGCAGATGTCGGACTACCTCATACGCGGCGCCATTTCCAACGCCGTCAATTTCCCCTCGATCAGCGCCGAGGAAGCGCCGAAGCTCAAGCCCTTCGTGGCGTTGGCGGAGAAGCTCGGCTCGTTCGCCGGCCAGCTCACCGAGACCGGCATCCAGCGGGTACAATTGTCCTACGAGGGCGTCGTCGCGCAGATGAACACCAGAGCGCTCACCTCGGCCGCAGTCGCCGGCCTGCTCCGGCCCATGCTGCAGGACGTCAACGTCGTTTCGGCGCCAATTCTCGCCAAGGAGCGCGGCATCGTCGTCGAGGACACGCGGCGCGAAGCCGAGGGTGATTACGAGAGCCTGATCACCGTCACCGTCGTGACCGACCGACAGACGCGTTCGGTATCCGGCACGGTCTACGCCGACGGTCGTCCGCGTATCGTCAACATCAAGGGCATCCGCATGGACGCGGAGTTCGGCCCATCGATGCTCTATGTGACGAACGAGGACAAACCCGGATTCGTCGGTAGGTTTGCGACGCTGCTGGCCGAGGCGGGCATCAACATCGCGACATTCCATCTCGGCCGCGACACGGCCGGCGGCAATGCCATTGCCTTAGTCGAGATCGACGGCATGGTTCCGCCCGGAGTGCTCGCCAAGGTGCAGCAAATCCCTAACGTTCAGCAGGTCAAGCCGCTGCGATTTTGAAGCTTCACCCGCGCGTAGCAATCGAACGGCGACAATCCGGCCCAGCGCGGGCGGCCCAACCCGCTGAGCAGATTCGCGACGGCACGGACTCAGCGTAAACTTGCCATGAATTCAGAGGCTTAACGGCATATTGCGCGGGCGCCTGGCAAGCGCCTTGCCTTGCTTCGCGCAGCATCATCCATTATCCGAGACATCGGCCGGTTGCGGATCCCTGTGGGCATGCGGCGGCCTCCTGGGGAAGTTCCTAATGGCAAACGTCGTGGTGGTCGGCTCCCAGTGGGGGGACGAAGGCAAGGGCAAGATTGTCGATTGGCTTTCGGAACAGGCCGACATCGTCGTCCGCTTCCAGGGCGGCCACAACGCCGGCCACACTCTGGTCATCAATGGGACCACCTACAAGCTCTCGCTGCTGCCCTCGGGGGTGGTTCGACCGGGAAAGCTATCGGTGATCGGTAACGGCGTCGTGCTCGATCCGCATGCCCTGCTCGCTGAGATTGCGCAGCTGCGCAAGCAAGGCATCGACGTCACGCCGGACAACCTGCGCATCGCCGAGAACACGGCCTTGATCCTGCCGCTGCATCGCGAACTCGACGCCGTTCGCGAATCGACTAATGCCGCGCTCAGCATTGGGACGACGCGGCGCGGCATCGGCCCGGCCTATGAGGACAAGGTCGGACGCCGCGCCATCCGCCTGATGGACCTTGGCGATGGTGCAACGCTCGCGCATAGGATCGAGCGGCTGCTGACACACCACAATGCACTGCGCAAAGGGCTCGGTCTCGATCCGATCGATGCGCAGGACGTGCGCAATGAGCTCATGAGCGCAGCGCCCGCGGTACTGCCCTACATGGATTCGGTCTGGTCGTTGCTCGAGCAGAAGCGCCGCGAGGGCAAACGCATCCTGTTCGAAGGCGCGCAGGGTGCGCTGCTCGATGTCGACCACGGCACCTATCCCTTCGTAACCTCGTCAAACACGGTCGCCGCGCAGGCGGCTACCGGCTCCGGGCTCGGGCCCGGCGCAATCGGATACGTGCTCGGCATCTGCAAGGCCTACACGACGCGGGTCGGCGAGGGCCCATTCCCGACCGAACAGAAAAACGAGATCGGCCGCACGCTCGGCGAGCGCGGCAAGGAATTCGGCGTGGTGACCGGACGGCCGCGGCGCTGCGGCTGGTTCGACGCCGTTCTGGTGCGCCAGAGCGTGCGCACCAGCGGCATCCAGGGCCTCGCCCTCACCAAGCTCGACATTCTCGACGGTTTCGATGAAATCAAGGTTTGCGTCGGCTATCGTCTGGGCGGCCGCGAAATCGATTACCTGCCCGCGGCCGAGCACGCGCAGGCACAGGTCGAGCCGATCTATGAGACCATCGCCGGTTGGCGGGAGAAGACCGCCCATGCGCGCTCGTGGGCGGACCTGCCCGCGCAAGCCATCAAATACGTCCGCCGACTGGAGGAGCTGATCGGCTGTTCGGCGGCAGTGCTGTCGACCAGCCCGGAACGCGAAGATACTATCCTGATGCAGAATCCGTTCGAGACATAAACGAGATGAAAATCAAAGCAGCCGAGCGTAAGCTTATTAGATGACCGACTATCATCCGCTCATCGCCCGCGCCGTCGACGGGCTGGACAGGAGCACCGGGGAGGCTCGCCGGGCGCTCTACGAACGCGCGCGCAACGCCCTGGTCGCGCAGTTGCGCTCGAGCGAGCCGGCGCTCTCGGAAGCGGAGATCACCAAGGAGCGCCTGGCCCTCGAAGAGGCGATCCGCAAAGTGGAGGCCGAGGCGGCGCGCAAATCGCGAACGGAGCCGCGAGCGGAAGCGAAAGCCGACCCGCGACTGGCAACCCTGCCGCCGGTCATGCCGGATGCGGGCGCGCAAGTTCGGCGGGCTCCCGTATCGCCGCCGCGGCGCGAGCGCGCAAGCCCGCCCCCCACCGATCTGCCGCGGGCGGGATGGACCGCCGTCCTTCCGAGCGCCCGCGAGCGCTTGTTGAGCGGGCGGTCCTCGCTGAAGAAGCAAGGAATAAAGGGCTTTCGCGACGTCGTGGGCGAAGTGCGCGATCTCGGCGCTGCGACAGCCAAGGCGGCGCAATCTGCGCGGCAGACGCGCGATTCATATGAAGTCGAGTCAGGCGCCGGATCGCCGCAACAATCCCCGCCGGCCGAGGACTCGATGCCGCCCTCCTCGCCTCGAGACTTCGAAACCCAGTTCGATGCGGAAGAAATGCGCTTTCCCGATTACGAAACGCAGCACATGCGCGGCCTCGAACCGCCCTATGAAATCGAGGACGAGGCGCCGGTTGCGTCAACGCGACCGCATCCGCCGCGCGCGCTGGTTGCGGAAGAGGATTATGAATCGCAACGCCGGCCACGCTCCTATGGCGGCCTGGCCAGACTTGTCGTGGTGCTGATCATCCTCCTGGGAGTGGTGGCGACGATAGCCTGGCAGTGGTCCACCATTACCGGTTTTTATCACTTCTTTGCCCAGACCAAGCCGCCGAGCCAGACCCTGCGCGAGGCGCCGACGACGCAGCCGAAATTTTCCGGGCGCGTTCCGCAAGAGCAAGCCGGACAGGCGCCCGCAGCGGGCATGCCAGGCGGCCAGGCGGTACCGGCGGTGGCGCAGCGCGTCGTGCTCTACGAGGAGGACGCGAACGATCCGCAGGGCAAACGCTACATCGGCTCCGCCATCTGGCGCACGGAAACGGTCTCGCCCGGACCCGGCTTGGCGCCGGAACTTGCGGTTCGCGCCGATGTAGAAATTCCGGAAAGGCGGATGACCGTAACCTGGTCGCTCCGTCGCAATACCGACAAGGCTTTGCCGGCAAGCCACACCATCGAGATCATGTTCAACCTGCCGGCCGATTTTGCCGGCGGCGGAATCGCCAATGTGCCGGGAATTCTGATGAAACAGGCGGAGCAGGCACGCGGCACTCCGCTCGCCGGGCTTGCCGTCAAGGTCACGAACGGTTTCTTCCTTGTTGGGCTCTCCGCGGTCGACACCGACGTGCAACGCAATGTTCAGCTGCTCAAGGATCGTTCGTGGTTCGATATTCCCATCGTCTACACCAATGGCGGCCGCGCCATCCTGGCGATGGAAAAGGGTCCGCCCGGGGACCGGGCGTTCGCCGACGCCTTCGCCGCCTGGGGCAGGTGAACGGACCGGTCGTTTCGGCTTTCGAATCGCGCTGTCGTCGGCGCGGCGATGTTTGAAGACTTAATGGGAGACAGGCGCGAACATGAGCTCAGCTGATGCCAGGTTACTGAAACCTGCGCCGCATGCCTTCATCGCCTCGGCGCTGCGGGCTCTGGAGACGGAACGCGAGGGTGTGGCGGCGTTGGCGGCAGCGATGTGCGATGGGCTCGGGCCCCGCTTCGTCGCCGCCGTTGAGGCAATTCGCAAGGCGCGCGGCCGCGTCATCGTCACCGGCATGGGCAAATCCGGCCACGTCGCCCGCAAGATCGCCGCGACGCTCGCCTCGACCGGTACCCCGGCCTTCTTCGTGCATGCGGCCGATGCGAGCCATGGCGATCTCGGCATGATCACGTCAGACGACGTGATGCTGGTGCTGTCCTGGTCGGGCGAGACCGAGGAGCTCAAGGACCTGATCAACTATTCTCGCCGCTTCCGCATCGCCTTGATCGCCGTCACCGTCAATAGCGAAAGCACGCTCGGCAAGGCCGCCGACATCGTGCTCGCTTTGCCGCAGGCACGCGAAGCCTGTCCGCACAATCTCGCGCCCACGACCTCATCGCTGATGCAGCTCGCGCTCGGCGATGCGCTGGCGATCGCGCTCGTCGAAAGCCGGGGATTTACCGCGGTCGATTTCGGCGTATTTCATCCGCGCGGCAAACTCGGCGCGGCGCTGAAATTCGTCCGCGACGTCATGCATCCCGGCGCCGCAGTTCCCTTGATCGGCCGGAACGCGCTGATGTCGGAGGCAATCGTGGAAATGTCCGCCAAGGGCTTCGGCTGCGTGGCCGTTACCGAGGGCGGCGGCAAGCTTGTTGGCGTCATCACCGACGGCGATTTGCGCCGCCACATGCGCGCCGATTTGCTGCAGGCGCCCGTCGGCGAGGTCATGACCGCGTCGCCGAAAACCGTCCGCCCCGACCAGCTGGCAAGCGAGGCGCTGCAGCTCATCAATTCATCGAAGATCACCGCGCTCATCGTCGTGGACATGGAACGGCCAGTCGGCATCGTGCATTTCCACGATCTGTTGCGCGCCGGCGTAGCGTGATCGTCTGGCGCAACGCCCCCCGACAAACGGCCACGACGAGCCAGCACGAATGGGTTTGCCCTCAAGTCAGAACGAGCGCGCGCAAACGCCCCATCGCCACGGCGAGCGCCGTCAGCCGCGCGCTCAGCGGGGCGATTGGAAACGCTCGCCGTAGCCGGCGATAAACGTCGGCCGCCGTCGGCGCCTCGCCCTCGGCGAGAGCCGCCGCCAGAGCGCGACTGAACTCGGCAGCGGATCGTCCACTCAACGTGTCCGGCACCATCGTGACATCGCCGAACGGAACGGGAGGCTCAACGCGCAAAGTGATGCGGCGGCCAGCCATTGCGGTCTCCAAATTAGCCGCTGTTCAACGCGCACGTTTTGCCTAAGTTCCGTCAAAGATCCGGAACGCATTCGCAATGAGGCCGTCGCCTTCGGCGCCGCAGGAAAAATACAACAAATGCAATATGTTATAACCAAAAGAAGCGCCGGTTGTCTGATCGGCTGTCAGCCGACGGCGACCGGCGCGCGCGCCGGTGCCTGCTCCTTGAGCTGGAGGCGATAGAACGAGGCGTAGCGACCGCCCTTGCGCATCAGCTCCTCGTGGCGGCCCGACTCGACGATCAACCCGCTTTCCATGACAAGAATGCAATCGGCATGCATGATGGTGGACAGCCGGTGGGCGATGACCAGCGTCGTTCGGCCCTTGCACAATTCCGCGATCGCCTCCTGCACATGACGCTCGGATTCCGAATCAAGCGCCGCCGTCGCTTCGTCGAGCAGGATGATCGGCGCGTCCTTGATCAATGCGCGTGCGATGGCGATGCGCTGGCGCTGGCCGCCGGAAAGCTGCATTCCGTGCTCGCCGACCGGCGTATCGTAGCCGGCGGGAAAGCCGAGGATGAAGTCGTGCGCATGCGCGGCCTTGGCCGCAGCGACGATCTCCGCCTCGCTGGCCCCGAGCTTGCCCAGCGCGATGTTCTCTTTGATCGTTCCGCGGAAGAGGTGAACGATCTGACCGACATAGGCGGTCTTCTCGCGCAGCGAGCGCTGCGACACGCTCTTTATATCTTGGCCATCGATCAGAATGCGCCCGGTATCGACGTCGTAGAAGCGCAGGATGAGATTGAGCACCGTCGACTTGCCGCTGCCAGAAGGACCGACCAGGGCAGTGAGCTTGCCCGGTTGCGCGAGGAAGCTCAGCCCGCGCAGCACCGGGGTGCCGGCGCGATAGGCGAAGTGTACGTCGGCGAATTCGAGCCCCGCCGTCGCCAGCTTGAGCGGCGGTAGACCGTCATCGCTCGGCTCGCCCGGCGGGCTGTCGATGACTTCGTAGAGCACGCGCACGCCCACCAGGTTGTTGTTGAGGTCGATATTCAGCCGCGCCAGGCGTTTCGCCGGTTCGTAGGCGAGGAGAAAAGCCGCAACGAAGGAAACGAAGGCTCCCGGCGTCGCCCCCGCTTCGATCACGCGATAGCCGCCATAGATCGTCGCCAGCGCGATGGCAAAGCCGCCGAGCGTCTCCATCAGCGGACTGGCGCGATTGGCAACACGTGCCATCTTGTTGGATTCGCGCTCGACATCGGCGACGCTCGCGGCGAGTCTGCGCCGCATCTCGTTCTCGAGCGAAAATGCCTTGACCATGCGCATGCCCTGCAGCGATTCCTGCATGGTCTCGATGATGCGGGTGCCGCCGGTGA
Organism: Xanthobacteraceae bacterium; assembly: GCA_035319735.1. Classification (GTDB taxonomy): domain Bacteria; phylum Pseudomonadota; class Alphaproteobacteria; order Rhizobiales; family Xanthobacteraceae; genus BOG-931. The sequence goes on along the minus strand of DATHCD010000031.1, from coordinate 36,845 downwards.
ACTGCATTCGCGCGATCCCGCGCACGCGGCGGACCAGCTTGCGCAGGAAGAACAGGGCCGGCGGCGCCACGACGAGGCCGGCGAGCGACATCCGCGGATCCTGGATGACCATGACGGCGGAGAGCCCGAGGAGCGACATCAGATCGCGGCCGATGGCGGTGATGAGCAAGTTGATCACCTGGCTGACCGCGGCGGCGCCGGTGGTTAGTCGGGCGATGAATTCCGAGGAGTGGCGGTCGGCGAAAAAGCCGATGCTTTCCAGCAGCAGCTTGTCGAACATGCGCTGCTGGTTGTTGGCGATGATGCGGTTGCCGATCGAAGAGAGCATGACGGCCGACCCGTAGGTCGCCATGCCCTTGGCGGCGAAGATCGCCATGGCGACGAAACCAATGACGACGATGCCGTGGTAATTGCGATTGACGTAGGCCTCGTTGGTCATGGTGCCGAGGAGATAAGCGCTGAGAGCGGTCCCGGCGGCGGCGACGCCCATCAGCATGAAGGCGACGGCATAGCGCGGCCAATGCCCCAACGCCTCGTCGACGAGGAGGCGGCGCACCAGGACGAAGGTCGAATAGCGGTCGGAGGATCCGGCCGTGGAAGCTTTCATGCGCGATCCGTTGCACCCGCTGCGGCCGAAATGCGCGAGGCCGGCGTCCCTGGGTTTTCCTTGCCCGGAAGAGGCGGGGTTTTCAAGCCATTTCGGTCATCGCCGTGTCCGAGCGGAACCGGCGGTCGCGGCTGCGGCGGGTTGGCGTTCGCCGGCTTGCTGCGCGTGCCCGGCACGGCGTCTCATCAGTTCGCGTTCCCAGGCGAGCGCGTGGTCGACGATGACGGAGAGATCGTCCAGCCGCGGTTGCCAACCGAGCGTTGCACGCGCCTGTCGGGCATCGGCGACGAGCCGCGCCGGGTCACCGGGGCGGCGCGGGGCGATCTCGACCGTGAAATCGACGCCCGACACGCGCTTGACCGCATCGACCACTTCGCGCACCGAGAAGCCGTGGCCGTAGCCGCAATTGAGTGTCAGCGACGGCCCGCCGGAGCGCAAGTGACGCAGCGCATCGGAATGTGCGCGCGCAAGATCGCTGACATGAATGTAGTCGCGGATGCAGGTGCCGTCCGGCGTCGGATAGTCCATGCCGAAAACCTGGAGTTTAGGGCGCAAATCGAGCACGGTTTCGACCGCCACCTTGATCAGATGCGTGGCATCTTTGCTCGATTGTCCGCTGCGACCGCGCGGGTCGGCGCCGGCGACATTGAAATAGCGCAGGATCACGTAGCGCAGGTCGTGCGCGCGGCCGGCGTCGCGCAACATGGTTTCGCTCATCAGCTTCGACGATCCATAGGGCGAGATCGGCAGCGTCGGCGCATCCTCCGACACTGGAACCTCGGCGGGATTGCCATACACCGCGGCAGTCGAGGAGAAGATGAGGCGGCGCACGCCGTTCTTGATCGCGCACTCGATCAGGGCGCGGGTATTGACCGTGTTGTTGCGATAATAGGCGAGCGGATCGCGCACCGAGTCGGGCACCACGATGGATGCCGCGAAATGAATGATCGCCTCGATCTCGTATTCGCGGATAAGGCGAGCGACGAGCGCCTGGTCGCCGGCGTCGCCGACGACGAGCGGCACGCCCTCGGCAACGGCCCAGGAAAACCCGGTCGACAAATTGTCGAGCACAACGGCACGCTCGCCGGCATCGGCAAGCTCAAGCACCATATGGCTGCCGATATAACCGGCTCCGCCGGTGACCAGGACCGTCATGCTGTTCCGATCCCCTTCCTCGCCGGCATGCCTACTCTGATTCGATGAAGGCCGCGATATTCCCGCCTTGGCAGGGTTAAAGAGTGGCAGAAACTGCGGCGAGGGCGCGGCGGGTCGCGGCGAGGACCTCGTCCGCAGTGATGTCTCGCATGCAGCGGTGATGGCCAAGCCGGCAGACCGGCTCGTGGCAGGGCCGGCAGGGAAGTTCGCTCGTCGTTTCTATCATGGCAGCGAGCGGGTTGAGCGGCGCCCAGTGCCAAGGGCTCGTCGGACCGAAGATCCCAATCGAGGGCGTGCCCAGCGCGGCGGCGACATGCAGCAGGCCCGAATCGTTCGACACCGCAACTGTCGCGGATGCGAGCGCCAGAACAGCCTCACGCAGGTCATGGCTGGTCAAATCGCGCGCCGGCATATCGCCGATGATCTCGCTCGCCAACGGTTTCTCGTCGGGACCCCCGAGCACCCACACCGCGACGCCATCGGCCATAAGCCGGCGCACGAGGGCGGCAAAGGCGGCGCTCGGCCAGCGTTTCGACGGGCCGACGGCACCGGGGGCGAGTGCAACAACCGGGCGTCCGTCAGCGGTCAACCCGCGCTCGCTGCGCCAGGCCGCGGCCTCGGCCGGAGGCACTTTGAGCTGCGGCGCCGGCCAGGCGTCGGGAAGTGTCGCTCCGGGCGCCAGCGCCAGCGCCGCACAGCGGTCGACCATGCGTGGCAATCTATGCTCGCCAAACCGCATATCGTTGAGCAGGACGAACCGCGCCTCGCCGACAAAGCCGGTGCGCTCGGGAATGCCGGCAAGCAGAGGCGCAAGAGCCGCTTTCCACGTCCGCGGCATGACGAGCGCCGAGCCGTAGCCTTCGCGACGGAGGCGCCGGGCGAGTTCCCCTTGCCGGCCAAGGGCAAGGCGGCTGCGCGGCAGTTCCGCAACGATCCCTTGCCGTACGCCCGGCATATAGTCGGCCAACGGGGCGCACAGCTTGCTCGCCAACACGTCCACAGGTCGGTCAGGAAAACGCATGTGCAGAACCTGCACGACCGTATGGCAACGGACGAAATCGCCGATCCACATATACGGAACGATGAGGATAGGACTGCCGAGCGGACCTTCGGCTGCTGCTGGATGAATATTTGAATACATGTTCATTTATTACAGTGAATTCCAATTCATTCTGAGGCGAAGGGTCTGCATTGGCGTTAGCCCAGGCGCGCAGTGCTGTCCAGTTGCCCGGCGGTCAAGAGTGGGGCAAAGAAGCGCAGTTGGCGCAAGGCGATAGAACATCAATCGGTCTCCAGGCTCGATGTTGTTGATCACCGGCGGGGCCGGTTTTATCGGATCGAACGTGGTCGCGAGCCTCAACGAGGGCGGGCGCGCGGACATTGCCGTCAACGATATCCTCGGCAATGACGGCAAATGGCGTAACCTTGGCGCGCACCGGCTCGCTGACTTCGTGCCTCCGGCGGACCTCATGCGCTGGCTTGACGGCCGCAAGCTCGAAGCGGTGGTGCACCTTGGCGCCATCTCCTCTACCACCGCCACCGATGGTGATCTCGTCATCGAAGCCAATTTCCGCCTGTCGCTACGCCTGTTCGACTGGTGTGCCGCGACGCGCACGCCGTTCATCTACGCCTCCTCGGCGGCGACCTATGGCGACGGGCGGACGGGTTTTTCCGACGATTGGTCGCCCGACGCGCTCAAGCGGCTCAAGCCGATGAACCTTTACGGCTGGAGCAAGCATATGTTCGATCTCGCCGTCATCGAGCGCGTCACGCGCAAGGACAAAGTGCCGCCGCAATGGGTCGGGCTTAAGTTCTTCAACGTCTTCGGCCCCAACGAATACCACAAAGGCGAGATGATGAGTCTGATCGCTAAGCGTTTCGACGACGCTAAGGCGGGCGCGCCGATCCGGCTGTTCAAGTCGCACCGCGCCGGGATCGCCGACGGCGAGCAAAAGCGGGATTTCATCTATGTGGACGACGCCGTCGCCGTGGTCCGTTGGCTGATCGAGACTCCGGCGGTATCCGGCATCTTCAATGTCGGCACCGGGCGCGCGCGCAGCTTCCGCGATCTGATGACCGCCATGTTCGCGGCGCTCGGTCGCGAGCCCTCGATCGAATATGTCGACATGCCGGCTTCGATCCGCGACAGCTACCAGTATTTCACCCAGGCCGAGATCGGAAATCTGCGCCGCGCGGGCTACAATGCAGACTTCACCGCGCTCGAAGAGGCGGTGCGGCGCTACGTGACCTGCTATCTCGATCGCGCCGATCGCTACCGCTGAGGAGATTGCGGCGAGGCCGCGGGGGCAACGCCATGTTCGATTTCGAAGAAGCCCTCAAGCTTGTCGCGACGCAGACCGTTCTCTGCGTCGGCGACGTCATGCTGGACGATTTCGTCTACGGCGAAGTCACGCGCGTTTCGCCGGAGGCGCCGACGCCGGTTCTCGCGGTCAGGCACAGCGTGGTCGAGATCGGCGGCGCCGGCAATGTCGCGCGCAATGTCGCCGCGCTCGGCGCGCGCTGCATTTTGGTCGGTCTCATCGGCGACGACGAGGCCGGCTTCACGCTGCGCAACGCGCTCGCCAAGTTCGACGGTTCGATCATCCCCGACCTCGTAGTCGATGGCACCCGGCAAACCACGCGCAAGGTGCGCTTCGTTTCCGAACATCACTCGACCCACCTGATGCGCGCCGACTGGGAGACAGTGGAGCCGGCCAGCGCCGCGACCCAGTCCGCAGTCATCGCGCGTGCCGAAGCGGCGCTGCCCAAGGTCGGCGCGGTGGTGCTTTCCGACTATGCCAAGGGCGTGCTGACGGAGCGCGTCATCCGCGCCATCATCGACGCGGCGCGGCGGCGCGGCGTGCCGGTCATCGTCGATCCGAAATTCCACGACTACCGCGTCTATCGCGGGGCGACGCTGCTGACTCCCAATCGGAAGGAATTGGCCGCCGCGGTCCATCGCCCGCTCATAAATGAGGCGGAGGTCGCAGTCGCGGCGGCCGAGCTTGCGCATCTGGTCGACAGCGAGGCCGTGCTGGTCAAGCGCAGCGAGGAGGGCATGACGCTTCACCTGGAAGGCCACGCGCCGGTCCACGTTGCCGCCTATCCGGTGAAGGTGCGCGACGTCTCGGGCGCCGGAGATACGGTGGCCGCGGTGATGGCGGTGCTGCTGGCTCTTAAGGCGCCCTTCGAAGCCGCCATGCGCGCCGCCAATGCCGCCGCCGCCGTCGTCGTCGGCAAACGCGGCACCTCGACGGTTTCGCTCGCCGAATTGCGCCACCGCATCCTGCCTGCGGCCTCGCTGGCGCCGGAGGAAAAGATCGTGTTCGACTGGTCCGTGCTCGACGAGCGTCTCGCCGAATGGCGCCGGCACGGCCTGCGCATCGGCTTCACCAATGGCTGCTTCGATCTCCTGCATCGCGGCCATATCAGATTGCTGGCCGAGGCGCGCGCCGCCTGCGACCGGCTCGTGGTCGGACTCAATAGCGACGCCTCGACCCGACGTCTCAAGGGCAGGACGCGTCCGATCAATCCTGCGGAAGGTCGCGCGGAAGTGCTCGCCGCGCTCGAAGCCGTCGACCTCGTCGTCGTGTTCGAGGAGGACACGCCGCTGGAGCTGATCGCCCGGGTGCGGCCGGCGGTGCTGGTCAAGGGCGGCGACTACAAGCGCGAAGAGGTCGTTGGCCACGAACTGGTCGAGGCCGCAGGCGGCGATGTAATCCTCGTCGATCCGGTGCCGGGGCACAGCACGACCGCAATCGTCGAGCGCGCACGGCCGCTGAAGGAACCGGCGGGGGAGTAAGCCCGGTGTGTCCCGATCAAGTCGAGGCTCGCCCGGCGCGGACCAACGGCGATCTCATTTCGGTCATCGTGACCACCTACAACCGCGAGGACGCGCTTGATGCGGTCTTGCGCGCCCTTTCCCGTCAATCGGACCGGAATTTCGAAATCATCATCGCCGATGACGGATCGCGGCCGGACACGGCGCGCGTCGTCGAACGCTGGGCCTCGCGCCTGCCGATCGCGATCAAGCATGTGCGGCACGAACACGACGGCTTTCGCGGCGGCGAGATTCGCAACCGCGGCATTCGCGCCAGCGCCGGAGCCTATTGCATCTTCCTCGACGGCGATTGCCTGCCGCGGGTCGACTTCGTCGCCGCGCACCGGGCGCTGGCCGAACCGGGGTGGTTCGTGACTGGCAATCGCATCCTGCTCTCGCGCGAATTCACCCAAGCCGTGCTCGGCGAGGGAATCGCGGCGGAAGCGTGGAGTTTCGCCGCGCTGCTGCGCGAGCACCTGCGCGGCGGCGTCAATCGCCTGCTGCCGGCATTGCGGCTGCCGCTCGGACCACTGCGCAAACTGCCGCGTGGCTGGAAGGGCGTGCAGTCGTGCAATCTGGCGGTGGCGCGCAGCGACCTCGACATGATCGACGGCTTCGACGGCGCCTATACCGGTTGGGGACGCGAAGATTCCGATTTGGTGGTGCGCCTGCTTCGCGCCGGCGTGCGCCGCAAGGACGGGCGACTGGCCACTGGCGTGCTGCATCTCTGGCATCCGACAGCCGATCGTTCGTACCTGCAAGAGAACGAGCGGCGGCTTAACGAGGTCCTGGCCGACGGTCGTATCGTGGCGAAGCGAGGACTCTCGATGCTGCGCGAGGACGGCATGATTGCAGCGACAGGAGATCGATCCTCGACCACCCCGCGCTCACGGCTGCCGCCAGACGAAAGCGGCGCTCGTGTATGACACCTATTTCTCGCGCTCGTGAAATCCGCTAACGTTTTGCACAGCTCTAGTCGGAGGGGAGCAGGCAGCGGCCGGGCCGCTCGGCGGTCGTCGTTCTTGAAGCGGCCGGCAATGGAATTTGCCGGCCATGCCGGAAATCACATTCGCTCGGTCGGCGGAGCGGCGCGCGGGCGGCCGCAATGACCGAGGTAAGCCGCAGTTTGCAGGATAACGGGTCGGTAACGATGAGTGGAACGGGCATCAGCGTCGACGCGATGCGCCGGATCGATCGCCTGGCGGGCGTGCCGCTGTGCGCCTTAGCCAGCGCTTTCCTGAAAATCTCGCACAGCTTGCGGCGCAAGCCGCCGCGGCCGATACGGCGCATCCTGTTCATCGAGTTGTCCGAGATGGGCAGCGCGATCCTCGCCGATCCGGCCATGCGCAAGGCGCGCGAACGCACGGGCGCCGAAAACTATTTCGTCATCTTTGCGCAAAATGCCGACTCGCTGGCAATTACCGGCACGATCCCTCGCGGCAATGTCTTTACTATCCGGACCAGTTCGCTATGGCGGCTTGCCGCAGATACGCTGGCCTTCTTGCTCTGGACGCGGCGCAACGCCATCGACACGGTAGTGGATCTGGAATTGTTTTCGCGGTTTACCGGATTGCTCACCGGACTGTCCGGCGCAGATCGCCGGCTCGGCTTCTATCGGTTCCACAATGAAGGCTTGTATCGGGGCGAAATGCTGACCCATCGCGTGGCGTATAACCCGCACATTCACATCGCCAAGAATTTTATTGCCTTGATCGACGCGCTGTTGAGCAGGGTGCCGACTGTGCCGTATTCGAAAACGGTCATCGGCGACGAAGAGCTTGCGCTCACCGTTCGACCGGCTAGCGCGGCGGCGCGCGACAAAGTGAAGGCGCAGATCAGGGCGCTCGTCTCGCCGCGCGATATTTCCAGGCTCCGGCTGGTGCTGATCAATCCCAACGCCAGCGACATGCTGCCGCAGCGGCGCTGGATGCCCGAGCGTTTCGCGGAACTGATCCGCCGCATTCTGGCGGCAAGCGATGACGCGCTGGTACTGATCACAGGCGCGCCCGACGAGCGCGCGGAGGCCGAGCAATTGGCGGCGCAATGCGCCAGCGACCGCTGCATCGCCTTCGCCGGCCAGACGGCGCTGACCGATCTGCCGGCGCTGTACGGGCTCGCCGATGTCATGGTGAGCAACGATTCGGGACCGGCGCATTTTGCCGCGGCCAGCGGCCTGCCAACCGTTGTGCTGTTTGGACCGGAAACACCAAACCTTTACCGGCCGCTCGGCAATGCGACGGCGATCTACGCAGCCCTTGCCTGCTCGCCCTGCGTCAGCGCTGGCAATCACCGCAAGAGCGCCTGCACCGACAATGTTTGCATGCGCGCGATCGGCGTCGAACAGGTTTTCACGGCGGTCAATGCCATGTTGGCCGCGCGGCTGCGCGAATCTGCTTAATCCGAGCTTTCGTCGTAGGGCGACGACAGCGGTTTCTTCAATACGTGACCGTAACAATGCGCAGGTGGACTTCATTCATTCCGCCACTATGCCTCGGCGACGTTATGCTCGACGATTTCGTCTATGGCGAAGTCACGCGCGTTTCGCCGGAGGCGCCGACTCCGGTTCTCGCGGTCAGGCACAGCGTGGTCGAGATCGGCGGCGCCGGCAATTTTGCGCGCAATGTCGCCGCGCTCGACCAATGCCCGGCGAGCGCCGTCGGATGAGGAAGAACGGCCATCTGCTGTTGTTCATTTTGGTCAAGGCGGCGATCACCGTCTCATTGATCGCGGTGATCGTCACAAAAATCGATTTTTCCATTCTGCTTCGTCCCTTGAGCGACACCGGAACGCTTTTTCTCGCCCTCGGTGTGCTCCTGCTCATGGCCAATGTTGTGCTTGTGGCCGTGCGATGGTGGCTGCTTCTTCGACGGCTCAACGTCGAAACCATGCCGCTCGGCTACGTCGTTGCCGGCACTTATGCCTCCGTTTTTGTCGGCCAAGCCACGCCGGGGCCGATCGGTAGCGACGCTGTGCGCGGCTGGCTCTGCTACAGCCGAGGAGTCAAACTCCCGGTGATCGTCATGTCGCTCGTGACCGATCGTTTGCTGGCGCTGCTCGGGGTGGTGATGATTGCCGGGTCTGCCTGGATCTGGCAATTCGACGCGGCCGATCGAAGCCTCGGGCGCCAACTCGTCATCCTCGGCGCCTTCATCGCTACGGTCACGGCGGTCGCGCTTGGGTTGCTGCCGGCCTTCGCCAGCAGTCTCGCGCGTCGTTGGCCACAGTGGCACAAAGTCCACGAGTTTTTGGCGATGTTTCGCTTCGTCGCGCTGTCACGCGCCGTTGCGGTCGGAATGGCGCTGAGCTGCGGCGTTCACCTGCTGACCATCAATGCCGTGATCCTGTTTGCCCGCGGGTTCGATATGGATCTCGCGTCCTCGGCATATCTTGTGGTTCCCATAGCCATCCTCGCCTCGTACGTCCCGATTTCGATTGGCGGCTGGGGCGTGCGCGAGGCAAGCCTCTCCTATGGCCTGGTTCTATTTGGAACGGCGCCAGAAGACGCCGCCCTCATCGGGCTCATGCTCGGCGTTGGCCTGCTGCTGGCATCACTGCCCGGCGGCGTGGTCGCGTTGCTGCTCAGGTGGCGAATTCGGCCGGCGACGCGCGACGCCGATGCGTCCAATCCTAACCTAGCGCGCGTCACGCATGAGATCGAAGGGGATACTGGCGGTAAAGCCTGACAGCGTTCAATCGCAAAAAATAACCTGCATGATGATCCTCGCAGCGGCGCAAGCCGTTTCGTGGTATCGGCCATGATACACAGCGGCGAAAGATTCCACGATCGCGTTCGGACAAAATCGATTGCTGCAACCAGCGTGTGATGTCATAGTCTTTTGGATCGCCGTGACGCGCTGATTTTCGCACGACCAGCATGACAAAACTTACTGAGAATGCCGCGCCCATCGTTTCGCGCCTGCCAAGCAGGCTAGACGCTGCACTCGCCGCGTCATCGCAGAACCCGCTCTTGTGGATAACACTAGTCTGGGCCCTGCTCGTGCTGCCCGGATTTAACATCCGCGGAGCGTATTTCGAGGAGCAGACAATCATCGGACTGGCGCGAGGCGCCCTGGAGGACGGCTGGTGGCTTTCCCCGCACCTCTACGGTGTAAGATTTATCGAGCGCCCAGTGCTGTTGTCATGGCTCGTGGCGGCGCTGTCATGGCCCGTTGGCTCGATAATCGTTCCGGTTGCACGGCTGCCGACCGTCATTTCCGGCTTGGCCGGCGCCATTCTTGTCTATTCCTTGGTCAAGCAGCGCACGTCGTCGATTGGTGGCCTCGTCGCGTCGCTTTGCTTCCTGGCGAGCCCAGGAGTGTTTCAGGTCCTGTTCACGGCAGAGCCCGACCTCATGCTGTCGGTCCTGATATTTTCAGCGTTCGTGGTGTGGTGGGACGGCGAAGAACGCGACAAGGTCACTGTTCTGAGATGGTCTGCTATAGGCCTCCTTCTGACAGCGGCCGCACTCGCCAAAGGCCCCCAGCCCCTCGCCTTCTTCTTTCTCGGCGTGTTCGCATACCTGATCATTCGCCGCGAGTGGCGACGAATCCTTGGCCTGGGATTTTCCGGGATTCTTCCTGCGGCGGCTACGGCCGCATGGTATTACGCGGTCTACGAACCTGGCGACCTCGGGCTTTGGCGACATCATTCGCGCTTGTATTTCTGGCAAAACACTCTCGGGACGCAGCTGTTCGAACTCCTTGATCTTACCGTGCGGTTTATCGTCGCCATTCTTCCGAGCGCCATCATCATTGCGATCCGGCGACCGAGCTTGCGCGAGCCCGGCGGACGAGGCGATCTGCTCTCGGCACTGTTGCTTTATGCCAGTCTGTGCACGGTACTGCTGTGGTTCTGGCCGGGCGCCAGGTATCGTTACGCCATGCCCGCCTTCCCCGCATTCGCGGCGGCGGCGGGAATTCTGTTCGACGACATGCGCTTGCGGGAAGACAGAGCGCGCTATATCGGATTGTACGCAATCGCCGCGTTGATCGGCTTTCAGGTCGTGGTCAATTGGTTGGTCATGACGAATCTGCCGGATCTGTTTGCCAAATCCCGGCTCTGGGGTCGCACGGTCGCTGCCGTTCTAGCAACTGCTCCGGCGACGCTCTATGCCGTTTACGGCGCCGCGGACGATGCGCTCCTGGTGTACGTCCCCCCGCCTATTCGGCGGATCCCACTTGCGGGGTTATCGGAGGTGAAATTCCCCGCATGGGCCTTGTTGACGCCGGAGCAAACGTCTCAATTGCAAGCCTCGCGGCCCGATCTCAATCTGCAATTACGCTTGGTCTTATCCAAATACGACAATGCCCGTTTGTTTTATATCGACAGAACATTAAAATGAACCCGCCGCGCCTGATGAATTCCGGCGCCTGCTGACGCGTCCGCCTCAACGAATGAACCGCCTCCCACGACCCGGAGCTTTCCGCGGGAAATGACTAAGAACTGGTCGTCATCCGATCTCTGGCGCTACGGGCTGTGGTTGCTCATCATTATTGTAGCCATCGCCTATTATCCGCGTTTCATCAAATATCCCGGCGGCATGGCGCTTTATCCCGCAGCGGCTCGCTGTCTTCAGAATCACAAAATGCTGCAAGCCTGCGATCCGGGGTTTACCTATCCGCCGATACTTGCGTTCCTCATGCTTCCGTTTGAACCGATGCCGCTGTGGTTGCGCTATCTTGTCTGGTATCTCATTACGCTAGCCGCCGTGATCGGTTCGTTCCGGATTTCTGAGAAAGTTGCGCAGAGTGCCATCGCAAGGCCCCTCACCGCCGTGGAGCTTAGCTGGATGCGGCTGATCGTTTTGCTGCTGAGCTCAAAGCTCATACTCAGCGTATTTGAATTTCAGGCCTATGACGCGCTCTTGGTGTTGTTCGTCTTGCTCGGCCTTGCCGCGCTGGTGGCTGGACGCAAATTCGGTGCCGGCGCCAGCCTCGCCTTCGCCGCGGCACTCAAGGCGACGCCGCTGATCTTTCTGCCCTACCTGTTGTGGAAACGTCATTTTATCGCTGCCGCGACATTCGCGGTTGTTTTCATCGCGGCGTCGTATCTGCCTGACCTCTTCTTCACGCCGACCGCCTCCGAGCACGGTTATTTCAACACTTGGCTGCGCGAGGTCGCCGGCGCTTCGCTTGGCATCGATCCCGGCAACGCCAAATTTGCGTTTAGGACCGTCGCCAATGTCCTCAATCACTCGCTGCGCGGCGCGGTATCATTGAATATTGACGAGACCGCGCGGCGTGCACTCTATCGCATCGTGCTTTTCGCGGTCGACGGCACTTTCATCGTCGTGGTCGGCACGTTGCTCGTGTTGTCTCCGCGCCGCAGAGCATCAATTGCCGTCGACGGCTCCCTCCTGCTCATCAGCATGCTGATGCTGTCGCCGATGACGAGCCGCTCGCACTACATCGCGCTGCTGTTGCCCTACATGACGCTGGTGACGCTGGGCTTCCGCGACGAGCGGACGGCAAACCTCGGCCGGGCCGTAATGGCCGCGAGTTTCGTTCTGGTGACCTTGACCTCCAATGATGCCGTGGGCCAGGCCGTGACGGAATGGGCATACGGCCATAGTTTCCTCGTCCTCGGTACGCTCGTGCTCCTCATCTACTTCGCGGTCTTGGTCATCAGGCGATACCGGAACGACCGACTGGCGCACCTTCCACCCGTTCAGCCTTCGATTGATCGAACGCCCGACGCTGCTGTCGCGGATTATCGGCGCTCGGCCGTTGATCAGCGGACCAGCAGACGATAGCTGCCATCCTCGGATTCGCGCCCCGCGAGCGCGGCAGCGCCGAGCTCCTCCGCAATCTGCGTGGCGATCGGGACACGATAATGCAACCGGTCCCAGTAGTTGGCGTCATTACCGGTGAGCGGCGAGGCGAAACCCCAATCGATCACCTTGGCGCCATGCGCGCGGCCGAGCGCGACGATCCGCGTCTTGCACTCCGCCTCGACAGCGGCGGCGCGCGTCCCCGGTACCGGTTGGGCAGCCACGTGGATCGGCATGAAGGCAAGAATTTTCAGGGTCCGGGCCGGCAGTCGCGCAAGAGCCGCGTCGAGCCAGGCCAACGCTGGAAAGGCAAGTTGGCTACGCTCGGCGGCCGAGAGCGGCGGCGCCGGGTCGATCGCCGGCCGCGGCGACGGCAGACCGGCCCAAATCGTATTGTGTGCGCGCGCGGCATCGTATTGCGACTCGGGCGGCACGAAAACCTCGTAACCGTCGTAACGCCTACGCTCGGGATAAAGGCCAAGGTGATAGCCGACAAGCCGAACGGCAATTTCGAGCGTTCCGTAATTGAGCAAGTAGAGATAGTCGTTCCATCGGTTGTCATCGTATAGCCAGTAGGGAAAGCCGCGGAACGTGATGCGATGCTGATCGGCATCCTGAGCGCACCACACCCCATCGAGCCCGACAATGAGGGCCGTCGGCGGTCCAAGGGTGCGCAGAAACAGATCGATCATCGCCTGCTGCTCCCACGCCGTCGCCGAGTCCATGGCGAGATTTGCGATGCGCGCGTGAAATGATTTATCGAGCAATTCCGGATCCAGCAGGCGGGCGGTGGAAGTGCCGACAATCAGCGAATCGAAGCGCTTGCTGCGTACGATCTGCGGATACATGAAGCGATCGCTGATGCTGACGATGCGTCGGTCGATTGGCAATGAGAACGGCACGATATCGTAAGGATCGACGAGCACGACGAACAGATAAATCGCAACGACGCCGCCAATGAGCATACCGAGAAACGACAAAGCGAAAACGCGCCAATCGGCCGTCCTGGTTATGCCCGGCTTGCCGGCTTGCCAAAGCAAAGAAGCGCCCATTAGAACTGAAAGTAGATGAAGTTGACGGGTGCGCCCTGCCCGACCTCCAACAGGCAATAGAGGGCGAGCGCGGCGCCGGCGACGGCCAGCGCCGGATGCGGATTGGTGAGGCCGTCCTTGATCTCGTGCGCCGAGGGAATCAGCGCCGACGCCAGCGCCGCGGCGACCAACAGCTTGACCTCATGCAGCGTGCCGCCCCGATCGCCTGCGCCCGCGAGCGACATCAGGATCGAGCCGGCGGTGCCGAAGCTCGCAGCGCGGAAAACCACCCAGCCGGCGAGCACGAAAAGCATGGTGAGCGCCCAGCCGGCGACCTTCGGCATCGGTCGACCGAGACGCTGCCAGGCATGACAGGTCGCGAGACCCAGGCCATGCCACAATCCCCAAACGACGAACGTCCAACCGGCGCCGTGCCACAGCCCGCACAGCCCCATCGTCACCATGGTCGCGAGCACGTAGCGTCCTGGCCCGCGCCGACTGCCGCCGAGCGGAATGTAGAGATAGTCGCGCAAGAAGTTAGACAGCGTGATATGCCAGCGGCGCCAGAAGTCGCGGATGTCCGTTGCCAGATAGGGTCGGCGGAAATTCTCGGGCAGAACCAGGCCGAAGATCAGCGCCGACCCGATGGCCATCTCGGTGTAAGCGGAAAAATCAAGGAAGAGCTGAAAGGCGAACGCGAGTACCGCGGTCCAGGCGTCGCCGAGATTGAGCGCGCGCGCGCCTGCGTCCGCGAACACCGGATCGACGATGGCGCCAAGCTTGTCGGCGAGCAGCACCTTCTTCGCCAAGCCGACGGTGAAGATCGCGAGCCCGATGCCGATCCGCTGCCACAGACCCTCGCGGCGCGGATCGAGCGAGAACTGCGGCACCAGCTCATTGTGCCGCACGATCGGGCCGGCGATCAGATGCGGATAGAGCAGCACGAAAAGCGCGAACGGACGAAACGGATAGATCGGTGCCTGGCCGCGCATGCGGTCGACAAGATACGAGATCAGTTGAAACGAAAAGAAGCTGATGCCGATCGGCAGGATGATATGCGCGCGCGACAGCGTAATCCCGCTCGCCGCCTCGATAGACCCCATAACGAAATCGAGATATTTGAACGTCCCCAGCGACAGCAGATTGAGCGCGACGCCGGCGACCAGCGGTGAACGCCGACCGTTGCGTTCGTGAACGAGCGCAAGAAGCCAAGTCGCGACAATCTGCGACACCGGCAGCAAGACGAAGCGCACATCCCACCAGCCGTAGAAGATCAGTGACGCAACGATCAGCGCCCATTGCCGCGCGACGGCAGAGCCGGCAACGAAGTAGTACAACGCGGCAACAGCCGGAAGAAAAACCAATATGTAGATTTGCGACTGAAAGAGCATCGAGGAGCACCCGCCGGTTCCCTTTTTCCAGGGTTGGCGGAGGCGCGTCAAGCCGCCGCGCAGCGGTAAAGACCGTTTCGAAAACTGCTAGACTTTGTTAGCGTCAACTTGATGTCCGGTAGGCATCGAGGCTAACGATGAAGACTCTCACCGAACGCCCGCGCGTTCTTGTCATCACACTGCGCCGCCTCGGCGACGTGTTGCTGACGACGCCGCTTATTCGCAGCATAAAGCAGGCGTTTCCGGCTGCCACCATCGATGCGCTCGTGTTCGCCGGTACTGAGGGAATTCTTTCCGGGAACCCCGACCTCTCCGGCATCGTCACGATACCGCAGCGGCCAAATTTCAGCGCAAGCTTGGCGCTGGTGAGGCGGTTGTTGCGACGTTACGACCTTGCGTTGTCGACGCAGACCGGGGATCGGCCAGTCGCTTTGGCCTGGATCGCGGGACGACAGAGTGCCGGCGCCGTCGAGGCGCGGGGAGTTCTCGCCGCCGCCAAGCGCTTTACGCTGAGCCGTTCCTACGTGGTTGACCGAAATCGACACCGTGTTCTCGATACTCTGCGCCTTGCCGAACTATTTGGCATTCCCGCTTCACGCGAGATCGTCTGCCCGAGAGGCGCTGTGCGCCCGGGGCTCATTCCGGCACATCCTTACGCGGTCGTGCATGCTGCTCCGATGTACACATACAAGCGCTGGACGATTGACGGCTGGCGCAAGCTCGCTGCGGCATTGCGCGAACGGGGCCTTGCCACGGTGGCCTCAGGAGGCAAAGGGGATCGGGCCTATCTCGATCAGGTTTGGGGCGAATGCGACGTCACGCGGCTCGACGGCGAGCTCGAATGGCCGGAGCTTTCCGCGCTGATTGGCGCCGCATGGATATATATTGGGCCGGATACCGCCGTTACTCATCTCGCCGCCGCCACCGGTACTCAGACGGTTTCCTTATACGGGCCCACAGACGCTGGCATCTGGGGGCCTTGGCCTGTCGGCGGGCTGGAAACACCATGGGCGCGCGCGGGCACAATCCAGCATCGCGGAAATGTCTGGATGGTGCAGAATCCGTTGCCGTGCATGCCGTGCGACAAGCTCGGCTGCGAAGGCCATCTCGAAAGCCACAGCCAATGTCTTGACGAACTTCCTGTCCATCAGGTGCTCTTGGCCGTCGATCGGGCGCTGGCCTTACGGAAGGCAGCGTGAGGCGATCCGGCGTTGCCTGCGGTCACTGGTCGCGAGCGAACGATGCCGACGGCGCTGCGCGGCCGGAATTTGCCGGCGGGGCCGCCTGCGCCAGACGCGCAAGGCCGTCGCGCGTGTCGTGTAGCGGCCGCCAGCCGGCGGCGATGAGTTTCTCCGGGCTGACCCGCAGATTACCGCCCAAACGCTCCCAAAGATCGTCTCGGCGCATCAGGCGCAGCGGAATTTCCACGCAGTTTGTCGGCAGCGGCAGCAGCAGCGGGCGGCGGCCCTGGGCCTTGCGCAGCGTCGCGATCACGTCGGCGAACCGTGGCGGCATCCCCGGATCGGCCACCACATAGGTTTCGCCGATGGTCGCCGGTGTCGAGAGCACAAAGTCGAGCGCAGAGACGAAATTGTCGATGCCGAGCAAAGATCGTCGATTGGCAAAATCCCTCACCGGCAGCGGCCAGCGCGACAGCGCCGCGCGCAACAGCAGAGCGAAATTTCCTCTCACGCCGGGCCCATAAAGCACGACCGGCCGTAAAATAGTGAATGGCACGCCGCAGGCGCGCACCGCCATCTCGGCGGCGAGCTTCGAACGACCATAGGCATCACTAGGCGCCGGCGGATCGCGCTCGGTCAGGGCGTGATCGGCGGCGGCCCCGCTCTGCGCGCGGATCGAAGAGACGAATACGAAGTGGCTCACCGCAGACCGCGCCGCGGCAGCAGCGAGCCGGGCGGTGGCCAGGTGATTGATACAATCGTAAAGATCGGGAGCGACTCCGCGGCCGGTGTGCGCGATACCGGCAAGATGGACGACCTGATCGACCTCGGCGAGGAGCGGCTGCCAGTCGAACGGCTGCGCTAAATCCGGATGCCGCATGACTTCGACGCCGGCGACGAATGGCGGCTGTGGCGTCTGCCGCACGGCCGCGCGGAGCATGTATCCGCCTTCGGCGAATGCCGCGATCACGGCACGGCCGACAAAGCCGGATGCACCGGTGACCAGCACCCGGGTCACGGCTCACCTCGGAGGAGAGCAACGACATTCCGAGCGATGGGCGCCGTCGCGCTGCGGAGCGCTGTGACTTTGCCGTGGCTGCCAGGGGCGAGCATTCGCGCCATACCCTGAGCTCGATGCAGCTGGAGATTAAGTTCCATCATGATCACTGGAGCCGTCGCGGGCCGATCTCAACGTTCAACTCTTGCCCTGGACCTCGCTTGCTACTTCCAAGAACGTCTAAACGTTGCATGAGTAGGTTACGTCGACGGCGCAACGCAAGCTGAAGCTGGTACAAAACCAGCCCCAGTCCTGCTAAAATCGGCGCGTGACCGCAGGCCGCTTCGGCCCCGGCCCGCGGGCGCAACATGAGGAATCCCGCGCCAGTTGCATGCCAGACCAAGCCGCGAAAAGTCATAAAACAAGCGCGCTGATATCGATCGTGGCGACAGCTTGTCTGCTTTTCGCATTTGGTCTGATCGCTCAAAATGTCGCCAAAGGGAAGTCGTCCGCGTTCGATCAGGGAATCATTCTTGCCTTGCGTGACCCGGGTAACCCGTCGGCTCCCATCGGCCCGGCATGGGTTCAGGAGGCGGCCCGCGACATAACAAGTCTCGGCAGCATTGTAGTACTGACGATAATAACCTTTGCGGTTTCAGGTTATCTGTTCTTGGCTCGCAAGTTTTCCACGGCTTGGCTGATGCTCGTGGCTGTGTTTGGCGGTATCGCGCTCAACGAATTGCTCAAATTGGCGTTCACCCGCCCCCGTCCTGATTTCGTCTATCAGGCAGTACGGGTTTTCACTTCAAGTTTCCCAAGCGGCCACGCCGAGCTGTCGGCGATCACCTATCTGACGATAGCGGCGCTTCTGACGCAAAGCCAATCGTCCTTCAGAATTGCTCTCTACTTCACTGTGCTGGCGGCGCTCCTGACGATACTCATAGGCGTCAGCCGCATTTACCTTGGCGTTCACTATCCGACCGATGTTCTCGGCGGCTGGTGCATCGGTGCCGCCTGGGCCATAGCCTGCTGGACGCTTATGACGCGACTTCAGCATCGAGGTCAGGTCGAACCGTCGAGCGTGGTTTGACGATGCGATAGAAGGCCTGACGTTGCGTATAATGAGGCATGGCATTGCAACCGCAAGCGCCCTTGAGGCCCACATGCATCCTTAACGGCAAGTCCGTCCATTTGCAGGCGGCGCTTGCGCAAATTGCTCGCATTTCGCGCGAGTTCGGCGTCGACGCGCAGGTCGTGGTGACCAAGCGTGGCGACGATATTTCGTCTTTGGCGGCGCGCGCCTTGAGCGAGCGTCGTCAGCCGGTCGCAGCTGGGGGAGGCGACGGCACGGTCAACACTGTAGCCGGCAAATTGGCAGGCACCGACACCGCGCTCGGTGTTCTTCCGATGGGAACGTTGAACCATTTTGCCAAGGATGCCGGCATTCCGCTGAACCTCGAATCTGCCGTCTACAATCTCTTCACCGGCCAGATCAGGAAAGTAGACATGGGCGAGGTCAACGGCCGCATTTTTGTCAACAATTCGGGCGTGGGCTTCTATCCGCACTTCGTGCGCCAGCGCGAAGAACTTGAGCGCCACGGACATGTTAAGCGGGTAGCTTTCATGCTCGCCTTGAGGTCAATGGTTCGCCGCTATTTCCGCCTTCGCTTGAAAGCGCATATGGACCAGGTAGAGGCGTTGGAGCATGTCACCCCCTTCCTGTTCGTCGGCAACAATCGTTACCGTACCTCGGGCTTCGGCATCGGCACGCGGTCCAAGCTGGATTCCGGTCGACTTTGGGTATGCACGGCGCCGCGTTCCGCTCAGCAAAACGTCGCAAGCATCGCCCTTCGGACGCTGCTGGGCCACGAGACTGATCAAGAGCTGAACGCCTTCGAAACGGAGGAACTTTGGGTGGAGCCCGGAACCCCGCGGGTCAACGTATCCACTGATGGTGAAGTCGGCATCATGGACGCGCCGCTTCACTACAGAATTCGACCCCGAGCGCTCAATGTTATCGTGCCTCAGGAGGGTAGCCGTTGATCAGTGGCAACCGGCGTTAATGAAGGCGAATCCTCGAACTGAGCAGCCCTATGCCCACACCGACGAAATTCCTAATCCCCAGAGCCGGGCAGACGGCGCGAACGAGTGTCTGCGTTGAGCGACATCATCGCGGTAGCTTTTGCGGTTGCTTTATCATACTCTTTAATATGGTGGTGATGCCTTAAGCTGAGCGGGCAAATGCCAAGAGCGAGGATCCAAAAGGCCACGCCTGCGCCAAATGCGGCTGAGCCATTATTCATTTCCAACTATGGCTTGGTTCTCACCGTCTATATTCTCTATCTGGCAGGGATCATCATGGGGCTTCCAGCCCTCATCGGCGTCATAATCGCTTCTTTGCAGAGCGAGAGAACCGATCCGATTTCCCGAACACATTTCCAGTTTCAGATAAGGACATTTTGGATCGGATTGCTCTACGCCGTCGTCGGTATTCTTACGGTTCATATTGGCATCGGAGCGGTCGTCCTGCTGTGGACGGTTGTGTGGACGCTGATTAGATGCGTAAAAGGGATGCTTGCCTTGAATGCAGGCGAACCGATAGGTGATCCGAACTCGTGGTGGTTCGGTTAAAGCATGGCATCGGCCGGAGCACGAAAGCCGACGCGGCGGGAAAATCGGAAGGTGCCCGACCGACGACGGCTGGAGGCGGCTCTCGAGGAAGGACTGGAAGAGACCTTTCCAGCCTCCGATCCGGTGGCGGTGACGGAACCTCGCCCGCAGGTCACGCCTGTGGCGGAGCGTTAATTTTCACGATCCTGACAGACACGGACTGCGCAGCTTTCTCGCAGCGGGCGCTACCCGAACTCGGTTTGCGGGCTGCTTTCAACAGAAGTGAATTACGGCCAAGTAGCGCCGCAATCCGCGGAACTCGCCGCGCTACCGTTTCCCGCCATCCGGCAGCAGCAAATCCTCCTCCACGAGCAATTCGCGCAAATCGCCGATCGCCTCGATGGCCTCCTCCTCGCTGGTCACCGATTTGAGGCGGTGCCACAGCTCGCGCCATGGCGCTGGCCGCCCCAAGCGCATCGACTCGCCGACGTAATCGCGCGCTTCCTTGAGCGTGGCGAGCCGCCGAGCCTTCGGGCTATCCTTGATGACGAGCGGCGGCACGATGGGGAATTCGTCCATGGTGGCGATTATAGCCGAAAGCCGTCAAAAGCAGAAGCGTTGCACACCAACATGCCGGGCGAGGGCACGTTCAAGTACAGCCAGAGCGTGATCCAGAAATGTAGAAAGCCGATTTTCCGAAAAGATCATGCTCCGCCAGGGGAAACTTGAGCGCAATCGATTCAACCTGAAGCGATTGCTCCCTAGATGAGCGATCCCGCATTGGCCATACCGCCGTCGATGGTGACGATCGTGCCAGTCGTATAGGCAGAGCGATCGGAGGCGAGCAGCGCCACCATGCCGGCGATTTCCTCCGGCGTGGCCGCGCGCTGGAACGGAAAAGGCTTGGTCAGATCGCTCCAGCGGTCCGGCGTGCCGAAGCGATCCTTTGCTTCCTTCTGCATCAAGCCGATCAGTCGCTCGGTCGCCACCGGCCCGGGATTGACGCCGACGACGCGCAGCCCGTCACTGTGGCTGGCGCCGCCGAGCGCGCGAGTGAAAGCCATCAGCGCCGCGTTGCCGGTGCTCCCGCAGATGTAGCCGGCATCGAGCCGCTCGCCGCCATTGCCGAGGATGTTGATGATCACCCCGCTGCCGCGAACCCTCATCAGCGCGTAGAAGGCACGCGTCATGTTGATATAGCCGAACACCTTGAGATCCCAGGCGCTGCGCCAGCGGCGCTCGTCGATCTCGTCGAGCCGACCGCGCGGTATGGCACCGGCATTGTTGACCAGGATGTCGACGCCGCTGCAGGCGCGCGCCAGCACGTCGACCGATTTGCTGTCGCTCAAATCAAGCGGATAGGTCGCGACCGCCGCCGCCGATATTGCCGCGATCTCGTTGCGCACCGCATCGAGGTCGCTGCCGCTGCGGGCCGTCAACGCGACGGCGACGCCTTCCCGCGCAAGCTCCAGCGCGATCGCCTTGCCGATGCCCTTCGAGGCGCCGGTAACCAGAGCACTGCGCCCGCGCAATCCGAGTTCCATAGCTTCTCCCCCTTAGCCGTGCCGGCCATCGGCTCCCGCCGGCTTTTCACCCACGATCTCGATCAGCCGCACTTTCTTGCTCTCCCGGGCTAGGCTTCCGGCCGGCAGCCATTCGATCGATGGCCCGAAGCGCAACTCCTGTCGGCAGCGCGCAACGAGATCGCCTTCAAGCGCCGTCAATGCCTCGCCCGCGAGGCCCACGGCATGCTCGACGACGAGCCGCAGCGGCGGCTGCACCAGCGGGCCCGGAACCGGCAGGCGAATGCGAAAGTGGCCAGTGACGCGCGGCTGGAACGAGACGATCAGGTTCTGGATCGCTTGTGGATAGACGTTGACGCCCTTGACGATCAGCATGTCGTCGGCGCGACCCATGATCTTGAAGCGCAGCCCCGGCCATCCGAACGGGCACGGCGAGGTCCACACCTGGATGATGTCGCCAAGCGCGTAACGCAGGAACGGGCCGCCTTCCCAATCGATGAAGGTGAACACCATTTCGCCGCTGGCGCCATCGGCAAGCGGAATCGGCGCCTTGGTCTGCGGATCGACGATCTCGAGGATGCAATGGTCTTCTGAGACGAAATACATGCCGCTGTACTGCTCGGGCGGCTCGTCGCGCGAGATGCCGTGAAAGGCGTGGCCGCCGCCGGTATGATCGAAAATCTTGGCGCCGAAGCCGATGGCGAGCGCGCGGCGCACCTCGGGCACGCCGCCGCCCGGTTCGCCCGCGCAGAAGAACCAGCGCAGGCCCAGTTCATGCGCCGGCTTGCCGGCGAGCTTGGGCGCCTCTTCGATCAAATAGAGTCCGAACGATGGCGTGGCGATGATCGCCTGCGGCCGCAGCATCGCAATGTGCTCGATCACACGCCGCGTGCCGCCTTCAATGCCGACCGGCACGACGCAGGCGCCGAGGTGTTGGATGCCCTGCGACAGCGGCAGACCACCGGTGAACATGCTCAGCGATAGCGCTTGCAGCATGATGTGGCCAGGGCGGATGCCGGCGCGCCAATATTTGCGCGCGTGCATCTCATTGATCACCGCAACGTCGTGCGCGGTCACGGCATAAAAGGTCGGCATGCCGGTGGTGCCGGAGGTGCTGTTGATGCGCACCACCTTGTCGATCGGCGCGCAATTGAGCAGACGAAGCGGATCGCCGTAACGCTCGAGCGATTCCGCCTGGGCCCGGCGGTGCTCGTCCTTAGTCATCAGCGGCAGCCGGGCGAAATCCTCGAACGAGCGAATATCCTGCGGCGCGAGGCCCGCGGCAGCGAACTTGCCGCGATAGAATTCGGAATGGGCGTGATTGTACGCGACCTGCTGTTTGAGACGCTTGAGCTGCAGTGCCTGCAGCGCCTCGCGCGACAAGCGCTCGATGGCTTCGTTCCAGAGCGGGCGGTTCGGATCCCCGTGCATCACGGTTGCTCCTTGGCCTTCTCGGGCGCGCACACTTCAAACAGTAGGCCGGTCGCGCGGTCGCGCTCAAAAAACGCCACCTTGCCGTGGGCTCCGCGCCGGGGGAAGCCGGGCTGCGCAACGAAGCCCGCCTGCGCGAGCCGTTCGAGCGCACCGTCAACGCTTTCGACCGCCACGGTGATGTGATTGAGGCCGATTTCGCCGCCCATGACCCGGCGGGCGAAGGCGGCGGGGCCACTATAGGCGATGAGCTCGATGGCGAGGTTGGCAGTCTGGAACTCGGCAATATGCAGATCGAGCTCGGGCAGGTCGCGGCGCTGCGGCGCAAGCCCGCCCAGCAGCGCGGACAAACGCCCGACAGCGGCCTCGAGATCGGGCACGATGATGCCGATGTGGTCAATGCGCGGCAGCGTCATGCTGATTTCTCCCGCAGCCGATGCGTCGCCTCGAGGTCGGCTTCGAGCGTCACTGGATCGATCGCCACAGCGTAGTCCTCACGCGCCTTGGCGACCGACACAAAGCCGTTGCGCACGTCGGCGAGCACCTGCTCGACCGGCCGCTCGCGCGGATCGCCATAGCCACCACCGCCTCCGGCACGCTGCCGCACCACCGAGCCGCGTTGGATGCCCCGCACGATCTCCTTTGAGCGCGGCCGGCGCACGTCGCCTTGCGGATCGGTGATGGTAATCTCGTTGAGGCCGCCGGACTTGCCGCCGAAAATGCCGAAGCCGCGCGCCTCCTCCTCGACGCCGTCGCCAAATACAATGCCGGTGATGTCCTCCCCCTCGATGCGGAATTCGGTGTCGACGCCGAGCCCGCCGCGCCAGCGCCCGGCGCCCGCCGAGTCGATCGCGTATTCGTGGCGGATCAGGACGTGCGGGTCCTGGATCTCAAACATCTCATAGTCCTGCGCCAGCAGGCCGCCGCCGCAATTGATCAGGCCGATGTGGTCGTAGCCGTCCGCCGCGAAGGTCGCGCCGGAGCCACCCTTGAGAGCGAGGAAGAGAATGTCGACATAGGGCCGGCGGCGACGCGGATCGGTGCCAGCCAGCGTGAGACCAAGCAACCGGTTCCAGCCGGCGGTAACCATCTGCGGGATCGCCTGGGCGAAAGCGCGGAAGATGGCGTCCGAGGTCGGGCCGGTCAGCGAATTACCGAAAGTGGTGGCGGCCGGGAAGCGCGCGTTGAGAAACGAGCCGTCCGGATTGATGATCTTTAGCGGCCGCAGCAACCCGGCATTGTGCGGAATGTCGGCGTTGATCAGCATCAGGAAGGTGAGCAGCAGCGCCGAAACGGTTGCCGAATAAGGCGCGTTGACGAAGCCCGGCGTCTGCGGCGAGGAGCCGGTGAAATCAAACGTCATATCCGAGCCTGCGACGGTGACGGCGAGATTGATTTTCATCTTCGTACCCGGCGTGACGCCGTCGTAGAAGGCGAAGCTCTCGCCGCGATAGGTCCCATCCGGGATCGCCTCGATTTCCTTGCGCACCATCCGTTCGGTGCCGTCGTAGAGGTGGTCGATGTGGTCGAGCAGCGTCTGCATGCCATAGCGGACGATCAAATCCTTGAAGCCGCGCTCACCCACAAACGTTCCACCGATTTGCGCCTTGATGTCCTCCTCCACGATCTTCAACCGGATGTTGGCGAAGATCAGGTTCCAGACGTCCTTGCGCAGCCGCCCTCCCTCGTAGATCTTGAGCGGAGGAATGCGCAGCGCCTCCTGCCAGACCTCGCGCGCCTCCGGATTGTAGCCGCCGCGCACCGCGCCGCCGATGTCGGCTTGATGGCCCTTGCACGCGGACCAAGCGACCAGCCGCTCGCCATGGAAGATCGGCCGGAACACGGCGACGTCGTTGTTCTGGTTGCCGCCGGAAAACACGTCATTGTGCAGGATCACGTCGCCCGGCGCGATATCGTCACCGAAGTATTCAATGACGTGCTCGCAGCTCGGCTGCAGCGCGAAGGCGAGCACCGGGATGTATTCCGTCTGCTCGAGCATGCGGCCCCGGGCATCGTAGAGCCCGGTGGCAAAGTCGCGCGCCTCGTTGAGGATCGGCGAGCGGGTGGTGCGCAGGAGGGTGAGCCCGATCTCCTCGGTGATCGATTTGAGTCGACGCTGCAGCACGGAGGCGAACACCGGGTCGATGGCGCTGGTCGGGACGATCGCGGGCGCGGTCATGGCTGGCTATCGGCGGTGAGGACGCAGGTGCCGACGGCGTCAACAACGAGCGCGAAGCCGTCCGGCAGGACAATGGTCGTGTTTGCCGTCTCGATCACGGCGGGGCCCTCTATCCGATTGCCGTGCCGCAGCCGGTCGCCGTCATAGACGGGAACCTCGCAGAAACCGCCGCGGTCAGGCAGATAGATTGGCCGCGCACCCTTGCACGCCGCTGCCGGATCCTCGCCCGCGTGCGGCTCTGCCGCGAGCACTGGCTTCGGCACGATGCCGTCTGCAACCAGGCGGACATTGATCAACTCGACCGCGGTGCCCTCTTCGCCCAGATCGTAGCCGTAGAGCCGGTTGTGCTCGCCATGGAGCAGTCGGCGGATGGCGTCAAAGTCAGCGTCGCGCAGCGCCGTCTCCGGCACGTCCACGGTCACCTCGTGATATTGCCCGCTGTAGCGCAGGTCGAGCTGCACCGCGAAGCGCTGCTTGTCCGTGGCAACGCCTTCGCTCGCCAGCAGCGCGCGGGCCCGGGCCAGCATCTCGTCGAGCTGCGCCAGGACGGCCGCATGGTCAAGCACTTGCGCGTCGAGCACGCTTGCGTGGCTGCGCACGAGATGGTGTTTCAAATCCGAGCGCAGCATGCCGGCGGCGCAGAAGATCGAAGCCTCGCGCGGCACGAGTATGCGCCAAATGCCGAGCTCGCGCGCGATCATACAGGCGTGGATCGCGCCGGCACCGCCGGCGCAGATCAGCGGGAATTCACGCTGGTCGTAGCCCTTCTGGATCGAAATCTCACGGATGGCCGAGGCCATGTTCACATTCATGACCCGATACATGCCAGCCGCCGCCGCAGTCACATCGAGGCCGAGCGGTTTGGCGACGCGCTCGGCGACGGCCGAGCGCGCCGCGGCAAGGTCGAGCCGAATCCGGCCGCCGGCGAAAAAGTCGGCGCTGAGATACCCGAGCAGCAAATTGGCATCGCTACAAGTCGGCTCGACGCCGCCGAGGCCGTAGCAAACCGGGCCGGGCTTGGCGCCGGCGCTCTGCGGGCCCATGCGCAATAGGCCGCCGTCGTCGATCCGGGCGATCGAGCCGCCGCCGGCGCCGATGGTCATAATCTCCATGCTCGGCAAGGCGAGCGCCATGCGCTCGACGCTGCCGTGGCTGGTAACGGCCGGAATGCCGCCCTTGACAAGCGCCGCATCGAAGCTCGTGCCGCCCATATCCATGGTGATGAAGCTGTTCTCATCATGTACCGCCATATAGGCGAGGCCAGCGACCGGGGCCGCCGCCGGCCCCGACAACAGCGTGCTCGCGGCAAGATCGGCAACCACGTCCGGCGCGCTGACGCCGCCGTTCGATTGCATCACCAAAAATACGCCGCGATACTGGGCGGCGGCCATCTTCTTCAAGAGGTTGTCGAGATAGCGGCCGAGCACCGGTCCGACTGCGGCGTTGAGCACCGTTGTGCTGACGCGTTCGTAGAAGCGCACCTGCGGCAGTACGCGCGAGGAGATGGAGAGAAAAACATCGCCAAGGAGTTCGCGCAGCCGGAACGCGGCCTTTTCCTCGTTCGCCGCGTTGGCATAGGAATGCATGAAGCAAACGGCGACGGCTTCGACCTTCGCGGCGCGCAATACGGCCGCCGCGGCATCGATATCGGCCAGATCGAGCTCGACCACGACCTCGCCGTCGGCGTTGACCCGCTCGGTTGCCGGCAGGCGGAGCGTCCGCGGCACCAGCGGCGCCGTGGCGCAATATTTGTTGTCGTAGAGCTTCTCGCGGATGCCGCGCCGCATCTGCAACGCGTCGCGAAACCCGCGCGTGGTGATTAGGCCGGTGCGCGCGGTCTTGCCGGTGAGCACGGCGTTGGTCGTCACCGTCGTGCCGTGCACGATGATGGCGACGCGCCCGAGGAAGTCGGCGAGGCCCTGCCCTTGCTCCTGCGCCAGTTCGGAGAGGCCGTCGATCACCGCGATCGAAGGATCGTCCGGCGTCGACAGCACCTTGTGGATGCGGTTGGCGCCAGCGGCATCCATCACCAGGAAATCGGTGAACGTGCCGCCGACGTCGATGCCGATCCGCAACCCCGCCGGCCGGGACTGCATCGCCTGTATGTCCTGGGCTGCGGCTGGCATGCGTGATCTACGGCAATCAAACTCGGACCATGGCGCATTTGAACCTTTAAGAGTAGCTCAATAAGTTTTTTGTGCGCAATATTAAGCACGCCGCACGCGCTTGATCGGCTTGCGCCTATCCATTAGGCGTGAACACCAAGCGAGGATTCGTCGATGCAAATCGCGGTGCTCGGAGGTGGTAACGGCGCGTTTGCGGCGGCGGGCGATTTCGCACTCGCCGGCCACCAGGTGCGGCTTTGGCGGTGCGATCAGGCGGCAGTCGCCGCGCAGCAAGCGGGCGGCAATAAAATCGTCGTCAAGGATTTCCGGGGCCGCCGCATCGCCAAGCTCGCCGCAGTTACCAACGACATCGGCGCGGCGGTGCGCGGCGCTGACTTGATCCTGTGTGCGACGCCGGCGACCGCGCATCATGATGTCGCCCGGCTCTTGGCGCCGCATCTCACCGACGGTCAAGTGGTGTATCTGCCGCCCGGCACTTTCGGTTCAGTGCTGTTCGCCAAGGCCGCGCATGACACCGGCAACCGTGCCAAGGCCGCCTTCGCCGAGACCGGCACCCTGCCATGGCTCACGCGCAAGCATGCACCGTTCGAAGCAGCGATCACGGTGCGGGCGAAGCGCCTGCCGACCGGCGTCTTCCCGGTCAGCCGCAAGGAGCCGGCGCTCGCCGTGCTGCGCCGCGCCTTTCCTGGTGTCATCGAAGACTGCGGCGACGCCCTCTCCGCCGCCTTGATGAATGCCGGCCCGATCATCCATCCGCCACTGATCGTCATGAACGCCGGGCCGCTGCAACATTTCGATCGCTGGGACATCCACAAGGAGGGCACCCAGCCGGCGATCCGACGCGTTACCGAGGCTCTCGACTCGGAGCGCATTGCCTTGCGCGAGGCGCTCGACTACGGCCCGCCGCATTTTCCGCTTGCCAACCACTACGCCAAGGAGGGCGAAGAGTGGATGTACGGCCGCGGTTCACACGAGCGACTCACCGATTCCGGCGACTGGCGCGAGCACATTGTGCTGACTGAGCACCGCTACATGCTGGAGGACACGCGCATCGGCCTGTCCTTCCTACTGTCGGTGGCGGAGCTGGCCGGAATCGCCACGCCGTTGGTGCGGGCCTTTCTCAGCATCGGCGCGGCGATCTGCGGACAGGACTTCATGGCCACTGGCCGCACGCTCGCCGGTCTCGGTCTCGGCGCGCTCGATCGTGCGGGTTTGCGCAACCTGCTGCGCGAGGGCTTTGCGTGACGGCGCGCGCGCCGATTGCCTGCCTCGGCGCCGGCCGCATGGGACGCGGCATCGCCGTCGTGTTCGCCTACGCCGGACATGAGGTGACCATCGTCGATTTCCGGCCGCGTCCGCCGGAGGATTTTCAGCGCTGCCGCTCGCAGGCGCTCGCGGAAGTGTCGCGGACACTGGCAAGCCTGGCGTCGCTCGGGCTCTTTGCGGTGACGGCGGTCGACGCGATCGCCGCCCGCGTCAGCGTCGTGCCGCAGGCGGAAGCGGCGGCCGCCTTGTCAGCGGCGGCAGTGATCTTCGAGGGCGTGCCCGAGCTGCTTGAAGTCAAGCGCGATGTCCTGGCGCGCGCTTCGGCGTTGGCCGGACCGCGGCCGATCATCGCGTCCACCACTTCGACGATTCTCGCCGACGACCTCGCCGGTGCGCTCAACGAGCCGCGTCGCTTCCTCAATGCGCATTGGCTCAATCCGGCATATTTAGTGCCGTTGGTCGAGCTTTCCCCGGCCACGACGACCGATCCTGCGGCAACGGCGAGGCTCAAAGAGCTGCTCGAATCGATCGGCAAGGTGCCGGTCATCTGCGCCGCCCGACCGGGCTATATCGTGCCGCGCATCCAGGCGCTGGCGATGAACGAGGCCGCCCGCATGGTCGAAGAGGGCGTCGCAAGCGCTG
The DNA here is from genome assembly GCA_035319735.1 of Xanthobacteraceae bacterium. GTDB lineage: Bacteria > Pseudomonadota > Alphaproteobacteria > Rhizobiales > Xanthobacteraceae > BOG-931. The sequence continues at coordinate 8,117 of DATHCD010000031.1, read as the reverse complement.
CCGACATCGACAAGGCCATCAAATATGGTTTCGGCTTCCGCTTCGCCGTGCTCGGCATGCTGGAATTCATCGACTGGGGCGGCGGCGACATCCTCCATTACGCCAGCCGCTATCTCACACAGGCGCTCGACAACCAGCGCTACGCCGCGCCCGAGATCATCGAGCGCAACATGCGCGAGGGCCATATCGGTCTGACCACCGGCAAGGGCTTCCTCGACTACTCCTCGCTCGACCGCGAGGCCTACCGCGCCGAACGGCTAAGAGCCTTCGTCGACATGTTGGGATTTCTCAAGCTCGTTCGCCCGCCGGTGCTGCCGAAGTGACCGATGGTCCGGCGCCCATGGCCGGCGACAGGGGATCGACACAGTTGATGCAGCGGGATCGGGCATGTTCTCAAGGGCGCCGAAATTCCTGTCGGCAGTTCTGAAGTGAAAAGGAGTGTGCCGATCCCCAACCAAGTCACCCATCTTTCAGGTGCTAGAAGATACCGAGTGCATTAGAGGACGTTTCTTGGCGGAAACAAGCTCGCAAAGGCGGCGCGCAAAAAGACGGCAGATCACCAAGCTCCGCTACGTCCACAATATCAAAGTAATCTACTGCCGGCATGCGCTCCCTATGGACCCGCCTTAACCCACCGGGTATCCTGAAGCGAAGAGAGCGCCGCAACCCGATACTGGACAAACCGCTTCTCCACCCCCGCTCGAGCACCGCAAGTCTGACTTGGCGGGAAAGTACTTCTCATGCTCCGGCCTCCATTGCTTTCGGTCCAGGACCTCAGCATCTATTTCCTCGACGGCGAGAGCCGAACTCCGGTGACTAAATCGGTCTCATTCGCAATCGAGCCCGGCGAACGACTTGGAATCGTGGGGGAGAGCGGGTGCGGCAAGACCGTCACTGGTCTTTCAATCCTGCGCTTGCTGCCGCCGCACATTGCGCGCGTCGAAGGTCGTATTCTCTTCAATGGCGAGGATTTGGCGTTGCTGCCACCTTCGGCCATGCGGCGGATGCGTGGCCGGCATATCAGCATGATCTTTCAGGAACCGATGAGCGCGCTCGATCCAGTCTTTACCGTCGGCGAGCAGATTGCCGAGACGCTGCGCGCCCATTTCAGCATCGGTGCCAAGGAAGCCCGCGCTCGCGGAATCGCCGCGCTCGCTGACGTGGGCATCCCGCTTCCAGCGCGCCGCTTTGATGAATATCCCCATCAACTCTCGGGCGGAATGCGCCAGCGCGTCATGATCGCCATGGCAATCGTCTGCGAGCCCAAGCTCATCATCGCCGACGAGCCCACCACTGCGCTCGACGTAACGATCCAGGCGCAGATCGTCGAACTGCTGTGCCAGCTGAGCGACCGTACGGGAACCGCGATGCTGTTTATCAGCCACGATCTTGGCGTCGTGTCGCAGACATGTACCCGGTTGCTGACGATGTACGCCGGCCAGATCGTTGAGGACGCTCCAGTCGATGCCGTGCTCGAACAGCCGCGCCATCCCTATACCTCGGGACTGCTGCGCGCGATGCCGCACTTCAGCGAGCGCCGCAGCAATCTTCCCTCCATTCCCGGACGTGTCCCTTCACTCTGGGCAATGCCGTTCGGCTGTCGTTTTCGCGAGCGCTGCGCCTACGTCATCGCGGGCTGCGAGGAGGAGCAGCCGATGCGCCACCTCAACGGCAGTGCGGCGCGCTGCGTCCGCTTGAACGAACTTCACCTTCCAGGAGCGGTGAATTGACAGTCGACACTTGAGCTGTGAAGCCGATGGTGAACGCCGGACCTCTTCTAGCCGTGAACGGTTTGGAGATCCTCTTCCCGACGCGGGACGGCCTCCAAACTGTGAAGGCCGTCGACGGCGTCGACTTCATCGTGCGCTCGGGCGAAACCTTCGGGGTCATCGGCGAATCCGGCTCGGGCAAGACGACGCTCGGGCGCGCCCTTGTCGGGCTCTTGGCGCCCACGGCCGGCACCATCCTTCACGACGGCATCGATCTTGCCAGCCTCCGGCACCGCCAAGCCCGTCACTATCGCCGCAACTTCCAGATCGTGTTTCAAGATCCGAACGCCGCACTCGATCCGCGGTCGACCATTCTCGAGAGTGTACGCGAACCGCTCGACCTCGTCGGCGTGGGCACGCGGGAGGCGCGTTCGCAACAAGCGCTCGCTGCCCTCGACCGGGTCGGCCTTTCGGCGGAGATTGCCGCTCGTTATCCGCATGAATTGTCGGGCGGGCAGAAGCAACGCGTAAACATCGCCCGCGTGCTCACCTTGCGGCCAAAGTTGATCGTTTGCGACGAAGCCGTGGCTGGACTAGACGTCTCGATCCGCGGCGAAGTCCTGAATCTCCTGGCCGAACTGCAACGCGACTTCGGCCTGACCTACGTCTTCATTACGCACGACTTGTCAGTCGTTGCCCATGTTAGCGATCGCATCGCGGTCATGTATCTGGGCAAGCTGATGGAGCTCGGGCCGGCCATGGACTTGGTAGATCGACCGCTACACCCCTATACGATGGCGCTGCTGTCCGCCGAGCCAATCCCGCTGCCCTCGACCTTGCGCCGAAATCGACCGGTCGTGCTCAAGGGCGAAATTCCAAGCCCCATCGATCCGCCCTCCGGCTGTCGATTCAGGACCCGCTGCCCTCATGCGCAGCCGATCTGCGTCGATACGGTTCCGGACTGGCGAGAATTAGCATCGGCGCACTGGGTGGCCTGCCACTTTGCCGGTCAGATCGGGTCCGATATAGTTGGCACGCACCAACAATAATAAACTTGGGGGCAAAAATGAGGGTCGTCAACAACGAGAGGAAGCTTGGTAGTGTGTTCGCGCCAAGACGGCGCGAGTTCCTTGCACTGATTTCCGGAGCGGCGGCGTCACAAGCGCTGGGCCTGACGGTGCTCGCCGAGGGCACCGCAAAAAAGGGCGGCGTCCTCAAAGTCGCGGCCCCGGCCAACCCCTCTAGTCTCGATCCGGTCACTGGCGGCTCGGGTGCCGATCATCCCTTCCTCTACACGATCTTCGATACCCTCATTGAATGGGATTACGAGAGTCTCAGGGCGAAGCCCGGTCTTGCTGAGTCGTGGCAATATCCTGATCCGAACACACTGGTTCTCAACCTGCGCCAGGGCGTTGTTTTCCACGATGGCACGCCTTGCAACGCGGAAGCCGTGAAGTTCAATCTCGACCGCATCCGCCAGGATCAACGCTCCAACTTAAAAGCCGACGTCGCCAGCGTCGAGTCGGTGGAGATCAGCGGACCGAGCCGGATCGCATTGAAGCTTAAGCGTCCCGATACCGCGCTCCCGCTTATCCTGTCCGACCGCGCCGGCATGATAGCCTCGCCGAACGCCATACAGGAACTCGGCAAGGAGCACGATCGCAAGCCAGTCGGAACCGGCGCGTGGAAAATCGTCACCTGGGCCGACAACGACCGGGTCGTCGTCACGCGCAACGAAAACTATTGGAAACCGGGGCTACCCTATCTCGACGGGATTGAATTTGCCATCATACCGGAAGTCCAGACCGGCCTGCGGTCGGTGATCGGCGGCCAGAACGACTACGTTTATTTTCTCGCTCCGCAGCTAAAACCGATCGCCGATCGGGCCAAGAACCTTGTCGTGGTTAGCGGCCCGACGCTCTACTGCCTGCAACTGTACTTCAACTGGTCGCGCCCGCCGCTCAACGACACTCGCGTGCGCCAGGCAATCAACTACGCGATCGACCGCCAGGCGTTCGTCAAGGCGACCATGGGAGGAATCGCTCAGCCGGCCGCCATGGACCTGCCGATCGAGCATTGGGCCTATGATCAGACGGTCGCCCGGCTCTATCGCTACGATCCGGAGAAGGCGCAAGCCCTGCTCGCGGAAGCCGGCTATAAGGACGGCCTCGACATCAACATGGTGAGCTACACCGATCAGCTGATGGTACAGAAGCAAGAGGTCATCATCGAACAACTCCGCAAAGTCGGCATCAACGTGAAATTCACCAATGGCACCATCGCCGAAATGAGCGCTGCCTTCTTTGGTACGGAGAAAAAGGGTGAAGCCCTGCTGTCAGCCTGGACCGGGCGACCGGATCCAAGCCTCACCTACAGTCTGATGTTCTCCAAGGACGCGTATTACAACGCCGGACGGGCGGAGCCCCCGGCTGGTCTTGCTGAGGCTCTCGACGCCAGCCGTCGGGAAGAGAACATCAACGATCGCAAGCGCGCGTTCGCCACCGTACAGCGGTTGGTCATGGAAAACGCGCTGGTCGCCCCGCTCTGCTTCCAATACGAGCTCGACGCCATGACCAGCAAGGTGAAGGGGTACCGGCCGAACCTTCTCGGTAAGCCAAAATTCGAGGACGTTTATCTCGAAGGCTAATGGTTTTACGCCGATGCTGACTCCAGCGAGCCGGGCGTTGATCGGACGCCGCCTCCTGCAGGTGGTGCCGGTCGTCGTGCTCGCGACCTTCGTCGTCTTTGGCTTGATCAAGTTATTGCCAGGCGACGTGGCGGTGACGCTTGCCGGCGAAAACGCGACCGAACAGCGGATCGCCGAGATTCGGCACCTTTACGGTCTCGATCGTTCGTTTCTCGTTCAATATGCCGGCTGGGTGTGGAACGCGCTGCACGGCGACCTCTCGCGTTCTTTGCTGTCGGGTGAGCCGGTTGCCGACGCCATCATCCGCTGTTTCCCGACTACGCTTCTCATCGTAGCGCTGGCGCTGCTTTTATCGCTGGCGGCCGGGATCCCGCTCGGCATGGCCGCGGCAACTAAGCCGGGTACCTGGCTCGACAGCCTCATCATGGGATTCGCCTCGCTCGGCGTTGCGGTGCCGAACTTCTGGCTTGCCATGATCCTGGTCGCGACCTTTGCGCTCGCTTACACGATATTCCCGGCGACCGGCTCAGTGCCTTTCAGCGTCAACCCGGTGGATGCGATCCGTCATGCCACACTTCCCGCCGCCGCCTTGGCCGCTGGCGGCGTCGCCGAAGTGGCGCGACAGTTGCGGAGTTCACTTGTTGAGGTCCTATCTTCGCAGCATGTGCGCACTTTGCACGCCAAGGGCCTCGCACCCGGCTCCATTCTCTGGAAGCACGGGTTGAGAAACGTCAGCGTCAATCTCCTGACCGTGGCGGGTCTGCTCGCCAATCGCTTGCTGGCGGCCACCGTGGTGGTGGAGGCCGTCTTCGCCATACCGGGCATGGGCAACCTAATCGTTCGCGCAGCAATTCATCGCGACTTCCCGGTCGTCCAGGGAGTGGTATTCGCGATGGTCGTGGTGGTCATCGCCACAAATTTGCTGGTGGACCTGCTCGCCAGTCTCCTCGATCCGAGGATTGGACACCGATGAGCGTGGTCGCGCCGATATCGAGCCGCCGGCGTGCCGTGCTTCCCTTGCTGCGACGCCTGGGCCGCGATCGGCGCGCCGCCGTTAGCATCGCGGTGCTGCTCATCATCATCGGTGCGTCCTTGCTCGCTCCGTGGATTGCGCCCTATTCGCCGACTGCGCAGGACATCAACAATATGCTCTCAGCGCCGAGCGAAGCGCACTGGCTCGGCACTGATGATCTCGGGCGCGACACACTCACGCGCTTGATCTACGGCGCCTCGGCCTCGCTTTATGCCGCGTTTCTGGCGGTTGCGGTGGCCGGGGCGCTCGGCGTGCCTGTGGGAATGTTCGCCGGCTATGCTGGCGGTTGGATAGACGACGTCATCAGCCGCGTCATCGACACCATGCTGTCGTTCCCCGCCATCGTGCTCGCGATCGGAGTAACGGGGGCGCTCGGGATCGGCTTGACCAACGCGATGATCGCCGTGGGCATCGTGTTCGCGCCGCAGCTTGCGCGGCTAGTGCGGGCGCGGACGCTCGTGGTCCGTCAGGAACTTTACGTTGACGCCGCACGCTGCTTCGGGGCTCCGACGGCCCACATTCTTCGGCGGCATGTGTTGCCGAATGCCATCCAACCCGTCATCGTACAGGTCGCCTTGCTGCTTGCGGTATCGCTGCTCGCCGAGGCGAGTCTGAGCTTCCTCGGGCTCGGAATTCAACCGCCCTCCCCGAGCTGGGGCGCAATGCTGGCGCGGGCCTACTTGAACATGGAACTTGCCCCCGAGCAGGTGTACCCGCCCGGCTTGGCGATACTCATCACTGCGCTGGCCTTCAACACACTCGGAGAGTCCATGCGCACCATGCTCGATCCCACGATCAAGCGTCCTTGAAGAAGCAAGACCTATGGACCCGACACTGACCGCAGAACAGCAGTTCACGCGAATGGTGGCCGACGGCGACATCGTTCTGGACAAGCTCGACCAGTGGGCCTTGCGAGCACCGGACAAAGTGTTCATCCACTACGGCGAAACCGGCGTGCGTCTAACTTTCGGCCAGTTCAAACGTGTCATCGACCGGCTCGCCGCGGGCTTGGCAGCGCTCGGCGTGAAGGCCGGCGAGCCGGTGAGCGTTTTGACCCGCAACTCCTTGGTCAGCGCCATGGCCATGTTCGCCATATGGCGGGCGGGCGGCGTGTTTGCGCCAATTAACTTCAACTTCAAGGGACAACTTCTTTCGTATCAGCTTAACGACACGGCCCCGGTCGCCTTGGTCACCGATTTGTCCTTCATTGACACCATCGGTGAGGTCGTAGAAGGCACGCCGCTGCGGCGGCTGATCATGCACAGTCCGTCACCCGGAGACTATGACCGCGTCGAAGCAGGCGCGCGCGCGAAGTTGTCTCGGTGCGAAATCATCGACTTTGCGACGCTGTGTGAGAGCGAGGCTGCCCTGCCTTCCGTCCCGCGGGGGCCCTACGATATTGCCAACATCGTGTACACCTCGGGCACCACCGGCCCCTCGAAAGGCGTCGTGCAAAATTTTCGCTGGATGAACCAGTATGGCTTTCCGGGCCGCCTGTTGTCCAATTCGGATGATGTCATCTATTGCGATCTGCCGCTCTATCACGTGGGCGGCGCCTTCTATCTTGTGGCGCGGGCGGTCTGGAACGGCAATACGGTCGGCCTTTGGGACCGCTTCAGTTACAGCGGTTTTTGGCAGCGCATCGCCGAGTGCGGAGCAACGACCTGCGTTCTCCTCGACGTCATGGTGCCCTGGCTCATGAGCGCCGAACCGCGCGCAGAGGATCGCGCAAACACGCTCAACAAGGTGCACATGCAACCGCTGCCGGTGAACCATCACGAGGTGGCCCGCCGGTTCGGCTTCGACTTCGTCACCGCCGGCTTCGGCCAGACCGAGTCCGGTGCGCCATTTTCCGGGGTGATCGATCAGTTCGGCGATGAGGAAGGGACGCCAGCGTCCCTTTATCGCGGTCTGTCGAAGGCCGAATATCGCCAGCGATGCCGCACGTTCGGAAGGCTCGTGGTTGACGGTCGAAAGCCGCTGCCCAAGGGCTTCATGGGCACGCCCAGCCCCCTGTTCGAGGCCGCCATCCTCGACGAGGACGACAACTTGCAGCCGCCCGGCGTCGTCGGCCAGCTTGCCTTCCGACCCCGCTTCCCCGGCCTTCTCATGCAGGAATATTTCCGTAAGCCGGAGGCAACGATTAAGGTTTTCAGCAACTGCTGGTTCCACACCGGCGACGCCTGCGCGCGTCTTGACGGCGAAGGTGACGTGTTCGTCTTTGTCGACCGTATGGGCAGCTTCTTCCGCGTTCGCGGCGAGAACGTGTCCTCCTACGAGGTCGAGGCACTCATCAGCGGGCATCCCAAAGTGCGCGCAACTGCGGCACTCCCGATTCCGGCGCTCGTGGGCGAAGAGGATGACATCGCGGTGTTTGTGGAGTTGATTGAGGGGGAAACGCTGAGCGAGGAGGAACTTCGAGCTCATGCCGCAACGGTGATGCCGAGATACATGACGCCGAAATACATACGCTTCGTTGCGTCGCTGCCGGTCACACCGACCAATAAAATCGAGAAGTACAAGCTTAAGCGGACCTTGATGACCGAACTCGGAATTACGCCAACGCAGTGAGCTTCGCCGGTTTTCATCGTGTGAGTCGCACTGCAACAATCAATCAAGAACGACGATCATGGCTATCCGGAAGCTGCTCATAGCCAATCGAGGCGAGGTCGCCATCCGCGTCGCCCGCGCCGCGAGTGAACTCGGCATTGTCTCCGTTGCTGTCTTT
>DATHCD010000030.1:0-63093 GCA_035319735.1 Xanthobacteraceae bacterium | reverse complement strand
GAGATCGCGCGTTTACGGCAAGAAGTCAGCGTCCATTAGTTAGTTTCATTTTGGCGCGTTTGCCGCCCCGCGCAGGCGGGAGCGGGTGGTTTTATTTCCAATTTACACCGCCTTCGCCGCGTCGCGCAGCTTGAATTTCTGCAGCTTGCCGGTCGAGGTCTTGGGGATTTCGGCGAACACCACGAAGCGCGGGCATTTGTAGGCGGCGAGGTGCGTGCGGCACCAGGCGATCAGCTCGTCGGCGCTGGCGCTCGAGCCGGACTTGAGCTCAACGAAGGCGCAGGGCGTTTCACCCCATTTCTCGTCCGGCTTGGCGACCACGGCGACGGCGGCGACGGCGGGATGCTTATAGAGCGCGTCTTCGACCTCGATCGAGGAGATGTTCTCGCCGCCGGAAATGATGATGTCCTTGGAGCGATCCTTGAGCTGGATGTAGCCGTCGGGATGAACGACGCCGAGATCGCCGGAGTGGAACCAGCCGCCGGCGAAGGCGGTAGCGGTCGCGCTCTTGTTCTTCAGATAGCCCTTCATCACCACATTGCCGCGAAACATCACTTCGCCGAGCGTCTCTCCGTCGCGCGGCACCGGCTGCATGGTTTCGGGATCGCGCACATCGAGCTCTTCGAGCACCGGATAGCGCACGCCCTGGCGGGCTTTCTTGGCCGCCTGCTCGGGCAGCGCCAAGGCTTCCCACTCGCCGTGCCATTCGTTGATGCTGGCGGGGCCGTAAGTTTCGGTCAGCCCATACAGATGGGTGACGTTGAACCCGGCATCCTTCATCGCCGCCAGCACTGCTTCCGGCGGCGGTGCCGCCGCGGTCGCGAACTGAACGACGTGCGGCAACGGCTTTTTCTCATGCGCCGGCGCATTGAGCAGCGTCGACATGACGATCGGCGCGCCGCACAGATGCGTGACCTTGTGGTCGGCGATGGCATCGAAAATCGGCGCCGCGCGCACCGCGCGCAGGCACACATGCGTGCCGGCGACGATCGACAGCGTCCACGGAAAGCACCAGCCGTTGCAGTGGAACATCGGCAGCGTCCACAGATAGACGGGATGCTTGCCCATCTCGCAGGTGAGTACGTTGCCGAGCGCGAGCAGATAGGCGCCGCGGTGGTGATAGACGACGCCCTTGGGATCGCCCGTGGTTCCCGAGGTGTAATTGAGCGCGATCGCGTCCCATTCGTCGTCCGGCATTGCCCAAGCGAAGTCAGCATCGCCGGTCCGCAAGAATTCCTCGTAGTCGAGACCGCCCAACCGCTCGCCAGCGCCGGTGAACTCGGCGTCGTCGTAATCGACGACGAGCGGCTTTGTTTTGGCGCGCGCCAGCGCCTCCTGCATCACCTTGGAATATTCGCGATCGATGACGACCACCTTGCTGTCGGCATGATCGAGCATGAAGGCGATGATGGCGGCGTCGAGCCGGGTATTGATGGTATTGAGCACGGCGCCCGCCATCGGCACCCCGTAATGCGCCTCGACCATGGCCGGCGTGTTGGCGAGCATGACTGAGACCGTGTCGGCGCGCTTGATGCCGCGGCGAGCGAGCGCCGATGCCAGTGTCTTTGCGCGCGCATAGAACTCGCGATACGTCCAGGAGCGCGGGCCGTGGATGATCGCAGGCACGTCGGGATACACCTCGGCCGCGCGCGCGAGGAACGACAGCGGCGTGAGCGGCTGGAAATTCGCCGCATTGCGGTCGAGGCCGATATCGTAGGGCGTCGGCATGGTCGTCGCCTCCCTGGCTTCAGCCTAGCGAACGCGGCCGGCCTTGATCAATGGTATGAGAAAGACGGTGACATAGATCAAAGCGGGGCGCTTGCCGGCGGCACAGGGAGGGCCGGTCGAACCGCCGCGGCCGCTTGCAAAGACCGCTGCGGAAGATTGAAAATAAGGCACAGAGGCCGGGAGATTTTGCCATGGACGCCCGTTTAAGCCGCTATCACGAGGTTTACACCCGTTGGCAGCGCGATCCGCAGGGTTTTTGGGGCGAAGCGGCCCGGGAAATCGATTGGTTCGAAAAGCCGAAGACGACCTTCGATCCGCAGGCCGGAATTTACGGCCGCTGGTTTGCAGGCGGCGTCTGCAACACCTGCTTCAATGCGGTCGACCGCCACGTCAATGCCGGGCGCGGCGATCAGGCGGCCATCATCTACGATTCCCCGCTGGCCGGTGAAAAGCGCGTCATCACCTATCACCGCCTGATGACCGAGACCCAGGTGCTCGCGGCCATGCTGCGCGATCTCGGCGTCGGCAAGGGCGATCGCGTGATCCTCTATCTACCGATGGTGCCGGAGGCGGCGATCGGGATGCTCGCCTGCGCGCGCATCGGCGCGGTTCACTCGGTGGTGTTCGGCGGCTTTGCCGCGCGCGAACTCGCCACCCGCATCGACGACGCCAAGCCGAAGGTCATCCTCTCGGCGAGCTGCGGTCTCGAACCCGGCCGCGTCGTCCATTACAAGCCGCTGCTCGACGAAGCGATCGCGCTGTCGCAGCACAAGCCCGATGCCTGCCTCATCCTGCAGCGGCCGCAGGCGCAAGCTTCCTTGATCGCCGGCCGCGATCACGACTGGGCGAAGCTGCGCGACGATGCCCTCGTCCATGCCCGCTCGGTCTATGAATGCGTGCCGGTCGAGGCGACCGACCCGCTTTACATCCTTTACACCTCGGGCACGACCGGCCGCCCCAAGGGCGTCGTGCGCGACAATGGCGGCCACATGGTCGCGCTCAAATGGTCGATGAAGAATCTCTACGGCGTCGATCCGGGCGAGGTGTACTGGGCAGCTTCCGACGTCGGCTGGGTGGTCGGCCACAGCTACATCGTCTACGCGCCGCTCCTGCACGGCTGCAGCTCGATCCTTTACGAGGGCAAGCCGGTCGGCACGCCCGACGCCGGCGCGTTCTGGCGGGTGATCTCCGAGCACGGCTGCGCCGCTCTGTTCACGGCGCCGACGGCGTTTCGCGCGATCAAGAAGGAGGATCCGCAGGGTAAGCTGTTCGCCCGCTACGATTTGTCGAAATTCCGCACGCTGTTCCTCGCCGGCGAGCGCGCCGATCCCGACACTCTGGTTTGGGCGGAAAATCTCCTGAAAGTCCCGGTGATCGATCATTGGTGGCAGACCGAGACCGGCTGGGCGATCGCCGGCAACCCGGTCGGGCTCGGCATGCTGCCGGTCAAACACGGCTCGCCGACGGTGGCGATGCCCGGCTACGACGTCCGCATCGTCGATGAGACGTGCAAGGAAGTCGCCGCCGGCGCCATGGGCTCTATCGTGGTCAAGCTGCCGCTGCCGCCGGCATGCCTGCCAACGTTGTGGGAGGCCGACGAGCGCTTCAAGGAAAGCTACCTCACCGAATTCCCCGGCTACTACAAAACCGCCGACGCCGGTTTTCGCGACGAGGACGGCTACATTTTCGTGATGAGCCGCACCGACGACATCATCAATGTCGCCGGGCACCGGTTGTCAACCGGCGGCATGGAGGAGGTGCTCGCTTCGCATCCCGACGTCGCCGAATGCGCCGTACTCGGCATCAAGGATACGCTCAAGGGCGAAGTGCCGTGCGGCTTCATCGTGCTCAAATCCGGCGTCAATCGGCTGCCGGCGGAAATCGAAAAGGAGTGCATCGCGCTCATTCGTGAAAAAATCGGCCCGGTCGCCGCCTTCAAGCTTGCGATCACGGTGGCGCGGCTGCCGAAGACGCGCTCGGGCAAGATCCTGCGCGGGACCATGAAGAAGATCGCCGACGGCGACGCCTGGACCATGCCGGCGACGATCGACGATCCGATGATTCTCGATGAGATCGGAACGGCGCTGAAGGGTAAGGGCGTGGGCTGATCGGCTGGTCTGTAGATCAGACAAGGACCGTTGTGTTCCGCATGACGGAAATTTCATGGACAAAACGGAACCAAATGCGACCGGAATCGGATTTTGGCAGTTAGCTTTCTCGGCACCGGGCGCAACTATTGCAATTTGTGTCGCAATAGTTGTCGTTGCCGTAATTGTCTACCTGCTGTCTCGGCGTTTTCCTCAGATTTCGCTGCAATACGGTAGTTCGAAATTGGAATTGAGGCGGGATCTCATTCCGACGGACACTAAGCCTACACAAATAGGAGTGGCCTCCGACCTACCCATTGCAACAGAAGCTGAAAAAGGGGCTGCAAGCGCAATAACTGGTGCAGATTCGCAAGAAGGGAAAAGATATTTTGCTCTTACGGAGGCCGTTGAAAAACAAGATCGCCCTCAAATTGAAAAGATTTTCGAGAGCTTTAGACTTCGGCCGATTGGGTATGCTCCCTACCAGTTGGAGGTCTGGGAAAATGTTGAACTGTTGCGTGCAGGCTTTGCAGACGCGCGTATAGAGCTGGAGCGTATTGAGAGAGAAAATCCGAAAGACTCAGATGCATCGCTCGCGCTCGCGAGGTACTATTTGGGCATACGAGCTGCCGAAGAGGCGCGCATTCACATCGAAATATTGCTCACTAGAGCCGACAGTGACGAGAAACTTACCGCTGCCATGCTCCTTAAATCGAGCTATATCGAGAGCCTGGAAGATCGCGATGCAGCGATAAAATATCTGCTCTCCGCCGCGAACAAAATTTCACAGCTGCAATCGCAGTCAAAAATATACGAGGCTTTGGGCGATAGATATCGAGACCAAAAACGCGATGGACTAGCAATCGCTGCATACGAAAGAGCGCTTGCTTGTGACGTACACAACAAGGATGCCCGGTTCCAATTGGCTTACATTTATGCCCAAAACGATGCTTTGCAAAGCTTGTCCCTCCGTCACTATCGCATCTTGCTGCGACAGGACCCGCGATATTGGTCAGCCGAAAATAATCTTGGCGTCGTTTATGAAAAGTTGGGCCTAAAATTGCACAAGATCGAGGCTTGGCAATCTGCGGCTGAACGGAATGACGGCTATTCGGTGGGAAATCTCATGTTTGCGTATCTAGAAACTGGTTTTGTTGAAAAAGCTGAGAAAGTGTATGAGGAAGCGGCCTCACATGTTAAGTCCAACCCGCGTGTGATAGCCGCATATACACAGTTGAAGGGTATTCGTGATCAAGAGAACGAAAGACTCGATCAAGTTCGCGAGGATGGAGAGGCGATTTGGCGAGAGTTAACCAAGGGAAATATTTCATTTGAGAAAGCAGCTGAGGATTGGATCGGGGATTGGAAAGAAAGCGGCGGCGCTTCTGTTATGAAAGTAACACGTTCAGGGGAATTTCTTCAGATTGAAGTGTTTGAGGATTCAATAACACGAAAAGGGTTTGCTAAAACCTCTGAAGGCGTAACTGTCGTCAGTGTAACCCAAGAAGATAAAACGCAAGGACTAGTGAGCGTACTTATGTCTGGCGGTTCGCGCGGCCAATTTTTAATGTTTCCGATGGAGCACGGCTTGAAGATCATCCACGTTACAAGCGACAATAAAGTGATGTCGGCTCGAATTTACAATCGCGTTGGCCAAGCGCCATTGAATACGTAGTCACGTCCATACCGGGCAAAGTTCACCCGCGCCAGGGAGCCACCTTTTGCTTCACGAGGCGCAATAATTGGCCCGTGAGCCCAAGCTTGCGCGGGAGGGATGAGAAAATTACTCGCCCTTGCCGCCGAGCTGCTTGAGCTTGGCGAACACCGCCTCGACGTTGAGTTCTTCGGATTTCTTTTCCCCCTCGGGCTCCGGCTCCTCCTTCGGCGCGGTCGTGACCGAGGCGGGCAGAAGCGTCGCGCCCTGCGCCTCGACCGGCGCCGGCTTCTCCTTGGCGGCGCGCTGGACTTCGAGGTCGAGGTCGATCTGCGAGCAAAGGCCGAGCGTCACCGGATCGAGCGGCGTCAGATTGCTCGAGTTCCAGTGCGTGCGGTCGCGGATCGCCTGGATGGTCGACTTCGTGGTGCCGACGAGCCGCATGATCTGGCTGTCCTTGAGCTCCGGATGGTTGCGCACCAGCCAGAGGATGGCGTTGGGGCGGTCCTGGCGGCGCGACACCGGCGTGTAGCGCGGACCCTTCTTCGGCTTGGTCTCGGGCAGGCGCACCTTGGGGTCGGCGATGTGCAGCGGATGGTTCGGATCGGCTTCGGCCTCGACGATTTCCTCGCGGGTGAGCTGCCCGGTGAGGATCGGGTCCAGTCCCTTGATCCCCTGCGCCGCGTCGCCATCGGCGATCGCCTTCACTTCCAGCGGATGCAGGTTGCAGAATTGCGCGATCTGATCGAACGACAAAGCCGTGTTCTCGACCAGCCATACTGCCGTCGCCTTCGGCATCAGGGGCGCGATAGCCATGGGACAAATCTCCTTTGCGCTCCGCCCGCCCGCCGGGCGAAGCTACTTACGTCATCAGCGATGACTGAGAAGCTTGCGGAAATATAGGCGGCTCGACCGCTCGGCGCAACCGGCGGCCTGACGCCCCGACTTGCGAAATGGCCCGGAATTGGCACAAAGAGGCCGGCGAACGCGGTTGCCGGGCCCGCCGATGACGCCGAACGGGAGCCTTATGTGACCGAGACGGTCGCCGAAATCCTCAACGCCTATCGCGACGGAGCGCTCACGCCCGAGGCTATCGTCGCGCGCAGCTTTGCGCGCATCCGCGCCCATGGCGATCCGGCGATCTTCATCGCGCTGCGCGAAGAGGCCGACGTGCTCGCCGAGGCGCGGGCGCTGGCGCGCAAGGGAGACAAGACGCTGCCGCTCTACGGTATTCCGGTCGCGGTGAAGGACAATATCGACGTCAAGGGTCTGGGGACGACCGCCGGCTGCCCGGCTTTCAGCTACCGTCCGGGCAAGGACGCGACATGCGTTGCGCGGCTGCGCGAAGCCGGCGCGCTCATCCTCGGCAAGACCAATCTCGATCAATTCGCGACCGGCCTCGTCGGCGTGCGCAGCCCCTACGGCGTGCCGCGCAATCTATTCGATCAAAAACTCATTCCCGGGGGATCGAGCTCGGGCTCGGCGATTGCGGTTGCCGCGGGGCTCACGCCGCTTGCGCTTGGCACCGATACTGCCGGATCGGGCCGCGTGCCCGCCGCCTTCAGCAATATCGTGGGTCTCAAGCCGAGCCGCGGCCTTATCTCGGCTGCGGGCGTGGTTCCCGCCTGCCGCACCCTCGATTGCGTCTCGGTGCTCGCGCTGACGGTCGACGATGCCATGGCGATGCTGGCCGTGATCGCCGGCGCCGACGCCGCTGATCCGTTTTCGCGTCCGCGGCCGCTGCACGCGGTCGGGCCGATGCCGAACGGTCTCAGAGTCGGAGTTCCAATCCAAGGCCAGCGCCTGTTCTTCGGCGACCGAGCCGCGGAAGCGGCCTACGAAGCGGCACTCGCGCGTCTCGCCGGCCTCGGCGCCAAGATCGTCGAGATCGACATCGAGCCGTTCTACGCCGCTGCCCGTTTGCTCTATGACGGGCCCTGGGTTGCGGAGCGTTATTTGACTGCGCGCTCACTCATCGCCTCGGCGCCCGAATCGCTCCATCCGGTGACACTGCAGGTCATCCTCGCCGGCGCGCACGGCACCGCCGCCGAAGCCTTCGCCGCGTTCTACCAGCTCGAGGAGCTACGGCGTGTGTGCGACCACACCTTCCGCGCGATCGATGCGCTGGCGCTGCCGACCGCGCCGACGATTTACACGATCGCCGAGGTGCTCGCCGATCCGATCGGGCTCAACAGCCGCCTCGGGACCTATACCAATTTCGTCAATCTGCTCGACCTGTGCGGCCTCGCCGTGCCGGCCGCGATGCGGCCCGACGGCACGCCGTTCGGCGTGACCCTGCTCGCGCCGGCGGGCGAGGACGCGGCGCTCGCGGCGCTCGGCCGCGAATTCCACCACGCGACCGGCCTGTCGCTCGGCGCGCTCAAGCACAAGCCGCCGCCGCTCGCGCGGCGCGCGGGCGTGCCGGCCGCCGGTGAAATCCCGCTCGCCGTCGTTGGCGCGCATCTCTCCGGCCTGCCGCTCAACGGCGAATTGCGCGCCGCCGGCGCCCGCCTGATCGAGCGCGCGGCGACGGCGCCGCATTACCGGCTCTACGCGCTCTCCGGCACGAAGCCGGCGAAGCCCGGCCTCCTGCGCGTGAAGAAAGGCGCCGGCGCGGCGATCGAGGTCGAAGTCTGGGCGCTGACGCAGACCGCGTTCGGCCGTTTCGTCGCGGCCGTGCCGCCGCCCTTGTCGATCGGCACGCTCGAACTCAGCGACGGCCGCCGCGTCAAAGGCTTTTTGGTCGAGGCCGAGGCGGTTGCGGGCGCGCGCGATATTTCGAGCTTCGGCGGTTGGCGCGCGTTCGTGGCGCAGGCAGAGGCCACGGTGTGAGACTATCTTCTTTGCCGCCGAGCGCGCCTTCTGCCTGCGTGAACGAAGGCTATGGATTGCGCTGCGGACGCAATGCGCGCCATTCGGCCTTCCTGCTATGCTGGCCCTGATCTTGCACGTCGCCGGTCATTGCGCCGCAGGGGCCAAAGAATGCCGAGCGTGATTTTCAAGGCAGAGCCGGAGCCGCTTTCCGTCGATCTCGATCGGACTGCGCTGATCATCATCGACATGCAGCGCGATTTTCTCGAGCCCGGCGGCTTTGGCGCCGCGCTCGGCAATGACGTATCGCGCTTGCAGGCGGCCGTCGCGCCTTGCCGGGAGGTGCTCGCCGCCGCGCGCCGCCTCGGCATGCTGGTCATTCACACGCGCGAAGGGCACCGGCCGGATCTCTCCGACGCGCCGCGGCACAAGGTCGAGCGCGGCGATCCCGCCAACCGCATCGGCGCGCGCGGCCCGATGGGCCGTATTCTCGTGCGCGGCGAGCCCGGGCACGACATCATTCCGGAACTCTATCCGCGCAAAGACGAGCCGGTGATCGACAAGCCCGGCAAGGGCGCGTTCTATCAGACCGACCTCGAGCTCATGCTGCGCAACCGCGGCATCGATACGCTGTTGGTCTGCGGCGTCACTACGGAAGTATGCGTGAATACCACGGTGCGGGAGGCCAACGACCGCGGCTTCCGCTGTGTCGTACTCTCCGATTGCTGCGCCTCCTATTTCCCGCAATTCCATGAAGCCGGCCTCGCCATGATCAAGGCGCAGGGCGGCATTTTCGGCTCGGTCGCCGCCTCGAAGCCGCTGCTCGATTCACTGGCAACGCTGCCCTGATCGCGACCATCGAGCGAATTTGAAGCGAAGAAATTCATAAGCGAATGCTGCGCCGCGCCGGCGGTCGATTGCCTTCTTTTGTAACAGGACGATGACCTTTATTTGGTCGCCAATATTGATTCGCGGCTCCCGCCGCTCGAGAGCAACCGGCGCCGCAGATGCGACGCGGCGCTGACCAAATCTGATTCCGGTGTTGTTTCATCGTCTTCGCCGGTCCAGCTCGCCAGCGCGGCGCCGCGCGGCCGCCTGGCATGCGCCTTGCGACGATCGATGGCGGCAATCGCCGACGATTGCGCAGTAACCGCCGGGGCGAGGCTCTTCACGGCGCGGACCGCTGCTCGTCAAAGAGGCGGCCGCTGATCAGTCCGTGAGCGGGCTTCGCGCATCGATGAGGTTCCACGAAGAGGAGAGCTTGCGATGACGACCACGACGGCGCCAACGGCATACCGCCCATCCTTGTGGACGAACGGCGACTGGAATGCCTTCTTCGGCTTCGGCACCAACATCCTCGTCAACATGCTGGTGCTCACCGGCCTGTTGCGGTTCGTGGTGAAGATGCCGGACTCGATCGTCTTCGGCCGCATCTTGCCGGCGCTCGGGCTGATGCTGTGCCTGTCGACGATGTACTACGCCTTTCTTGCCTACCGGCTGGCGCGCAAGAGCGGACGCAGCGACGTCTGCGCGCTGCCCTCGGGCGTCAGCGTGCCGCACATGTTCATCGTCACCTTCGTGATCATGCTGCCGATCGCGTTGAAGACCAACGATCCGGTCAAGGGCTGGGAAGCGGGACTGGTGTGGGTCTTCTTCCAGAGCTTCATCCTGATGATCGGCGGCTTCATCGCTCCGGTCATCCGCCGGATCACGCCGCGCGCCGCCTTGCTCGGCACATTGGCCGGCGTCTCGATCACCTTCATCTCCATGCGTCCGGCATTGCAGATGTACATGACGCCGGTGATCGGGCTGACCTGCTTTGCCGTCATCATGGTGAGCTGGTTCGGCGGATTCAAATATCCGAAGGGCATTCCCGCCGGCCTCGTGGCGATCGCGGTTGGAGTGATCATCGCCTGGGGCTCGAACGCCTTCGGCCTCGATTACGGCGGCCTGAGCATCAAGGGGGTAGGCGACGCCTTCGCGAATTTCGGCTTCTCCGTGCCGATCCCGGCGGTCGATCACATCTTCTCGGGATTTGAATATCTCGGCGTGATCTTGGTGACCGCCATCCCGTTCGGCATCTACGACCTCGTTGAGGCGATGGACAACGTCGAAAGCGCGGAGGCGGCCGGCGATGCTTACCCGACGATGCGCGTCCTCACCGCCGACGGCGTCGTCAGCCTGATCGGCTGCCTGATGGGCAATCCGTTCATCAACGCCGTCTATATCGGCCATCCCGGCTGGAAGGCGATGGGCGGCCGCATCGGCTATTCGGCGGCGACCGGCATCATGGTGATCGTATTGTCCTGGTTCGGGGTCATCTCGCTCTTGCTGGCCGTTGTGCCGGTGGTCGCGATCTCGCCCATCCTGCTCTACATCGGCATGTTGATCGGAGCGCAGGCATTCCAAAGCACGCCGAAGACGCATGCGCCCGCCATCGTGCTGGCGCTGACGCCGCATCTTGCCGCCTGGTGCAAGACGTTGATGGACGGCGCGCTTGGCGCGGCCGGCACCAGCGCCGCGGCGATTGGTTTCGACAAGCTCGGCAATGTCGGCGTTCTCTACCAGGGCCTGCAGGTCATGGGCGGCGGAGCGATCTTGACCGGGCTGGTGCTTGCCGCGATCGGCGCCTTCGTCATCGACAAGAAGTTCGTCGCCGCCTCGGCGTTCGCCTTCGCCGGTGCCGTGCTCACATTCTTCGGCTTCATGCACGGCGAATCGGTCGGCGTCGCGGTGACGCCCACGGTCGCGATTGCTTATGTGATTGTCGCGGTCTTCCTCTTCGGGCTGAGCCGGTCTCCGGCGAGTGCGCTCGACCGGGCCGCGCCGCACGAGGCGATGCCGGAACCGGCATTGGCAGCGGCGCCGGCGGAGTAATCGATCGCGCCCAACACCGGCGAAACGATTCCCCGGATCGCGCCGGCGCGATCCGGGGTTTTCACTGCCCCGCCGCTCTTCTCGCCGCGGCTTGGTTGATCGCGGCCCAGACGCGATGCGGCGTCGCCGGCATGTCGATGTGATCAACGCCGAGCGGCCGCAGCGCGTCGAGGATCGCGCCAACGACCGCCGGCGGCGCGCCCGTGGCGCCGGCTTCGCCCGCGCCCTTGACGCCGAGCGGATTGGTGCGGGCCGGCACCTCGGTCAATTCCGAGTCGAGATCGGGAAAATCGCCCGCGCGCGGCATGGCGTAGTCCTGAAAACTGCCGGTGACGAGCTGGCCGTCGGCGTCGAAGACGATCAATTCCATGAGCGCCTGGCCCGCTCCCTGGGCGACGCCGCCATGGATCTGTCCCTCGCACAGCAGGCTATTGATGACCTTGCCGACGTCGTCGACCGCCGCATAGCGAGCAAGCGTGACCGCGCCGGTCTGCGGATCGATCTCCACTTCGCAGACATGGCAGCCGTTCGGATAGTTCGGCGGCGTCGCCGCGAACGTGCCGGAGGCTTCGAGGCCGAGATCGAATTGCGCCGGCAGCATCACCGGGCGATAGAACGCCTTGGCGACGTCGGTCAAAGCCAGCGCGCGGTCGGTGCCGACGATGCGGAAGCGGCCGTCCTTGAACTCGATGTCGCCGACCGCCGCCTCCATCATCATCGCCGCCATCGGTTTTGCCTTCTCGATGATGACGTCGGCGGCGCGTTTGAGCGCGTTGCCGCCGACGTGCATGCTGCGGGAGCCGTAGGTACCGCGTCCGATCGGCACGTCCTCGGTATCACCCTGGACGAAGCGGATCGACTCGAATGGTACGCCGAGCCACTCGCTCAGCATCTGCGCGTAAGTGGTGTGATGGCCCTGGCCGTGCGAATGGGTGCCGGCAAGCATGGTCAGCGTGCCGCTCGGATCGAAGCGCAGCACCATGCGTTCGTTGAACACCGCGGCCTCTTCGAGGAAATAGCCGATGCCGCGGCCGCGCAGTCTGCCGTTCTTCTTCGATTCCGCGGCGCGCTTGGCGAAGCCGTTCCAGTCGGCAAGCTTGAGGCATTCGTCCATCACGTGGACAAAGTCGCCGCTGTCATAGGTCAGACCGGTCTGCGTTGTGTGCGGCATGGCGGAGGTGGGGATGAAATTGCGCCGCCTGATCTCGACCGGGTCGAGGGCGATGAGGCGGGCGGCGCGGTCGAGCAACTGCTCGATCAGATAGGTCGCTTCCGGCCGTCCGGCGCCGCGATAGGGATGCAGCGGCACCGTGTTGGTGAAGACCGCCTTGGCGGCGGCGTGCACCGCCGGGATATTGTACACGCCGGGTGCGAGCCGTAGCGCGAACAGCGGCACAACCATCGAGGCTTCGAACACGTGCGAGCCCATATTGTGCAGCGCGTCGACACGCAGGCCGAGAATCTTGCCGTTGTCGTCGAGCGCCAATTCGCCCGTTACCACCTGGTCGCGCCCGTGCGTATCGCCGAGGAAGGCTTCCGAACGCGTCGAGGTCCATTTGACCGGCCGGCCGCCGCACCGGCGCGACGCCCAGGCCACGAGTGCGTCCTCGGGATAACCGCCGCTCTTCATGCCGAAGCCGCCGCCGACATCGGGCGAAATCACGCGCAGCCTATTCTCCGGGATTTTCAGCACGCCGGCGATGTGCGAGCGGGTGCCGTGCGGGTTCTGCGAGGTTGAGTAAAGCGTGTAGCTGCCGCTGTCGGGATGGTATTGGCCGATGGCGGCGCGCGGCTCGATCGAATTGGCGATGATGCGGTTGTTGGTCAGCTTGACCGCGGCGATATGCTTTGCCTTGGCGAAGGCGGCGTCGGTCGCTTCCTTGTTGCCGAATGTCAGGGCGACGGCGATATTGTTTGGCGCCTCCTCCCACACCGCAGGCGCTCCGGGCCTTATCGCGTGCTCGACGGTGACGACCGCCGGCAGCGGCTCGTACTCGATCTCGATCAACTCGGCGGCGTCGCGCGCCTGCTGCAGCGTTTCCGCGACGACGAAGGCGACGCGGTCGCCGACCGCACGAACCTTGCCGCTGACCAGGATCGGACGCAGTGTGCGCAATCCCTTCGGGCCGCCCATGTCCTCGGGCATCACTGGGACGAGACCGCCGAGCCCGTCGGTCTCGACGTCGGCTCCGGTGAGCACGGCGACGACGCCCGCGGCCGCCGCGGCCTTCGCCGTGTCGATGTGCTTGATGCGGGCGTGCGCGTGCGGCGACATGAGCACGATGCCGTGATACTGGCGCGGCAGCGCAATGTCGTCGACGAAGCGGCCGCGGCCGGTGATGAAGCGTGGGTCTTCCAGCCGCGGCACCGGCTGGCCAATGCCGAATTTATTCATGGGGCGCGCCTCCCGGCACGAGCGATTTATATTGGCGGTTGCCGGCGGTGAAAATGGCGCTGCGCGGTGCCGCCTGCCGCCCACGCCGGTTGCGGCGTAAGGTCGAAGTGGCGATGCTGCGCGCCAGATCGGCTTGCCGCGCGACTGAGATCCCGGCGTGCTCGATCCGCAGCGAGGCTTGAATCTTGGCTGAACGCATGCATCTCGCCGGTCATGAGCCCAGCGCGTTGACTGTAAACTTGTTCGGCCACCCCAAGGGCCTTGCCTTTCTGTTCACGACCGAAATGTGGGAGCGCTTCTCCTATTACGGGATGCGCGCGCTGCTCGTTCTTTACATGACGAAATATCTGCTCCAGCCCGAGCACGGCGGCAATGTTCTCGGCCTCGCCGGCGTCAAGAGCGCGCTGGAAGCGGGGTTCGGCCCGCTCGACCTGCAGC
This sequence comes from Xanthobacteraceae bacterium, assembly GCA_035319735.1. Classification (GTDB taxonomy): domain Bacteria; phylum Pseudomonadota; class Alphaproteobacteria; order Rhizobiales; family Xanthobacteraceae; genus BOG-931. The sequence continues at coordinate 49,103 of DATHCD010000030.1, read as the reverse complement.
CCTTATCCTCGCAGATTTACGGGCTCTACACGGCGCTTGTTTATCTGACGCCGATCTTCGGCGGGCTTCTCGCCGACCGCGTGCTCGGCCAGCGCCGCACCGTGGTCGTTGGCGCGATCCTGATGGCGATCGGCCATTTCATGATGGCGGTCGAAGAGCTGTTCCTGCTCGCACTCGCCGCGCTCATCCTCGGCAACGGCGCTTTCAAGCCGAATATCTCGACCCAGGTCGGCGGGCTTTATGCGCCCGGCGATCCGCGTCGCGACCGCGCTTATTCGATCTTCTATGTCGGCATCAATATCGGCGCGTTTCTGGCGCCGCTCGTCTGCGGCACGCTGGGCGAGGAGGCGGGCTGGCATTACGGCTTTGCCGCCGCCGGAATCGGCATGCTGATCGGGCTCGCGATCTATCTGCACGCTCTGCCGCTATTGCCGGCCGACGAGCTGCAGAAGGCGAAGGCGGCGCGCACCCGACGCAAGCCGCTCGATCGCGACGAATGGCGGGCCGTGATCGCGCTCCTCGTCTTGTTCGTGCCCAACACGCTGTTCTGGGCGACCTACGAACAGCAGGGTAACACGATCGTGTTGTGGGCCGACGCGAATACCGACCGTTCGATCGAGCTTCTGGCGTGGAGCGGCGAGATTCCCACAACCTGGTTCCAGGCGTTCAATCCGTTCATGATCTTCGCCTTCACGCCGTTCGTCGTCGCGCTGTGGGGGCGGCAGGCGGCGCGCGGGTGGGAGCCGTCGAGCATCAGTAAAATGGCGCTCGGTTGCTGCGGCGTCGCGGCCGCCAACCTCATCATGGCCGTGGCGGCGCTCCAAGCCGGCGCCGGCAAGGCGAGCTGGCTGTGGCTGTTCGGATATTTCATCGTCCTCACCATCGGCGAGCTTTATCTTTCGCCGGTCGGGCTGTCGCTGGTGACCAAGGCGGCTCCGGCCCGCATCTTGTCGATGATGATGGGCGTGTGGTTGGCCACGAGCTTTGTCGGCAATTTTTTCGCCGGATGGCTCGGCAGCTTCTGGACACGGATGGACAAGCCGGAATTCTTTCTGATGATCGCTGCGATCGCCGCGCTTGCCGGCGCAGCGATCTTCGCCTGTCGTTGGCCGCTGCGCGGCACGCTCCGGGAGTGACGGCGCGAGGTGAGACGTTGATCAGTGGATGTTGAAGACTTCGCCGGCAAACTTCGGATAGATCGCGGCCATCTTCGCCGCTACCGGGCCGCGCAAGAGGTTGAGCACATCGGGCGGCGGGGCCGGCGTCGGCGGCACGTCTTCGAACCGGTCGAAGGCGAAGCCGGTGTTGTCGAGCACCTCCTCGACGCTGTGGCCGGGGTGGACGCTCTGCAGACGAAAGCGCGCCCGCGCCTTGTCGAAGCTGAAATGGCAAAGCGGAGTCACCAGCGCGATCGGGCCGCCGCGGCGGAACACGTTCGGCGGGCTGGTGCCCGGGGCACTGATGAAGTCGACCATTTCTACGAGCGTGCGCCGCGAATGCTCGGTGCGGAACAGGATGATGCGGGGTACCATGAAATAGAGATAGGCCGAGCCATAGGCGCCGGGAAACCGCGTCTTCGGATGCGCGTAGTCCCCGATGACGTTGAGATTGATGTTGCCGCGGCCGTCGATCTGCGCGCCGGAGAAGAAGAACACGTCGATGCGCCCTTGACCGGCGCTGTCGAACAGCTCGCGGCCGCCATCGGTCCAGAGATTGTGCTCGGGGCTCTGCTGCAACGAGACATCGGGTCCGTCAGGCGCCAGCGACTCCGCCAGGAAGGCGGCCGCGGCCGGTATCGGCGAATTGGCGCCGACCGCTACGTGCCGCGCGCCGGCAATGAGCCGCCGTACCACGTCGATCAGCACTTCTTCCGGCTTTACACTGTCCATGAGGCACTCTGCTCAAGCAGCCCCGCGATAGAAGACATGATCGTCGAGGTAGCGGCGGAAGCCGGCTTCGGTCGCCGCGAGTTCGAGATAGCCGACAAGGTGCGGTACGTCGTCTGGATAGTGGCCGCTCAGCCGCAGCGGCCAGGCGCCGCGCGGCGCCAATGCCACCGCTTCCAGATAAAAGGCCGGGATGGTCGCGCCCGCCATCGCCTCGTCGTCGAGCAGATTGCCGTCCTGCACGCGCTCGACGGTCGCGATGCTGCGAATGGCGGCGTGCGCCAGGGTGAACAGGTCGCGTTGCCGCCCGACCCAAACATTACCAAGCCGGTCGGCGAGCGGCGCGTGAAAGAGCGCGACATCGGGCCGGATCGCCGGCAGCAGCACGATCGGATCGTCCGTGGCAAAAGGATTGTCGATGACCTTCCAATCTGGCCGCTGCTTGAGAAGGTCGGAGCCGATGATGCCGCGCAGGACGCCGAAGGGATTGCCCATCTCGGCGGCGCGCAACGCCTGGTGAATGGCTGGGCAGGTGGCGTCCTTCAGCGCGATCGTGCCGTCGATCACCGCGCCGGTGAAACGCGGCGCCGAGCCGAGTTCGCCAAAGCCGATGGCGGAGGTCTCGACGGTCGCGACGCAGCCCGCGCCGATAAGCAGGTCGGCCTGAAGCGAGGCGGCGGGCAGCGTGACCAGATGGAGTTGGCGAATTCCGCGCCGGATGAGGGCGCGGGTCGCCTCCATGGCCACGCCGGCATAGTCGGCGGGAACGGCCAACATTTGTCCATCGCTGATCGCAGCCAAGGCCGCGTCGAGCGGGCGAATCTTGCTCATCAGCTACCGCTTTCTTCGGGCGCGCGCCGTCTGGCTGCGCTTCTGCAGGCGCAGACTAGCACAGCGCCCGCGCCCGGTGTGATTTCAGGCGCGGGGCACCGAACCGCCGGGCAATGACGCAGAGCGGTCAATCTCGACGGAGCCGGCCAAGCGTGTGCGTCTTGCACCTGCACAGTTTCCGCGAAACCAGGGGCAAATTCGCTCGGTCGTACGGCGGAGCAACGTGCGGGTCGCGTTGTGATTGGGGCGAATTGCGTCGTGCAACGGAGAGTACGCTTCGGCGCAGACCAAGTTGGGGAATTTTGCTCCCAATAGCTGCGCGATATTTAGATGCGATGCGGCGTCAAGCCAATCGATTTCACCTTATAGAGTTTCGACTACGTAAGTCATTTTTAGGGATGGCTTTGTTAAGATGATTGCATATTTCGCAATTTTGCGTGGTGGCGATGGCGTCCGTATCGCTTGAAGCCTTAAAGGCCTTTATGGCCGAACGCCGGGCAGGGCTGGCGTTCCCGGAATGGCTCGAGCGCGAGTTCCAGGCGGATCGGCGAGGCGCACGATGCCGTCTACTTGCCGTCAACGCCAGGGAGCTGATTGCGGTCTACAATCTTTTCCTGGCGGCGGATTGGTTCCTGACGCCCGATACCTGGTTCCTGGCCGCGTTTCTTCATCTGGCGATCGTCACGCCGTGGATGCTCGGCGCTCTCTGGTTATACCCGCGACTTTCAGCAAGCCTTCGCGAGGCTGCCGCCGCGAGTCTGTCAATCCTGGTCGCGCTGCAAATTCTGCTGATCTACGCGCTGAGCCGGTCCCCGGGCGCGGTCTACTATCAGAACCTTGTCTTGTTGGTGATCCTCAACGCCAACACCATCCAGCGGTTGCCGTATCGGCTGGCAATCGCCGTGTCGTGCTTCGTGGTTATCACCCACGCCGGCTTTGTTCTCTCCCTCGGCGCCACGCCGCTGGCCGCGGGGTGCCTATCGTCGGCCATGGCAGTCGCCAGCGCTTACATCACCTTGTCAGCGAACCGATTGCTTGAGCGCGACGAGCGGCGCAACTACCTGCAAACGCTGCGCGACCGCTTGGTTCACGAGCAAACCGAGGCGCAGGCGCGGCGCGACCCGCTGACCGGACTTGCGAACCGACGAGAATTGCAAAATCGGCTGGAAGCGCTTTGGGCGCAAAACGCTGCAACGACATCAGTGGTCGGTATCCTCATGCTCGATATCGATCATTTCAAGGCTTACAATGATAGATATGGCCATCCCGCCGGCGACGCGTGCCTCAAGCGAGTCGCCTCTTGCATCCAGGGAGAGTTGCGGGGCACCGACGATTTAGCGGCGCGATACGGCGGCGAAGAGATGCTCGTCGTTCTGCCCAACGCTGACGTCGGCGCTGCCGTGGCCGTGGCGGAGCGGATCAGACGGCGGCTTGAAAGTCTCGGCATCCCGCACGAGCTGGCCGGCGTCAATCGCGTGGTGACCGCCAGCCTCGGCGCGGCCTCGGCTCCCGCCCAGACTGTCACGGCGGACGAACTTGTCGCCGCGGCCGACGCGGCGCTCTATGCGGCGAAAAGCAATGGACGCAATCAGGTCTTTCCGCCGCTGATCCGGCCCAGCGGCTCGGTGAACCGCGTGACGCCCCTCAAACCGGCGTCAATGGCCGGCTAGGCCGACATTCTCCAGTGCAGCCGCCGCGTCGGCGCTGCGTTCCGCTCGACCGACTAGCGCGGTCGGCGCGCGGCCGGGCATCGCACAATGTCCATTGACGGACCGCCGGTTCCGGTCGAAATATCGCGCCAACGCCCCGTCACCCTCAGCTCATTCTCTGCTTGCTGCTAAGAATATTCTCAGGCTGCCAAGGTCGTATCGAGGACCCCCGATGACGAATCATTACTTCATTCGCGCCGCGGACGTGCCGAACTATCACCCCGCCAATCACAGCGGCACCGTCAATAAGCGGCTCATCGATCCGGAACGTATCGGTGCCGGGAACATCGAGATCGTTCACGGAACCTTGCAGCCGGGACAGGGAGCCTCGCCCCACGCGCATCCGGGCATCGAGCAGTTTTGCTACCTGCTCGAGGGCTCGGCGCTCGCCGAGGTCGATGACGAACGCGAGCAGCTCGGGCCCGGCGATTGCTGCTATTTTCCGCCGGGCAGGCGACACGCGTTCACCGCGGTCGGGCCGATACCGTGCAAGGTTCTCGTCATATACTCGCCGCCTTACCAAGAAGACCCACGGCGCGTGATCCGATGACGCGGCGGAAAACGTCGACAGCGAGGGCGGAAAGCATGTCGTCGACCAAGCGCGGGCAAAACGGCCAAGCCCCCCTCCAGGGGCTGCGCGTCCTCGACCTCACGTCGATGATTGCCGGTCCTCTGGCAACCCAGATTCTGGCCGATTACGGCGCCGACGTGATCAAGGTCGAGTCGCCGGAGGGCGATCTCATGCGCCGGGGCGTCGGATCGGCCAGGAGCGCCGATATGGGCCCGCTCTATCTGCAACTCAACCGCAACAAGCGCAGCATCGTTCTCGACTTGAAGCAGCCGTCGGCGCGCAAGGCCTTGCTGCGCCTGTGCGCGCACGCCGACGTTCTCGTCGTCAACACGCGGCCGGCGGCGATGCGTCGCCTGAAACTGGCGGCCGCCGACGTGCACAGGGTCAATCCGCGCCTCGTCTATGTCAGCGTGATGGGGTATGGCGAAAACGGCCCCTATGCCGGCAAGCCCGCCTATGACGATCTGATCCAGGGCTTCTGCGCGCTTCCGGTGATCGTGGCGCATGCGGGCGGGAAGGAGCCGCGCTACGTGCCGCTCACAGTCGTCGACCGCGTCGTCGGGATAAACGCCGCTCACGCCATACTCGCCGCCGTTGTTCGTCGCGATCGCACCGGCAAAGGTCAGTCGGTCGAATTGCCGATGTTCGAGACCATGGCGCAGTTCGTGCTGGGCGATCATCTCGGCGGGCGCTCATTCGATCCGCCGATCGGCGAACCGGGAAATCCGCGCCTGACCAGCGAGACCCGCCGCCCCTACGCCACCCGCGACGGCCATGTCTGCGCCCTCATCTATACCAACAAGCACTGGAAGGCTTTCTTCGCAGGTCTCGGCCGCCTCGATCTCTATGCCGCCAATCCGCATCTCGTCGACTTTACGGCGCGCCGGCGTCACTTCAACGAAGTGGAGGAAATCATCGCCGACCTGCTGCGGAGGCTGACCACCGCCGAGGCGCTGGCGCTATTGGAGAGCTGTGACATTCCCTGCGCGCCGATGAACGATCTCAACGCCTTGATCGATGATCCGCACCTCGAAGGCGTCGGTTTCTTCCACACCCGGAAGCATCCGACCGAGGGGCGGATCCGCTACACCGGCATCCCAAGCCGATGGAACGGCGCCGCCTTGAAAGTCACGCGTCATGCCCCGCGCTTGGGCGAGCACAGCCTTGCGATCCTCAAGGAGGCGGGCTTCTCGGCCGGCGCGATCGACGCGCTGACGCGGAGCGGCGCCACGATCGGCGGCCAAGCCACGGCCGCCGCGTTCGCGCCGCAAGGCGATTGCCGGGAAAAGTCCGATGCCGTAGCTTCGCGGCGAAAGCAAAAAACGCGAGGGGGACGCCGATGATCCGGCTTTCGATTTTTGCGGCGCTCATGGTGTTGGTGACGAGCGCCGCCGTGCAGGCGGCCGACGCGCCTGCGGAAATCAAGCTGGGGACGCTGTACGCCTCGTCCGGTCGCTACGCCAGCATTTCGCTGCCGGTCCATGACGGCCTCAAGCTGTGGATCGAACAAAGGAACGCCGATGGCGGCGTGTTTGTCAAAGCATTCAACAGGAAAATTCCGCTCAAGCTGATCGCCTATGACGATCAGAGCAACACGGCGACCGCGGCCACGCTCTACAATCAGCTCATCACCCAGGACAAGGTGGACATTCTGATCGCGGATTCCGGATCGGTGCTCACCTCGGTGGCGGTGCCGATCGCCCGCGACCACAAGATGCTGCTGATCGATCAAACCGGCACGGGCGCCGCCTTCTTCACCGCCGACAACCCCTACATCGTGTTGATGGCCGATCCGGTTTCCAGCATCTGGCCGAAGCCGTTGGCGGATTTTCTCACCCATGACGGCCCGGGGCTCGGCATCAAGCGCGTCGCCATGCTCTATGCCACCAACGATTTTACCGGAACGCAGGCGAACGCGGTGCGAAAGTTCATCAAGGACTCGAATTCCGGAGTGGACCTCGTATTCGACGAAGGAGTCCCGACCGACACTTCCAACTACACGGTGCTGCTCAACAACATCCGCGCCGCCAATCCCGACGCCGTCGTTCACCTCGGCTACGCGCCGAACGACATTGCCTTCCTGCGCAATGTTCAAGACAGCGGCATCAAGTTCAAGTTCCTGTTTTGCATCTACCCCGGTCTGGAAACCGAACTGCTGGAGAAAAACGTCGGCAACAAGGGGCTGAACTACGTGTTCACCTATGTGCCGTCCTCGGAAATCGCCTATGAGACCAATTTCGGCATGTCGCTGAAGGATTACAACGCGGAATGGCACAAGCGATATGCGAACTCGCAGGTCGAGTTCGGCTTCAATTCGGTGGCCGGCTATACAACCGGCCTGGTGCTCGAAAAGGCGCTGGCGGCGACCGAAAGCCTTGATCAGCTTGAGCTGCGCAAGGCGATCTTCAGCTTGTCTGGCAACCTGAAGACGCTGGACGGTACCTTCGAGCTCGATGCCAACGGCGCTCAGGTCGGGGAAATCACCCCGCTTGGCCAGCTCATTGTCGACGAACATGATCATCTGAAGTTCGTGACGGTATGGCCGCACGCGGTCGCGAACGGAAAGCCGATCTACCCGCGCCCTTGACGATGGTCGGGTCGGTAGCAGCCGGGGCCGATCGCCGCGGAGCGCGCTGAATGCTCGTTTATAGTCTGCTGGCCGGCCTGCTGTTCGGCCTCTATTTCTCCCTGATCGGGCTCGGGCTCAATCTCGTGTTCGGCGTCATGCGCATCGTCAATCTGGCGCACGGCGATTTTCTGATGCTCGGCGCGTTCCTGGCGTTCTGGCTGTTCAAGCTTTTCGCCGTCAATCCCGCGCCGGTCATCGCGATTGCGTTCCTCGCCTTCGTCATCCTCGGGCTGCCGCTCTATTACCTTCTGGTTCCGCGGCTGTTGCGGGCGAAGGACCCGGGAATGCTGTCGTTCATCCTGTTCTTCGGCCTTTCGCAGGTGATCGAAGCGGTGACGACGATCGCCTTCGGCACCAGCGAAAGATCGATTCCCGGCGATCAGCTCGGGCGCGCGGTCGCGCTGGTCGCGGGTCTGTTTGCCGGGAAGGCGCCGGAGAACGGCCCGGTCGAGCTGATGGGCCAGACGTTTCCGGCGGCGTGGGTGGCGAGCGGCGTGGCCAGCGGCTGTGCGGTGCTGCTCGTCTACGTTTATCTTTATCGGACCAGGCTCGGCTATCTCACCCGCGCGGTGATGGATAATCGCGAGGAGGCGATCGCGACCGGCATCAACGTCCACCGCATATCCGCGCTGGCTTTCGGCATCGGGCTCGGGCTCGCGGCGGTCGCCGGCGTCTTCGCGCCGTTCATGCTCGGCAGCATCACGCCCGCCATGGGCGCCGAGGTGACGGTGACGGCGTTCGCCGTCATCGTCATCGGCTCGCTCGGCAATCCGCTCGGCACCGTGCTCGGCGGGGTGGTCTACGGCATCTCCTACATGTTGATGCAGAGCTACTACAGCTCGTGGGCCAATCTCCTGCCCTATGTTCTGCTCATCGCCATCCTGCTGGTGCGGCCCAGCGGCCTGCTCGGACGGCGGGTGCGCCGTGCCTAGGATGCTGCGCCACATTTTGCTGATCTTGCTGCCGGTCGTCGTCGTCTTCGCCATCCTGCCGGGCGTCTACAGCAATCATCTGATGTTGTTCAATTTCATGGTCTTCATGACGTTGGCGCAGGGCGTCAACGTCATCTACGGCTTTACCGGCTATTTGCCGTTTGGCTACGTCGGATTCTTCGGCGCCGGCGCCTATGGCTTCTCGCTGATGGTGATCCATCTGCAGGCGCCGCCGCTATTGGCGCTTCTGGTCGGCGCCGCCGCGGCCGCGGCGCTGGCGCTGTTGTTGACGCCGCTGTTTCGTCTCTCCGGCGCCTATTTCTCGATCGCCAATCTCGCCGCCGCGTTGGCGGTGTTGCAGGTGGTGTCCAACCCGAATCTGGAAAACATCACCAAGGGGCCCTATGGCGTCAGCCTCAGCGGCGTCTTCAATCCGACGCTCAGCTACGGCACGGCGCTGGCGATTCTCGCGGCGACGCTGGCTCTCGTCATCTACCTGCGCAATTCGCATTTCGGCATGGCGCTGAAGGCCATTCGCGAGGACCCGATCAGCGCCGGCATGGCCGGCATCAACGTGGTGCGCGAGCGCATCATCGCCTGGCTGTTGAGCGCGCTCATCGCCGGGCTCGCTGGCAGCGTCTTCGCCTGGTACGTATCGGTGTTTTATCCGGAGACCGTATTCAGCGTCGAGTTCACGATTTTCGCCATCGTGTTCGCACTGTTCGGCGGCAATGCAACGGTGATCGGCCCGATTCTCGGCGTCGCCATCCTCTACGGAATCTATAACGCGGTCGGAATCTCGACGCCGCAATACTTTCAGCTCCTCTACGGGGCACTGATCATGGGCCTGGTGATGTTCCTCCCGAACGGGCTCGTCTCGTTGCTGCAGCGATGGGGGATCGATGTCCCTTAAGGAAGACTCTCCGCTGCTCGCGGTCGACGGCTTGGTGAAGCGCTTCGGCGGTTTCCGCGCGCTTGATGGGCTGAGCTTCAGCGTCGGCGCCGGGGAAATTCTCGGCCTGGTCGGGCCGAATGGATCCGGCAAGACCACCTGCATCAACGTCATCTCCGGCCTCTATCGGCCCGACGGCGGAGCCATTCGGTTCCAGGGGCGCTCGATCGAAGGCTTGGCGTCGCACCGGCTGGTGCACGCCGGAATCAATCGCACCTTCCAGGTGCCGAGGCCGTTCCTCACCCTCACTGTGCGCGAGAACGTCGAGATCGCGATGGCCTATGGCGGCGACCGCGGCGGCGTTGCCGACGCCGACGCGCTGTTGTCGACGCTCGATCTTGCCGCGTTCGCCGATCAGCCCGCCGGCGAACTCAACAGCGCGCATCAGAAGATGCTCGATCTTGCGCGCGCGCTGGCGACCGGTCCGCGGCTCCTGCTCGTCGACGAGCTTGCCGCGGGACTGAACCCGGCGGAACTGGAGCGCGTCGCGATCAAGCTGAAAGAGCTGGCGCGCTCCGGCATTGCGCTCTTGGTCGTCGAGCACCTGATGGGGTTCATCGATCAGATTACCGACCGCATCATCGTCATGAACGCCGGCAAGGAAATCTTCGAGGGCCGGCTGACGGAGGCGTTCAAGGATTCGCGGGTCGTCGAGGTCTTTCTCGGAGACGAGAATGCAGCATGACGCGCGACGACCTCTTCTGCAGGTCGCCGGCATCGCCGCCGGCTATCGGCGCATGCAGGTCTTATGGGGCGTCGATCTCCTGGTTCAAGAGCATGAATCGGTCGTGCTGCTCGGCGCCAACGGCGCCGGCAAGACCACCTTGCTGAAGGCGATCATGAGCCTGGTCGAGGTTTGGGCGGGCCGCGTCGATTTCGCCGGCGAGAACATCACCCGGCTGCGCAGCGATCAGCGGGTGCGGCGCGGAATCGTGTTCATGTCCGAAGCGTCGGGATTTCCGGGTCTCACCGTGGAGGAGAATATTCTGATCGGCGCCCAGTTCCTGCCCAGAAACCGCGGACGCCAACGGGTCGAGGAGCTCTATGCGGTGTTCCCGACCTTGGCCGAGCGTCGTCGCGCGCTCGCTGGCAGCCTGTCCGGCGGCCAGCGCAAGATGCTGGGGATCGCCAAGGCGCTGGTCGGCAATCCGCGCCTGCTCATCATGGATGAGCCTTCCGCCGGCCTCTCGCCGCTCTACGTCAAGGAGGTGATCGCGGTGCTGGCGCAATTCCGCGCCCAAGAGCTTGCGCTCCTGATCGCCGAGCAGAACGTGAAGTTCTTAGTCCTCGCCGATCGGGTCTACACGCTCGACAATGGTCAAATCGGCTTCTCCGGCACCGTCACCGCGATGCAAGAGAACGACGCGCTGCGCCGCGCCTATTTCGGATTAAAATAGGCGCGGGCGCGGGCGCCGATGCGCTGCTGTGCATCTGATTTTATTGTGCGGCGACGGCGGCCGCGGGGTTTTCCATCGAGGCGATGCGGCTCTTGACCGCCTTCTGCACCTTCTCGAAGGCGCGTACCTCGATCTGTCGCACGCGCTCGCGCGAGACGCCGAACTCGTCCGCGAGTTCTTCGAGCGTGATCGGGTCATCGGCAAGACGGCGCGCCTGGAAGATGCGGCGCTCGCGGTCGTTGAGCACGGTGAGCGCCTCGCCGAGCGCCTTGTGCCGGTTCTGCGCCTGCTCGGAATCGGCAAGGCGGCTCTCCTGGCTGGCGCCTTCGTCGACCAGCCAGTCCTGCCATTCGCCGGAATCGCCGTCCTCGCGGATCGGCGCATTGAGCGAGGCGTCGCCGCCGAGCCGGCGATTCATGTCGATCACGTCCTGCTCGGTCACGCCCAGCCGCTTGGCGATGAGCTTGACCTGATCGGGCCGCATGTCGCCCTCCTCGAGCGCGGAAATCCGGCTCTTGGCCTTGCGCAGATTGAAGAAGAGCTTCTTCTGATTGGCGGTGGTGCCCATCTTCACCAGCGACCACGAACGCAGGATGTATTCCTGGATCGCCGCCTTGATCCACCACATGGCGTAGGTGGCAAGCCTAAAACCCTTCTCCGGCTCAAAGCGCTTGACCGCCTGCATCAGGCCAACATTGCCTTCGGAGATCACCTCCGAGATCGGAAGACCATAGCCGCGATAGCCCATGGCGATCTTGGCCACGAGCCGCAAATGGCTGGTGACGAGCTTGTGCGCCGCCTCGCGGTCGCCATGCTCGCGCCAGCGCTTGGCCAGCATGTATTCCTCTTGCGGCTCCAGCATCGGGAACCGCCGAATCTCTTCCAGATACCGGGTTAGCCCGGTCTCACCTGACAAAATCGGCAATGCGGCAGTTTGGGCCATGATAGCGCCCTCCTTAATGGCGCCCCCGCAAGGCGGCGGGCGAATATTGCCGTCGCTTCCCGAGCCTACGGCGCAAGCTCTTTATCTCGCACCCGCAGCATACACGGTCGAATCGGCCGAGTGGAAGTGAACCCTTATCACTTCACCGCGACACTGCTTTGATCGCCCCCAAGTGGGGTTAACATCCAGTAATTGCTTTATTTTCCGCCAGAATCGGCCCGGATGGCCGTCAGCTCATGATGCAAACGGGCGAGATCGGGCGGCAGTTCCGCCCTGAATCGAAGAATTTTGCCGGTCGTCGGGTGCTTGAGGACGAGTATATGGGCATGGAGGGCCTGCCTGCCAAGAGCCTTAAGGGCCATCTGGGCTTTCTCGGGCAATAGGGCCGCTTTCGTGCGAAAACCCGATCCATAGGCCTCGTCACCGAGGAGCGGATGGCCAATCGAGGCGAGATGCACCCGAATCTGGTGGGTGCGGCCGGTTTCAAGCCGGCAGGCGAGGAGGCTCGCCGCAGGCGCGCCGGCCCGCCCGGGGATGCGGGCCGTAGCCGGGCGCCTGCCCCCGTGATGCCCGCCGCCATAGCGCTCAAGGACTTGCCAATGGGTGATTGCCTCGCGGCCGCCCTCGCGGATGGTCATGCGGTCGCGGGCCTGCTTGTGACGGTCGATCGGCCGGTCGATGGTGCCGCGCGGGCGATCCGGGGCGCCCCAGACGAAGGCGAGATAGCCGCGTTCGAAAGCTTCGCCGCTCCTGCCGTGGCCGGCAAACTGCGCCGCCAGCGCGCGGTGCGCGCGGTCATTCTTCGCCACCACCATGAGCCCGGTCGTGTCCTTGTCGAGCCGGTGGACAATGCCGGGACGCCGCTCGCCGCCGAGGCCGGATAAACTGTCGCCGCAATGGGCAATGAGCGCATTGACCAGGGTCCCGGTCCAGTTCCCGGCGGCGGGATGCACGACGAGGTTTTTCGGCTTGTCGATGACGATGATGTCGGCGTCCTCATACACCACCGCGAGCGGGATGGGCTCGGGCGCGGGCTTAGCCGCGATCGGCGGCGGAATGTCGATGCGGAGCGCGGCGCCGGAATTGACGCGGTGGCCCGGATCACGGATCGTGCGCCGGTCGACGGTGACGGCGCCCGACTCGATCAGCGCCTTGAGCCGCGTGCGCGAGAGCTCGGCGATATGCGCAGCGAGGACACGGTCGAGCCGCTCCCCGGCCTCATGACCGGCGACAAGGATGGATTTCTGCATGGACGGCATCGGCAATTTCTTTGGGCACCTCGATGGCCAGCCTACCCGCCGCTGAATCGCGAGGCGACCCGGATACCGATTCTCATCCCGCGGCGACAGTGACCGAAACGGCCGCACCCGGAATCAACGCAGCACGCGTGATCGCCCGGGTGCGCTGGCTGATGATCGTATCCGGCCTCACCACCATCATTGCCGTCGCCGCGGTCATCAGCGTCATCGGCTACCGCGTTTTTCGCAGCGGCGGAAGCGGCGCCGCGGCGCCCATCGATTCGGCGATCACGCTTCCGAAAGGCGCCGTGGTGATCGCAAGCGCCGTGTCCGAGGGACGCATCGTGGTCATGCTCGATGTCGGCGGCGCAACCGAGATCCGTACCTTCGATGTCAAGACGCTGAAGCAGACCGGGCGGATCACGTTTGCCACCAAGCCGTGAGGGTGCGTCATTCCGCGCGCGGCGCCGGGTCCGGTGCGAACTGGGCGACCGCGCTTGCGCGCCCGCGTCGTCCGGTCTATTTCGAAACAACGGCTCCCTTCGTCTAGCGGCCCAGGACGTCGCCCTCTCACGGCGAAAACAGGGGTTCGAGTCCCCTAGGGAGCGCCAGGGACAAAGTTTAGCCGCATAACTCCGAAAGAACGCGCCCCACAAGGGTTTATCGCCTGCCTGGTGGTATCACTCGGTGGGCATTTTCATGCGTGCGCTGATGGGGCTGATCAAAGATCGACACGGGACGTACTACGCGCGCCACAAGGTGCCCAAGCCTCTGCAGGAGGCCGTTGCACGCCTCCTGGGTAACGGCAAGGCCAAGCAGGTATGGCTGAAGCGCTCACTCGGAACCAAGGCGCTCGCCGAGGCGAACGTTCGGGGCAAGCCGGTGCAGATCGAGTTCGACCGGATCATCGCGGAAGCGCGAGCGCAACTCCAAACGTCACCGCTCCGCACCAGCATCAGTGACGTCGAAATTAAACGTATCGCGGATTTCTTCTATGCGCATGAACTTGCAGGCGACGAAGAGCTTCGGATGGACGGCAGGGGCGACGACCCCATGTATGCCAGTATCCACAAGCAACTCACGGAAGCTGGCGTCGATTTCCACGCGCAGTATGACCTGAAATCGCTAACGCTTGAACCGGGGCGTGGACTTTCACGCCGCATGATGGAGGGGATACAAGAAGACGCGGCCAACATGCTCGCGGTTGCAGAAGACGACCTTGCGCGAGGTGACACTAGGCGCATTCGATACGAGGTCGATGAACTGCTCAAGGTCTTCCAGATCAACCTTGATCCGTCGTGCGAGGGTTATCTCAAGCTGGCGAGGGCTGTACAGGGTGCATTCGTAAAACAACTGAGAGCGGTTCAGGCGCGACACAGAGGAGAACCTGTCGAGACACCGCCGCTGATCGGTCCCGACCCGAACGGCAGGCCGGCGACAGGAACGCTGCAGGATGCATTGGTCGGTTGGCAGAAAGAGCGTTCGCCGTCTTCCGGCGTCCTCGTTGAATACCAGCGTGCCGTACGGCTATTTTCAGAGTTACATGGGGACGTCCCGATTGCTCAGATCAAGCGTTCTCACGCACGCACGTTCCGTGAGGCGTTGCAGGACTTGCCACGGCATCGCGCCGCGGCGTTGCTGAAGGCGCCCTTACCGGAGTTAGCAGAATGGGGACGGAAGCATCCCGAAGCGGCGAAGATCAGCGCGGCGAATGTCAACAAATTACTTGGTGGGGTACAGACCATTGCGCGTTGGTCCTATCAGAACGGCATGATCCCTGACGAGGTGCCTTGGTCTGATCCGTTCGCCAACATGCGTTTACAAGAGCCGGGATCAGACAGAGACGCCTTCACAATCGACGAACTCAACACGCTGTTTGCAACATCAGTATTCACTAAAGAGGAGCGTCCTAAACCAGGCAGGGGAGAGGCGGCCTTTTGGTTGCCGCTGATCAGCCTCTACACAGGGACAAGAATGTCTGAGATTGCGATGCTTACAGTGAACGATGTGCAACGGGTCGAAGGCGTAACGTGTTTCTTGTTTATTGAGGATGGGATCACTGGCAAGCGCCTCAAGACACGCTCATCAGCGCGTACGGTTCCGGTCCATCAACAACTGATTAAGCTTGGTTGGCTCCGCTACGTCGATGGCATGCGGCACAAGGGCAACGATAGTGCTTGGTTATTCCCGGAAATTGCCCCTAGCAAACCGGGGGCGCAGAAAGCTTGGAGTAAATGGTTCAACAGGGGCCTCCGGTCAATCGGGGTCACTGATCGGCGCAAAGTGTTTCACTCGTTCAGACATACCTTCAAGGATGCACTGAGGGCCGCGCGTGTTCCTGAAGACCTGAACGATGCTATCACGGGTCACGCGAACAAGAGCGTTGGAAGAGGATATGGCGCTAAGGAGATTGTGCGACGTTTCGGTATGAAGACATTGAGGTCAGCTATTGACGCTGTAGAGTACAGGGGCCTGCGACTGCTTCGGGTGAAATCAGGAAAACAGCGCAAACGCTAATCCGTGCGGTGGGTCCAGCAAACAAACACCGCCTGACAGGCCAACGAGAGGATCATGTTAAACAAAGCGACCATCAGCCGAACGCCCGATGACATTGCGGAGGCTCTGCGGCAAGCGGAACGCCAGTTGAAGCAACCTCTCGACGGCAAGCGGCAAGTTGTCCAGATCAGGCCCTCACTGATCGCGACCCGGCCAGAGCTTTTTCAGCCCCGAGGTTTTGCCACGAGGAACGCGCTGGATGCAGAACATGTGAAAAAGCTGGTGCGCCGTATCGCAACCAAAGGTGAACTCAAGCCACCCCTTGTTATCCAACTCGGCACCGAGTGGGTTTGCGTCGATGGCCATCATCGCATTGCAGCCTACCTACAGCATCACGGCAAACAGTGGCGTGGCACTGTTAGATGCCAATGGTTCTCGGGCACCATCCGCGGAGCGGTCGATGAGAGCGTCAGGCGGAACGATGAAGTAAAACTCGAAATGCGGCGCGGCGATAAATACGAGGCCGCATGGCAGCGCGTTGTTCTCGGGTGGGGCAGCAAGAAGCAGATCAGAGAGGTGACGGGCGTCAGTGATGGTTTGCTCGGCTTGATGAGACGTGTTGTTCGAGCCCACGAAGAGGAAACTCTAAACGGTGCTGAACTGAGAGCAAAAATTAAATCCTTAAGGAAGGTAACTTGGTCGGAGGCCCGAGGCATCTATTTGGGCCTCACGCCCGCTGAGTGGGACCACCAAGAAGCCGCCGCCAAGCTTGCGCGGGCGCTTAGAAACCGCTTGGAGGACCGACTGTCAGACAACAAAAAGGTAACTGCGCTCGCGCTGGCAATCTATGACCCCGACTTACCAGGACCACTCGCTAACGAGTTGAGAAACGTGGACACCGCCATCGAGGATGAGGATGCGGGCAAATTGCGAGGAGACGTTCGGGATAGGCGGTTAAGCGATGTGCTTACCTCGGACCTTCTCAGCGACCTTGGAGGCTTGCTTGTCACACAGGAACGCGCGACGGGCCAGATCACCGCAATCAAGGAAGAACTACAGCGGCGCGGCCACGGTACCGCAGCGGCTAATGTTTCACCATCGGATGCCACATGGGCCCGCTGGATCGAAGAAGCTGCAGCAGACAGCACTGAGGGTCCAGTGCATATTCCCCAGGGGAATAAAGCATCAAAGGGGGACCAGGACATTCCGTGAGCCTATGCAAGATGGACCATCCCTATGCACCTGCATAGGGGGCCCTTCAGCACCCCGTTAGGCACCTGTGCGGGTTTAGGGGTTCCTTTGCGAATTGGGGGCGGTGGGGTCT
This sequence comes from Xanthobacteraceae bacterium, assembly GCA_035319735.1. Lineage (GTDB taxonomy): Bacteria > Pseudomonadota > Alphaproteobacteria > Rhizobiales > Xanthobacteraceae > BOG-931. Next base: position 32,195 of record DATHCD010000030.1, on the reverse strand, counting down.
TTTTGTCCGAACGAAGCGGGGCAGGGGACCCGTTCCGAGACCTGCATGCTTAGGTCGTCGTTTGCAGCCGCGACAGCAGGCGCGCGGTGGACGTTGGATGCCATGCGCCTCCACGCGGCGTCAGGACGCCACGCTGGTTCAGGTTGGCGGCTATAGCGCGCACGCTGGTGACGCCTTGAGCACGCAGGTCGTCCACGATGGCGCGCAGGTTCGCAGCGCGGCGTTCGGCGTTTGCCTTCACCACCGTCACCGCTTGCTTATTGCCCACTTGCTTCCCTCTGAGTGCTCGGGCGCCATTTGGGTTGCCTAGCTTCACGCCCCGAGCCTTGGCAGCGGCAAGAGCGGCCTTGGTGCGCTCGCTGATCAGTCCGGCTTCCAATTCGGCCACAGAGGCCATCTGCGTGAGCAGGAAGCGCCCCATAGCGCCTGACGGGACGTGAGGCAGGTCACAGAACACAAGGTCTACATCGCTCGCCACAAGGGACCGCAGCAGGTCCACGTTGCGCGTCAGCCGGTCAAGCTTGGCGAACACGACGGTGGCTCCGATGGCCTTGGCGTGCCCCAGAGCCTTTGCCAGCTTGGGCCGATCACTGCGCTTGCCACTTTCAGCTTCGACGTACTCGGAAACCAAGGACCATCTGCCGCCGTTTAGATAGCTTTCCACAGCGGCGCGCTGCGCTTCCAGCCCCAGGCCGCTTCGGCCCTGCTTGTCGGTACTGACCCGGAGGTAAGATATAAACTTGCCGCTCGCCATGACTGCGCCTCTCGTCCACAAACCAATCTAACGACCGTTACGACAGATTGTGAACGGAAGGGATGAGGCAAATCGACTCAGTTGAGACGCCCGGAAGGCCCGCAATGCCGCGTCCGCGCTCCGGCGTACGCTAGGGCCTGCTGGTGCAGGTCATCTTTGAGGAGAGGACCCAATCGACTGCAGCGCCGCGCCTGCTTGTTGGAGTGAACTGCCAAATGCAGCAGCTTGTTGCGCAGCTACAAGCCCGCCTGCATTCCTCCTCTGTTGCAGAGCGGAGTTGGCCTCGGCTGCTGCTTGGGCCGCCAGAACATCTCCCTCTTGCTCGGAGAGCTTTCCCTGATCGACCTCAGTAGCAATCGCGACCCTTTTGGCTGCAACCAAATTAAGAAGGTCGCGGTTCGCCGGGTCATCCCAGTACCGGGCGGCAACGTCATTGGTGCAACGTGCTACAGCGACATGCGGTCCTGTCGGAAACTGGTTCTTGCAAGCGGCCATTTCAGCCGCCGCCTGGTCTAATTTCACGGAAGCGCAACCAACCAGAGAGGTCGACACAACCATGCAAAACACGGCCACCCTCAGCATTCCTCAGCCCCTATAGTGCCCGTTGCAGCGTATTGAGGGGACCGCCTTGTGTCCAGACGCTACGGAGAATGGGCAAGAGACTGAAATCGACGGCAGCAGTTCGCGCCGTTCTTGTCCACTCTGAGTTTGTTAAGCTTGGATTGCTTCGGCATGCTGCCCAACGCAGCAGCCCGTTTGCGCAGCTACAAGCCCGCGTCCTACGGAACCCTTTGAGGCTTGCTGGTGGTACATGCCGGTGGTATCACTCAGCGCGCAGGTGATGTGACTTCTTTCGGATTTATCGGCATTTCTGGCGTCACCCTTAGTTTCCCCTAGGGAGCGCCACGCCAAAATTCCCGCGTTGATCTCATTGTATTTTCCGCGCTGATATCCCACCAGGGGGCGACGATGAGGAACGTCCGGGCCTGTCTGCCTTTAGCCGCGGCGATCATGCTGACCGTGGCCGTGCAGAGCGAGCAAGCGAACGCGTTGACGCAAGAGCAGATCGACCAATGCGTCAATCGCAATCATAATTATGATCTCGACCTGGTGGTGGGGAGCTGCACCGCAGCAATCCAGTCCGGCAGATGGAGCGGCAAGAACCTATCCTGGGCCTATGGCAATCGCTGCATCGCCTACAAGGATAAGCGTGAGTACGATCGCGCAATCCCGGATTGCAATACCGCCCTCTCGCTCAATCCCGACAACGATCACGCTTACAACGACCGAGCCGCCGCGTACTATTTGAAGGGCGAATATGACAGCGCCATCGCCGATTACAGCCAGGCGATCCGGCTCAATCCGAAATTCGTGGATCCATGGCACAACCGCGGCATGGCCTATGAAAAGAAGCGCGATTTCGACAGCGCTATTGCCGATTACAATCAGGCAATCGCGCTCAATCCGAAAGATGTCATTGCCTACAACGGGCGCTGTTGGGATCGCGCGCTGCTCGGACGTGATCTGCCGGCGGCGCTCCACGATTGCGACGAGTCGCTGCGATTGCGGCCGAACGATGCCGACACGCTCAACAGCCGCGGCCTCGTTCAACTCAAGCTCGGGGCCTTCGATGCCGCGATCGCCGATTACAGCGCCGCAATCGCCCAGAACGCCAATGACGCTGGCTCGCTCTACGCTCGCGGCGTGGCGAAGCTGAAGAAAGGCGATACTGCCGGCGGCAACGCCGACATCGCCGCTGCAAAAGCCATCAACTCCAACATTGCCGAGGCCTATGTCGGATACGGCATCAAATGACGTAAACGAAGGCTGCTCCAACGTCGCCGCATTTCCCGCGCTGGCATGTCGCACGGCTTGTGGGCAATTTCGGAAATGAGCGAACAGGGCAGCATAGGATGTTGGCCGATTGCTCCGCCGGCGACAGGAAGGGTGATGCGGCCCCCTAGGGAGCGCCAATACGCGCCGCCATGTCATGCTCGGGCAACGCCGCAGCGCCTCCAGCCGCCGAAGCGGCTTCGATCTTGACCGGGAGACCGGGGTAGCGTGTCCGGCCGAGCCCATCGGAGCCGCTCTGTCCGCTCTTGCGGATCTCGCCGCTTATCGCTAAATAGGCGGCATCGAGTTTTCGGGCCGAACGACTTGGCCACGCAGCGACGATAAGCGCGCCTGACTGACGATCTTTCCCAAAATCTCGAGCGAACCGGGCCGTGCATTCTAAGCGCGGCTCAAATCGTGATTCCTGAAGAGGAGTGTCCCGTGAGCAACGGAACAGTGAAATGGTTCAACGCGCAGAAGGGATATGGATTCATCCAGCCCGAAGGCGGCGGCAAGGATGTCTTCGTCCATATCAGCGCCGTTGAACGCGCCGGGCTGCGTGAGCTGAAAGAAGGCCAGCGTGTCGCGTTCGAGGTCGTGGTCGACCGCAAGACCGGCAAGTCCGCGGCCGAGAATCTGAAGACCGTTTGAATTTGAAGAGCGTTTTACGATGACGGCGAGACGGCGACTGCGGCCTCGCCGTCAAATTCGATTCTCGCCGAGCGATCGCATCGGTTATTTATAATAACCGACGCCGCAACCCTGATTGCCGATCCGCGTCACAAAGGATTGCTTTGGAACAGGCTCGGTCGTTCCGGGCTTCGGGAAAGTGTAATCCACGGTGCTGACGCTGCCTTCCGCTCCGCTTTTGAGCGTATCGAAGATTCTTTGTCCGAGCGGATCGTCTTTCACCTTCAGGGCGCGGACATCCGTGCCCATGAGCGCCTGATTCGGGTGCGCTGTGAATTTGCCGTCGGTCATGTCATAGCAAAACACATAAAGGTCGCGGTCGTGGAAGTCCTTGTTGGCTTTGTCGTTGAATTGGCTTAGCGCCGCGGCCTCGCCGGCCTTGAGCGCGGCGACGGCGCGCTCCAGCATGGATTTCGCTTCCGCCGCCGTACCGGACTGGGCGGCGGCCAATCCAGCGCTCCATAACAGCGCCAACGCCGCCAATGCGGATACAAACAAGCTCCTGTTCATGTTATTCTCCCCTGGCGTAACAAACCGCTTGAAAAGGGCGGTTCTTCCTCCGCCGCAGTCATAAGCGAATTGCCGGTGCTCGTCACTCCTCCGAAAGTCTACGCGGCATTGCGCCGGAATTGACGCACAACCATCGCGAGGCAGGCTGTGATTGCGACCCGCGATTTTTCTTGGATCTGGCAAGGGAAGGAGATCGTGCTCGGGCTCGACGAAGTCGGGGAGGGCCCGCTCGTTGTGCTGTTGCCGGCGTTGAGCTCGATTTCGACGCGCCGGGAGATGCGTCCGCTGATGGAGCGGTTGGCGCCCGATTTCCGCGTCGTCGCCCTCGATTGGCCAGGGTTTGGCACTTTGCCGCGACCGCCCATCACTTGGACGCCTGACGCGATGTCAGTCTTCTTGCAGCACGCCCTTCAAACAATCGTCACACGCCTGTCGAAAACGGATGGAGCGGCCAGGATTGCGCTGCGCCTCGTCGCTGCCGGGCATGCCGCCACCTATGCGCTGCATCAAGCCGCCCATCATCCCGGCTCGGTGGCGCGCATCGCGCTCATCGCTCCGACCTGGCGTGGGCCGCTGCCGACCATGGCCGGCGGCGAGCGTCCGCTCTTTGCCAGGATCAGACGCGCCGTCGAGGCACCGATCATCGGCCCGCTTCTCTATCGCCTCAACGTCAATCCTTTCGTCGTGCGCAAAATGGTCGCCGGCCACGTTTACAGCGAACCGAATGCGCTCAGCGCGGCACGAACGGCGGAAAAGCACGAGGTCGTCGCGGCGCCCGGCGCCCGCTTCGCCTCGGCGGCTTTCGTGACCGGAGGGCTTGATCGAGTGTCAAGCCGGGATGATTTCCTGGCGCTGGCCGCCCGCGCGGCGCTGCCGCTCATGCTTGTGTACGGCGCCGAGACGCCGCCGCGGTCGCGCGCCGAGATGGAGGCCCTGGCGGCGCTGCCGGGCGTGCGCAGCGAGCGACTACCGCGGGGCAAGCTCTCGGTGCACGAGGAGTTTCCCGACGACGTCTATGCGGCGATAAAGCCCTTCCTCGCGCAATGATCGTTCCGCCGCTTGGATGTGCGCCGCCGTCAGCGCCCGCCGGACAGGCCGGGAATCGCCACGCCGAAGGTTTGCGCGATGAGAAAGATATTGAGCGCCAGCACCACGGCAGTCCCCACCGTGGCGGTGATGCGGGTCGCTCGGCCATTGGTGAAGGTGCCCATGATGTCGCGCCTGCCGGTGAAGATGAGAAGCGCGACCATCGGCAATGGCAGCGCCAGGCTGAGCACGACCTGACTGATGACCAGCGCGTTCGTCGCGTTGACGCCGAGCGCGACGACGACGAAGGCCGGCACCATCGTGATCAGCCTGCGCGCCCAGATCGGAATGCGAAATCCGACGAAGCCCTGCATGATCATCTGGCCGGCCATTGTTCCGACCGTCGAGGCCGACACCCCGGAGGCGATGAGCGAGATCAAAAACACTCCCGCTGCGCCGGCGCCGAGAAGCGGGGTCAGCGTATGATAGGCGGTCTCGATCTCCGCAACTTCGGGATGGCCGGCGTGGAACGCGCCCGAGGCCATGATCACCATGGCCAAGTTGACCAGCCCGGCGAGCGTGAGCGCGAGAATGACTTCCTGGTTGGAGAAGCGCAGCACTTTGCGCCGCTCGGCGTCGTCGCGCACCGGCATGCGCGCCTGCGTCAGGCCGGAATGCAGATAGACCGCGTGCGGCATGACGGTCGCGCCGATAATGCCGACGGCCAAGAGCAGCGCCTGGCCGTCGGCAAGCTGCGGCGTAAAGGTATGGAAAGCGACCGCGGCCCAATCGACCGGAGCGATGAACATCTCGGCGAGATAACAGAGCGCGATGATGCTCACCATGGCGCCGATGATCAACTCGATCGGCCGGAAACCAAAGCCCTCGAACAAAAGAATGCCGTAGGTCACGATCGCGGTAACGACCATCCCAGCCAACAGCGGCATCTGCAACAGCAAAGAAAGCCCGATGGCGCCGCCGAGGAACTCGGCGAGATCGGTCGCCATGGCGGCAATCTCGCTGATCACCCACATCGCCCAGACCAGCGGCCGCGGAAAATGATCGCGGCACAGTTCGGCGAGGTTGCGGCCGGTGACGATGCCGAGCTTGGCCGAAAGCCCTTGGAACAGCATCGCGATCAGATTGGCGAGCAACACCACCCAAAGCAGGCCGTAACCGTACTTCGCCCCTGCCTGGATGTTGGTCGCGAAGTTCCCCGGGTCCATATAGGCAATCGAGGCGATGACCGCGGGGCCGGCGAAGACCAGATAGGCGCGCAGCCCGCCGCGCTGTCCGGCCAGCACTTGCCGCGCCGTGGCAACGGCCCGTTCGCTCAGCGATCTCCGCCGCCCGAGCGATTTGGTCATGTCGTGCATGAAGCACCGGCCGCATAGTGTAGCATCAGTTACACTATAGGGATTCGAATGATTATCGTCAATGGCTACACAATGTGGGAATTATATACTTGACACACGCTATATCCTTGGTATATAAGAAGGATCAAGGAGTTAGCAGCTATGCCAAAGAACATGCCCGTTCGGTTTACGAACGAAGATGCGGCCCGGAAACACCTCGAAAAGTTGCAATGGCCGGATGGGCCGATCTGTCCGCATTGTGGCGTTATCGACCGCGCCTCCGCGATCAAGGGTGGGCGTAATGGGCTCTGGTTTTGCAATGCTTGCCGGATGCAGTTCACGGTGACTGTCGGAACGATCTTCGAGCGGTCGAAAATTCCGCTGCATACGTGGTTGTACGCCAATCATCTGCTTTGTTCGTCTAAGAAAGGAATTTCCTCACATCAGTTAAGCCGCATGTTGGGAGTAACCTACAAAACCGCGTGGTTTATGTCGCATCGCATCCGCGAAGCGATGCGGCCCCTTAAGACTGATCCGCTTGGCGGCAATGGTAAGATTGTGGAAATTGACGAAACGTACATCGGCGGCAAAGAACGAAATAAACACCGCAGCGAAAGAAGCAAGGTCGCCGGGAATTGGCGGACCAGGGCGACCAAAGAAATTGCCTTTGCACTGGTCGAACGCGGTGGCCAAGTACGCAGCCATCATGTCCCCTCTGTGAGCGCGAAGAATCTGCGGCCTATCTTGCGAGAGCAAATTGACGCGGCGACTGCCGTAATGAGCGACACCAGCGGCCTAGAGCTACGTTGGGATTTTGCGCGACATGAGACGGTCAACCACAGCATCGGTGAGTATGTGCGCGGCGACGCTCACACAAACACAATCGAGGGATATTTCTCGATCCTTAAGCGCGGGATCAATGGCGTCTATCACCACGTCAGCCCGCAGCATTTGAAGCGCTATCTCGCGGAATTTGATTTCCGCTACAATGAACGCAGTTCGTTGGGGATAACCGACGATATGCGCGCGGAGACAGCCTTGATGAACGCGCGTGGCAAGCGCCTGACCTATGGTAGTGCTGACAAAATCAGGGCGATTTAGGAAGAAGGCTTTTGCTTTTCTTCGCTGGCGCGCTCGGCGGAATCGTCGTCAGAAGCCTGTTTAGACTGTTGTTTTTTCAGCGGAGCATGAGGCTTCGGCGGTGTTTTAAGCATCTGCCGAAGCACGTTATCTTCTAAGGTTCGCTGCAGGTGTCTCGCCATGAAGGCCGATCTTGAGGATGCATTAGTCCCAGTCAAGTGGGCCGAGGCCCAAATCCCAGTCCTGCAAGAACGGCTCTTGGCTTGGCAACGTAGTCGCCCATACGAGATTGTCACGGAGAACGACCCGCAACGCTCCGATATGGAATTGCTTGTCGCCTATCGTAAAAAGCCGCTTGATCCTCTCATCGTCGGTGATGTTGGCGCTATCATCAATTCCGTCAGAACAGCCCTCGATCTTACGATAGCGGCTGTCGTGGCGCGCCACGGTATAGTACCTGATCGCGCACCCAATTTCCCCAACGCCAAAACGTCCAATGATTTTTCGACAGCCGTCAAGAAATTGGAAACCGAATATGGGTGTTCCCCCACTGAAGTCGCCTACATCGAACGAGCAAAAGCTTATGACGGTGGGGACGCGGTTCTCTGGCATATCTGCAAGCTTGATAACCTGCGGAAGCACCAACGATTGCTCACTGTCGAACCAATTCCATCGACGGTTAACATCAGTTGGATTTATTATGCTGAGAGAATCATGGAACACTCCCATGCGCAGAATAAAACCAAACTGTATCGTATCCCGCGCGGCGTTTTTCGACCGACAGATGGCAATACCAATCTCACCCCGGATATATTTCTCAACGAGGCCCCCAGTGGGGTAGGCATACATCCAGCCATAGTCGCATTGCGGGTCTACAGCGAGCGGGTCTACTGGTTGATTTCCGAGTTTCCGTAACTGTTGCGCGCACACGGCGCACGCCTAATCTGGCATCCCCTCTTGCTACATTGTGGAGAATTACATTCGAGGGGATGCCTCGCCTCAACCCACGCATCGGCCTGTCGAAAAACTCGTTACGAATGCCCATTGCGTGTGTCAAGTATATAATTCCCCACAATGTAGCCGTTGTTACACTTTGACACGCATCGGCAGACGTGGTCTGCGCTGGCGGGTCGGATCATTTCCTTGAGGATTGTCGGGACACCAATGATCACGGCGGCGACGGACGTGGCAAAACGGCGGCAAGGCCGCGGCGCGGCCAAGCTGCCCGCGGAAGGAACCCAGGCGCGCCGCTTCGGCAAGACGCGCTCGGCCCAGTCAACGGCGTTGCTGGAAGATTATGTCGAGCTCATTGCCGATCTCTTGGCAAGCGTCGGTGAGGCGCGACCGACGGACATCGCCCGGCGTCTCGGCGTGTCTCACGCCACCGCGGTCAAGACCATCGCGCGCTTGAAACGAACCGGATTGGCGACCGCGCGCCCCTATCGCGGGGTGTTCTTGACCGAGAAGGGACAGGCGCTGGCCGACCGCGTGCGCGTGCGCCACCGCCTGGTCGTCGATCTGCTCTGCGCGCTTGGCGTTCCGACCGAGTCGGCGGAGGCGGACGCCGAGGGAATCGAGCACCACGTCTCGGAAACCACGCTGAAGGCGTTTGCGGAATTTCTCAAACGGGGCTGATCATCCGCCCACTCGCGGAGAGGATAAAGCTCACGCGGCGTGATCGGTGAGCGCCTCGACGATGCCGTCGACGATTTCCTCGACCAAAGCTTTGTCGTCGCCTTCGCCCATGACGCGGATCACCGGCTCGGTGCCCGACGGGCGCACGACCAGCCGGCCATGACCGTTGAGACGCTGTTCCGCATCCTCGATCACCGAGCGCACTTTTGAATTTTCCAGCGGTTTGCCGCTGCGGTAGCGCACGTTCTTGAGTACCTGCGGCAGGGCGGCGAAGCGGTGGCAGACCTGCGACACCGGCTTGTTCCGCTTCTTCACCACGGCGAGCACTTGCAGCGCGGCGACGAAGCCGTCGCCGGTCGTGGTGTAGTCGGAGAGGATGATGTGGCCCGACGGTTCGCCGCCGACATTGTAGCCGCGCTCGCGCATGCATTCGAGCACGTAGCGGTCGCCGACCGGCGTGCGCACCAGGTCGAGCTTGAGCGATTGCAGGTGCCGCTCGAGGCCGAGATTCGACATCACCGTGGCGACGATGCCCGGCTTGGCGAGCCGTCCGTCCTCGCGCCAGCTCTCCGCGATCACCGCCAGAAGCTGGTCGCCCTCGATCAGATGGCCGCGCTCGTCGGCGATCACGACGCGGTCGGCGTCGCCGTCGAGCGCGATGCCGATATCGGCGCGCATCTCGCGCACCTTGCGGCAGAGCGCGGCGGGGTCGGTCGAGCCGCACTCGCGGTTGATGTTGAAGCCGTCCGGCTCGACGCCGATCGATACGACGTCGGCGCCGAGCTCCCAGAGCGCTTCCGGGGCGACCCGATAGGCGGCGCCGTGCGCACAGTCGATGACCACGCGCAGGCCTTCGAGCGAAAGGTTGCGCGGCAGCGTGCGCTTGGCGAACTCGATATAACGGTCATGGACGCCGTCGATGCGCTTGGCGCGTCCGAGGTCGTGGCTTTTCGCCAGACGCTTGGTCACGTTGGCGTCGATCAACGCCTCGATCTCCTGCTCGACTTCGTCCGACAGCTTGTAGCCGTCCGGCCCGAACAGCTTGATGCCGTTGTCGTCGAACGGGTTGTGCGAGGCCGAGATCATGACCCCGAGATCGGCGCGCATCGAGCGCGTGAGCATGGCGACGGCCGGCGTCGGCATCGGCCCGAGCTGCAGCACGTCCATGCCGACCGAGGTGAAACCGGCGATCAGCGCGGTCTCGATCATGTAGCCGGAAAGCCGGGTGTCCTTGCCGATCACCACGCGATGGCGATGATCGCCGCGGCGGAAGACGAGGCCGGTCGCTTGTCCCACCTTGAGCGCTAATTCGGCTGTAATCACGCCGTTGGCGCGGCCGCGAATACCGTCGGTACCAAAATACTTACGAACCATGTTGCCCCGCCGCTTGCCTCTCCAGAAGCGCATATTACCCCCTTTCGAGTGGGGCACGCTTCAAAAAATTTTCGACAATGTTACCGGCGCCGGCAACCCACCGGTCAGCATTAAGTTCGATGGTGGCTTGAGCAATCCACCTGTTCACCCGCCTTGGTCAGGCAGGGTCCTTGTCGCATGCACTGTGCGGCGGTTGGGTGACCGCCACCGGGTCGGAAGCAGGAAAGGTATCCTCCAATCCACGGTCAAGCGCCTCCTCAAGCTTCCGTTTCTTCGCCGCCCTGCGCTTCGCCTCCGGATCCAGCTCCTCCGTATGTCGCCGTTGATCCGCCGGCTTGTACCTTTGATCCATCATGGTCTTTTCCTGGAATGCAGGGCTGGCGGCGGGCCGCGCTGATAGTAGGGTTAACGCGCGCCCAGCGACCGGTGTTCCTTTTCGCCGCGGTATCGCCCGGGAGACTCCTCGGGCTTTATGCTATTTGAGGGGACGTTGGAGCCGGGGACCGCCAGCCATGAAAACCATGACCTCGATCGAGGACCTGCGGCAGGCTGCCCGTCGTCGCGTGCCGCGGGCGTTCTTCGAATATGCCGAAGGGGGCTCCTATGCCGAAGAGACGCTTGCCGCCAACCGGGCCGATCTTGAGCGCATCACACTGCGCCAGCGGATTTTGGTCGACGTCTCCAAGCGCAGCACGCGCACCACTATTCTCGGCGAGCCGGCGTCGCTCCCGCTCGCGCTGGCGCCGATCGGGCTTTGCGGCATGCAACACGGAGACGGCGAGATCCTGGCCTGCCGCGCCGCGCACGAGGCGGGAATCCCGTTCTGCCTGTCGACGATGTCGATCTGCTCGATCGAAGACCTCGCTGCGGCCGTCGACAAGCCGTTCTGGTTTCAGCTTTACGTCATGAAGGACCGCGGCTTTGTGCGCGCCCTGATCGAACGAGCCGCCGCCGCAAAGTGCAGCGCCCTGGTGCTCACCGTCGATCTGCAAGTCCTCGGCCAGCGCCACCGCGATATCAAGAATGGCATGACCGTCCCGCCGGAGTTCCGCATCCGGAACATTATCGACATCGCCAGCAAGCCGGCCTGGGCGCTCAGTATCGTCCGCGGCAAACGCAGAACCTTTGGCAATCTCGCCGGCCATATCCGCGGCATGACCGATGTCAATTCGCTGTCGCAATGGTGCGCCGAGCAGTTCGATGCGGCGCTGAGCTGGAAGGACGTCGAGTGGATCGCCGGCCTCTGGCCGGGAAAACTCATCCTCAAGGGCATCCTCGATGTCGAGGACGCGCGCGTCGCCGCCAAGACCGGCGCGGCGGCTCTGGTAGTGTCGAATCATGGCGGCCGGCAGCTCGACGGCGCGCCGTCTTCGATTTCCGCGCTGACGCCGATTGCCGAAGCCGTCGGCTCCTCGATCGAGGTGTTGTTCGACGGCGGCGTCCGCTCCGGCCAGGACGTCATGCGCGCCATCGCGCTCGGCGCGCGCGCCTGCCTCTCCGGCCGCGCCTATATTTACGGGCTTGGCGCCGGCGGGCAGGCCGGAGTCGCGCGTGCCATCGAGATCATCCGCAACGAGCTCGATGTCAGCATGGCGCTTACCGGCATGACCAAGATCAACGATATCGATCGCCGCGTGATCGCCACGACCGGGCTGCGTTGATCGGAGACGGCTTGCCGGCGCGGCGGCAGGCGTTTACGCTTCGTCAAGCAGGCCGCGAGAACGTTCAGCGCGCGGGCTCTCAAATCGAGCCGTATGGGTGAGGAGGGGAGCATGCGTAATCTTGCCGTGCCGATTGCTGCCATTGCCGCCCTCGCCGTATTCACCGTGTCGGCGCCGAGCGCGCGCGCCGACCTGGTCGGGGCGGCGGCGGGTGCTGGAACCGGGCTCCTGGTCGCCGGTCCCGTGGGCGCCGTCGCCGGCGGCGTCATCGGCGGGGTCTTCGGTCGACCGTTCTGGGGCCCGCCGATCGGTCGCGGGGCGTGCTGGACCGATGATCATTTCCAGCGCCATTGCCGCAAGCATTGGTGAGCAGGGGTCATTGCCAGCGAAACGAGCAATCGGTTGGCGGCGCCAAATTTCGGTTGCGTCGTCGCTTCGCGCTGCGCAATGACCAGGCCAACTTGACCGCCTACTCCTCCTTGTACCCGTAAGCCGGCACGTTGCCGCTCGCGCCGTAGTATTTGTAGGGCAGGAATTTGCCTGACATGGTCAGCCTCACGCGGTCGCCCTTGGGGTCGGTCTGGCGTTCGAGCTGCAAGTCAAAGTCGATCGCCGACATAATGCCGTCGCCGAACTCCTCTTCGATCAACGCTTTCAAGGCCGGGCCGTTGACCATGACGAGTTCGTAGAAGCGGTAGATGAGCGGGTCGGTCGGCGGCATCGGCGTGCCGCGGTAAGGCACCTCGTTGAGCAGCGCCTGTTCGCTCGGGCTCAGCCCGAACAGTTCGGCGGCCTTTGCCGCCTGCGGCTTGGTCAGCTTCATCTGCCCAAGGACCGCACCAGCGATCAAGAGCGGCGACATGCCGCCGATTTCGCTGCAAATATGTTTCCAGCTCCACCCGTTTTCGCGCTTGATGCCGAGCATTTTCTCGGTGAGTTCGGCTCGCGTCATGGATGACTCCTATCGCGTCTTGCCCGGATTGCGGCTGGCAATAAGACGAGCAATTGCCATGCCAGCCGGCAACGCGCGCTAGAGCCGCCGAGCCGACCGCCGCGGGCATTCACATTGGCGGATAGACGCCGGCACGGCTGACCGTGATGTTCGGCGCTTCGAGGGCGCCGTCGGGCAGGCTCTTCGCCGCAGCGACGAACACTTTTTCGCCCGGCTTGAGGTCGGCCATGCTCGCCGGGGCAAACATGACCACTTCGACGTTCGCAGGCACGATGAATTTCTTCTCGCCGTCCTTGTATTTCAGGACCAACACCTCGCCGTCGACGCTGGCGACGACGCTGTCGACATTGGCGTTGGTCATGGTGCTGTTCGGCATGAGGTCCCAGGGCCGGTGGCCTTCGCCGGTGCCGCGCATCGCTTCCGGGAAAATATGGATTTCCACCGCCTTCTGGCTGCCGTCCGGCTGCGGCATGGCGGTGATGCCGACGAAGCCGCCCTCTTTGACGTCGGCGAGCGACATCCGAACCACGGTGCGCACCGGCGCGCCGTCCGCGAGCCTCACCGTCATCGCCGCGCCGTCGCGTCCCTTGACTGTCAGCACCGGTCCATCGACGCTCGTGATCGTGCCGCGTACGCGCACGGTCTGCGGCTGCTGCGCCAGCGCCGCCAGCGTTGAAGCCGCGAACAGCAAGGCGAGGGTGCTCGCCCGCCGCATTCTTCCGGTCGCTTTCATCGCCATCATCGTCATCTCCCCAACGGCCGCTCCGCGCCCGTGCTACGGCGAACGGGTTGAAATCGCAAAGCCGCTTAAGTTATTCCGCCGGCCCCGCCGATAGAAGAGGCGAGGTCGGTCTCGAGCAGAGCGCGCAGCTCCGGAGTCACGGCGGGTTTCTTCCCGAACCACAGGGCGAAGCCGCCCACCGCCTGATGGAGCAGCATACCAAGCCCGTCGGCGGTACGCAGATTGCGCGCTTGCGCCGACCTCAGCAGTGTCGTCATCAGCGGCACATAGACCAGGTCGGCGACGACCGCGTCGCCGGGCAACCGTGCCGCTTCGATTGCGAGATCGGGCTGTCCCGCCATTCCGAGCGTCGTGCTGTTGACGAGAAGCCCGGCGTCGGCAAGCGCGGCGTCCGCCGCATCCCAACCGAGAGGTTGCACGCGTTCCCCGAAACGGGCGCGCAAAGCCTCGGCGCGGTCGAGCGTACGGTTGACGACGACGATGCGCTCGACGCGGCGTTCGAGGAGGCCATAGACCACCGCGCGCGCGGCGCCGCCGGCGCCGAGCACGACCGCCTTGTGGAGGCCGCGATGCCAGTCCGGCGCACAAGCGTCGAGATTGTCCAGAAATCCTTCGACATCGGTATTGGTCGAACGCAGGACGCCGTCGAGCCACAGCGTGTTGGCGGCGCCGACGGCGCGGGCGCGATCGTCGGGCTCCGACAGAGCAAGCGCCGCTTCCTTGTGCGGCACGGTGACGTTGCCGCCGACATAACCGTGCGCGGCGAGCGAGCGCACGAACGCCGCGAACGCCGGCGGCGGCACCGCCTCGCGCCGGTATGCGCCGGCGATCCCGTAATGCTTAAGCCAATAATTGTGAATGAGCGGCGAGCGCGAATGCTCGACCGGCCAGCCGATGACGCAGGCCGCGCGGGCGGCCGTCCCGCCGTTCTTGCGCACCATATCTCACCCCGGGCGATCGCGGTGGGAGATTTCGACCACGCGGGCGCGGGCGGCGAGCGCGTCGACCAGCGCGTCGGCCTTGGCCTTGTTCGCGGCATCGAGATTGGCGTCCCATTCATCCAGCAGATAGACGGGCGCATCGGTTGAATCGACGATTTCCTCGAGCGATTTCAACTGCCGCTCGCCGGAGGAGAAGCCAAGCTTCTTGTCCATCGAGTCGGCGATCACCACCGTTCTGTCCGTTTCATCGCCTCCGACTTCGACTGGGTCCACGCCGCCGGCAAACTTGAAAGCGAGCCGGTCCGAGGTCGGCCAATAAAAGGCGCGCCTGCGCATCTCGGTCTTGAGGCTCGCCAGCAGCGAGGACTTGCCGGTGCCGTTGGCGCCGCGGACGTTGATGCGGCCGGTCGGCCTCGCCAGGACGATGCGCAGTGCGTCGTTCACCGAAGAGACGACGTTGGCGTCCTTGCCTTCCCGCAGCACCAGCCGGTCGAATTTGATCCGGTTGTCGAAGGTCGCGTCGGGCTGCGGCAGCATGTTGGCGGCGACCCCGCCGAACCGCGTCCAGATGGCGATGAAATCGTTCCAGCCGGTGGCGAGCAGGTGCAGCTCGTAGGTCATCTCGATCTGCCGCGGCAGCGTCGTCGCCAGCGCGATCAGCAGCGCGGTGTTGCCCGCGTTGTGCACCGCGACCACCGCCATGGCGGCGAAGACGATGGCGAGACTGATGATGCCGCTCATCGCGCTCATGCCCTCGCGCGCCACGATGGCGCGGATCTGCGCGGTCAAGGCCACGCGCAACCGGGCCTTGAAGCCGGCGAGCCAGAGCCTGAGATTGTAGCGGTTGCCGCTGAAGATGTTGTCCCACGCGGTATAGCCCTGCGCGGTCACGCGGTTGTTCATGCGCTGATTTTCCAGATAGGTGCGTGCGATCGGATTTTGCAGCACCCATTGCATCAACAGCAAAGTGGCAAACGCGCCGACATAGGCGAACGGCAGGCTCAAATCGATTTCCGCCCCCAGCACGATGGCATTGAAGACAAGCCCGAGAAAGAGCTTGAGCGAGAACTCGAGCTCGTACACCAGGCTGAAGAAGCACTGGAACGTCTCGCCGGTCAGAAACGGCTCGACCTGTTCGCGCGCCGGCTTGTCGTTGAGCAGCTTGACCTTGCCGCGATTCTCGCGCGCGAAACGCAGCATGAATTTGCCGAAGCCGCGGTAGCCGGCGCGCTCGGCGAAAATCCAGCTGATGACGCCGGCCACGTAGGAGGCCGATTGCGCGCTCAGAATCCAGGCGAGATCGGCGAGCAAGAACCGGCCCTCGGCGACCTTGCGCCCGGCACTGATCACCAGCCAGGTCGTCCCGGCGGCGAGCATCGCCTCGAGCATCATCAGGACCAGCATCGCGAAAAGCGACGGCGACAGCAGATAGCTCGCCAGCTCCACGCGCGAAATCTGCTTTTGTCTCATGGCGGTCCCGGAGGAAAGACAGAGTGTAATGCCAACTCGGCGTCCAGTTTACCGGCATCCGGGCACGAGTTTAAGCGAGCCCGCGCGGGGCGTCGCGGTGAATTCACGCGTCTTGTCAGGGGCTTTTCATCCGGCCCGGCCGGCAGGCGCGGACGCCGGCACGGCCTCAGACTTGGGCCGATCGGCCGTCTCGCCAACTCATTTTCCCGTCGGCCGATATTTTCCAACTGCCGGACCGTCGACGGGCGCAAAAAGTAGAAGCCGAAAGCCGGGTTCTGGTAATACATCTGCGCGAATCCAACTAGGCAAATGCAACACATGGCGATGAGATGCTGACAATGTCGCGCCGGAAACTGATTCCCATGCTCACCGGTCTGTTCGGATTGCGGCGTTCGCTAGGTCCGAGCCCGGCCGGAGCCGAGGACGGCGCCTTCCCCGCCGATTTCGTGTGGGGCGCTTCGACCGCCAGCTATCAGATTGAAGGAGCGGCCGAGGCGGATGGTCGCGGCAAGAGCATCTGGGATGTCTTCTCCCACACGCCGGGACGGGTGAGGGGCGGCGATACCGGCGACGTCGCCTGCGACCACTACCACCGCTGGCGCGAGGACATTGAATGGCTCGCGCGCGGCGGTTTTTCCGCCTATCGCTTCTCGACGGCGTGGCCGCGCATCTTGCCTGCGGGCTCCGGCGCCGTCGAGGCCCGCGGCCTCGATTTCTATGATCGGCTCGTCGACGGGCTGATCGCGCACGGCATCGCGCCCTGGCTGTGCCTCTACCATTGGGATTTGCCGCAGGCATTGCAGGACGAGGGCGGTTGGCTCAAGCGCGACATCGCGGAAAAATTCGCCGACTACGCGCGAATCGTGGCGCGGCGCTTGGGCGACCGCGTCAAGCATTGGGCGATGTTCAATGAGCCGAACGTGCACGCGTTATTCGGCCATGGCGTCGGCTACCATGCACCCGGCCTGACCGGCCTGCCCAACATGGCGGCCGCGATTCACCACCAGAACTTGGCGCAGGGCCGCGCACTGCAGGCGCTGCGCGCGGAGCGTAACGACCTTCGCCTGGGCACGGTCATCAACCTACAGCCGATGCGGCCTGCCTCGACCGCCGCCGAGGATTATCGCGCCGCGGCCCGCTCCGACGCGTTCTGGAATGGCGCTTTTCTTGACCCGCTGTTCAACGGCGCATATCCGCCGCTGATCGCCGAGCATTTCGCCGCGCTGGCGGCGGCCGGCGATCTGCAGGCGATCCGGCAGCCGATCGACTTTCTCGGACTGAATTACTACTCGCCCATGTACATCGCCGATGCACCGCAGAGCCTGCTCGGTGCGTGGTTCGGGGCGACGCCGCCCGGCACGCGCTTCACCGCATTCGGCTGGCCGATCGACCCCAGCGGTCTCACCGACGTGCTCGGCCGCTTGCGCGACGATTACGGCAATCCGGACGTGTACATCACCGAGAACGGCGCCTGCTTCGACGACTGCGTCGAAGCCGACGGCACCGTGCGCGATCTCGACCGCGTCGATTTCCTGCGCGATCATATCGCCGAAGCGCGCCGAGCGCTCGCCGCCGGCGTCAAGCTGCGCGGTTATTTCGTCTGGTCGCTCATCGACAATTTCGAATGGGCGGAGGGCTACAGCCGCCGCTTCGGCGTGGTCCATGTCGATTTCACGACATTAAAGCGCACGCCGAAATCGTCCTTTGCGTATCTGTCGGAAACGATGCGGCGCAGGTCGTGAGAGGTCGGCTGCACTATCCCGCGTGTGCCGGATCGCTCACTTCCACTTGCACGCTCCGGGATAGAGAATGCGTATGCCTTGCCGCTCGGCGAGGCATTTGTTGGTCCAGGCCGGATGTTGGAAGCCGTTTTTCTCAGCAACGCAGTTCAGCGTCAAAGCCCATGGACACATCTTTTCGGCGGCCATGGCAGCGGCCGGAGCGGCAATAATCGCCCCGGCGATCCCGGCCAGCAGCACGAGAGATGAAGTCGTTCGCAGAATTCGCATGTCAATCCCCCCCAATGAACGGGATCGCTCAAGGCATCCCGGGCAACGCTTAACACGGCCGTTCGGCGAAGCGGAAGGCCGATCTGTCGCAACAGATTAATGTTCCCCAGAAAATCAATGCCGATCGCGCGCGGCGGCACTAATCGCACGGAGCAACGCCGTACGGTCGCCGGCGAGCGCGCCGCGCACCGATTGCAGCGCCCCAATCTCCCCCATTTCGCGCTGGCGCTTGACGGTGGCCGACGCCATCAACGGCTCGATGCCGAGCTCGCGCAGCGTAGCGGCGACTTCTTCCATTTCGGCGGCGCGGCGCTCGCCATGGATCGCCATGCGCTCGAGGTTGTAGGGGACGATCTTTGACCAGTCGAGGCCGGGATAATTGTTCTTGAGCGAGGTAGCGACCTCGTCGACGACGCCGGCGCGTGCGGCGGCCAGAAAACACTCCAGCGTCAGCGCCTCGATCCCCTTGGTCATCACGCTGCGTACCATCTTGATGGCCGCCGCGGCGCCGACTTCGGCTCCGGCGATGGTCACGCGCATGCCGAGCGCGGCCAATACGGGAGCGACGGCCTCGGCATGCGGACCGGCGGCGAGCATTGGCGTCCGATGCCGCGCCGGATGCACCGGCGCGAGCACGGCGACATCGACGTAGCGGGCGGCGTCGCCGAGCAGCTTCGCCGTGTCCTGCTTGCGTCCGGGCGCGACCGAGTTGATGTCGAGGAAAAACGGTTTGCCGGCGAGGTGCGCCTTCACCGATTGCGCCGCCTCGACGCTCGAGGACGCGGTGACCGCGGATACGATCATCTCCGCCCCGCTTACCGCCGCTGCGGCGGACTGGGCGCAGCGGACGCCGATAGCTGCGCCGCCACGCAGCAGCCCTTCGCCCTCGGCTTGCGGAAACAGAATGTCCCAGGCCGACATGTGCTCGACGCCGGCCTCGCGCAGGCCCGAGGCGATAGCCTGGCCCGCCTCGCCAAAGCCGATGAAACAGATGGTCGGCTTCATGTTTGATCAGACAACGTCATTGCCGGGCAGGGTGCTGGCAGGGAGCCGGAATTCATAGCCTCGGTCCTAGCGGAATGACAGCGGATACGGCCTGGCACGCAGTGGGTTACCTCCGGGCCTAACGCCTCAGGTCCGGGCCCGCGCCGCGGGCGAGCCTCGAAATGACATTTTTCATGTGTCTCGGCAATGTCGTGCAGTTTTCAGTGGGACCAACGCCTGTATAGGATGGAGCCGAGAATCAGTTCCCGCGCCGGATCCTTGCATGAAACGTCTCTCCTGCCGCGATCGTCTCGAACACGCCCTATTCCGCATCGCGGAGCCGGACGGGGAGGGGCTGCGGGCCTGTCTGACCGTCTATTCCGCGGCGGCGCGGGCCGCCGCCGATGCGGCCGACGCGCGGGCGGCTGTCGGCGTGTCGCTCGGGCCGCTCGACGGGGCGATCGTCAGCATCAAGGATTTGTTCGATGTTGCCGGCGAGCGGACGCGCGCCGGCTCGAAAATCCTCGCCGAGGAGGCGGCGCCGGCCGAGGCCGACGCGCCGGTGGTGCGCCGATTGCGCGCAGCCGGCGCCGTGATCGTCGCCAAGACCAACATGACCGAGTTCGCCTATTCGGGCATCGGCGCCAATCCGCATTTCGGCACGCCGGGTAATCCGCGCGACCGGGCGCGCATACCGGGCGGCTCCTCGTCGGGCGCAGCGGTCGCCGTTGCCGACGGCATGTGCGAGATTGCGATCGGGTCGGACACCGGCGGCTCGGTGAGGATTCCGGCGGCGCTGTGTGGCCTCGTTGGTTTCAAGCCGAGCCGCCAGCGCGTCCCCACTGACGGCGCGTTCCCGCTGAGCTACTCGCTCGATTCGGTCGGGCCGCTGGCGCGCAGCGTCGCCGATTGCGCCAAGGCCGACGCCATCCTCGCCGCCGAGGATTTTTTGCCGCTCGAGCCGGTCGCGCTGGCGGGGCTGCGCTTCGGCGTTGTCCAGGGGTTGCCGCTCGAGACGCTCGACGAGACTGTCGGCGCGGCGTTTGCCGCGGCGATCAGGCGGCTCGAGGAGGCCAGCGCGCGGCTCACGCACGAAGCCCTTCCGGTGCTTGACGACATGAGAGCGGTCTATGCCAAGGGCGGCATCCTGCCGGCGGAGGCCTGTGCCATTCATCGCGACCGGCTGCAGCGACGTGCCGCCGACATCGACCCGAATGTCCGCGCCCGCATCGAGCGCAGCCTGGCCATCACGGCAGCCGATTACGTCGATATGCAGCGCGAACGCGCACGGCTCGTGCGGGCGATGAACTCGCGGCTTGCCGCGCTCGACGTGCTCGTCATGCCGACGACGCCGATCGTCGCGCCCACGATGGCGGAAGTGAAGGACGCGAAAGATTTCGCGGTGCGCAACGCCCTGCTTCTGCGCAACACCTCGATCGTCAATTTCTTCGATCTCTGCGCCATTTCCTTGCCGCTTGCGGCCACGCTCCCGGTCGGACTCATGCTCGTCGCGCGCAATGGCGAGGATCGCGGCTTGCTGCGCATTGCCGCGGCTGCGGCCGAGGTTTTGCGCGGCTGACCGGCGTTGCTCCGGATCGGGCAGCCGCGTAAGATTTCACAAAATCCAAGGAGGATGCCGCGATGACCCGAATCCGCATGCTCGCCGACCGGCGTCAGGCAATCGCCGGTGCCGCCGCAACCGCCGCCATATTCGCCGCGCCGGTCATCCTGCGCGCGCAGGGCGGCGCGCTGAAGGTCGGCGTGCTGCTGCCGCGTTCGGGAATACAGGCCGGGATCGGACAAGATTGTCAGCGCGGCGTCGACATCGCCCCTGCGATTCTGAAGTCGCTCGGCCTGCCGGACCTCGCGCTCATGAACGCCGACACCGAATCGAATGTCGATACCGCGCGCGCCAGAGCCGAAAAGCTGATCAGCGAGGGCGCGCAGCTCCTGGTCGGCGCCTTCGATTCCGGGCAGAGCAGCGCCATCGCCCAAGTCGCCGAACAGAAGGGCATTCCCTTCGTGATCAACATCGCCGCCGCTCCGGCCATCACCGAGCAAGGCTACAAGTTCGTGTTCAGAAACTTCCCGACCGCGGCGACGATTCTCAGCGACGCCTTCTCCGACCAAAAGGAAATCTTCGCCATCGTCGGCGCGGCGCCGAAGACCGTCGTCTTCATGCATGTCAACGACACCTACGGTACGGCCATGGCAAAGGGCATCGGCGCGGTCATGCCGAAATTCGACATGCCCTACACGATCGCCGAGGAGATCGCGTATGACCCGGCGGCGCGCGACCTGTCCGTCGAGGTGGCGAAGGCCAAGGCGACCAATGCCGATGCGCTGCTCCTGGTCAGCCGCCTCAACGACGCGATGCTGTTGACGCGGGAACTGGTGAAACAGCGCTGGACGCCGCAGGCGATCCTCAGCATGGGACCGGGTTGGTATGAGGACCAATACATCAAGACGCTGGGTAAGCTGTCCGACGGCCCGATCAGCTTCGTCCCCTGGTACGATCCGCACAAGAAGCTGACGCAGGTCCTCGAATCGGCCTTGGCCAAGGCCGATCCGGGCGTCAACCTCAACACCAACCACGTCTTCACTTTCGAGGCGCTGTTGGTTGCCGCCGACGCCTACAAACGAGCCGGTTCCGCGGATCCGAACGCGCTTGCCGATGCCATCCGCGCCACCAACATCATCAATAATGTCAGCATCGGGCCGGGCATCACGTTCAACGCCAAGGGACAGAACGACAAGGTGAGGGACGGCGCCATCCAGAATCGCGGCGGCAAGCTGCTCACGCTGGCGCCGAAGGAAGCCGCCAATGCCCAGCCGGAGTGGCCGTTACCGTCGTATCAAAATCGCGGATGATGGGCGCGATTCAACCTGAAGCGATTGCGCCCTAGTACAAGCCGCCCTGCACCATATCCTGATCGCGTGGTGGGCGATCGCCGGAAGGCGCCGCCTGCGCATTTGCTTTCTCGGTGGCCGCGGGCGACGCCGTCGCTTCCTTGCTTGCCTGTCCGTGGGCAATGAACTCCTCATAGCCGGGAGCGCCGGGCCGCGGCGGAACGTCATCGGGCATGCCGCCGGCCCAGTGCGGCCAATGATCGGCGACGTATCCGGAAAATGAGCCGCACGACCCGAGAGCAAATCCGAGACAAAGCACCGCCATCGGCGCGAACATCCGCTTCATATACCGACCGCCGAGTTAAGCCGCCAATCCTTTCGAAGACCGGCTCGATCGTGCGAGCTTGCCACCATTATTATCCGCGTTGGGTGTCCTTGAGCAACTAACGGATCTCAGATGCAGAGCTTTCGTGGCGGGACTGTGTCTGTCCGGCAGATCTGGCGGCGCGCGAATCCCGGCCGGGCCTGATCGGCCGTTGCATCGCGACTTGATTCATGGCGGTCGATTGCTTCGTGCGGGGTTTCAGCATAGTCGTTGATGGAGCGGACGGACAAGGGTAACAAGGTTGTTCCCACGGGAACGGCGAAGCGTATTTTCTCTGCGGTACGCAGCCGGCGCCGCGCTGCTGCTAGCGCTCGCCGTGGCGCCGGGGTGCAGCGAGCTCGTTCTGTCGATGGAGGAGGCGCCGGCATCGGGCGCGGATCCACGCTACAGCGAGCTCGTCGCCCGTCACCTCGACACCGTATTCAAGGATCGTGCATTCTACGATGCGTTCGAAATATCGGGACTTCGCTGGGTGCATTCGCTCAAGGGCTGGACTTGGCTCACTTGCGTTCGCTTCCAAGATCGCGGACATCGTCGTGTCTATGCCCTGTTCATCAAAGACGGCGCCGTCATCGATGGCCGGTATGCCGTTCAAACCGACGCCTGTGATGCCCAGACCTATGTGCCGTTTGATGCAATGAGGCCGGCGAATGCCGGCTTTCAGCAGCCGCTTTACTAGAGCGTGATCTGGAAAAGTGAAAACCCAGTTTTCCGAAAAGATCATGCTCCACTAAAGAAATTAGAGCGCAATCGCTTCAGGTCGTCGTCCTGAACGGCGATCGAACGTTGTGCCACCCGTCAAGGGAGGCGGCTCGATATGCCGAAGCGTCGCGGGCCGCCGAGTTAGTTGCCTAGTGCAGCACTTGATATGCAGCTACCGCCAACTCAATGGCGATCAGGATGACGATGATAATTTCAAGTCGGAAAGACCGCTTGGTATCGATGATATCAGTTAGAATTTCCGCCGTTTCCGCTATGACCGAGAGCTTGCGCGACAGGGCGTCGGCGCGCTCCTTGAGTTCATATTCATCGCCTAGCCGCGCATAAAGCCTGTCCAAATCTGGACGATCCCAAACCACGTCAGGCTTCTCGGTAACAGCCACGCGGCCCGATAATCGGTGCCGCACAAGCAATGCATTGCCGATATGTTTTAGAATGACCCGGCGGCCGGTCCTGATCCATCCTCTTTCCGCGAGTTGTCGCGCGAATGGTTCCACGATGTCGAAGACGGCGGCAACCTCGCGTTCGTCCCGGGCGAGCACGACACTTTTCGACAACGCATCGGCGATGACGACCAAATGCTCTGGCGTGATTTTCCTCAGTAACAAAGGACCACCGGGCAAAACCTGCTCATCTTTATCGGGAGCGAGCTCGATCAATAGCGTTTCTTCCTCGGGCGGGCCGATCGGCCGCACAAGACGAGATCGGAGCCCACCAAGAACCTGCTCTTCTTCGTCCGGCGAGAGACAGGATGTCACCGCCACGCCGTAACGAAACAGTGTCACAAAGCCGGCCTTGCCAAATCGGAAGGTGAGAGGAGCGGTCGATACAACGCCGTAGTGCTCAAGGTTGGATGTGTCGATCCGATCGCTCAACAAGAACGCGCGTACGCGTCTGGTGTTCGAGGTTTGAACTTCGCCGTTCATGACGTCAGGCGCCCCCTCGTGTGCGCATCGTGGCGTTTGCGGCTTCCGTCACCGCATCAGCAGCCGCTCCGTTTTTTGGCGCCGGGCCGCGCCGATGCGCGAGAGACAGTGACCGGTCGCGAACATCGGGGCGCCGCCGCGGACCGCGTCATCGATCAGGTGGACTCAGCCGCTGGGCGCGGTCGCCGACAGAACCCCGCGCAGCAGGCGCCGCAGGCCGTGGAGCTGATCGACCAGGTCGAGGATCACGGGTACGCCCTCGTCATTGATGCCCAACGCCTTCAGGTCATGGATCAAATGCGCCCGAGCGACATCGATCTCCGAGTAGTACGCGCCGTCGTCATCCCGGCGCGGCCGCAGCCAGCCCGCTTCGAGCCACGCGTGCAACGTTTGGGTATTGATCCTTGCCTGGAGGGCAAACTCATGCGCTTCCATGATTAAGTCTCCATGGCTTGGCGTGGGCTATAGGTGCCGCGCCATTGAGCAACGAATTTCTCGAGCTCCGGATCAGGCTTCTCGGGCAGCATGATCCTGAGCGTGACGAATTCATCTCCTTTGCTGCCGTCCACGCGCGGAACGCCCTTCCCCTTCAAGCGCAGCACCGTGCCCGTATTTGACCATTTCGGTACCGTCATGGTCACCGGGCCGGTGGGGGTTGGCACCTTGACCTTGCCGCCGAGCACGGCCTCGCTCAGCGAAATCGGCAAATCGATGTGGATATCGTCACCCTTGCGGGTAAAGACCTTATGCGGGCGCACGTCGACCTCGACCAGCGCGTCGCCCGGCGGGCCGTCCCCGGACCCCGGCCTGCCCTTTCCGCGCAGACGGAGAATCTGCCCGTCATGCGTGCCAGCGGGAATGCGGACGTCCAGCACTGAACCGTCCGGAAGCGTGATCTGCTGCTTGCCGCCGTTGATCGCATCGAGGAAATCAAGCACGAGCCGATAATGCAGGTCCGCGCCGCGCATGCGGAAAGCGGCACGCCCCTCGCGGCCGAAAATCTGGGAAAGAACGTCGTCGGTGGCAAAGTCGGCAAAGCCGGCGTCGCTCGTGTATTGCGAGCCGCCGTCGGCGAAATCTCTGTAGAACCGTTGTTGCGGCCGCTCCGCTCCCGACGCGTCGATTTCACCACGGTCATAACGGGCGCGTTTGTCGGCGTCACCGAGAAGATCGTACGCCGCCGAAACCTCCTTGAACTGCTCCTCGGCCTGCTTGTTGCCCGGGTTGAGGTCCGGGTGCAGCTTCTTCGCCAACCGCCGATAGGCCTTTTGGATGACGTCTTGAGAGGCGTCTCTGTCCACTCCCAGGACCTTGTAGGGATCGGCAGCCAAGCTCGTCTCCTCTCATTCTCATTTGTTCCCAAGAACTCAATACGAAGGGCGACGATGAGAAGTCCTGCGAATGACTTTTCCCGTGCGTGCCCAAATCATCGTCTTTCGATATCAGACTGGGCGCTCGGAAGGCGCGCTGCCCGCAAAAAACAACGCTTCTCAAGCCGTCCGTACAAGCTCGCCCCTCCGCTGCCCAACGCCGCAGCGTTAAGACGGGTCCTTCGACCACAGAGATTTCCGGCCTTTTTGACCAATACTCCCAAATTCGCGGGATTGTTCGCAAGCGTACCCGGGTCTCTGCAATCCCTGCAGACCGCGAAATCCTATTCCATCCTATTCCTTGGCCATGGCGTCGAATGCGGCACCGAAGCCCTTGAACGACACCGGGATGGTCACGTCTCTCTGGGCGGCGTCCTTGAACAGGAGCTTGCCGTTCTCGGTGCGCGCCCGCAGCTTCTTGACAACGTCGTCCTTCAAGTCGGCATCGGCAAAACAGCCATTGCCGACGCAGCGCTTGAACGTGGCGCTGATTCCCGGATCCTTCTCATCCATGACAAGCGTGACGCCTGCCGGAAGCCAGACATTGATGGGCACCTGGAAGACGATCCGCACTGGATCGCTCTTGGTCGGGCGGCCGATGGCAACCTGAGAAACCGGCTGCCCCTGGACCTGCGAGGTCTGTTCCACCTCGCAGCTCTTGACCGCGGCGTGCAGCTGGCAGCGCACCGTCCAATCGTCGTAGGTCGCGGTGGTCAGCCGCGGAACTTGGGCTAGCGCCGGACCGCCCGCGGCCAGCAACAGGCAAATGATCCAACTGATGAGCCGATGCATGGGGCGCTCTCCTTGCTCGCGCGACACTGCCGATCTGCTGTTCGCCTACATTCCGGCAGGCGTCAATACCGGAGCATGGGCACGGTGAATGGCTCGATTGCCGTATCGGTCTCCGCGCTTTGCGGTGCGGCGGGCAAAACACCGCATTGTGAACAGAACAATCGCACGCCGGCCGTTACCTATGGCATCTCGGGGGTCCACACAACCATCAAGGTTCGCGAATAAAGAAATCGCGGGCCTTGCGGCCCCCACGGAAGGCTCGATCGGCTTCAATCGATGTCCGCGACTAATCGCGCTATCACAGATTCGATGAGGGATGGGTTTGGTCTAATTGATCTCGTCAACAGCGCTGGGCTGGTCCTCGGCCCGCAAATGACGCAGAACTTTTCTCTGATCCTGCATGAGCTCCTGACCAATGCGCTCAGATACGGCGCGTTGTCCGTTCCACGAGGCCGGGTCAGTCTGCGGCTGGAGTGGATATCCCCGCTATTGACGTTCACGTGGCAGGAGCGCGATGGCGCTCCGGTTTCACCGCCGTTGAGCTTGGGGCTTGGCAGCCGAATCCTGGAAAATTTTGCCAGGAGCTTTTGCCGGAATGTCGAGGCCTCCTATGCTCCAAATGGGTTTCGTTACACGTTGCAAATTCATTCCGACCAGATCCGCAAAGGGGAGAGCCCGATTGATCCGGCGCCTTACGCCGCGGGCCGTATTCCATAAGAGGCGCGCATTCCCCGCGCCGCGGCATGCGTGCGCTGACGAAGAATGAACGAGATGCTCACGGGCGCCGATCGTGCGACGGCGTTGGTGCGTGCCGCGATGGAACTGGAACGAGGCGCCGCCGAGTGAATGCGGCGGCGCACTCGCCGCAGATGAAAATTTGCGTGCGCCGATTTCCGTGAAGGTCAGATGCCGAGATAGGCGGTCTTGATAAGCGGATTTGCCAGAAGTCCGGCCCCGGTGTCTTCGAAGGCGATACGCCCATTCTCCAGCACGTAGGCGCGATCGGCGATCTTGAGTGCGTGATACGCCTTTTGCTCGACAAGAAGCACCGTGGCGCCGGACCTGCAGATGTGATCGATGACGTCGAACATTTGTTGGACGATGAGCGGGCCCAGGCCGAGTGAAGGCTCGTCGAGCATAAGGAGCTGGGGCCGGGCCATAAGCCCGCGAGCGATCGCCACCATCTGCTGTTCACCGCCTGACAGCGAACCCGCGAGCTGACCGAGCCGCTCTCGCACGCGGGGGAATATGTCAAGCACCTCGTCGAGCCGTTGCCTTGCGCCATTGCGGGCCGTCGGGTGGTAACAGCCCATCAGGACGTTGTCGCGCACCGTCATTGCCGGGAACAGCTGGCGCTCTTCCGGCACCATGATGAGACCGCGGCCGACGATATCGGCCGGAACGAGCTGGTCAATTCGCTCGCCGTCGAACTCGATTGACCCGGAGGATGGTTTCACCAGGCCCGAGATGGCCCGCAGCAGCGTCGTCTTTCCGGCGCCATTGGAGCCGATGATGGTGACGACCTCGCCGCGCCCCACCGAAAGCGACACATTCTGCAGGATGATCGTCCGTCCGTAGCCCGCGTCGATCTCAGAGACCTTGAGCATAGGCAAAGTCCTTCCCGAGATAGGCCTCGATCACCCGCGCTTCGCGCACTACCTCCTGGGGCGCTCCCTGCGCGATCACGCGACCGGAGTCGATCACCACAATCCGGTCCGACAGATTCATGATCGCCTGCATATTGTGCTCGATGGCGATGACGCTGACGCCGCTGTCGCGAATCTCGCGTATGAGCTTTACCATGCGCTGCGTGTCGGCCTGGCTTTGGCCGGCCATGACCTCGTCAAGCAACAGGATCGACGGCTCGGTGGCGAGCGTGCGCGCCACCTCCAGCCGTTTCAGGCCGCCGATAGGCAGCGTCCCGGCCTCGACGTGGCGGACGTCTTCGAGACCGACAAGCTTGGCGACGCGCAACGCTGCGGCGCGGGCGTCCTCTACCTTCGGATGGCGCAAGAAGGCGCCAATCATAATATTCTCGAGAACGCTCAGCTTGCCAAACGGCTGCACGATCTGAAACGTGCGGCCGACGCCCAGCCGAGCAAAGCCGTCGGGCGTGTCGGGAAACCGGCTGATCCCGTCCCGGTCGATCACCTCGACAGCGCCGGCGTCCCGCTGCAGAAAGCCGGAGAGCAGTCCGAACACTGTCGTCTTGCCCGCACCGTTCGGGCCTATGACCCCGAGTATCTCGCCGCGATGCAGCGTCAGCGAGACATTGTTGGCGGCGACGAGGCCGCCAAAATTCTTGACCAGATCGCGGGCACTGAGGATTGGCGCGCCGAGGGCGCCCGAGATATTCGCCGGCGCCCGCGCGGCAACCTCGGACCGCCGCCGGCCGCCGCCCGGCAGGCGATCGATGAGCGCTGCGAAGCGCCGACCGAACGTGCCAACGAGACCGCCGGGCACTGTCAAGGTGATCAGGACCAGCACCGTGCCGTAGACGAAGCCGTGCAGGCCGTTGGCGGAGGCGCCGAGCCAGCCGCGAGCAAGTTCGGCGAGCGGCATCACGAGGACGGTGCCCAAGAGCGGTCCGGCGACCGTTCCGAGACCTCCGATGAGCGCAAACATGGCCACTTCGATGGAGGTCGAGACCGAGAACAGAGTCTCTGGCTCGAGGAAAGTCAGATACATCGCATGGAACGCGCCGACGGATGCCGTCAGCGCCGCCGAGATCGACATAGCGGCCAATTTAACCGAGGTGATATTCACGCCAGCCGCCAGCGCCGCGTTGTCGCGCTCGCGCACGGCGGTGAGGTAATAGCCGAGCCGCGAATTGCGTATTGCCAACGACAGCGCGAGACATAAGACGAGCAGTCCGAAGGCGATGTAGAGATAGTTGAACTTTTCACGGAAAATCATCCACGCCCATCCGATATTGAGCGGTACGACGAGTCCGGCGGAGCCGCCGGTGAGACCATTGAAATGGATAGCCAGGAGGCGGATCACCTCGAGGAAAGCGATGGTCGCAAGCGAGAAGAACGGCCCTTTCAGGCGGAAGCAGAGGTATCCGATCCCCAGGCTCGCGGCGGCCGCAAGGACAGCACCGACCGGCATGCCGAGCCACGGCGACAACCCGAAATGCTGGAGCAGCAGCGCGGCGGTGTAACCGCCGATGCCGTAATAGGCGGTGTGGCCGAGCGACAGCTGGCCGGCATACCCGCCCAAAATATTCCAGGCCGTCGATAAGGCACCGAACACGCAGATGGTGACGAACACGTGCACCACGAAAGTGGAGCCGGAGATGGCGGGGATGATGAGGAGCAGCGAAAGCGCCGCCAGTGCGCAATAAACCCTCGGCTCCGTCAGGCGCGACGTGAGCTTCGGCCGTTGGGATTCCGCGGCGTGGGTCGTTGAGTCGACGGCGATCATGCCGATCCCTCCGCACCTGCGCCCAGCCCGAACAGACCCGTCGGCTTGAAGATCAGGATAACGAGGAAGATGGCGAAATAGACCACCTCTTTGAGGTCCGGCGCGATGTAGTAGCCCGATAGGCTATCGACCAGGCCGATGAGCATCGCGCCCCAGAACGCGCCATACATTGAGCGCATGCCGCCGAGAACGACCACGACGAAGGCGGTCAGTACGAAATAGGCGCCAATGGTCGGCGTAACCGGATAAAGCGGCATCACCAGCGCGCTGGCCAGCCCGACGCAGGCCGCCCCGAGGCCGAAGGCTATGACATAGATTCTCTCGACGCGGACGCCCATCAGCAGGGCAGCGTTGCGATTCTGTGCCGTCGCGCGGATTGCGCGACCGAGAACTGTCGACTTCATGAAGAAGTGCAGTCCGGTGGCGAGCGCCAGCGCACAAGCGAACATCGCCAACTGGCCGATCACGAGCGTGAGGCCGGCGATCGTAATCGTATGCTGGGCGGTCGAGGCGGGTACGGAATACAGGTCAGCGCCGAAGATCAGAAGCGCCAAGTTCATCAGCGCGGTCGACAATCCGACCGTGGCGAATATCTGGATATGTTCGTCGGCCGAAAGCAGTGGCTGAATGATCACGCGCTGCACCACGGCGCCGAGGCCGAATAACAGCATCGTCACCGGAAGGGCTGACGCGTAAGGGTACAATCCGAATTTTGCCGATAGCAGGTAAGCGGCGTACATGCCCACCATGAGGAACTCGCCATGCGCGAAGTTCACGATGCGCACGATACCGAAGATCAACGTCAGACCGACGCTGACGATCGCGTACATGCCGCCCAGTAAGGCGCCGTTGATGATCAGTTGAACGAAAATGCTCATGGCAGGTCCATGCGGGTACGGGCGGACGGGCCACGGGCGAGAGCGCTGGTCAGGACCGTCCGGGGACGTATGCTGGCGAGAGACGAGACGATCATGGCCTCCCGTCTCCCGAGATCATGATAGGCTTCGCTGCCGGATGAGGCGGTTCCGGTCGGTCAGTTGGTGCCGATGCCGAGCTTCAGTTTGGCCACTGCCGCATCGGCCGGGGACACGGTGACCAGATTGCCGCCCTGCCACTGCGTCAGAAACGGCAGCGCGCGTGTGTTCTGGCCCTGCTCGGAGAATTTGACGCCCCAGCCAGTCGGCGTGGCGCCGACCGGAATATCGACCTTGAGGACCTCCGCGCGAATGGCATCGGCGTCCAGGCTGTTTGCTGAGGCGATGACGTCGAAGAAGACGCGCGCGCCCATGTAGTTGGCCAAGCTGTGCCCGGAGCGCGGCTCCGAACCATACTTCGCCCTATACTTTTCAACGAATTGCTCCATGCCCGGTGCAGCCTTGGGATTGGTGCGAAACTGGGTAAAATCTACGTCCAGCGCCCCTTCGATGTTCTCAAAACCGACCGCCTGCGCGGTGTCGCGTAACGAGTAACCGCCGCCCGCCCCAATCACGATCCTCGGCTTGAAACCCTGGTCCTTCATCTGACGAAAGAACAACACGGTGTCGTTCTGATAGGACGTTTGCATCACCACGTCGACCTCCGCCGTCTTCAAACGCAGAATGACCGGCGTCAGATCCACGGACTTGGCGGAATAGGGCAGCACCTCCACGATGTTGAGGTTCTTTTCCTTGGCCCGCGACTTCTGATATCCGGCGACTGTCTGGCCGTAGAGCGAATCCTCGTGGATGATTCCGACTTTGAGCGCCTGGGCTGGCACGCCGAGCGCGGGGGCGACCACGTCGGTTACCGAATCGACCATGCCGAAGGCGAGGCCGCTCGCGGTCGCATTGCTGCGGAACACATATTTGAAGCCGCGCTCGGTGATTGGATTCGAGACCGCGCCGAGCTCGAAATACGGCACGCCGGCGAGTTCCGCTACTTGTGTTGCCGCCAGGGACAGCGAGGACGAATATGTGCCGAAAATGGCCGCAACTTTGTCGACCGATATCAGGCGCCGCGCTTCACCGACGGCCTGATTGGGATCGACCGCGTCGCCTTTCACGAATTCGATCTTCTTGCCGTTTATGCCGCCGGCAGCATTCCGCTCTTCCGTCGCTATTTCAAATCCGCGAAAGCTTTCGTCGCCGAGCAGGGCGAGGCCGCCCGAGAACGGGTAGAGCGCACCGACCTTGATCACATTTTGCGCCGATGCGACGCCGGTGATCAAGCAAGCGCCAAGAAGCAAAGTGGAAGCCCACACGGCCCGGCCAAACGTCGTGTTCATGATTCCCCTCCCTGTCGTCGAGGTCGGCGTTATTTGGATCGCGCGGGGGTTTTCGCGTCACACGATGATTAGCAGTATGCAACTTGACAGGATGCCGGACAAGCGGAACGCGTCATAAGTCGGAAGAAGGTCGACCATGACTGGGGAGGTCCAGCTTGAAACTGACCGTATCGAGAAATATCATCGATTATCGTTTGGAAAACGGGCTTGATTATCCGCTTGGGGCGCGGAAATCCTGGGATAGGATCCAGGGTTTTCAGGCGACGGGCCGCTTGGATCATCTTTGAGAAATTTGCGGCGGAGCATCATTACCTGAAGGCCATCGAAGCGGCGGGCAGCGACGACGCCGACAAGGTGGCGGCGCAGATGCGCAAGATGAAGATCAACGACTTCATGACCAGGGACGGCTGGATCCGCGAGGACGGCCGGGTGATGCGCGAGATGTAC
>DATHCD010000029.1:0-27593 GCA_035319735.1 Xanthobacteraceae bacterium | reverse complement strand
AGGTCTGCAAGACCTCGGGCATCGCGATCGACGCGCTTCCGCGAATCGACGTGTCGATCCGCGGTCGCGACGAGCCGATGACAGTCCGCACGGCAGCGGACCCCACCGTGCTGTCCAGCTTGCTCGATCCGCAGGCCGCACCGCTCGCTGCGGAGTAGCAAGTTTCATAACCCGCAATTGACGCGGAAACTGATGGCCGGCATGTCCACTTCTGCTACGGTGGACGGCTCTTCGACCAGCACACGAGTGGCATAGATGTGGTGCCGTTAAAGCTCTCAAAGGCGAAGGTCTCAGCGACGTTTGTTGCAGTGCATGAGTCCGGTGATGGCACTAAACGGACGCCGCGACAAAACGCGTGGCTCACGAAAGCAGTCGGGAGATATTCGACGGGGTAAAGAACTGCCTGAAATCCATGGCTCCCGCGAGGACGTCCATGAAGCGCGTCGTTTCCTCACTGGACTGCGCGACCTTCGCATAGAGTGGCAGAGTTGAAGCGGGGTCTTTGAGGCTGGCCGCCTTTAAAGTGTATTCAAAGACCGGCATTGTTCTTTGACGAAAGGCAGACTGGTAATTGGCCAATGCTGCATCGAGGCGCGCCGGATCTCCGCTAAGCCCCTCGGCGATGGCGTCGGCGAGGAGCTGGGCGCCCAGGAATGCATCGCCAATACCCATTCCGGTCAGCGGATCGCGGTGATGGGCGGCGTCGCCAACAAGTGCCCAGCCCCTGCCGAAACTCCGTCGGTAGAAATTCGGCAGCTTTGATGTGCCTTTGAAAGGCGATGCTTGTCGGGCTGAATTTAGGCGTTCGGCAAGGCTTGGAGCGAGCGAGATGATCTCGCGGTAAGTGCGTTCCACGTCGGCACGGTATGCAGCCCAATCGCCATGCGACCGCCCCGCCCAAATGCAGGTTAGACCCTCGTGAGTGGGGAAGACGAGAATGTCCCTTCCGCGACGCACGTAAAACTCGACGCCGCGAGTCGGTATTCCGGCCCAATAGGCGTAATAGCCGCAGGTGAGGGATTCATGGTGTATCTCGGTTGTCGCGCCCGCGGCGCGAGCCACAGGCGACCAGAGGCCGTCGGCGCCGACCACGATCGTGGCTCTTTCCTCCACAAACTTCCCATCTCGGTCCTGCACACGCGCCCCGACAGCTCTATTGTCTTGCCAAATGAGTTTGCGAAACGTCGTGACTTCGCGGATCTCCGCTCCGGCCGCCCGCGCGGCCTCGACCAGCAGCAGGTCGAGGATCGTCCGTCGCGGGGAGTACATTATTGCCGTGCCGCGAACGCGGCTCGGTCTCCCGGCGATGGCAACCCCACCATAGTCGGCCGTCACCAGTTCGATTGCCGGGCAGCCGGTCGCCGACAACGTATCGAGAAGATTCCAACTTGCCAGGAACGAGGTCGTCCGCGGCCAGAGGAAGTGCGTTGAAATGGTGTCGCTCGGGAAGTGGGCGCGATCGATCGCAAGAACCTTCAAACCATGGCGCGCAAGAAGCATCGCCAGCGCGGCTCCCGAGCAGCGCGTACCGACAATGAACGCATCATGTCGCGCCATTGACTGCCCAGATTCAGGATCGTTTCATCGCCCCGGTCAGCGGTCATTGGCGGCGATTCCAGCATGGATTTGACGTGTTGGGAACGGGTCTCGACGGCTGCCTGCGATTGTCCGATCAGAGTCAATAGTGTCGAATTTACCGTGTCCGCGATATGTCCAATTAAAGAGCGCTCTCTGAAGCCGCCGGCGACCAGGGTTATCTACAACTTGCAGCAACCATAACCCCGGCAAAAGCGAGAGCGGCCACCTCGAGAAATGACGCTATAGGTCGAAGGCCGAAGCGCCGAGTTGTCCGCGCTAGGTGCGTCCATTCGCCGATCTCAGACATCAGGGACGCGGTTGGCACAAAATTTCGCGCGTCTGTTTGGATGCAATTAACCGGGAGCAGCTATGAACACCGCCTCGCCAGGGCAGGACGGTTACACGAACGCAACCCCGCAGGGAGAAAATTCGTGGCGCTGCAAACCGCAAAGGCGGCCCGCGCACGATTGCTGACCCACAGACGGAATGTCTGTCCGCAGTGCAGCTCACTGCTGCTCGCACCCCACTGGTCCGAACATGTCAACGAGCGCTGCATACGACATGCCTGGTCGTGCGACGCATGCGGCCATGAATTTGAGACCGCTGTCTTTTTTCCTGCGGATTAGATCAATCCGGTCAGGTCGGCCGGTGTACCGCTCAGTTCGCGCGCGAGAGCAACTAGAAAAAATAGAGCACGATCGATTCAACCCGAAGCGATCGCGCTCTGGGTGGGGTCGGCGTTTCAGGCGGCTCGGTCGAGGACCAGTTGTGCCTCCCTGGGCAGCTTTTCCAAGAATGTCTTGATTTCGGCTGTCGTCGTTTGCGCCGGATGCGGCGCGGCAGCATGCCTGTTCCGCATCACAAAGTCATTCACCGTCGCACTTATCGTGGCCGCCCTTTGCTCACGTTCGCCGGGGCTCGCAAAAATCATCGTGGACTTTGTCAGCACATCTTGCGTAATCGGTTCATTCAGAAACAGGGCAACAGTGAGTTTCGACTTGTGCGTTGCTGCCGCACAGACAAAGGCGGTAATAAGACGGGAGTCGGCTTCTGGATAAACGTACTTGCGAACATACTCGGCAAAGCCACAGAAGAATTTGTCGACCCATTCTATCCCGCAAGCAGCGATCTCGCACCTAAAGGTGGTTTCCGCCGCGCGCCTGCCGCAAACGGATAGCATCGACGGCAAAATCGCGCCCCGAGAAAATGGTTCCGACGTCGCCTTGTCACCGGCGTTCATGCATTTTTTGTGGACCGCCTCAAAAAGATCGAAGCCAGATGAATAGGTTCGCACAAACCGTACGCGAAGTTCAGCCAGCTCTCTGACGCTCAGACCATCATTCGCAATCGCCTGACTTTCAATGAAATCGAACACCAGATTGGTGACGGTGGCGGCCATCCCGATGCAATGATGACATCCACCAACCGCTTCTTCAACCCTTCCGCCGTGCATTGTCAGACCTCACGTCAAAGGCCGATGAAAAAGCCGCAAGCCGCCGAAAAAGAAGTCGAGAAGCGATAATCCGGACCTACATTGACGTACGCACTTGTACCTGCTTCGCGATTAAGGATATGTTAAGCGGTGTGGCTTTGATGACCCGCGCTTCTGCTTTCGTAGCGTGCAAAAAGGCTCTGGCCCTGAGACACGGCCAGGGCCTTTCTGTTGTCCTTCAAACTTAATTTGATGCGGCGGACCGGCATGCTTTGCGCCAATCCCGCCGCGGCAGCATCAGCGACAGGCTGAGCCGGTCCATCAATGCCCCGATCG
The DNA here is from genome assembly GCA_035319735.1 of Xanthobacteraceae bacterium. GTDB lineage: Bacteria > Pseudomonadota > Alphaproteobacteria > Rhizobiales > Xanthobacteraceae > BOG-931. The sequence continues at coordinate 24,247 of DATHCD010000029.1, read as the reverse complement.
CAACCACGCTCGGGATTCGGTGACGCTGCCGCAGCTTAGAGCATGATCCGGAAAAGTGGAAATCGGTTTTCCGAAAAAGATCGTGCTCCACTAAGGAAAAATAGAGCGCGATCGATTCAACCTGAAGCGATTGCGCTTTAGAACAACCCGACGATTCTTCCGTCCGGCCCGACATCGATCGACGCCGCCGCCGGGACCTTGGGCAGGCCGGGCATGGTCATCACCTCGCCGCAGATCGCCACCACGAACTCGGCGCCGGCGGAGAGCCGCACGTCACGCACCTTGATGACGTGATCGGACGGGGCGCCCTTGGCATCCGGATTGGTCGAGAAGCTGTACTGGGTCTTGGCGATGCAGACGGGAAAATTGCCATAGCCCATCGCCGCGAAGGCGGTGAGCTGATCGCGCACGGATCTGTCCGCGTCGACGTCTTTGGCGCGATAGATTTCGCGGGCGATGGTGCGGATCTTCTCCAAGAGCGGCATGTCGTCGGGATAGAGGAATTTGAGCCGGCTCTCGCCGCGGTCGCAGATTTTGACCACCGCGCGCGCGACATCGGCGGCCCCCTCCCCGCCGAGCGCCCAATGGTCCGCCATCAGTGCTTCGACGCCGAGCCTGGCGCAGGCGCCCTTGACCAGCGCAATCTCGGCGTCGGTGTCGACGGAGAAGCGGTTGATCGAGACCAGCGGCGCGATGCCGAATTTGCGCACGTTCTCGATGTGACGCGCGAGGTTGGCGAGGCCGGCCTCCAGCGCCTTGAGGTTTTCCGACTTGAGGTCCGCCTTGCTGACGCCGCCGTGCATCTTCAGTGCGCGGATGGTGGCGACGAGCACCGCGCAGTCGGGCGCGAGCCCGGTCTTGCGGCATTTGATGTCGATGAATTTTTCCAGACCGAGATCGGCGCCGAAGCCGGCTTCGGTCACCACGTAGTCGGCGAGCTTGAGCGCGGTCGTCGTCGCCAGCACCGAGTTGCAGCCATGCGCGATGTTGGCGAACGGGCCGCCATGGATGAAGGCGGGGCTGCCCTCGAGCGTCTGCACCAGGTTTGGCGCCAGCGCGTCCTTCAACAGCGCGGTCATCGGCCCCTGCGCCTTGAGGTCGCCGGCGCGCACTGGCTTGCGCTCGCGCGTATAGGCGACGACGATGTTGGCGAAGCGCTGCTTCAGGTCCTGCAGGTCGCGCGCCAGGCAGAAGATCGCCATCACCTCGGAAGCCACAGTGATGTCGAAGCCATCCTCGCGGGGGAAGCCGTTGGCGACGCCGCCGAGCGAGGACACGATCGAGCGCAGCGCGCGCTCGTTCATATCGATGGCGCGCCGCCAGGCAATCCGGCGCGCGTCGATGCCGAGCGCGTTGCCCCAATAGATGTGATTGTCGATCAAGGCCGCGAGCAGATTGTTGGCGGCGCCGATCGCGTGCAGATCGCCGGTGAAGTGCAGATTGATCTCCTCCATCGGCACGACCTGCGCATAGCCGCCGCCGGCGGCCCCGCCCTTGACGCCGAAGCAGGGACCGAGCGACGGCTCGCGAATGCACAGCATCGCCTTCTTGCCGATGTGATTGAGCGCGTCGGTCAAGCCCACCGTGGTCGTAGTCTTGCCCTCGCCGGCCGGCGTCGGCGTGATCGCGCTCACCAGAACGAGCTTGCCGTTCGGCCGGTCCTGCAGCCGCCTGATGTAATCGAGCGAGACCTTCGCCTTGTAGTGCCCGTAAGGTTCGAGGTTTTCCGCCGCGATGCCGAGTTTTTCGCGCGCGATGTCGACGATCGGCCGCATCCGGGCGGCCTGGGCGATCTCGATATCGGATTTTGGATTGGCGTGCTGTGCGGCGCCGCCTTGCGCCTTCGCCGCAGTCGCGGTCGGCGGGTTCATGAAAACCTCATTCCGGGAGCGAGTCTTGCGGCCGCGGCAAATTCGCTCGCGGCAATCTTGCGGCCGTCCGCTTGCACGCGCGTGACTTTGAAGCGGCCGTCGGCGCAGACGACGGTGAAGCCGTCCGCATCGACCGCGACGATCTCGCCCATCTTGCCGCCGATGCCTTTCGGGTCCCTGGCCGGCAGCGGCTTGGCCTCGTAAATCTTCACCGTCGCGCCGCCGAGCGCGCACCAGGCGCCGGGCTGCGGATTGCAGCCGCGAATGAGGCGGTCGATGTCGCGCCACGGCCGGCCCCAATCGACGTGCGCATTGTCGGGGCCGCAGCGCCCCTCATAGCTTGCCTTCGCCTCATCCTGTTTGACGCGCGGCGCCTTGCCGGCCTTGACCAGGTCGACCGCTTCGAGCATCGCCTCGACGCCCATGGGGAACAGGCGGTCGAAATAGACCGAGCCAAGGGTGTCGGTCGTACCGATCGGCGTCTTCCTCTGGAGGAGAACATCGCCGGTATCGAGTCCGTTGTCGGGCCAGAAGATCGAGAGCCCGGTCTCGGTCTCGCCCTTGATGATCGGCCAGTTGATGGCGCTCGGCCCGCGATAGGCCGGCAACAGCGAGGGATGATACTGAATCGAGCCGCGGGTTGGGATGTTGAGAAAATCCTCGGGCACGAACAGCGTCACGAAGGCCATCACCTGCAGGTCGGGCTTGAGTGCGCGGAATTCCTCCCAGACTTCGGGCCTGCGGTAGGACGCCGGCTGATAAACCGGAAGCTTGGCCGCGACTGCCGCCTCCTTCAGCGGGTCGGCCTTCGCGCCTTCCTTCTCCGGCGCAACATAGACGGCGATGACGTTCTCGCCGCGCTTGATGAGCGCCTCCAGCACCGCCTTGCCGAACGCCTGCTGCCCGTGAACAACGATACGCATTCGTCCTGCTCTCCCACACTTCACTCCTTCCCACCGGAGAAAGGTGAATGATCGGGGGACTTATCAAGCCGCCTCAGCCTTCTTTTCCGCAGCGCTGAGCGCGCCCGACGCTTTGAGCTCAGCGATCTCCTTCGCCGAATAGCGCAACACCTCGCGTAGCACCTCGTCGGTGTGTTCGCCAAGGAGCGGCGCCCGGCGCACGTCGGCGACCGAATCGGACAGCTTGATCGGGTTGCCCACCGTCAAATATGGACCGCGGGTGGGATGATCGACCTCGACCACGGTGCCGGTCGCGCGCAGCGAAGACTCCTCGGCGAGCTCCTTCATCGACAGGATCGGTCCGCACGGGATGTCAAGCTTGTTGCAAATGGCCATGACCTCGAACTTGGTCTTGGTCATGGTCCATTGCTCGATGGCGTCGAAGATGCCGCGCAGCCGCGGCAGCCGCGCCAGCGGCGTCGCGTAGTCGGGATCGGTCTTCCACTCCGGCTTGCCGATGAGGTCGCAGATCGCACCCCAGACCGGAGCCTGGGTGATGAAATAGATGTAGGCGTCCGGATCGCTCTCCCAGCCCTTGCATTTGAGAATCCAGCCCGGCTGACCGCCGCCGGAATCATTGCCGGCGCGCGGCGTCGCCGGACCGAACGAAATGCCCTCGCCGTATTGGCTGTATTCGGTGAGCGGGCCGTGCTTGAGCCGCTGCTGGTCGCGCAGTTTGACACGCGTGAGGTTGAGCACGCCGTCCTGCATGGCGCAGAGCACCTTCTGGCCGCGGCCGGTGCGGATGCGCTGGTAGAGCGCCGCGACGATACCGAGCGCAAGATGCAGCCCGGTGCCCGAGTCGCCGATCTGCGCGCCGGTGACGAGCGGCGGTCCGTCGCGGAAGCCGGTCGTCGAGGCCGCCCCGCCGGCGCATTGCGCCACGTTCTCATAGACCTTGCAGTCCTCATACGGGCCCGGCCCGAAGCCTTTGACCGAAGCGACGATCATGCGCGGATTGAGCTTATGGATGTGCTCCCAAGTGAGGCCCATGCGATCAAGCGCGCCGGGAGCGAAATTCTCCACCAGCACGTCGCACGCCTTGACCAGCCGATCGAGGACTTCCTTGCCGCCCGGATGCTTGGAATCGATGGTGATCGAGCGCTTGCTGCCGTTGAGCATGGTGAAATAGAGACTGTCGGCGCCCTTCACGTCGCGCAGCTGGCCGCGCGTGATGTCGCCGCCGCCGGGCCGCTCCACCTTGATCACGTCGGCGCCCAGATAGGCGAGGAGCTGGGTGCAGGTCGGCCCCGACTGCACGTGGGTGAAGTCGAGGATCCTGACGCCGTCGAGCGCCCGGCCCGCCTCTCCCCACGGTTTCGTGCTCACACGCGGCAGGCTGTTACCTGCCGCGGCCTTCGCCGCCGGCCGCTTCGCTTTCAGCTTCACGATTTTTTTGGCGGCTTTCTTCGCCGCTTTGGATTTTGCTTTCTTGCGCACTGCCATCCCGCCGCTCCATTATTTCTTGCCAACAACGCTCTTCGGGTTGAGGTTGCCGATCCTGCCGCTCTCGCTGCCGGCCGCCGGGTCGATCACCGCATTGATGAGGGTCGGCTTGCCGGAATCCATCGCCTTGTTCACGGCGCGGCTGAGTTCGTCCGGCGTCGTCGCGTTGATGCCGACGCCGCCGAACGCTTCCATCATCCTGTCGTAGCGCGCGTCCTTGACGAAGGCGGTCGTCGCCGGGTCCGGACCGCCGCTGGGATTGAGGTCGGTGCCGCGATAGATGCCGTTGTTGTTGAAGACGACAATACAGACCGGCAGCCCGTAGCGGCAAATCGTTTCCACCTCCATGCCGGAGAAGCCGAAAGCGCTGTCGCCGACGACCGCGAGCACGGGCTTGCCGGTCTCGATCGCGGCGGCGATAGCAAAGCCCATGCCGATGCCCATGACGCCCCAGGTGCCGACATCGAGCCGCTTGCGCGGCCGATAGATGTCGATGACGCCGCGCGCAAGATCGAGCGTGTTGGCGCCTTCGTTGACGAGGATGGCGTCCGGCCGTTCCTTGATGATGGTGCGCAGTACGCCGAGCGCGCTGTAAAAATCCATCGGCGCCGTGTTCTTCATCAACCGCGGCGCCATCTTGGCGATGTTCTCCTCCCTTTTCGCCCTGACGGCGTTGATCCAGTCAGCCGGCGCGCCGGGCCACTTGCCGTCAATACCATCGACCAGAGCTGTCACGCAGGACGCGATATCGCCGACCAGGGGAGCGACGATCTCGACATTGCTGTCCATCTCCTTGGGGTCGATATCGATCTGGATGAATTTTTTCGAATGCGGCTCGCCCCAGGTCTTGCCCTTGCCATGCGACAAGAGCCAGTTGAGACGGGCCCCGATCAGCATCACCACGTCGGCGTCCTTGAGCACCGTCGAGCGCGCCGCGCCGGCACATTGCGGATGCGTGTCAGGCAACAGGCCCTTGGCCATGCTCATGGGCAGAAAAGGAATGCCGCTCTTCTCGATCAGCGCCCGGATCTGATCATCGGCTTGCGCATAGGCCGCGCCTTTGCCGAGAATGATTAGCGGGCGGCGGGCGCTCTTCATGAGATCGAGTGCCCGCTTGACGGCGGCCGCGGCGGGAATCTGCGCCGGCGCCGGATCGACGACCTTGACCAGCGACTTGGTTCCCGCCTCTGCGTCCATCAGCTGCGCGAAAAGCTTGCCCGGCAGATCGAGATAGACGCCGCCCGGACGGCCGGAGAGAGCGGCGCGGATCGCGCGTGCCACGCCGATACCGATGTCGGCGGCATGCAGCACGCGGAAGGCTGCCTTGCAGAGCGGCTTGGCGATCGCCAATTGATCCATCTCTTCATAGTCGCCCTGCTGCAAATCGATGATCTCGCGCTCCGACGAACCGCTGATCAGGATCATGGGAAAGCAGTTGGTCGTAGCATTGGCCAGTGCCGTCAGGCCGTTGAGAAAACCCGGAGCCGACACGGTGAGGCAAATGCCCGGCTTTTTCGTCAGGAAGCCGGCAATCGCGGCGGCGTTGCCGGCGTTCTGCTCATGCCGGAAGGAAATGACGCGCATGCCGGCGGCCTGTGCCATGCGGCCTAGATCCGTGATCGGAATGCCGGGCACGCCGTAGATCGTGTTGATGCCGTTGAGCTTGAGCGCATCGATGACGAGGTGAAAGCCGTCCGTCAGCTCCCGTTCCGCTTCGGCCGCACCTGTGCTTTCGCGCTTCGCTTGCACTGCTGCGTCAGCCATGGGCGTCTCCCTCAATCCTCGCTCGCGCCTCAGCTCGATCGTTCAATCCAGATAATCCGCATACTTGGCCACATGTTCGGCGAGCCCGAGCGCGTGGTCGCGCACCAGCGCCTCCGCGTGCATCGTATCGCGGGCTTCCAGCGCTTCGATGATGTGCATGTGGTCGCGGATCGAGCGGTCGGCGCGGTCCCTTTCGCCGATCGTCTTGCGGCGGATCATGCGCATGTGGGTGAACAGGTTTTCGGCGAGCTCGACGAGCACCGTGTTGCAACTCATGCGGATGATCGCCTGGTGAAACTCGATATTGACCTCGGAATATTCGTCGAGATGCGCGCGCACCGCGCCGTTCTCGAAGGTCGCGAACATGCGCCGCAACGCGGCGATCTCCTGGTCGCTCGCGCTCTGGGTGATCAGCCGCGCCGCCATTCCCTCGAGCGCGGCCCAGGCGGTGATCAGCTCGATCACCTCGCGCTTGGTCTTGCGTACCACGTAGATGCCGCGGCGCGGCACCGAGCGTACGAAACCCTCGCGCTCGAGCTGCGCCATGGCCTCGCGCACCGGCGTGCGGCTGACGCCGAAATCGCTGGCCAGGCGGCGCTCATCGAGCCTGATCTCGGCGCGGCTGCGATAGATGTCCATCGCGGCGATGGCGTTTTTGAGCGCGTTATAGGCCTGCCGCTTGAGGTTCTCCGGGCTGGTCAGCGGAACGACCGCGGGCTGCCGGGCCGAAACGTCCGCCGGCCCCAGCTCCGGAACCGCGCGCTGCGCGACGGAAACATTCATGCTGGCATACATTATACCAGAACTTCGGGCTGGCAAAGGGGCCTTTCGGCACGGCGACAGCGCTTCCGATGTATCTGTTCATGCTGCGAGAGAGCCCCGGACCAGCACCGGCGCGGCCGCGAAGCAGAACGTGGACGCAGCGAACCAGCCGATGAGCAGCTCCGAAGTCGGGAAGTTCGGAATGAGCGCAAAGGCGGTGAGGATCACGCCGGCAATGTTGCCGAAGGTACTGGTGCCGTACACCAACCCCGACGACAGACCGGCACCGCGGTCCTTGCCGACCAAGTCGGCATAGACCGGGAGCAGCGACGATAGCGCGATCACCGGTAAGAAGAACAACAGCATGCAAGCAATGAAAATGCCCGGCGTAGCGTCGGTGAACGTCAGGTCGAGATAGCGGAGCAGGGAACGGCCGAGAAAAGCGGCGACCGCAAAACCGGCTGCACCAGCCACGCCCAGAATCACCAGCGCGTTGATCTTCCGTCTCATCGGCAGGCGCGACAAAGCGCCGCCGATGAAAGAGCCGGCGCTAAAGGCTGCCAGGAAGGTCGAGATCAGGAATGCCCAGACGATGATCGTGGTGCCGAAGAACGGCGCCAACAGTCGCGATGCGACAAGCTGGAATCCCATGCTGAGGAAGCCTTGGAAGAAGACGCAGCCGAGGACAATGCTGACCGGCTGCCTCGTCATCGCATCGGGCGCGTGTCGAGAATTTCGGCTGGAGCAAAATCGTCGGTGAGAATTTTGGTCCCTCTCGGCACGGGAAAGCGATCCGGCGCGACCAGATTGTCTTTGATCGAAGCAAGATCGACGTTCCAGGCGTCCAGTCGCGGCAGGCGACCGATATCCGCTTCCCGGATCTGCTGCACCAAGCTCGGCGTCTTGTAGGTAACCGCCAGCGCGATGATATTGCCGGAATTGGGCACGGTCAGGAATGCCACTTGCGGGAAGGAAGCGAGCAAAGTCTTGACGTTGCTTTGGAAAAGCTCGGTGCCGAAATGGAGGTTATCGACGAACACGCCGTTGGGACTAAGCCGCGAGGCGACAAGCTTATAGAACTCAACCGTGGTGAACTGCGGCGGCACTTGGCTGCGTCGCACATAGGCGTCCAGCATGATCCAATCCCATTTTCCGCCCACTTTCAAAAGATGCCGGCGGCCGTCCTCGATCACGATCTTGTCGCGATCGTCCGGCTGAAAGCCGGTGTAGGTCCGGGCTACCTCGACCATCATCGGGTCGACCTCGACCGTCGTCAGGCTCGCGGCCGGAAAGGACGGCTCAATCAGGCGATTGAGCGCGCCGGCACCGAGCCCGATGTTGAACACCTCGCTCGGGTTCGGCTCGATCATCGCCGCGCCAAACATCGTTGCCGTATAGGGAATCATCTGGCGCCTGGGCTCAGCGAGATCGATTGCCGAGACGGTCGCGCCGTTCTCCAGACGGCGGAGCCGTACCACGGATCCGCTGCGGCTGATGATCAGGTAATTGTAGATCGACTCGCGAACCACCGGCTCATTCTCGTTCAGCGGCACGACGCCGGCCGCGGCGGCCGGGACCGCGAACAGCAACAGCCAGACTACGGCAAGAATTGCCCCTCGCGCAGACGCGCGCCGCGAATGTCTCGCACCATATGACCGCATGAAGGCCGACGTGCTAACGGGCCAACGTACCCGATCCCTGCATTCGCCCGTCATTGTGATACCAGCTCGCCGAGCGATGATCGGGGTTGAAGGTGATCCGGATGTTGTCCGCTATGTAATCGGGCGGCGCGTTGAGAACGACCGTCTTGCCGATGAAAACCCCGCCGTCGCTGAACTGTCCGGCGAAACCGAGATGGGCGATTGCTCGTCCGTCCAAATGGCTCACGTCGATCGTCCCCGTGGTCAAGTCATCATTTAAGCGGACCGTATATATTCGGGTTTCCTCTTGTTTGCCGGAGACCGTGCTGCGAAAAACCTTGCCCGAATAGACGCCGGCGAGCGGCGGGATCGCGGAGCTTTGGGCAACAACGATCGCCCGGTCAGTCGTTGAAGCCGCCGCAGCAGGCAGCGCCAAAGCTGCAGTCAATATCAAAAGCGCCGCAAGCAAAGAGCGGATCATGCGCTCACCCTCCCCATGACAATCCCTGTCGTCAGAATACTCGACATCGCGTTTGGTGACAACTGGAACGCAATCGTTTCAGGTTGGAATCGATCGCGCTCCAGTCTTCCTCATTGGAGCATGAACTTTTCGGAAAATCGGCATCCACTTTCCCGGATCATGCTCAACACTTGAGGTCGACGATCGAATGACAATTTTTGATCAGCGGCTTCACGGCGCCTGCTGCCGCATGAACCGGCGCCGCAACGGCTTGAGCACGAACAAAGCCATACCGACAACGACGAAGTTCATGATCGCGGTCGCCGCGAACACCATGTGCCAGCCGCCACTCGCCGATTTGATCAGGTTGGCGACCGGCACCAGGAAAGCCGACGCGCCCTTGGCGGTGTAGAGCATGCTGAGATTGACGGTTGCAAACTTCGTTCCATAGGTATCGGTGCAGGTGGACGGGAACAGGCTGAAGATTTCGCCCCACGTCAGGAAGATCAGGGCGGCGAACAGCACGAAGGCCCACGGGGCGGTGCCGAAGCCGGCCAGCAGCCAATAGGCGATGCCGCCCAGACCGAAGGCGATCGCCATGGTGCGTTCGCGGCCGAGGTGGTCGGAAATCCATCCGAACAGCGGGCGCGCCGCGCCGTTGCAGATATTGTCGATGATCAGCGCCGCGCTCAGCGTCGTGGCGCCGGAGAAGACCACCACGTCGCCGATGTTGAAGTCCTGGGCGATGGGGGCGATCTGCGCGGTCGCCATGAGGCCCGACGCCGACACCATGACGAACATGATGTACATGATGGTGAATGGCGACGTCCAAAAATCGAAACTGAACAGCCGCCGCAAGATCAGCCAGCCGACAAGAACTATATTCGAAGGGGTCCAGGCGATTCGGCGGCCAAAGAAAACCTCGCTCGGCGAATAGCTGCGGCGGGTCTGCTGTATCGCCGGCGTTGCCGCAGCGGGAATTTCGCCGGGATCGGGCGCCCGCAACAGCCAGGCGAGAATGAAGATGACGCTGCCCTGGATCAGCGCGAACCAGAAGAAAGCGGCCTCGTAGCCGCTGGAATCGATCACCGCGCGAATTGGAACGACGCTGAGCGCGGCGCCGGCGCCATAACCCGCGGCGGTGAGGCCGACGGCAAGCCCGCGCCGATCGGGAAACCATTTCACCGCTTGACCGACGCAAGTGGCGTAGACGGCACCGCCGCCGATGCCGCCGATCGCGGCGCCAAGATAGAGCGCACCGAGGGATGGCGCCCAAGCATTGATGATCCAACCCAAGGCAACCATGATGCCGCCGAAGGCGACCATCAGCTTGGGTCCGCGCCGCCCGCCGAGACTGTCGACGATCCAACCCTCGATCGGCGTAAGCCAAGTCTCCAGCGCGATGAAGATGCTGAATGCCATCTGAATCGAAGCGATCGACCAGCCATGCGCCTTGTTGATCGGATTGACGAACAGCGTCCAGCCGTATTGCAGATTGGCAATCAGCACCATGCAGATGATGCCGCAGGCGAGCTGGCTCCAGCGGGTCGACGCCGTTTCGGTAGCGGCGAAAGGCGCCGCGGCGGGTTCAGCCGTCATCGTTTCTATCCCGGTTATTCTTGGGTCCGCCTGAACTCTTGTTCTTTAGAGCATGACCCGGAAAAGTGGAAACCGGTTTTCCGAAAAGATCATGCCCCATTCCGCTGCGGTACTCCCAGTTCCCGCCGCTTGTCCATGAAACGCGGTGTCGCGCCTCGAGCGAAGAAGACAAAGTGGCTTACCGCGCCGGCGCGCACTTTTTCCCGCGGTTCAGGTGATTGACGGCTTGCACGGGCGGGACGCCGCCCCGCCCGCTCAGCAACAGCCCCGGAAGCGGCCCTTGCCCATTGCGTAGCGGGCTTCCTGGCGTTCGACGAAGAACTCTTCATAGGTCATGATCGGCAGCCCGGGATGGTTGTTCTGCCGGTGCCGCACATAGGTTTCGTAATCGGGAATGCCGATCATCATCCGAGCAGCGCGCACGCTCCAGGTCCTGGCCGTTTGGCCGCGTTCCTTCCATTCCGCGAACTTCAGCGACAGAAGGTCAGGCATTACTGCCTCCAGCCGCCGCTCCCGCGGCCCCCGCGAACTCGACTTCGATCGCGGTCGCCTTCGGCGTGCCGAGCGCCTTGCGGATGCTGAGCACGCCGTAGATCACCATCACGACGACGACGGCGGCGAACAAGGCGGCCAGCGCCGCATCCAAATAGTCATTGAACACCAGGCGGCTCATTTCGCCCAAGGAACGGGCCGGCGCCAACACCTGGCCGGAAGCAATGGCGTTCGACATGCGCGCGGCGTGGGCGAGAAAGCCCACCGCCGGCTTCGGATGGAACACCTTCTCCAGCCCGGCGGTCAGCGTGCAGACGACCAGCCATGAGGCCGGCACGATCGTCACCCAGGCGTACCGTTCGCGTTTCATCTTGAACAGCACCACCGTGCACAGGATGAGCGCCATCGCCGCCAGCATCTGATTCGACGTGCCGAACAGCGGCCACATGGTCCAGATTCCGCCGAACGGATCGATCACGCCCTGATAGAGGAAATAGCCCCACAACGCGACGGCCACTGCCGAGCCGATGACATTATTGGTCCACGACCTGGTTGACTTGAATGCAGGAACGGCGTGGCCGACCAGATCCTGGATCATGAAGCGGCATACGCGAGTGCCGGCATCGACAGTGGTGAGGATGAACAACGCCTCGAACAGAATGGCGAAGTGGTACCAAAGCGCGGTCAGCCCTTGGCCGCCGAACAGGCTCGCCAGGATCTGCGCCATGCCGACGGCGAGGGTCGGCGCGCCGCCGGTTCGCGACAGAATGGTCATTTCGCCGACGTCGCGGGCGGCCTGAGTCAGCTGATCGGGCGTCACCACGAAGCCCATATTGGAGATCACCTGCGCCGCCTGAGCGGCGCCGCTGCCGATGATTCCCGCCCCGCTGTTCATGGCGAAATAAACGCCCGGATGCAGCACGGAAGCGGCGATCATTGCCATGATGGCGACGAAGGATTCCGTCAGCATGGCGCCATAGCCGATGAACGGGATTTGGCGCTCGTTCTCGATCATTTTCGGCGTGGTCCCGGACGAGATCAGCGAGTGGAAGCCGGAGACGGCGCCGCAGGCGATGGTGATGAACAGGAACGGGAACAGGCTCCCGGCCCAGACCGGGCCGGTGCCGTCGATGAACTTGGTGACTGCCGGCATTTGCAGATACGGCCGCACGATGACGATCGCCAAAGCCAGCAACACGACGGTGCCGACCTTCAGGAAGGTCGAGAGATAATCGCGCGGCGCCAGCAGCAGCCAAACCGGCAACACCGACGCGACAAAGCCGTAGCCGATGATGATGAGCGCCAGCGACGGGCCGCTCAGATCGAAATAAACGGAAAGCGAAGGCGTCTGCGCGACGGTCTGGCCATAGACCAGCGCCGCCAGCAGCAGCACCACGCCGATCGCCGACATTTCCGCTACGCGACCGCGGCGGATGAAGCGGCCGTAAATGCCCATGATGAAGGCAATCGGCACGGTGCAGAAGACCGTGAACGCGCCCCAGGGGCTGCCGCGCAGCGCCTGCACCACGACGAGCGCCAGCACCGCGAGGAGAATGATGCAGATCATCAAAATGCCGATGCCGGCGACCGTGCCGGCCACCGGTCCCATCTCCGAGCGCACCATGTCGCCGAGCGAGCGGCCGTCGCGCCGGGTCGAAAGGAACAGAACCGTCATGTCCTGCACCGCGCCGGCGAAGACGACGCCGGCAAGAATCCACAGCGTGCCCGGCAGGTAGCCCATTTGCGCCGCCAGCACCGGGCCGACCAGCGGGCCCGCTCCGGAAATCGCCGCGAAATGATGGCCGAACAACACGTAACGGTTGGTCGGAACGTAATCGAGGCCGTCGTTATGACGAGCTGCCGGCGTCAACCGACTCGCATTGACGCCGAGCACCGTGTTGGCAATGAACAGGGCATAGTAGCGGTAGCCGACGAGGTAGACGCAAACCGCAGCGATCACGAGCCAGGCGGCGTTGACCGGCTCGCCCCGGCTCAAGGCGACGATGGCGAGGGAGACCGCGCCAAGAGCGGCGATCGCCGCCCACAGCAATGTCGTCTGAATTCCGTTCGCTTTCGCGGCTACCGCGCTCATAATCCTTCCTCCCTGCATTGGCCTCTCTGCGAAAGGGATCGAGAGAAACCGGGCCGTCCTGCGGGCCGGAGCCCCGGCCATAGCGCGTTTTTGCTCGCAAGGACCGGCTTGTTTCGACTTAGATCAAACGGCGTGCCGTTTTGCAAGGCGACAATGCCGCACGGCGTCGTCGCGCCGGGAAGCGCCTTTTCGGCGAATGAGGAGCCCTCTTCCTCTCTTGGACAGGGCCGTGACTTTTCAAAGGTCGATGGTATTGCCTGAAGGTCGGGACTGCGACAGTGTTCGCGGCAGCCTCGACCGCCGACGCCGGATTAATCATGAACGACAACCGCGCGAGCTTATCGCCCATTCTGCCGGCCGCCGATCCGGAAGAGGCCGGGCTGTCGCCCGCCGGCCTCGGCCAACTGACCGCGGTCATGCAGCGCGAGATCGATTCGCGTCGTCTGCCGGGCGCATCCATGTTGATCGCCCGCGGCGGCAAGCTCGGCTATCGGCGCGACTTGGGCGCGCTGCGGCCGGGCGGTCCGGCGCTGCCCAGCGACGCCATTTTCCGCATCTATTCGATGACCAAGCCGATCGTCTCGGTCGCGCTCATGATGCTGGTCGAGGAGGGACGGCTCTTCATCTCCGACCCGATCGCGAAATTCCTGCCCGAGTTTGCCGCGCCGCAGGTCGGCGTCGTACGCGACGGCAAACTCGAATTGGTCGCGGTCGAGCGCGCCATCACCATTCAGGACCTGCTGCGCCACACCTCCGGGCTGACTTACGCCTTCACCGGAATTTCGCCGGTGCAGCGCCTTTACGCCAAATCGCAATTGTTTGAGCCTGATCCGGCCAACGCCAAGGATTTTCTGCTTGGTGATCTCACCACCGCCGAATTCGTCGCCGAACTCGCCAAGCTGCCGCTGCTCGACCAGCCGGGCGCGGTCTGGAATTACAGCCACTCCACCGATGTGATCGGCCGCGTCGTCGAGATCGTCTCCGGGCGGAGCTTGGGCGGCTTTCTCGATGAGCGAATTTTCAGGCCGCTCGGCATGAACGATACCGCTTTCTTCGTGCCCGTGGACAAGCACCAACGCTTGGCCCAGCCATTCGACCGCGACCCCGATACGGGACGGCCGGTCGTGCTCCTCGATTTACAATCTGCGCCGCGTTTCGAATCGGGCGGAGGCGGCCTCTTCTCCACGATGGATGACTATGCGCGGTTCGTGCAGATGCTCGCTGGCGGCGGCAATCTCGGCGACACGCGCATTCTCGGGCGCAAGACTCTCGCATTTATGACCTCGGATCATCTTGGACCGCATGTCCGCATCGGCACGACTTTCCTGCTGCAGCCGGGGCACGGCTTCGGTCTCGGTTTCGCCGTTCGGCTCGAGCCGGGAATGGCGGCGACGCCCGGCACGGTCGGCGAATTCTATTGGGGCGGCATCGCCGGCACGGTGTTCTGGATCGCGCCGCAGGAGGAACTGATCGCGATGATGATGATCCAGGCGCCGGGACAACGCGAATATTATCGCCAGCTGTTCCGCAATCTCGTCTACGCGGCGCTCGCTTAGCGGCCGGGCATCGACTTGGTGTCGGCGACCCGCATCGGCTGGAAGCCGAGACGCGGGGGGGCGCGAGCGAGACGGATGCGAACGCCTTCTCTCACAGCCGCCACAGCTCGATGCCCGGAGGGGTCTTTGCCCGGTCGAGTCGCGATTTGACGTCCATGACCAGGCCGCGCGCATTCTTGAGCAGCGGGACAATGAAAGGCCATCCGGCCTGCAGATAGGTCTCGTGCGGGACCGCGACGATCACCGCTTCGACCGGCTGCAATTGATCGTATTCCATGAGCGTGATGCCGTATTCGTCGGCGGCGTCGGCGGCCGCGGCGAGCGGATCGTGAACCTGCACCGCGGCACCGAAGGAGTTGAGTTCGCGGACAATGTCCACCACCTTCGAGTTGCGAATGTCGGGGACATTTTCCTTGAAGGTCAGGCCGAGCACGGTGACCAGCTTGGCGGTCGAGCCGTTGCGCATCATGCGCCTGACGCATTCGCGTGCCACACGCTGACCGACGGTGTCATTGATGCGGCGGCCGGCGAGAATAACTTCCGGGTGATAGCCGGCCTGCTCGGCGCGGTGCGTCAGGTAATAGGGATCGACGCCGATGCAATGGCCGCCCACCAGGCCGGGCGTGAACGGCAGGAAATTCCATTTGGTTTGCGCGGCGGCCAGCACGTCAAAGGTGTCGATCTTGAGCAAATGGCAGATCGCCGACAGCTCGTTCATCAGGGCGATGTTGAGATCGCGCTGCGTGTTCTCGATCACCTTGGCGGCCTCGGCGACCTTGATCGATGGCGCCCGGTGGATGCCGGCGGCGACCACCGATCCATAGACCTCGGCCACGATGTCGAGCGTTCTTTGGTCTTGGCCGGAGACCACCTTCTTGATCGTCTCGAAACGATGACCGCGGTCGCCCGGGTTGATCCGTTCCGGCGAGTAGCCGACTGTGAAATCGACTCCGGCGCGAAGCCCGGAGGCGTGCTCCAGGACCGGAATGCAGTCGTCCTCGGTCGCCCCCGGATAGACCGTCGATTCATAAACGACGATGTCGCCGGATTTCAGCGCTGCTCCGACCGTTGCCGAGGCTTGCAGTAGCGCTCGCAGATCCGGCCGGCGCGCGTCATCGATCGGCGTCGGCACGGTGACGATGAAGAAGTCGGCGGCCTTGAGACGCGAAACGTCCGAGGTGAAGGTCAGCGTCGTTTGCTTGAGCTCGCCCGGGTCTACTTCGCGCGTCCGGTCCTGCCCGGCTTCGAGCTCGCGAATCCGCCGCGCGTCGATGTCGAAGCCGATCACCGGTGCGCCCGAGCGACCGAAGGCCACAGCCACGGGGAGACCCACATAGCCGAGCCCGATGACTGCTATTTTTCGCACGCCACCTCCTTGGAACTCACCGAAGGCCCGGCCGTGGTTTAAAGGCGGATGTCGGGGGTCGCAATAGCGGCCGCTCGGCAGCCGAACCGGGGGAATCCGAGGTTTAGCGCCATCATTCGATCGATCATCCGTGCCAGATTTCGCACACCGATCCAGGTGTTCGTGCACTGAACACGATTGACGTTCACGTTGTGAACACGCTATGAAAGCCCGAAATTGAGGAATGGCGCAGCGATGTCGGCTCGGCGCGGCGAAGATGGACGGGTGGTGCTGGGACTGCTCGAGTCGGTGGAGCAGGACAGCGCCAAGTCGCAGCGGCGTCTGGCGGCCGAATTGGGCATCGCCGTCGGTCTCGTCAACGCCTATCTCAACCGCTGCATTCAAAAAGGGCTGGTCAAGGTCACACAGGCGCCGGCCCGCCGTTACGCATACTACTTGACGCCTCAGGGTTTCGTGGAGAAGTCGCGCCTCTCGCTCGAATATCTGACGTACTCCTTCAAGTTTTTCCGCCAGGCCAAGCTCGATTGCCTGAACGTCTTCGAGCAGGCGCGCGCGCGGGGGGTCACCCGGGTCGCACTCGACGGCGTGTCCGATCTCGCCGAAATAGCCATGATCTGTGCGCGCGAGACCGAGGTTGAAATCGTTGCCGTGGTCGACGGCAAGAGCAAGCTGGAGCGTTTCGCAGGGGTTCCGATCGCGCGCAGCTACGACGGCGTTGCCGCTGCGATCGACAGTTTGATCGTCACCGATCTCGGCTCGACCCAGGCGACCATTGCGGCAGCGGTGGCGCGGTTCGGCGCCGACCGCGTTCTGGTGCCGAGCCTTCTCCTCAACGTCAGCAAGGGCAGGGAGGCGGCGACGTGAGCCCGTCGGTCGGACATCGCTGGTATGTGGTCCATACCCATCCGAACGCCGAGGCCAAGGCGAATGCCCATCTCGGCCGCCAAGGCTTCGATACTTATCTGCCCCGCTACCTGAAGAAACGCCGCCACGCGCGCCGCGTCGAGACCGTCCGGGCCGCGCTTTTTCCGCGCTACCTGTTTGTCGCGATCGACATGGCAACACAGCGCTGGCGCGCGATCAGTTCGACCGTCGGCGTCAGCCAGCTGGTCTGCAACGGCGAGGAACCGGCAGCGGTTCCCGACAACGTCATCGCCTCGCTGCGCCAGCGCGAGGACGAAAACGGACTCATCCGTCTTCCGGCGCGGCCTCGATTTGCGCCGGGCGACAGGGTCCGCCTCCTCGACGGCGCTTTTGCCGACTGTATCGCCTTGTTCGAGGGCATGAAGGACGTCGAGCGGGTGTCCGTTCTTCTCGATCTGCTCGGGCGCAAGGTCCGCGTGCTTCTCGACGCGGATATTGTGGCCGCCGCCTGAAATTATTTGTCGCCTGGCCGCCCGTTTAGGCAAATCAATGCGCGGCCTCTTGCTCGACAATGAAATCCGCCGCCTCCTTGAGCGAACGCAGCACCTTGTCCGGCTGCGCCGGCTGGTCCTGCAAATAGCCGTAGTCAACAAAGATTGTGCGGCAGCCGGCGGCGCGGCCGGCCCGCACATCCCGCCAGCGGTCGCCGACGAGGTAGCTCGCGGTGAGGTCGATCCCGTGCCTGGCGGCGGCCTCAAGAATCATGCCCGGCTTCGGCTTGCGGCAGGAACAATTGTCGCGATCGGCGTGGAAGCAGACCATGATGTCGTCGATCGGCAGTCGCCGCATGATTTCCTCGTGCATCGCCTCGACTGTCGCCCTCGAAGTCAGGCCGTCGGCGACATCGGGCTGATTGGTGACGATGACGAGCAGGAAACCGGCGTCCTTGAGGCGACGGGCGGCATCCTCGACGCCGGGAAGAATGCGAAACTCGGCAAGGCTCGTCGGCGCCACGGGCCGGCCGTTGCGCTCAAGATTGGCGTTGATCACCCCGTCGCGATCGAGGAAGACGGCTCTTGTCACGACCGGCGCTCTTCGGCGGTTTGCGCCGTCTGCGCGAGCAGACGGCGATAGAGATCGAGCACCTCCCGGCCGATTCGAGCACTGGAAAACTCCCGTTCGACCAGCGCTCGACCGGCGGCGGCGAACTTCGCGCGCAACGCCCGGTCTGCCGCGAGCTGATCGATGGCGTCGGCGAGCGCCGACGCATCGTCGGGCGGCACCAACAAGGCGTTGACGCCGGCGCGCGCAATCTCGCGACAGCCCGGTACATCGGTGGCGACGAGCGCCCGCCCGCAGGCGGCGGCTTCAAGGAGTGTCAGCGGCAATCCCTCGCGTCGCGACGGCAGCACGGCGATGTGCGCCGACGCCCAGAATGCGGCAATGTCGTCGACGAATCCAAGATGAACAAGGTTGCGCCGTTCCCTCCAGCCTTTGATCTCGGAGGGCGGGATCGAGGTCGGATTGGCCGGATCGGGAAGTCCGGCAATGATGAGCCTGATGTCGCGGCGGCGGGACGTGAGAATGTCGTGCGCGGCGATGAGCGTGCGAACTCCCTTGTCCTCGACCAACCGTCCGGCGAAGGCGATCGTGATCGTGCCCTCGGGTTCGGGCGTCGGCCGGAGACGGTCGGTATCCACGCCCGATCCCGGAATGAGCGCAATGCGATCGGAGGCGACACCGAGCCGCTCGATCTCGCCGCGGTCGTCATTGTTTTGCACCAGCACCGCCGAGCGCCGGCGATTGAGCAGCATCCGCAACAGCAAGACGGCGACCGGTCGGGCGAGGCGGGCCTTGGCGCCGTTGGCAAGAAAGCTCGTGCCGAGGCCGGTGACGGCGTTGAGACAGATGACCGGCAGCCCGATCGCGGCGAGCGACCCGACCAGCGCCGCCTGCAGCGCCACTTGGTGGGCAAGATCCGGCTCGAGGCTGCGGTAGAGTTTGCGAATTTCGTGCGTCACACGAACCAGATCGCGCGGATCGAAGCTGCCGCGCCGCCAGGCCAGCGGATGGAGAAAAAAACCCTCGGCTTCGATCGCGCCGCCGTGGCGATCGACATTGGTCGCGACGTGCACTTCGAAGCCGGCGTCCCGTGCCGCGCGCGCCATCGGCAGGCGATGCGAGACGAAGTACCAGTCTTCGGTCACCAGATAGACGAGACGTGGAGAAGCCGAATGCCGTGCCAGGGCGTTGGCGCGCCCGCCAATGGGCGGCTTTTGCTCGGCAAGCTCCGCCACCGCGCCGACGATGTGGTAGAGGCTCGTCGCCCGCGCCGGCTCGACGACGAAATTGTCGTCGGCTCCGAGCTGATCGTACCAGACGCCCGGCGTCGGCGTCGCCAGGAAGCGCCGCAATCCGCGGATCGCTGCGGCGATCCGCTCCTCATCGTCTGCGCGTTGATCGATCGAATAGGCGCGAATGCGCTCGGCCTGCGCCCACAGCCGCGCCACCGGATCGTGCACGCTGCCGTCGGAGAGCAGCGCGCCGACGGCGACGCCGCGTTTGCCATCGACGCCGTTTGTGTCGGCAAAGGCGATGAGCCGTGCCGCAGCCGCGGGCCTGGGACGCCCGGTGAGCCTGGCCCAGCGGTCGAGCAAATAGGCCCATTCGTAGTGGTGGCCGGGCTCGCAGACACGGCCGGCGATGCCCGATGCCGGCGACCAGTCGGCGGTGAAATTCTCGCGCAGCGCTCCGCTTGCCGGATCGATCAGCGTTTCGAGACAGAGCGTCGCGATACCATCGGCCATCCGCCGCCAAGCCGGATCGGCGTCGATTGCGAGCCAGGCGAGCGCCGCCTCGAAGAGATGCATGTGTGGATTGGCGCGCTGCGGCAAGAAGCCGGCACGATCCGCGCGGAATCCTCCCCGCGGATGGGCGGCGTTCTGCTCGAGCATCGTGCGCAGCGCGACCGCATGCCGACGCCACGGTGTTCCTTCGCCGAAGGCGCGATGGCCGCTCGCGAAGGCAAGGAGCGCGAAGGCCTGATCATAGAGATCGAAGCTCGGGTCGAGCACCTTGCCGTCGAGATCAACCACCGAGACGACGCTGCCGTCGGGGGTGAGGAAATGCGCGGCGAAGAAGTCGAGCGCGTGCAGCGCGGCTTCGCGCCAGGGGCCGTTCCAGCCGAGCCGGCCGGCCTCGCAATAGGAAAAGGCCTGCCGGGCGATGGTGCGCGCGCGATGCGGCCGCGCCAGCGGACTGCCGTCGAGGTCGATCGCTTCGTGGAAGCCGCCTTGCACGCGGTCGGCGCCGAGGCGCCACCACAAGGGCAGCGCGATGTCGAAGAGCCAGCGCCGCAGCGCCGCGGCCTCGCCGGCAAGATCGCTCATGCCGAGCGTTCCCGCTGCGGCCTAGCCGTCGCCATGCGCATGCCTGCAGTGCTCATTTGCCGGGTGAAGAAAAATTCCAGGCGCTCCTTGCCGCATGAGCCGCGAACACAGGTTGCAGCAAGATTGATACGATCGATCAGTCGTTGCGAAAAATGATCTTTCGACTCCGCGCCGGTCGGCACACCGAGCGCAAATCGGCAACGCCGCCAAGTCCCTGACTTGACGGCGTTATTGGTTGCGGGGGTAGGATTTGAACCTACGACCTTCAGGTTATGAGCCTGACGAGCTACCGGGCTGCTCCACCCCGCGGCAATCGATCGATTTTTCGCCGGTTCATGTAGCAAGCGGCCCCCGACAAGGGAAGTGCGGAGATCGCGATTTTTCGTCATAATGTCATCAAGGCCCTCATAGAACCATCATGCACGCCTTCCTAGAAGCGAATATGGGCGAGAAGCCTGTTTTGCGGCCGAAAGCGCCGATCGGCCCGGCGGTGCGGGCGGCCGCCGCCGGCATTCTGGCCGATGCGCGCGCAGCGATTGGCGATCCCGACCGCGCGGGCGAAGAGGCGGTGCACGAGTTCCGCCGCAGCATGAAAAAATGGCGCGCGGTGATGCGGCTCTTTCAGCCTTTTCACGCCGACGCGGCGCGCTGGCGCGCCGAGGCGCGCGACCATGCGCGCGCGCTCGCCGGCGCCCGCGACGGCCAATCGGCGCTCAACGCCTTCGCTGAGCTGGTCGAGAAGGGCATCGCGCTCTCGCCGCGCTCGGTGGCGACCATCCGCGGCCGGCTCGAGGCGGTGCGCCAGGGCGAGGAGCGGGCGGCGCTCACCCCGTTGCTGCGCCATCAGATCGTCGACTGGCTCGATGCAGCCAAGGCTGCGGTCGAGGCGTGGCCGCTCGACGCGCTCGACTTCGACGCGTTCGCCGCAGGCCTCACCGCGGGCTATCGCGCGGCGCGCCGCCTCGTTCCCGCTGACTGGTCAAAGGTCAGCGCCGCCGAGCGCCATCAGCTGCGCCAGCGCGTCGTCGAGCACCGCTACCAGATGGACCTGATCGAGCCGTTGTGGCCGCGCTTCGGCCGCATGTGGACCGAGGAGGCCGAGCGCCTGCGCGACCGGCTCGGCCGCTGTCAGGACCTCGAAATACTGGAGCGGCTCGCCGGTCCGCACCAGCCGCTGGCGCACTGGCGCTCGCGGCTCGCCGCGCCGTGCGACGACCGCAAGGCCGAGCTTTCCCACCGCGCCGCGCGCATCGCCACGCGCCTGTTCGCCGAGCGGCCGAAGGCGTTCCGCCACCGGCTGGAGATGTTGTGGAAGAACGGGCGGTAGCCGATCACGAAGGGCGGGCGACGGAGAATGGAAAGACGGCGCGTAGCCCGAGATGCGATGACAGCGCTGTCTATCGGAACGCATCGTCCGCGCTACGACCTTCGTTTGCTGCTGGCGCGGATTGTGTGTTGATCTCGCGAGGGAATTAACTATATTGCTGCAACCTTCGGTTTTTTCTTTATTTTGTAAGGCTGATCCATGCCCCGCAAGACCCCTTCACTTTTCGGCAAACACTTACAAACTGCACTCCGCAATGAACAGGTTTGGTTGAAAGCTGAAGACTTGCCGAGCTTTCTTCCCTTTTATGTGGATCAAGGACATCTTGAGCTATTACTGGACAATGCCAATCAGCTAATTGTCGGTAGACGGGGCACCGGAAAAACGCACTTATTGGGCGCGTTTCACGAATTCGTAAGCAGCGAGAAAAAAGATTCTGCAAGCCTAATGATTTCGATTTTGGAAGCCTATCCCAAGACTCCACCAACCCTACAGATGGAATCGGATGAATTTGCCTCGCGAAAAGTATCGCATGAAATTTTTCACGGATTTCTTCGAGTCTTCTTCAAAAGATTTTTGGACTTAATTACCGCACGCCTGCGAGCACTCCAGGAGTCTTGCTCAAAGGAAGATTACAAGGGGATATTTTCCGATGCCAATGACCGCTTGACACAATTGTTGGAAGCTATCGAGATTGGGCGAACTTATCCAGTCCGATCATCAATCAAATCGAGGACTTCCGAGAGTGAAGACACAGACAAGAGCGGGGGTGTAGGCGTCGGCGCTGGCGTGCGAAATTGGGTACCACAGTTGAAAGGACGGATTGGACTCTCCGCGAAGAAGAATCACAAAAAATCATCAAAGAAAAATACGGAAACCGAGGGCATGCTCTCCGTCGACCTCTTTGAGGTTCGAGAGTTGATCTTGGACATTATCGATATCACGAAAATAAACACGCTTTACATCCTAATCGACGAGTGGATGGAACTGGATAAGAATACGCCCAGCCGGTTGCAAGCAGCCTTCGCGCAGTTGCTCAAGGCCACATTTTTTAATTCGGGAAGGATTTCGGTCAAAATAGCCTCCGTCTGGCACGAAACTACACTTTATGATCGCAATGACATGGAACGATCAAAGGGGATCCAGATCGGCCATGATATTATGCTCGCCGCCGATTTGGATAGCGCCTTCTTGACTCGCCCAGAGGAAGTGTTTGAGTTTTGCAAGCGGCTTCTTTTCAAGCGTCTAACGCACGTTTGTGAGGAGTTAGCTCCGTTACAGAAAGATAGCGCCGTGAGCGATGTCTTTATCACTGAACTATTTGATAATCTGGACAATTACAAAGCATTTATAGCCGCATCTCACGGAATACCACGGGACATTATGCACATTTTTCAAATATGCAGTCTGCACATACGCCGCAATTTTTCAAACAACTGTATCGATTTTTCCCTAATAGCAGATGTCGCTAAAAACAGGTACAAACAACAGAAACGAAAGCAGATTGATCCCAATTCGCCGGCTCAGAAATTGCTTAACCTAATAAATAAGTACATGGAGAATTCTGGGCACCGACTCTTTCTGGTAGAAAACATGCAATCTGGGTCTAGTGCGCTTAGGAAGCTAGTCGACGAGGAGTTGATCCATCAGATTCCATCGGCGGTTACCCATAGGTCGATTAGCGATACGCACAAGACCTATCACATTGACTATGGGAATTACGCCGACTGGATTGCAACGAAGAAGTCAGACGTTTCCGAACTGCTCAATGAATTTGTGATCCCGACCTTTCCCAGGAATTTTGAAAGATCAATTAAAGACTATACAATCAACATAGCCGTGATCGCTAACGAGAAAGGTGAATGCAAATCGTGTGGGAGAATTTTTGATCTTTCCCATCCGGTATATATGAAAGCAAAAATATGCCCAGGCTGTGCAGGCGACAGAACCACTGTGATGTAGCGAGTAACCCGCATGCGCGCAGCGATATGCGGGGTAACATCGGTTGAGACTTTCCCCGGATGTTGCTTCGCTCATCCGGGCTATGCCGGCTGAATTTCTGCACGAAAAAAGCCCTGCGGGAAACCGCGGGGCTTTTTTTAAATCATCGATGAAGAGAATGTTCCGTCCTTGGCAGGCCTGGCAGCGACCTACTCTTCCAAGTCTTGAGACTTAGTACCATCGGCGCAGGGGAGTTTAACGACCGAGTTCGGGATGGGATCGGGTTCAGGCTCCCCGCTAGAACCACCAAGCCGGCGAAAGACAGGAGTCAGATGTCAGTAATTAGTAATCAGATTACCGACGCTGATTTTTGCGAAGCAAGCCGATCATTCGTCAATGCGCAGGACCGATGTCTGATTACTGATTACTGACATCTGATTCCCGGTTCACAGGCACTCGTAATGAGAGCGATCAAGCCGATCGAGCGATTAGTACCGGTAAGCTCAACGCATTGCTGCGCTTACACACCCGGCCTATCGACGTGGTGGTCTTCCACGGCTCTTCAAGGGAGAACTGGTTGCGAGGCTGGTTTCCCGCTTAGATGCCTTCAGCGGTTATCCATTCCACATGTAGCTACCCTGCACCGCCGCTGGCGCGACGACAGGTCCACCAGAGATGTGTTCACCCCGGTCCTCTCGTACTAGGGGCAAATCCTCTCG
>DATHCD010000028.1:0-12201 GCA_035319735.1 Xanthobacteraceae bacterium | reverse complement strand
TAATGGCCTATAACTTCGCCAAGCGACTTAAGACCCTCAGAGGTCTCACGCCCTACGAGTACATCTGCAAAGTCTGGACGACACAGCCAAATCGGTTCAGGTTAAGCCCGCTTCACCACACCGTGGGACTGAACACCTAGTGCGTTCGCGGGCACCCGTTCGATATGTTCAAAGTAAGTCTGAGCCGTCGCAATAGGCTGATCGGTTTTTGCTGCGCTAAGTAAGGGACACGCTGAGCTCAATGCAGGCTCGGGCCCTTGAGGAAGCGGTCGCGCGCGCCCGACTTGACGCGCAGCTCCATGGTGTGGCCGTTGCGGAAGATGGTGATCGGCACTTCGACGCCGGCCTCGCCCTGCGCCCAGACGCGGCGGAACAGGGCGGCGAGGTCGCGGACCTCGCCGCCGGCGACCGCCAGCACGATGTCGCCGGTGCGCACATCGGCGCGCTTCGCCGGTCCGCGGTCGGCGACTCCGACGATGACCAGCCTGTTCTCCACTTCGGTCGCGTAGAGACCGAGCCAGGGTCGCGACGGCGCGTTGCGCCGGCCGAACTTCAACAGGTCGTCGAGGATCGGCTTCAACAGGTCGATGGGGACGATCATGTTGATGTTCTGCACCTGCCCCTTCTCGACCGTGTGCTGAAGCTGCAGCGAGCCGATGCCGAGGAGATCGCCGGCGGGTCCGATCAGCGCCGTGCCGCCCCAGTTCGGATGCGCCGGCGCGGTGAAGATCGCCTCGTCGAGCACGTATTCCCAATAGCCGGCGAATTCCTGCTTGGCGACGATGCGCGCGGCGACCGAGCGTTGCCGGCCGCCGGCGGCGCCGACGACGACGCGCTCGCCGAGCGCGGCGGCCGCCGACTCGCCGAGTTCGAGCGCCGGCATGTCGAGTTTGGCGAGCGCCTGCACCAGCCCGAATCCGGTCTCCTGATCATAGCCGAGCACATGGCCGGGCACCGAGCGGCCGTCGCTCAGCGTCAGCCAGATCGTCTCCGCCTCGGTGATCAGATAGCCGATGGTCAGGACGAGGCCGTTGCC
Organism: Xanthobacteraceae bacterium; assembly: GCA_035319735.1. Lineage (GTDB taxonomy): Bacteria > Pseudomonadota > Alphaproteobacteria > Rhizobiales > Xanthobacteraceae > BOG-931. Next base: position 11,165 of record DATHCD010000028.1, on the reverse strand, counting down.
GCGAATGAACACGCCATTGCCGGCGCGCTCGGTGCCGAGCGTTTCCGCGGTGAAGGCGTCCGCCGGCACGGTCGCATGCAGCGCCACCATGGCGGTCAAGGCCAGGTCGAGATCATAGGCATAGTCTTGCGGTTTCGGCTGTGCGGAAGCCGGCACCTTCCAGTCGCTCACCGACGCCATCGCGCTTCCTTCGCTGCGGATGTGATCTTGTAATCGGGATTGACCGGAAGCGAAATACGGGCGGGCACCCCGCGTCCCTCTCCTTCGCCACCCGCAGCGGCGCGGTCATTCCTTCTTTTCCGAGGCCGCGGAGTCCTTTTCCAGCTGCTGCAGGCTTTTCTCCAGTTCCGGCAGGCTCTGCACCAGCTCGCATCGCGCCTTGTCTTCCTGCGCCTGTTTTTTCACCTCTTCCCGGCGTTCCTCGGCATCCTGCAAATTCCAAGGCCGTCGTTTCTCCGGATTGAAGGTCTGCGCCTTCACCAGGTCTTCCAGCGAGTGGAGATACGCTTCGAGATCGAGGACACGATGGCGCAGCCGATAATAGAAACTCTTGCCGGTCAGCTCGTTGCAATGTTTCAGCCCGTCGGCAAAAGTCAGCTGGGCGGTGCGGGCGTCGGAAATCTTCGCTTTGAGATCGTCGATCGCGGGATTTTGCGCGCCAGCAGGGCAACAGAGAAAACATAGAAAGAGGGAGAGCGCCACGGCGCCTCCGGCAAACAGCTTCACGTCACCCTCCTTGTCTCGCACCACGTTCATCGGGCCTCTCCTTGACATGATAGCAGCGTGACGACAGGGCGAAAAACCGCGGATCGCCGGCTCGGTTCCTTTACCACCCGTTATCCATGAACGATGCGAAAGGACATTGCGCGGCGCCACCGTCCATGGCGCAGCGGTCTCTGTTGCCTTGCTGCCTTGTTCCCGCCAAATCTCCTTTGCACAACACTCTGGGGATCATCCAAGGGCTTCGCCTTGCGAGCTAGCAGCAGCCTTGTCGCGATCGCGTTCGCCCTCGCCGGCTCGTTCGGCTTGGCGGCCGCACAAACCTATCCGCCGCCGCCGCCGCCACCGCCAGGCTATTACCCGCCGCCCGCGGCCTATCCGCCGCCACCGCCGCCAGCCTTCACGCGTGCACCTTTGCCGCCGCTCGACGTTGGAGCGCAGGCAATGGAACCGCCGATTGATTCCTACGGGCACGCGCTCGAAATCTATCGCGATGCAAACGGCATGCCGTTGGTCCCCTATGACCCGCGATACGACGAGGAGGCCGAAGAGGGTCTGCCGGCGCCTTATTCGCCCACGGCACGGCCGTATTTCGTGCCAGATGATCGCTCGGCGCCGCAGCCGCTGCCTTCGCTCGGCGGCGCGCCGGTTACCCGGCCGCCGGCGGAAATCGGCGGCGGTCCCGCGCCGGCCGAAATCACCGGCTCGTTCCGCGGCCCAACTGATTCCGCCGTCGCGCCGCCTGCGGACCGCGCCACGGTGATTGCGGCATTGCCGCCGGAGGATCAGCCCGAAGCGGGCCCGGCCAAGGAACTACCGCCGCAATTGCGCCGCCAGCTCGTCGATTACCGGACCTCGGAGCCGGCGGGCACGGTCATCATCGATACGCCGCATACTTATCTTTATCTGGTGCGCGGCAACGGCAAGGCATTGCGCTACGGCATCGGCGTCGGGCGCGAAGGCTTCACCTGGTCGGGCAGCGAGCGCATCAGCCGCATGAGCGAATGGCCGGATTGGCATCCGCCGAAGGAGATGATCGAGCGCCAGCCTTACCTGCCGCGGTTCATGGCCGGCGGCGAGGGCAACCCGCTGGGCGCGCGTGCGCTCTACCTCGGCAACACACTCTACCGCATTCACGGCACCAATCAGCCCTCGACCATCGGTAGCTTCGTGTCCTCGGGCTGCATCCGGCTCACCAACGAGGATATCGAGGACCTTTACAGCCGAGTGAACGTCGGAACGCGCGTCGTCGTCTTGTCGGGATCGCCGCCGGCCTCGGCTCTCTCGCAAGGCCCGCTGGTGCGATAGAGCGGCTAGAAGGTCGCGACTCGCGCGGTTTCTATTCGCGAGGGACAGGTCGACACGCTATCGGAACGTCACGGTCGCGACGGCGCGGTTGACTTTGTCCGCCGGCCAGAAAGTCACGGGTCCGGGCGCTGAGCCCGGCGTGGCGATATTGGTGCCTTGGCCGGGCTGGCTCAGGATCTGCTCGCCCGCCGCGTTCGACACGCTCACGGCACCTTCGATGAGGAACACGCCGAGCGCCTGATTGTCGATCGGGCCGCCCCAGAATTCCGTCCCGCGGATGCCAAGCGTCGCGACGGGCGTCGTCACGCTGACCTCGGAGCTCGGCAGCTTTTGCACCTGGCCGGAGAGAAAGCGGAGGGCGCCGATCACCCCGAACTTGATCGTTCCGCTGCCAGCGGCCGGGTCGAAGACGTACGTATCGAGCGTCAGCTTCGCCTTTTCTCCGAGCGTCAGCCGTGTGTTGTCAATGAATGTGACTTCGAGCCGTGCTGCTTCACCGGTCGATACGACGTCATTGCGGAAGAGGGACGAATTGAGGCCGAGCGCCCGTGCGGCACCGTCACGTGTTCCGCTTGCCTCTCCCTGTATACGGCTGACCGTGCCAATCGCCTCCTGCGCCGCGGCCTGCCCGCCGGCAAAGCCAAAGAGAAGCGTCATCGCCAGGACGATCAGCCGATGCAACATGAGCCTGCCCGTCCGAATACCGTCGAACGAATTCTGCCACAATACCGCCGCGCGCCCAATGCCGGGTACGCTGCTTTTTTTGCTGTTGGTTTTTCGCCGACTCAAGCTAATCTTTTGCGCGTTCGAATCGGCGGGCCGCGTCGGGCTGGTTCCCGCCGCTGCCTCGACCGACGGGCCACGGTCGAGGCCCAGTGTTCGTCCTGCCCTCGCGATGATCTTCGCCCATTGTGACGCGTGCTGCTTTTAGGTCGCGCGCGGGCGTTTTGCGAGGTGGAATGTTTCCTGATTTTCGTCTGATAATTGCGGCGGTCGCTGCCTCCGTCATTGCGCTGATCTGCGGGTTCGCCGTGTTCGCCGCCTTCCGCGTCAATCATGCACCGCTCGCGCGGCTTTCGCCGGCCACCGCGCCGCTACAACTGGCCGGCAACAGCGCGGCGCCGGCCGCGCCGGCGGCCCCGGCGCCGCCAGCCGATCGTCGGCCGCAGATGAGCGAGGTTCAGTCGGCGCCGGTTGCGGCGGCAAGCGCGAGCGAGGCATCATCGCCGCAAGCGCCGCAAGCGTTGGAAGCGTCGCAAACGGCGCAAACCGAGCAGATGCCGGAAACCGGTGGGGAAATGCGGCCGGACGCCGCCGCCGGAACGACCGGCCAAGGCGAGCCTGCTGCGACGCCGGCCGTCGCCACCATCGAAACGCCAACGGAACAGACGCCCCCGGCTCCGACCGCGCCCGAGACCGAGCTTGCACCCGCAAGCGTCGGAAGCGTGCCCGCGGCAGCGCCGGTGCCGACCGAGGACAAGGTCACGCGCAAGAAGCCCGCGCGCACGCCCCTCGTCCAGGCGCCTCGTGGCCGCGGACCGCTGCGTGGTGCCGCATCCGTCCGGACCGCCACGCCATATCTCACGTTCCCGCAACCGCATTTTCTGTCGGCCCCGCCGCCCTGGCCGGCGCAGGCGGCGCAGGCGGCGCAGGCGGCGCAGGCGGCGCAAGTGCAGCCGGCGAAAGTTCGCCCCGTCAAGAGCACCGTCAGCCAACCTGCAGTTCGCCAACACGCAGTCAGTCAACCCGCAGTCAGTCAACACGCAGTCAGTCAGCCTGCAGACGCCCAAACTGCGAAAACTCCCTCTTCCATCGGCGGCCCATTCGTCGGCCCGGGCAGCCAGTGAGCCTGTTTTGCCAGATTGACTGAGGGCGCGCTTGCGCCCACGTTTTGTGGTCAGTCGGCTTTCACTTCCAGGCGCGCGTGACTCCGCTGTCCGTCCTCGATCTGTCGCCCGTCACCACGGCCACGCCGGGATCGGCGGCATTGCACAACTCGCTCGATCTGGCGCGGCTGGCCGACCGGCTCGGCTACACGCGCTATTGGCTCGCCGAGCATCATAATCTTGCGAGCATCGCCAGTTCGGCGCCGGAGATCATGATCGGGCAGATCGCGGCGGCGACGACGCGCCTGCGCGTCGGCGCTGGTGGCGTGATGCTGTCCAATCATGCACCGCTGATGGTCGCCGAGCGCTTCAAGGTGCTGGAAGCGCTCTTTCCCGGCCGCATCGATCTCGGCCTCGGCCGCGCGCCGGGGACCGACCCGGTGACCTCTTACGCCTTGCGCCGGCGCCAGCAGGCGGGCGAAGGCGACGACTTCCTCGAGCGCTTCCAGGAATTGATCCTGCTCGAGCGCGGCGGCTTTCCGCAAGACCATCCGTTCCGCAATGTGCGCGCCGTTCCCGCCGATGTCCCCCTGCCGCCGATCTGGCTCCTCGGTTCCAGCGGCTACAGCGCCGAGCTTGCCGCCGCCGTCGGCATGGGGTTCGCCTTCGCACACCATTTCGCCGAGCACGATGCCGCCGGCGCGATGCTGAGCTATCGCGCGCATTTCAAGCCGTCGGCCGAGCTGGCACGGCCCTATGCGATTCTCGCCACCGCAGTGATTGCAGCCGATACCGATGCCGAAGCCGAGCGCATCGCGGCGAGCGCCGATCTGCATTTCGTCCACCGCGCCAAGGGTGAATATCTGCCGCTGGTCTCGCCCGCCGAAGCCGCCGCCTACCCCTATACGCCGATCGACCGTGAGCGCCTGGCGCAGCATCGCGCGCGCCTCATCGTCGGCGGCATCGACCGCGTCATGAGCCGATTGCTGCCGCTGATCGAATCCACGCGCGCCGACGAGCTGATGATCACCACGATGGTTTATGATCACGCCGCGCGCCGACGCTCCTACGAACTGCTGGCGCAGGCCTTCGCACTGGCGCCCGCTGCCTGAGGCGCGCCGCAACGCGACCGCCGAGGGCCCACGGCGCCGCCGCGATGTCTTTCATTACCCTTAATTGCCGAAAGTGAATCTCGCTCTGCTTGCGGCCCATGGCGGGGAACGGGTGTGTCCGGTAGAATTTGTATCTGATTCGGGCTTTCCAATTGCTGGGTGGACGAATTGAGCAGCTATCCCCCGTATGGCGCTTGCGCGCCCGCCTGTCCTCGTCAGCGTAAACATCTCGTCCTCGCCGCCGCCTGCGCCCTCGGGCTCGCCTGCGCGCCGGCGATCACGGCGTGGGCGGCGGTCAAACCCAAACCCAAGGTCAACGCCGAAATCGACGCCGCGTGGAATGCCCGGACCAACGCCAGGACCAGTGCCAAAACCAATGTCAAGACCAGTGCCAAGACCACGGTCAAGGCGAGGGTCAAGACCGCCGGCAGACACGGCGCCAAGAAACTCGCCCGGCGCGGCGTCAAGGTCGCCAGAAAAAACGCCAGGATCAACGCCAAGCTCAGGCCTAAGGGCGGGGACCGTATCGGCAAGGAGCCGTTCGGCAGCCTTCCGCCCGGGCCGCTGCAGATCATCATTTCGACCAATCAGCAGAAGCTTCACCTCTACAGCGGCGGCGTGCATGTGGCCGACGCGCCGGTGGCGACCGGAGTGCCGGCGCATCCGACGCCGCTCGGCGTTTTCAGCATCATCGACAAAGAGCGCTACCACGAATCCAACATCTACAGCGGCGCGCCCATGCCCTACATGCAGCGCATCACCTGGTCGGGGGTGGCCATGCACCAGGGTAACGGCGTCGGCCATCCGGCCTCGCATGGCTGCATCCGCATGCCCGAGGAATTCGCCGCGCGGCTGTGGGTCCTTCGCAGCCTCGGTGCCCGCGTGGTGATCGCCCGCCCCGAATTGTGGCCGCAGGATTTCGCGGACCCGCATCTGTTTGTCTACAAGGAGAAGCCGCCGGCCGCGGTTGCCGTTGCGGCGGCACCGGCGGTCGACACCATGAAGACCGCAGGGAGCGTCGATGACAGCCGCGCGACCGACGCCGCCACCGCGTCGATTCCCAGCATGCGCGCGGGCGATGTGTCCGGCGCTGGCCTGATGCGCGTCGCCAAGGCGGAGGCCCCCGAGGACACCGACGAGGCGGACGAGGACGCCGCGGCGGTGGTGCCCGACGACGCCGCTTCGGAAATCGCGCGGGTGCTGGTTGCCAACCCGGAACTCGGGCGCCGCGGCGCGCCGATCGCGATTTTTGTCAGCCGCAAGACCGGCAGGATTTACGTGCGGCAGCACTTTGCGCCGTTGCTCGATGTGCCGATCGTCATCGAGCATCCGGACGAGCCGCTGGGGACTCACGTGTTCACGGCGATGGACCTTCTCGCCGACGGCTCGACCTTCCGCTGGAACGTCATTTCGCTTCCCGCCGAGGCTGCGAACGCGACCCGCAAAGCCGGAGACGACAGGCGATCGGAAAAATCCGTCCTGGGAAAACGCGAGGAACACGCCGCCAAGGCGAGCGCCGATCCGCCGGAGCCGCATGCGGCGCTAGCGCGCATCGAAATTCCCCAGGGCGTGATCGACCGCATTTCCGAACTGATGGTGCCGGGGTCGTCGCTGCTGATTTCCGACCACGACCTCGGCGATGAAACCGGCGAGGGCACGGATTTCATCGTCGTCTCGCACTGATCGATTCGCCGTCGCCTTTCGCGGTTCCACCCTCCGGCCGCGAGCTTCGCCGACGGAACGAATGGCCGCCGCCATTCAAGCGACATTGGCGCTCGTCTATGCTACTCCCGCGAAGGGGAGGGCGCCCCTCATCGAAGGAGGATCATCTTGGGTCAGCATCTATCACTGGTCGCGTCGGACGGGTTCAAGCTCGGCGCCTACTGCGCCGACCCGAGCGGGCCGGCCAAGGGCGGCGTCGTCGTCATTCAGGAAATCTTCGGCGTCAATCATCACATCCGCGCGGTGTGCGACCGCCTCGCCGGCGAAGGCTACACCGCCCTGGCGCCGGCCTTGTTCGATCGGCAGCAGCCGAATTTCGAGTGCGGCTATTCGCCGGAAGAGATCGCCAATGCGCGCAAGTTCGTCGCCAATCCGGACTGGGGCGCGATGCTGCGCGACGTGCAAGCCGCCATCAACGCGCTGAAAAAGGACGGCCCGGTCGGCATCATCGGCTTCTGCATGGGCGGCACCATCGCCTTCATCTCCGCCGGCACGCTCGACGGGCTTTCCGCCGCCATCGGTTATTACGGCGGCCAAATCGTCAGGAGCGCCGAGCAGAAGCCGAAAGTGCCGACGCAGCTGCATTTCGGCGATAAGGACGCCTCGATCCCGATGAGCGACGTCGCGATCATCAAACAGAAGCGCGGCGGCGATTGCGAAATCTACGTCTATCCCGACGCGCAGCACGGCTTCAATTGCGACGAGCGCGGCAGCTACAACGAGGCGGCCGCCAAGGTCGCCTGGCGGCGCTCGATCGCGTTCCTGGAGAAGAATGTGCGGAAGTAGCGGGCAGAGACAAACGACGGATAAATTATTCCGTCCTCCGTCCTCCGTCATCTGATCAGAGACGAGGCGAACCGCATCGCGCCCCTATTAGGGTGCAAGGCGCTACATCAATCAAGCGGTCATCATGCCAGAAACTCGACGTGACCATCGTCGAGATCATAGCGCGCAGCTAGTACCTTGACTTTGTTTGCTTTGATGAGATGCGAAACGATTTTGCTCTTGGTCGCGATCTTCGTTGCGGTTCGTTTCGCGCTCTCGCGAACCGTATTGTCGACAAAGTCGCCAGGCTTGCGGTAAACGGCCTTCGCCGCCGGAACGATGGCATTGACCATAGGACCGATAGAGCCAGGAAATTTCGCATGCTTTTCAACGACCGCGCATGCGGCAGCGACGGCCCCACATCCTTGATGGCCCATGACCACTATCAGGGGGATGCCAAGGTGTTCGGCTCCGTATTCGATTGTCCCCATCGTCGCTGTGTCGGCCATGTTGCCGGCGTTACGGGCGACAAAGAGCTCGCCAAGACCAAGCCCGCCAAACAAAAGCTCTGGCGGAACGCGGCTGTCAGAGCAAGCAATGATCGTCGCCCACGGCATCTGAGCCTTGGCAACTTGTTCGCGCTGCTTCGCCAGATCGACGGCGCAGACCTGGGGAGCGCTGACGTATTTTTCGTTGCCAGCTTTTAGTCTGGCAATCGCCTCATCCGCCGTAACGTTCGTTGTGGCGTCCGCAGCAAATGCGAAACGCATGCTGACGAAGCCGGTCGCAGCGATGCTCAGCGCCGACAGCGAGAGAAACTTACGACGGTCCGGCGCAAATTTATCGCATGCGACGCACATTGCTCGGCCCGCTTTTTGCTCGCGGCTCGTGGCCGCCTCGGTCCGCATCGGACTTGGTGACGTCGTTTCCGCGAGGTAAACTAGCCTAATTCCATAGGCGTGTGGAAGGCCGCGAAACCTGCCGATTGCCATTTTCGAGGAACCAACCGCGACATCGTCAGTCCATCTCGACCTCGACCGGCGGATTAAAGAAGCGGATAGATCTATCATATGTATATCTTGCGGAAGCTCGCGCGCTCGCTTCGAACGTCCCTCCGTTGCGAGGACAAGAAGTGCAGAGGCAGAGATCATGACAAGGAAATCGTCTGTCCTGACCGGTCTAACGGCGGCTAGCCTCGCGCTCGCAAGCGGGCTGGCTTTTGCCGCAGGCCAATACAGACCCGGCATCGGCGATACCGAGATCAAGGCCCGCAACACTGTGCCCCATAACTGCATGGCTTCGAGCGACGGCCCGACTTCCATGTCAAAGCCGCTGGTTATTTCCGTTCCCCATCACCTCAGCAGGCGGGAAGCCCTTCGCCGCCTCAAATCCGGCCTGGCTGCGATCGAGAGGGATTATGCTTTTATATTCACCGTCCAAGAGCAAACCTGGATCGACTACCACCTTCAATTTCGCATAAGCGTGCTCGGGCAAGCGGCCTGCGGCAGTATCGATGTGACCAACCACCAGGTCCATCTCGAAGCGTTCTTGCCTTGGTTGTTGGCGCAACTGGCCGAGGCCGCAGAGCCGATCATTCGCAGGCAGGGCGCCTTGATGCTGGAGACGAAGTGAGAGGGCTGCCGAGCGTCATCTTTCCCATTCGCCTGCGGCAGGTGTCGTGCGCGCTGACGGGTTGCCGATGGAGTGCCGGACGTTGGCCGCGCTCTATGGGTGATATTGGGTTCATTGATATGCCGGGGCGTCACTTGCCGCCGTCGCCGCATAGCCGAGCCCGCCCATGGAGCGATCAGATGAAAGCCATAAGGGTGCTACTGCGGGCGGCAACAATTCTGCTTGTGGCTGCGTTCGCAATCGGTCGTTCCTGAGCGGCGATCTCGCAAGTCACCTTGAACCTCGTCGGCTCACACGCCGGCGGCTGGGCTGCTGCGACTGCGCGACGCGCGCACGGCTTGACGTGTCCTCGACGCAGATCCAGCGGCCCCTTGAAAAATAATTTGCGGTGCTTTGGAACCGGCAAAGACGGACCAATACCCAGTTGGTTCTCCAGCGCAAGTGAAACTCGGCGATGACACCTGCTTTAGGGCGGACGTCATCGACCAACGTGGACTGTGCCGCGGCCGCGAGGCCGGTCCGGTGCTGCCGCTCTGGCAGGAGAAGATATTCGCCGCCATGGTCAGGAACGCGTCCCACGTCACCGACTATTTCCGCCTACCGAGCGAACAGGTGGTCGAGATCGGCCGCCAGATTTCGATTTGAGTCAGACTGCGCTCCGGCGCACGGTCTGTCGCCCGCATAACGGCGGGTCATTCTGCCATTATCGCGAGTGCGACCGACAGGTTCTGTGCCAGGCCCAGCATCGCGACCCATTTCGACGGGCCGCGTCCATAACGTGCTGCACCGCATTGAGAAGGCCAGGGTGTTTTAGCATGGACCCTCGCTTCCTCCGGCGCTGGTCCTGGAGTGGTTCAACGTCGACGATTTGAAGAATAGGTCGAAGAGGCCGGTGCGCTTCTAAGCCTTTGACCGTCCAGACACTCAAAATCGCTGGGAGATGCCGGCAAAGACCTGGACATTCGGCGTTGCGCTGTTGAGGCCGAAATCAATTCCGGCGTCCAGCTGCAGATTGGGACGAACCAGCCAGGCGACGGCGATGTCGAAGCTGTATTGCTTAGTTTTTTGCGCCGGATCGTCGTTGTAGTCGGACCAGAATTCCACGTACAGCGTGACGTCCTTGATCACTTGCCGGCTGAGATTGACGAGATTGATGAAGTTCGCGTGTCGTCCGTCGTCTGCGCTGTCTTTCAATGCGTCGATCTCGGAATTGAACAACAGCGTGTATCCCTTCGGCAGGCTAATCGAGAGCGGCGCGATAACGCCTTCCTCGACGGCGCCATTGCCGATCCCAGCTGGCGCGGTCGGCGCCTTGATGTAGGGAATGAGCGCAAATGCGCTTTGGCCGCCGTCATTTCCCCAGAGATTGAGCTTTGTGCGTATAAATACATCGTCAATGCCCCAAATCGTGCTCGATACGTTGGTCGCGGAGCCGAAGGTGTGAACGCCGACCACCGTCGCGGCATTGACCTCAAGGTCGATGTTGTTGGTGAGGCCGAGCTTGAACGTCGGATTAGGCATTAGCAAGGTATCGGTGTGCGTCGGGCCGATCGCCTGGTTGGCGAAATTGACGATGTCGGTCTCATATTGGAAATGACCGGCGTCGACCGTGTAGGGCACGTTCGCTTTCGGCGGGCGATCGGTGTTGAAATCGCGCATCTGATCATTCGGGACAGGATTGAACAGCGTGTACTGATCCTTGTCGGGCTGGGAGGCAGATTGTGCGAGCGCCAGGCCGGAGATGCCCGTCGCCACCCAAAATCCCACGCTCGCCAAGACTCTACGCGCGATGTGCATGCCGCCCCCTGATAGGAAGAGGATACCCTAAACCCCGCTACGGATTCCACGGGGACCTTGGCGTCGGATGACGGCAGTGCTGGACGCCGTCGCTCGCGGGGTAATAGCCGACATCGCGCCAGGGCGATCAAAACGATGCGAATGACCGATGCTGTCGAAAAAGGCTTGAGAACACCTGCGAACAGTGATTCCCCTGATTCCATGGATTGGGCCGTGGAGGCGGGGGATGATGGGTCGGCGGAGTGATCAGACAAGTCTGTTCTATCAATTTCGGCTCGATGAG
>DATHCD010000027.1:0-64411 GCA_035319735.1 Xanthobacteraceae bacterium | reverse complement strand
AAGGCTCGAGCGCCGGCGGCGGTGACGCGGACACCGAAGCCACGAGGTGCCTTGGCGCCTTGGATCATGGCGCCCGCAAAATAGGTGACGCGGTTCCCCTTCGTCGGGACCGGCAGCCGCTTGACCGTCTCTTCGCTCAGTTTCCCGCTTGTCATGGCCCCCGCGTCCGTGTCCGCACTATGTCCGCACAATCAATTTACCGGCATGTCTGTCGAAATGTGGTGTATGTCATGTGGTGTCTGCAAGAACGCCTGCAAAATATGGCTAATAATGTGCGGACACAGGCAATCTGTTTTCCGTCAAGGACTTAGCAGAAGCAGTGCGCATAACTCTTAATCAGCGGGTCCAAGGTTCGAGTCCTTGTGCGCCCACCAGATAAGCCCTTGGCACCCCTGACTATTTTTCTTAGGCGCCTTTGCCGTGGTACGGCGATCTCGTTTGAAGGTTCCAAAGAGGTTCCAAAAACGCGGCGTAATGCAGGTGGCGCTACCGGAAAACCGACTTCGAGTACGTTGGCGCACCTTACTCATGCTGCGGATAACTCGATCGGCTCGACAATCGATGGATCGTCGTTCTCCGGCTTGTTGACCCGCGTCGAGATCGGCCACATCCGCATCGGCTTGCTTGGGTACGGCCGCAGCAAGTCACGCGGATCGGGCTCGCCGCTCATCCAGCGCACATAGTCGCCGGGCGCAAGGATCAACGGCATACGGTCATGGATTTGCGCCACCAAATCGTTGGCGTCCGTCGTTATGATCGCGAAGGTGCGTACCCACTCGCCTGAGGTTCGGTCCCGCCAGTTTTCCCACAGTCCACCAAGGCCAAAGGGTTTGCCGTCCAACATAGCGATGGCGAAGGGCAGCTTTGCCTTATGGCCCTTGATCGCCTTCCACTCGAAAAACCCGTCCACCGGGATAATGCAGCGCCGCCGCTGATAAGCGTCACGGAACGTCGGCAGCCTGTTCACGGTCTCGGATTTGGCGTTGATCGGCTTGCGTCCGCCCTTCGGGTCATCGCACCAGTAAGGAATGAGGCCCCACCGCAAAGGATCGAGTGAGACTTCGCCGGTCTTGTGATCTCGGCGGATCACCAGCAGTTCCTGGCTCGGCGCGCCATTCCATCGTGGCGGATAATTGGCAATGCGGCTGTCGCGTACGTCCATCCCTTCAAGGATGGCGAGACGTATCGGCGCGCTGCTTTGGATCACTCTGCCGCACATGATTGCTTATGTGGTCGGTCCAGGCTTTGGCTGCGCCTCCTCGCTCAGGCGCCACGGGTCACCGTGCTCCTTGAGTTGCGAGACGACATGGTCAGCCACGGCGTAACGCTCATCCTCTCTCAAGGCTTGCTTGAGGCCGCGCACGATCTTACGGGCACGGATCAAGGCGAAAGCAATCGCGTAGCGGAGAACGTCGCCGCGGGTCATGGAGCGAATAAGAACATATAGGGAACAAAAGTCAATACGCGCCGGAGCGCTGGCCGTTTCCGAGCGTATAGCTGGATTGAAAATTATGCAGTGTCTCAGTTTGAATTTATCAGACTGCAGGCAGTCGGCGTGCCATGAGCCAAGCTGCCGCCCGTTCCTGGTGGACGGCCCAAGTACCAGAGCCTTTACCTTGTGGCGAATAGAACAGGTTGCTCTCGGGCCGCCCGTTCCATTGAGTAGACTGAGCGGTATGTTGGTTGAGAAAGCTTTGGACGGTCTTGCGAAATCGGCTCGGCATATTTAACCCGCTCGGCTTTCTCATTTCCCAGAGGCTACGCACGAGTTGATCCATAGAAATGCCCGCCCGGGAGGCGCCCCAAAGAACGCGTATAATGTCACGTACCCAAGGGCGCTCTCGTCGCAATTTCTTGGCCTTTTCAAACGCCAGATACTCTTGCTCCGCACCTGGACCGAAGAGAAAGTCAAAGCTGATATCGACATTAGCCATTTGGTTCACTCTCTCGCTTTCGCAACTCCTTCTCGGCCGTCTCTCTCAGACGTTTTAAGCCCTCTTCATTGCGCCGTCGCTGCTCATCCCACCAAGTCCATCGATAGATTTCCTCCCCCGTTTCGCTATCAATTACACGAACCCCTTGAGCACGGCCGTTTGCCGCAAAATGGTCTCGCATCCGATCATGAACCACGCTTTCAACCGTAACCCCCTCGGGCATGGGGATTTCCCAAAGGATTTCACCCACTTGATCCCCGCTTGCGAGTTTGAAGTCTTGTAAAATCCGAGCCATTCGGCAACTCCTTTCGCCGGCATATAGGTGTTTGACGAAGCGCCGGCGACGCCAAATCGGATAACTTTTTCCTTGGCGCAGTTGGCACAACCGAGCCCAGGTGGTCTTGGCCGAACCCAAACATTACTCCCTCAAGGAGGGCTCCGGCCCTGACCACTTTGATCTGGCCTTGGGTAGCGCGCTCGGCAGACGCTTCCGCTGTTGGACGGCAAAAATGAAGTAGCGGGCTGCAAACGAGCCCGCTACTCACTCAGTCCCGCCAGAAGTTTTTGAAGCGGTCGGGCGTCAATTCCGTGTAGCGCACCGTGTGCTGGATGTTTTTGTGCCCAAGGTACGCTTGCACGGCGCGAGTATCGTGCCCGGCATTTGCAAGCGCGAACCCGCAAGCGTGGCGCAACATGTGCGGGTGAACCTTAAGGTGGAGGTTGGCGGTCTCTGCCGCCCGTTCCACCATTCGGGCAAACCCTGCTGTCGTGAATGGCGCACCGCGTTCGCTAATAAACACGAAAGGACTAGCGTCACTCTCGCGCTGCAAGCGGCGCAGTGCGCGCAATTCCGATCCGCTCACAGGGTGCACACTAGGTGTCCCGTGCTTGACCCTGCGAACATGCAAGGCACCGCGATCGAAATCGACTTGATCCCAACGGAGGTCCACTAATTCAAAGGCCCGAAGGCCATGCCGAAACGCGGTCAGGATCATTGTCGCGTCACGATGGCCGCACCGGTTCTGGCGTGCGGCATTCATTAGCTCCTCGACTTCCCGCTCGGTCAGATACTCGCGGGTGCGGAGGTCGTTGTTTTTTGGTCGCCCCGGCGGAACTGTTCGCTTTTCGATTGTTGGGGCAACGGGCTTTAGGCTTGGTTTCATTATGCATTTCCTCGATTTGTTGCTGTCACTGTTGGGAAAGCGATCATTTTACGAACAGTCAGACGCCTTCGATTTGCAGCCGGGCCAGCATTGCCGCCGCGCGCTGCGGATCACCGCTCGCCCGCTCAGCAGCGGTGTGCTTGTTGCACGCCTCCGGGTCGAATAGTTCGTCCGTTTCCAGGCACCGGACCTGGAAAATTTCGGGTACCGGGATTGCCCGGCTGTATTTACGGAAACCAGCTCGCCGCTGCACGCCCTTGCGCGACCGGTACATCACGATTGCGACGCGCAGGGCCCGGCCCACATTGAGCGGCTTGCCCGGCGCCGAGGGCATGTGCGTAAAGACGGCCTCGCCGTCCATGAACCGCACTGCAATCCGCGGCGACCGGCATAGAAGTTTGACCCGGTCCACGTTGTAGTCCGGTAGTTCGCCCTTGGCCCGAGCTTCAGACTTGGCCGATCGCTTGACCCGCTCGGCTTGCACAACGGCGCGGAATAACTCGGCCACGGCGCGCCAGTCCGGACACGGGCTATTGAGTGCCGCGTCATAGGCCGCCTGCGCCTGTGTGCGCAAAGTCTGATTGAGCATTGAGGAACTCCCTACTGATAGCCGGCAATGTGCCGGGTCCTGTTACGCAGCAACTGCCGCGGGCGCGGCCAGCGCCAAGCCGCGCAAACAGTCCGCCGCCGCCTGCGCCTTGCTGCACGCGGTAAGGAACGCCCGCTTGTCCGTTTTCAGAAGATCAATCCAAGTGGCGATATAGCCCGCGTTACGCACGTCGCCGTCAAAGCCAAACTCGGCGCATAGGAATGCGGCGCCCAGTTCGGCAATCAGTTCTTCGGCCGCGTACTCGCGCGACCGAAAACGGTTCTTCAAATCCCGATCGAGGCGAGACTTGTGGCCGGTCCAGTGCGTCACTTCGTGAAACACGACATTGTAGAAGTGATCCGCACCCTTGAACGCCTGGAACGCCGGCATGGAGATAAAGTCTTGTCTTGGCACGTAGTACGCTTCGCCGTGGCCGTCCCGAATGTCTGCGCCGGTTGAACGGAGGAATTCATCGGCCAACGCATCGCGCGTGTCCGGATTGCGAACGCGCATCGGCTTGCCTGCTCTTATGCCTTCGGGCAGGTTGTCGCACTGCGCAACATTGAAAACCGTGTACTCGCGCAGCATCGGGACCAGGCGCGTTTTTGCGTCTTCGCCTCCGCCCTCTTTGACTTGTAACTGTTTTACGAAATAGACCTTCGTGCCGTGCTCGCCTTTGCGCACGTTGCCGCCTGCTTCGATCGCCTGCTTGAATGTGAGAAACCGCGGCGTTGGCCAGCCGCGATCGCGGGCGAGCCACAGCAGGATCACGTTGCATCCTGAGTAGGGCCGATTACTTACGGCATTGCACGGTGTGTTGGCGCCGGCGGTTGCTGACCACGGTTTTACCCATGGCGCGGCGCCACGTTCCAACTCGGCAACGATGCGTTCAGACACCTCAGCATACAGATCACGCTTCACAACACACCTCGCTGTTATAGGGCGCGGCAATGGCCGCTTGCCTCCGGGAGGGAGTGCAACGCGTCTAAAATTCGCAGCGTGATGCGCGATCGGCTTCTGTTATCTGATGCTGGGCATCGGACCCCGGGGTACCATGGACAGGCGGGGGGTCTCGCACGCGCGCAAAGGGTGGTCAGAAAACAGATAGGGCCTAAAAACCCTTCTTTACTTTTGTTTACCGATCCGTCGAAATTAGATAACCTTGTTCAAAAGCTGCCATCGGGGAGAACGCCGATGCTCCGGATTGAGGCAGCGGATCATGCTGTCGGCAAGCATTCACCCTGACCTAACTTTCTGGTCCATCCAAAACAGTAGAGCGCGACCGTGCGCAGTCGCGCATGGGCGCTTTAGAGGAGTGTGTGATGATTACCTTTATCAGGACAGTAACTGTGCAGCCGGGCAAAATGGGTGAGACGATCACGTGGCAGAAGGAACTTAATGCCACAATCAAGCGCGTTATCGGCAGAGAAATGACGTTGTGCGCTTCGTTTGGCGGAGTGGTCAGCGCGCTGGCTTGGATCGGTCAGTTTGACAGTGTCGGTCAACTTGAGGACGCTACCAATAAGCTCATGGCGAATGCCGATTACATGACAGGAATAAACAAGGCAGGGGGCCTTGTCGTCCCTGCTAGCGGCCACGATCAAATATGGCGGCACCTGCCGTGAACAGTGACGTGACCTAGGACCACATGCCCGTTTTCCCGCGGAGCGGCTCGGGCCGCCACATCGTTGCGGGTTCAAGGTGCCAACGCAGCAACTTGACCCGCTAAAAGACCGCCGCCCGGAGATTTGATGAGAACTCCGGCCGCGAGGGTTCCGACGTTCGACAGTGCGGCAGGGAAGGCCCCTCTCCGATCGTTGAAGGCGAGCCAGTTAGCCCTCCGGCATGGTAAAAATTTTGTGGAGGCCGGTCGCCTTCGACGCTATAAGCGACCGTGGGCAGGGGAATTAGTGCCGGTATGATATTATAACGCGCCCTAGCGGCAGCGGGTGGTCAGCTTTCATGCGACTTTGGGCGGTTCGCATTGGATTTTCTCTCGGTCTCGTGTTGGTCTTATTGGCCCCGGCCCGTGCAGAGGAATTGGCCCAGGCCCGTGCTGAGGAAGGGTTCACACTCACGGTTTATCTGGCAATCCAAGAAGATGTTTGCCCCGGTGGATATCAACAAGCCTCAAAATGTCCTATTTTCACGGCCGCAAATTTCGAAGACTTAAAACGCCGGCGCCGGCTGCGAGCGCTTGGTATTTTCCGCAACATTATCCCGGTGCCCGCGAGTACAGGGTCGTTGAACGCTATCGTTGAGTTGGACCAGGACGCCCTCTCTCTCGCCCGCAGCTGTGGCGCGTCAAGCGGCTTGGCGGCCCTGCTCGTGGTTGAATGGCAAACTCTTCAAGGCACGCTGCGCAACCGGAGGAGCTTCGATCACGGAAACCTGTGCGGGTTGGATCCGGAACAGGGCTATAGGTGGGCATTCTCGGCGCAGAAAAAAAATCTGAACATTGTTTTTCAATGAACGATGCCAGTCGCACCGAACAGAAAGGAGTTATTGCTAGTCATTTATGATAAGCTCATTATTGCGATTTTCGTCGCGGCAGTTTCGGCAATGCTACTCTACTCTTACAATGTGTACAGCAAGGCGTTTGAGCTGGCGGAAAAACAGTCTGGAGGATACTCCGCCATTGCCGCGAAGCTGAGAGACCTAGTAATGATCAATAGTGTGAAGGCTACTCAAGAAATCAAAACAGCGTACGGCCGAGGTGATCGATACCTTCCTAAGAAAGCAAGCAATGAGATTGCTTCACTGGCGATAGAGATCCGTGGGGTGGCGAAGCTGCTGGAAAAGCCAATTGGAAAAACAGCATCATCGAGCGGAACGCTCGCTGATGCTTTGACCGAAGCGTCAATCAATCTCGCGATCAGTGGCGCCTTCACTAGGCAGGCGGTTGATGCGACTAATGACAAAATTATCGCGCTCCAAGCGAGATTTATCGAAAGCTACAACTCCGATATAGGTCCCTTAACTTCGAATGAGTTTCGCCATTTTTTTAATAGCTTCGAGAGTGAGCTTCCGTTCTTGCTTCGACCGGTATTTTTGTTGATAATCTCAGTGCTGATATTTGTGATTGGTACCGTCGCGATTTGGGTGCTGCTGAGAGAGCCTGGGAAGGACGTGAATCGTTGAGATCGCTCAATCTCGCTCGGCTCCTAGGCTAAGGGCATCGTTGATTGCTGCTTGGTGGGCACTGTTTCACCCCGTTGGCGATCGAGAACACCGTGCCATGCGGTAGCCTGGCAAAGCGGCGTAGTAACGGCATGCGAGCCTGTAACCGTTTTATCGGCCACCGGCAGAAAGCACAGTGTGGGCAGTGGCATCATTCAGTCAGCAGCTTGGGCAACGTGACGGATAACGCCTTTGCAATCCTGGCCATGACCAGGAGGCTCGGGTTTCGCCTCCCGCGCTCGATAGCGCCCATATAGGTCAAGTCAATTTCCGCCTCAAAGGCTAGTTCCTCCTGCGTCATAGCTCGTTGTAGACGCAACCGCTTAACGTTCCGTCCCAATACCTTGCGCCAGTCCTGCATTACAGGATGGGGCACTATTGGGCATATAGTCTCTAGGGATTATAGTCCCTATTGGCGTCGCTGTGGCTCCACGGTGCGAGCAGACCTCGCGGGTTCCGTAACTAAACCTTAACGTTAATAAACGAACAATGCGAGCGTAACTCTGGCCGCTCCGAGCGGGCTCGCATGCTGTATCCATTGATCATGTGCATTGTCGTGATTGGGCTCGCGCAGGAGGCCGCGGCGGCCGATATTGATACCTCATATCTGCGTGGATCGAACGCTTATGAGGTTACGGGCACGACCTATCCAGTGCACCAAGTTGCGGCTCCCTTGTACCCAACAAGCGTACCGGCCCCATCCGACCTGCCCATCTTCAACGGGCCCCTAGCACCTGCTCCACCAGCATGGTTCTGGACGGGGTTCTATGGCGGCGGCCATGTCGGCACTGCCGCGGGCACAGCGAACTTTGGCGATCCATTTGGTTCATCAATTTTCGGGGATAATGTAACAACCCCGGGTCTCCTCGCCGGCGGCCAGGTCGGATACAACTGGCAGATGCCAACCTCGAATTTAGTGTTGGGCGTCGAGGCCGATGCAAGTTGGGTGTCTTCAGACGGAACCAACACGTGTCTCGCATATTCAGGCTTCTTTGTATCAGCCAACTGCCGTGTGCGACCCCAAATCTTGGGCGATCTAACAGCTCGTGTGGGCTGGGCGTATGGCTATTTCAATCACAGCCTAATTTACGTGAAGGGCGGAGCCGCCTTCGTTCGTAATAAGGTTGATATTACGACGAACAATACCCCAATCTTGGGTCTGGCGCCGCTCGCTACAAGCTCAAACCTCACGGCAATCGGTTGGACGGTCGGGGCTGGTGTAGAACATGCGATAACTCCCGCCTGGTCGGTGAGGCTTGAGTACGCCTATGCCGGCTTTGGTAGTCAGACCGCTTCTTTGCCACCGGGTCTTGTGCAATCTGTTCCACCCGCGCCGCTTTACTCGCTTACACCAGCAAGCGCCACCCGGGTGGCCGAGAATTTCCAAGAAGTAAGTCTGGGCTTGAATTATAAATTCGGGGCGGGCCCATCGGCCCCGTGGAGTTCAGCGGCCCCGTTTGTCGGGACGCCAGTCGCGTTTGGCTGGGAAATGGACCTCGGCGCGCGCTACTGGTTTAGCAGTGGAATATTCCAAAAAGACTTAGTGCCACCCTCCCTTGTCTCTCGGCTCACTTACAACGCGATGGGTAATTCCGGCGAATTGTTTGGCCGAATAGAGGCTCCGCAGAACGTCTTCTTGAAAGGCAACATTGGACTCGGTTCACTTTTGCGGGGTCAATTGAACGACGAGGATTGGGTCATTTTTGGTGACACCGTCGCATATTCAAATACAGTGTCTTCGGTTCAGGGGGACATTGACTATGCGACCCTGGACCTTGGCTATGATCTTTTCCGCGCAGCCGGCTACAAGCTCGGCGCATTTGTGGGCTACAATTACTACAGAGAAAACAAGAGCGCGTACGGCTGTACGCAAATAGCCAACGCCTTCTCCGATTGCGCGACCGCAGTTCCTAACTCGGTTCTCCAAATCACCGAAGACGATGCATGGCAATCTCTGCGCGTCGGCTTCGCCGGTGAAATCATGATCACTGATCAACTCAAGTTGGGAGCCGACGTTGCTTATCTGCCCTATGTGCGGTTCAGTGGCGTAGACAATCATCTTGGGTGGAACCCGGTAAAAGTGTTTCCAGAATGGTCCAATTCCGGGCAAGGCGTGCAACTCGACGCGATAATGTCTTATGCCATCACTGATCAATTTAGCTTTGGGGTAGGAGGCCGCTACTGGGCAATGTGGACGCAGAACGGCGAGTACACACTGGCGACTGAATACTACTGCGGCGCTGGCTGTCCGAATTGGCCTGCCGACTTCAAAACGCAGGTATATGGTGTCTTCGTGCAGTTAGATTATAGGGGCATCGGCTCACTGCTAGAAGGGTTCAAGTAAGCCGCGGCACATTGCGCTTAAACGCAAAAATAAAATGGTGAGTGGGGCAGCCGCGTCGTGGATGCCGGTCACAAGGTGAAGAGCTGGCACAGGAGCGGCGCACAAACCTGCAATCGTCTTACCGTGTCACCTGTTGTCCCCAAGGTCACGCGGTGGATTTGCGAACTAAGAGAAATTCGAGCGTTTGAGAATGGTTTACCTGCTCTCTATATTCTGAATGTCCCCTTTTAAGAAAGGCTTGTTATGCCTGAAACAAGATCCCGAGCGGTTGCAGAAAGCGTATTCAACCGTGGTCAAAGACGCGAAGCCGAATCAATGACGCGCTAAAGCAGGAGGCGGCTCGCCACGACGCCGCGGTTAAGAACATGCATCGCTTGCGCGCCTTGCGCTTGGAGCGAGAGGCAAAAGTAAATAACAAATAGCCAGTCCGTTCACTGAGCGTCGATGACAAGGCGCCATGAGAGCCACTTGAGAACTCTCTACTGTCATACCATTTTACCAACCGCTTTTCGAGGCGGGCGAAGTCTGTTTTCGCCAACAGCAGACAGTCTACGATTTCGTTCCTAGTCGGTGAGTGCTAA
Organism: Xanthobacteraceae bacterium; assembly: GCA_035319735.1. Classification (GTDB taxonomy): domain Bacteria; phylum Pseudomonadota; class Alphaproteobacteria; order Rhizobiales; family Xanthobacteraceae; genus BOG-931. The sequence continues at coordinate 54,620 of DATHCD010000027.1, read as the reverse complement.
AGCTGCCGTGAGCAGTTGCAGCAAGGCGTCCCTTTAAGGTGCTCCGCAAAGCAATCGACGCCATCGGAATGTGAGCGGCGCGAGCGATCGAACAAAAGGCCGGGCAACACGCCAGGTCTTTTCATTTTGGAGCGGCCTCTCCTATCCTATAAAGCAAGGTGGTTGATACTTCCCAGAAGACTCGCAACGATGGAATAAGCAATATTACAAATCCGACAATGTAAAAAATAGTTGTTACCGCACGCACTATCGGAAACGCCGTGTCCCACTTATCGTAGATACACGCCAGAATATCCTTCCTTGGGTCTACTTTCCCGACAGGGCTTATTTGATCGTCCTGCCAAGCGTAAAGGTCATAGCCCGCATCAGTTACTTCCTTCTCAAAATGCCCGAGCGTAACCGCAGAGATGTTCGGTCCGTCACCTCCGATGTAAGCCTCCGAGGAACCATACTGATCAATTCGTCGATCACAAAATAGCGCGTAGAGGATAGACCCGACCGAAAGACAAACTAGACCAAAATATATCAGCAGCAAATTTGTTGGCACCGGAGGCGTGGCGCCTTTGTCCCAAAGAGCACGGCGTCGTGGCAGGTCCTTAAGCCTCCACCACCACCGCCATCTATCCAATCGCTTCATCTATGATGCTCGAATGTTTCTGAAATGAAACTTAGCTTTCGACAGTTCACTCAAAGGACAGCATAACTCTAAAAGGCCGGGCACATTGGCCATCTTTGGCATTTCGGCCATCGTCGGGGCGCTCATAGCTTATCCCCATTATTCACCGATTGAAGCATTGTCATATGCCGACCATTGTTGCAGCCACGCGTAGCGAATAAAGTCCGGCCATGTCCGAGGATTGGCAAGCCATCGACGATAACACGCCTCGCAACGGCACGCTTCTGCGCCTTTGGTGTCCCGGAGTCGGTCCCGATCCCAAGCCCTTTGAATGCGACGGCCGCTATATTGGCGGTGGGTGGGCCGGCGTTGACGGTGGCCGTATAACGGGTGTGGTTGACCCTCTATATTGGAAGCCGCTCTTTATCGTAACGCGCCGCGACAGTGGCGTGAGTGTCGTCTTTACGCCGACTGACAGTCACTATGATTTCCGCTTCCTAGCCGATCCCGAGGACATTGCGGAGTTTGGGGCGCTGAGTGGAGACGTTATGGTTCGCCATGGAAAGACTGGCGATACCGGCAAATACATTGACAGCGAGCTTCTTTCACAGGCGCGGCGCTTGGCAGAGAAGGCTGCAAGCAAATGAGAACGGATGGCGGACTGATTTACGCGCTGCTCCGACAGCTTGAAAAAATTGAGCCCAAATTCAACGGCGGGACTGGTCAAGTGTACGCTCCATTTGAGGGCGTCCCCCGCAATGCGGAAGTCGTCACAGTGCCGGGGTACAATGCAGAGCAAATCTTTCGTCACCTAGAAATGTTGTTTGTGGACCCGCCGCTCGTCGAGGTCGCCAGCGGCTTTGCATCTGACCCGGCAGTCAAACCATACATTCACTTCTGCCGCCTCACTGATGCCGGACACCAAGTGCTTGGCGAGTACGCCGCGGCCCCCCCAAAACGAATTGGCTTCTTGTGAGGGGAGACGATCTTGCGAAGCTTCTTTGGCGTGTGCGCAGCGGTCGCGTTCGCTGTCACGTGTGCAGTCGCAACGGCGGACCCTCTTGACGATCTTATCGCTGAGGTGACGGCATGGCAGCTGAAGTCGAAATAATTAGGTGCAACTTCATCGGCGACTTCAAAGTTGGAGACAACATTCTTGCGAATGGGGATGCGCTTTGTCGGCTGAGTGCCACGAACGAGAACAATACATTCAACAAGCTTATGGTCGTCCAGGCTGGTTCTATCGTTGAGGCCGCACTCGATCAGATTATCTATCGTATACGAAGCCACACAAGGGAAGGCGTTCCTGGCATTCCGGTGGAGGATTTGTATAAGATACGCGGAACCAAGATCGAGCGTTTCAACAACATTATTCAGGCAATGAAACGCCACATGCTTCTCGATGGTCTTGGTGCGACTATCTACGATGACTTGCATCGCCTTCGTAAGCTTCGCAATCGCGTACACATTCAGTTTGATGATGAACCAGAAGCGGTGGACCGCGACGATCATCTAGCGTTCAGCACGAAGGAGGTGATTTGGTCTCTTTCTTTGTGCGTTCGAGTTTTGAAGCATTTAGGGGAGCGTTTTCCGCGGCCCGAGGCGCTTGAGGTGTACGCACACGACGTTTCAATCCCCAAGGCGTGACCACAATTCACGCTGAACGCCGTGAAGAAAATCATCAATGGCAGGTCCTATGATACCGATACGGCGACGCGCGTCGCCTATGGCGACCATGGGCATGAGTTGTCGCAAGCGTGGTGGGCACTATATCGGACCAAGCACGGCGCATTTTTTGAAGTCGTGGCCGACCATGACGGCACTCTCCAAAAATTTAAGCCCGTCACCTATCAAGAGGCCTACGCGTTCATGGAGCGATATGCCAACGATCAGATTGAAAAATATTTCGGACCAATGCCGGAAACGTCAAAAGTAGAATTCTTGTTCACGCGGCGTACGATCATCGCGGCAATCGACGTGATTGCAAACCGATATACTCATGCCGAAATCACGTCACTGTTAACGGACTTCGGACCGGAAGTGTATAACGCGGTTGGCGATGAAGCGTCGGGCTCAAAGCAGAGGCGAATGAACGATTTAAAGCGCTTCATCGACTCACACCCGGCTCACCAAATTGATGATGGCTTGCTAGAAAACGTGGTCGTTGAACGTGCCGCTTTTCTATTCCCGCCTCCGCCCGATCCCGATTGGGGCATAGAACCCGATCCGCTACCTAACGATCTAGAAAAATTCAGGCGCGCATTGGAGCAAGACAGTTTCGTCGTCACTGCCGGCTCGCTCAGACGCCTCCTTCCGGCTGACATTGAATTGCCAGCTACAGAGTCCGAGCTAATGCGATTGCTTGAGCGTCACAACTTCGCAACAGCGAAGGGGCATCTTGAGCAGGCAATGGAAAATCATGCGCGTGGGAATTGGGCGGCGGCAAATAGTCAGCTGCGGACCTTCATGGATGCTCTTTTCGATGCAGTTGCGGAACGTCTCGACGCGTCTGCCGCGAGCCTTCCGAGCGGACAGATGCGTCGCTCCAAGTTGGCGTCGCTCGGATTTCTTAGTATTCCATTGAACGAGTGGGCTAACGACGGTCGAGGGTTTATCAACGGTCTGTTAAAGCGACTTCATCCGGAAGGCGCGCATCCGGGCCTTTCAGATGATGACGATTGCACGTTTCGTCTGCACGTCGTTTTGGTCACGGCGGCTCTATTGCTTCGCCGCTTCGATCAATGGAAGTGTTGAGTTTCACGTCGAGGCGACTTTTTTGGTCGGCTCGATGGTGAAACGGTAGCACGCCAGCAGCGCGAAATTCTCGTACCGTCACATCGGCTAACCGGTTGAGCCCGCTTTCAGGGCAGGCGCCCTATAGTGTCTGCCTCTTCGGCATTCTGGCGGTGCGTAGCGAACTCAATCGCCGGTGTCGGGTCGTCCGGCATCCCTTTAACCCAAAGCAGGCCGGCGGGAGGCCCGTTCGTGTGGCAATGCATGGCGAGCTGCATTGCGGCCTGATAGCTTCGGGTGAAGATCGGCGTCCAGCCAAAGGTGTGGACCAGCACTTCGTCGACTTCGGAGGACGGCCCCTGGCGTGTTGCCCACAGCCGCTCGATCGTCCACAAGCCCGAAAGGTCACTCTCCCGGACCACAAGGAAACTCCGCCAGCCTGATGGCGCCGGCTCCCCAAAAATTCGGTCGAAATAATTAGGGCCGCGCTCGTTCCAACCGCGGGGACGGGGCTTTCCCTCATAATGCCCCGCTTGGCGCAGTAGTTCATCGCTAGGAATTGCTGCGCCGCGCGCCAGCGGCATAAACCAGGGAGGTAAGAGGGTTTCAGAGCGGTCAAGGACCTCTTTTATCAGAGAGGGCGGAAACTCCCTTTGAAATTTCCGCCACTCAGCGAGTGTCACATTGGGATGATCAAGGGAGCTGAACACGGCGAGCCTCCTGTTCGTAATTTGTGCGATTAGACTGCCAGCCTGACAGGACGGCATGCTGTAACCTTCGCATCCTCATCAGGGCGGTTTCGCTGGATTTCACGGAAAGGACGCGTCCAGCCGCGCGTGACGGTGTCGCGGTACCCGCCCGGTTCAAGCCGCCGCGATTTAATCGGGACGAACCCGAGAGCGCGCATAACCTTGCTGACGAGACGTGCTTTGCCCGTCGTCTTCGGTAGGCCGAGCAGATCAAGCAGGGGCGCGGTGCCGATGCTCTCCATGCCGCGTACGATGGCTTGCACCCGTTCGCGCAGGGGATCGGCGCGTTGTTGGGCGAACTTCGCGCGCCCTTGATGAAGTTGCTCGATGAACGAAACCATTTGACGCCCCCGGTGGCTGATCGATCCGGCACAGTTGCCGTACCTACACAGCTAATGCGAAATGGTAACTCAGTGGCTAACCGCGGCGCTTCGATGCTGCGATTGGGATGGTCGCCGTGGATGTCGTGAACCTTGTGATCCTGTGAACCTAGCGAACCTAAACTTGGGCGGCGCCGGTGAACACGCCTTCATGTCCTTGCGATGAGCAGGGGTCAGTCTCTTTGTAGTAGTTTCAACAATAAGGTTCACAAGGTTCACAAGGTTCACAATCTGCAAGATAGCCCCTGGATTTGGCGTTTTATCGTGAACCTTTTTCGTGAACCTTGCTCAACGCTCACCGGCATAAAGGGCGTGTTGGACGGTGCGCGCCACGCGGTCGCGTGGTACCGTTTACGGAGCCTTGCTTTCGGTGGGTTCGCCTGCTCCCTCGGCGCTTTGCTCCGTGGGTTGAAGGAGTGACGGCGTCGGTGGGCGATCCGGCAACGGTCTAATGTAGCCGGTCGTCGCTTGCTCACCCTTGCGGCAGCGGATCGTCCCCGACGCCTTGGTCCAACCTAGCTCCATCATGGCTTCTGCAATCCGGCGCCCAATATTGTGAGACCTGACCGCGTCGGCATTCGCCATGCCGAGGGCCCCTCGAATATCTTGGGCACTGACCCGTTCCTGATCCTTGCCATTGACGTGCCAGACTTCGCCGCGAAGGCCTCTCAACAGGTCAACCAACTCGTTCGGCTCCTTAGCCTCCGCCACCACTGCGTCGTGCGCCTTCCATAATTCCGGCGTGTCAAGCCAGAGGTTTTCTCTTGGCTCTCCTGCAACCGCCTCTGCATAGAGTTGGTCCTTGTCGGCCAAAAACGCTTCGCGATCATAGTTTTGCACGGCGACATCCCAGTATCGGCGCTCGCCAGTTGGATCGTTCAAATAACCGCCAGGATTGACGGTGGCGATTGGAACCCATTGGCGCGGAGCATCGGTTGCATAGTGCGCATAGGCCATCCGTGCCCGATCAATCTTTCGACTGAGCGATGCTTTGTTGCGGTCGCGCGCTGCTCGACTGAAGCCTGCGTGTTCGGGAAATTCGATAATCTGCTTACCGTTGCCAGTTTCCATTTGTTGCTTTATGTCGGCAGAGAGGTCGCCGGCGTCCGTAAATAGATCGGGGAACACGGCTAAGTCTTCGCAGAACATTGATTTGCGAATGCCTTGACCACATCGCAACACAAGCTGATGATCGAACTTACAACCGGGGTGTTTGGCGCGCCGAACGATTGCGCACATAAACTTGCGGCCAATCGCGGCATTTAGCGACGTGTCCTCCGCACCCAAATATCTGTGCAGCATCTTATCCAGCCTGGGTCTGCCGTCCCACTTCAGGTGATCAAAATAATCGAGCACGGGGTTTGATTTGTTGTCGCGGCAAGCGCGGGTAATTGCTTCACGAGTTTCATCCGCGCCCGGATAGAATTTAAATTTTGATCGGATGTTTCGGCGTGTGACAGTGACAGCCGCGTCCGATACTTCACCGTCGAACGCTTTGTCACCGTGCCCGGACCAATATTCTTTTTGCCTAAACTCGTCCCATGTGCATGTGATGCCAAGTCGTCTAATCGCTTCGATTGTATTAAGAATATTCTTATGCGGTGTCTTCTCGCGTTCACCGCCCGGCCAATTTCCTTTGATGGCCCCTACGGGGGTCGTCGATGAGGGCAGCGGGTTCGAACTAATCCGATTTGCAAGGTTTAACGGTGATTTGATCTCGCCCTTATGCGGACAAGTCTTGCACCACTTGCAGCCGAACCGCTCGAACGTCTCGCAGGATGGCCAGCCTAGTCCTTGGCTGGCTTTGCGATCGTACAGGTCATCGGTGTCTTCCTTCACGTAGGTCGCGTATTTATTGCTGAGTAGGTGCGCAAGCTGTCGTCCATTCTCCATGAATGTTGTACCGAGTATCGTCTGCATCCATAAAGGCTGCTCAGTGCCGGCGCCGCCTGTGGCGAACTCGTTGCGGTAGTGCGGGCATCCGGCTTTAGCCAGGATCGCCGCGGGGTCTACCAATGGGAAGTTCTTCCCCGCTTTGAAATACCGCTCGTCGCTTTCGGCGCGCGGCGCCCAGTTGGGCTTCGTGGCGTCGCTGAACAGTTGCGGGTTCGGAGCGACCTCGTGGGCCACCCTTGTTACCGTCCCGGTAACAGGCGAGGCATCGGCAACAAATTTGTCGAGGACGGTGAAATCCAGATCGGTAGGCGCCAGATGGCACAGGCGGCACATGCGCGGCGCAGGTTGCTTGTTGTTCCATGTCCCCGGCATGCGGAGGATGCGCTTGATGTCTGTGGTCAGCGCCAAGTCAGCCTTTAGCCTGTGCTTTGAGGCGAGCCCGTGAAGCGCGCTGGCGTAGCGGCGCCATTCGTCCGGCGTCAGGCTCTTGTGGCTGATCCAGTAGACGTGGAAACCGCCACCACTGTCCACGAGGGCGGTGAACGGTGGGAACCCGCTGTCGAGGATGAACTTGGTGAGGGCGTCGATAACTTCGCCCTTGGTTTGATAGTGGTCAGGCGTGCCGGGCTTTACATCGATATCGAGCCATATCGCCTTGACGGCCAGGGGGAAGTTCCGATCGAAAAGCTGGCCGCGTTGCCCGCCCCTGGTCTTCTCCTGGGTCGCAAGGCCGAAATAACACTCACGGTAATACCGATCGTTGTTGGCGGCTTTCTCAACCTGTGCCATGAAGTCGTCGAGAGACCTAAACGGAAGGCCAATCATCGGACGCTTGGCGTCAGGGACGCCCTTCTTCGGCGGCGGCAAGTACAAAAAACCAGCATAGCCGGGGTCATTCGGCCCGGGCCATGCCAAAACGCGCGACATGAAATTTGCTGGCGTGACCGTCTCCGCGCATCGATCGTCGCCGCCGGTCTTGGGATCGGGAGTTGTTACCGTGGCGGTAACATTGTCAGGATCGGCCAAGGTGATCACACTGCACCACCGTTTGCGCGGGTTTCCCGCAGCGCGATACGCTGGACGATCCATTCCTGAACCTCCGAAAGAGGCCAGGCACGCGCGGCCGCGCCCAGTTGCACCGGGCGCGGAAACTGGTTTACTGACATTTTTCGATAGAGCGTCGCGGTGCTTAGACCTGTCAGCCGCTTGACCTCGCCGATGCGAATTAACCGATCGACAGGGCTCTCCACGCCTTGAACATGTTCCATATGACTACTCCATTGAGACATCAGCGGCGCGTCAGGCGCTGCTTTGAGTCAAACGTAACTTGGGCTTGGGAAAAGTCTTGGCCTTGAACGGGTGTTCGCCACCCAAAATGGTTTTGCTTTCGACGCCACACGCTTTCAGGATGCTTATTTGCGTCTCACGCCATGTCTTTGTCTAATCTTTTTCAAATCCTTATTAAGGGTATCGCGGCTTACGCATGCTAGTTTCTCTCGATCCTCGGAGGATATCACCGAAAATATTGCCGACAGTATTGCATCCTCAGAGGTCTTATTAAAAAGCTGACGATATTCATCTTCCAGGGCCTGCCCTGCTCTGTCTGAATACGGGGAACGACGAAGTGCAGGATTTAGGTTCTTGCGCGCTATTGCGACAAGCGACAAACGGATTTCGGCAAGTCCCCGTCGCGAAGCACCGCTGGCCTTGCCCGCCTTTGTTTTTTGTTGTTCGTAATCCCAAGGTGCGCGCCATCCCGCTCGCCGTGCCGCATCTTGGACTACTTCGTGGGCAGATGACGGTGGGATTGCAAATCGTTTAAACAGGCCATCTAGTTTCACGATTGCACCGCCGTAAGCCAGACGATGTTTCCGCCGTCGGTGACAACACCGTCAATCGCGTTTGAAAGCGCCTGGAGCGCATCCCGATGCTCCCGCTGGTAGCGAGACCGGGCATAGACCGCTGTGGCGCCTTCAGCAATATGAGCATGTCCAAGAACGACGCTCACAACATGCGGCGCAAACCCAAGATCGCCGAGCATTGTCGCCACGGTCCGACGGAGGTCATGTCGGTTCCATCCCGATGTGTTAGATAGCCTCTGTAGGCGCTTCGTCTCTCGATCCCAGTTGCTCAGAATGCCGTTCGCTTTCGACGGAAAGGCGAGCGCGTCGAGTTCGGAGGTTCCTTCGCCTTCAGAACGGATGGCCCGCAACAGATCGACGGCCTGGGAGGGCAGGGGCACTGCCCGCGCGCGACCGTTTTTTGCTCGCCCGGCCGGAATGGTCCAAATACCACTGCTAATTTCATCCATTTTCATTCCGGCAGCTTCATTCAGCCGGCAACCGGTCCATAGAAGCCACTTGATCACTTTTCCGTGGCTTCCTCGTAGGTAAGGCCAGATAGCCTTCAATTCCTCCGTTGTAACGACGCGATCCCGCTTTCGGGCTCTTCCCGGCTGTTCCAGATCAACGACACCTGCTCGGACGAGATTGCGCCTCTCGGCCCATTTTAGGCAGGGGCGTAGGATGCGTATGGCGAGCGACGCCGATGCTGTGCTCGACCAGTTATCCGCTATCAACTGTAGTTCAGCGCGCTCTATGTCGAGGACGGGCTTGTTGAGCAGCTTGGCGAAGACCGTCTCCAGATGTCGCTTGCTTTTGGAACCTCGCCGCAACTGTCCCCCTGGCCCCTTTGTAAAATAGGCCTGCAGTAACGCGCCAAGAGTGCCCACGCCGCTCTTGGCAGCCTGTGCCCGCTGCCGCGCGGCGCGCCGGTCAGTAGTCGGGTCAGCGCCTCCGCGAATGTCGCGGCGGAGGTCTTCGGCTTTCCTGCGCGCTTCAGCAAGTCCAAAACCGGAGCCAACCTCAAAGCGACGGCGAACTCCTTTGCTGTCGTGTATGTTAAGCGACCACGCTCGTTTGCCGCTCGGCAGGACCCGAACACGAAGGCCCGGCACGTACCCGTCGACCAGTTCGATCGGTCTTTTGCCGGGGCGAACTGCTGCGAGTTTCTTTACTGAAAGGGCTGGCACACGTTTGGGCATGGCGTAGGTTCCAAAGAGGTTCCAAAATTGGCGAGAAGTGATGCCACTCGGTAAGAAGGTATGAGAACTTCAACCGGAGTATTTGTAGTTGTTGCATCTGTTTTTGAAGGGTAATCCCTTTATCAGACGTCCTCAACTGATCTCAAAGTAAACGTGCGAAGGTTACTCTTAATCAGCGGGTCCAAGGTTCGAGTCCTTGTGCGCCCACCATGATTTCTCTCCGCTTCTTCTCTCCGCCCTTGAAACATTTAGGACCAGTCGGGCGATTAGTTGGGAGATTTATTCGCGTTTCGAGCTTGCGGATTGCGCTCCCGGCAAGCGCAGGACGTGCTTCGCCAATCCAAGTTCGGTGTCAAAAACTACGTTAAACAATCGCAATTGCTTCATCAACGATTGCGATTTTCGAGAACATCGCCAAACCGGAGAGGAACATGCCCGATCACGATATCCACGAGCATCACGAACAGGCCGCGCATCATCACGAGCAGGCGGCCAAGCACCATCGTGAAGCCGCCAAGCATCACAAGGCGGGCAATCATGAAAAGGCCGCCCACCACTCCAAGATAGCTCATGGTCACCACCTGCATGCAGTCGAGCACCACGAACATGCCTCGAAGCAGCATGCGCATGAGCACGGCTAGGAAGCTGCTGTCCTAGTTTCGAGCTTGTCTTAGTTTTAATTGGCGGCTGCCCCGATTTATATTTGGCGGCAGGGGTGCTCGCGTTCGTGTCGCCGTGGCACCGCCGACTTTTACCTTTTTCGGCCGCGATCACTAAGTTCGCCCCGACCATCGACTCGCAGCAAATGAGCTTAACAACTTGATTGTCCGGCTGGCGTCGCCACCTGGCCGTTGCGGTGATCATCGGGATCAGCGGGGATAACCGTTGCGATTTGTTGCATTGCTCACCAACGAATCGGAGATGATTGTCCGGTATGGCCCGTTGGCCATACACATTGTCCCGCACTCTGCCCCGGTCCTAGGCCGGGGCTTTTTTGTAATTGAGGCCGCATCAGTTGGCGGCGTCGTTCTTGCCGAAGATCGGTACGCGTTGCCTGGTTGGGGAAAAATGGTTTGAAAGCAGCGCTGCATTCGGGGCTCTAAATCAGCGAGTCCAAAGGTCCGACTCCTTGTGCGCCCACCATGATTTTCGCATGATGATCGAATGATGGACGGCATGCCGGAGCGGAAGCTGGACTGCGCGTAAATCACATGGCGCATTGCGCGGCAGCGCGCCGTTTCGCACCGGGCGGGGGAACATGGCCTACGACGCTGACGCGATCATCGTTGGAGGGGGGCTTGCCGGGCTCGTCGCCGCCGCGGAGCTCGTCGACGCGCGCAGAAAGATCATCATCCTCGATCAGGAGCCCGCGCAATCGCTGGGCGGCCAGGCGTTCTGGTCGCTGGGCGGGATTTTCCTGGTCGATTCGCCGGAGCAGCGGCGTCTCGGCATCCGCGATTCGCACGCGCTGGCGCTCGCCGATTGGATGGGGACGGCCGCCTTCGATCGCGACGAGGATTTGTGGCCGCGCCGATGGGCCGAGGCCTATGTTGGCTTCGCCGCCGGCGAGAAGCGCTCGTGGCTGCGCGCGCGTGGCATCCGCTTCTTTCCGCTAGTCGGCTGGGCCGAGCGCGGCGGCGGCAATGCGATCGGCCCGGGCAATTCGGTGCCGCGCTTTCATGTCACCTGGGGGACCGGGCCGGGAATTATCGCGCCCTTCGTCGCGCGCGTGCGCGAGGCGGAGAAGCAGGGTCTCGTCACCTTCAAGTTCCGGCACCGCGTCAACGAACTGATGAAGTCGGGTCCGACGGTCGACGGCGTAAGCGGTGACGTCCTCGAGCCGTCGAATGTCGAACGCGGCCGCAAGAGTTCGCGTCAGGTGGTCGGCGGCTTCGAACTGAGGGCGCCGGCGGTCATCGTCGCTTCCGGCGGCATCGGCGGCGATCATGAGCTGGTGCGCAAGAACTGGCCGCAACGGCTGGGGCCGCCGCCGAAGCGGATGATCACCGGCGTCCCCGACCATGTCGACGGCCGCATGTTGGCGATCACTGAGGCGGCCGGCGGGACCGTCATCAATCGCGATCGCATGTGGCACTATGTCGAGGGGATCAAGAACTGGAACCCGATCTGGACCGACCACGCCATTCGCGTGGTGCCCGGCCCGTCGGCGCTCTGGCTCGACGCGCGCGGCCGGCGGCTTCCGGCTCCCTGTTATCCGGGCTTCGACACGCTCGGCACCCTCAAGCACATCACGGCGACCGGCTACGACTATTCCTGGTTCGTCCTCACGCAAAGAATCATCGAGAAGGAATTCGCACTGTCCGGCTCGGAGCAAAATCCCGACTTTACCGGCAAGAGCTGGCGCATGGTCCTGGCGCGGGCAATCGGCGGCGTTCCCGGACCAGTCAAGGCCTTCATGGACAAGGGCGAGGATTTCATCGTCGAGCGCGATCTGACGACGCTGGTCAAGCGCATGAACGCGCTCGCCGGCGGCGAGCCGCTGCTCAGCCCGGAAGTCATCGAAGAGGAAATGGTCGCCCGCGACCGCCAGCTCGACAATCCCTATTGCAAGGACATGCAGATCACCGCCATCCGCGGCGCACGCCGCTATGTCGGCGACCGGCTCGTTCGCACCGCGCGCCCGCATCGACTGCTCGATCCCGCCGCCTGGCCGTTGATTGCGGTTCGCCTCAACATTTTGACGCGCAAGACCTTGGGCGGCCTGCAGACCGATCTCGACAGCCGCGTCATCGGCGCCGACGGACGACCGGTGCCGGGACTTTATGCCGCCGGCGAAGTGGCCGGATTCGGCGGTGGCGGCGTGCACGGCTACGCCGCGCTGGAAGGAACCTTCCTCGGCGGCTGCATCTTCTCCGGCCGCGCCGCCGGGCGCGCCGCGGCGCGCGGCGTCGGGTAGAGACGATCAGCGAACGAGCTTCAGCGCACGCTGCGCGGCTTCGGCGACGCCGATCTCGCCGGACGATGCGGCCTTGACAAGGTCTTCCAGTTCCTCGTCTTCCAGTTCGTCGCCGGCCGGATCGCGGATGAGATCACGCACCGCGCGGCCGGCGGCTTCGGCGATCAGGCGGCGCATGCGCCGCTCGCGGTTTTTTCGCTTGTCGCGACTCGCTGTCGCAAGGCCGGCAATCGCGGAGAAGAGGGTTTCGATCCCGGTCTCCTCGGTCGCGACGGTCTCGATCACGGCGACGTCGCACTTCTCGCGCCGCAGCTTCAGCATGTTCTTGAGTTGCTCGGCGGTGCGTCGCGCCAGCGGCAGGTCGGCCTTGTTGACCACCAGAACGTCGGCGATTTCGAGAACGCCGGCCTTCATCGCCTGCACGTCGTCGCCCATATTCGGCGCGTTCACTACCACGCAGATGTCGGCGATCTCGGCGACTTCGACCTCCGACTGACCGGTGCCGACGGTCTCGATGATGATGAAATCGCGTCCGGCGGCATCCATCACGTCGACGATGCGGTGAATGCTCTCCGATAGGCCGCCGAGATGACCGCGCGAGGCCAGCGAACGAATGAACACGCCCGGGTCTTCGCCGTGGCGGCGCATGCGTACGCGGTCACCGAGGATGGCGCCGCCGAATATCGGGCTCGACGGATCCACGGCGGCGACGGCGACAGTGTGGCCGCGGGCGCGCAGCGTCCCGATATAGGCGTCGATCAAGGTCGATTTACCCACGCCCGGCGCGCCGGTGAAACCGATGATCGCGGCGTGTCCGAGGCGCGTGCAGATGCGCTGATAGATGCGGTCGGCATTTTCTCCGCCGCTTTCCATCAGCGTGATGCAGCGCGCCAGCGCCGCGGGGTCGCCGGCGGCGAGCCGGCCGATCAAATCGCCGCGCGCTGCCGGCGGGTCGTCGGCGCGCGCGTGCTCAGACAATGATGAGGGGATGGCCAAAGCCAAGCTCCCGGCGCAGGCAGTGCACGATCTCACCATGGGTGACACCGGCCTCGGCCGCTTCGACAATCCGCTCATAGACGTTCTCGCGCGCGCTGTTGGCGGCGCGCGCCAGAGCATCGAGCGCGCGGCGCACGTCGGCCTGGCTGCGCTGTTCCTTGTAGGCCTTGAAGCGCGCGACATGCTCTTTCATGCGCTCGAGGTTCGGCCGTTCGGTCGGCCTGCCGCGGTGCTCGGCATTGTCGCTTTGATAGCAATTGACGCCGACCACCTTCTCCTCGCCGTTTTCCACCTTTTCCTGGAAGGCGAGCGCGGATTCGCCGATCATCGATTGGACCAGCCCGGCTTCGGCGGCCTTGTACATGCCGCCGGCCTCGTCGATCTTGCCGATCAGCGCCACCATCTCGCGCTCCATCTGATCGGTCAGCGTCTCGACATAATAGGAGCCGCCGAGCGGATCGATCACGTCGCACAGATGCGCTTCTTCGCGCAGAATGTTCTGCGTGGCCACGGCGATGCGCGCCGTCTCCTCGGTCGGCGTGGTGATCGCCTCGTCGTAGGCGTCGGTGTGCAGCGATTGCAGTCCGCTCATGATCCCGGCCATCGCCTGCACCGCGACCCGGGCAATGTTGTTCAGCGGCTGCTGCTCGGTGAGATCGACGCCGGATGTCTGGCCGTGGAATTTGAAGCGCCACGAGGCCGAATCCTTGGCGCCAAGGCGCTCGCGCGCCAGCCGCGCCCAGATGCGTCGGCCGGCGCGGAATTTGGCGACCTCCTCAAAGAAACTGATCGAGATGTCGAAGAAGAAGGTGAAGCGCCGCAACACGAAGTCAATGTCCATGCCGCGATCGATGCAGTCTTGCGCGTATTGCAGCGCGGTCGAGATGGTGAACGCCATCGTCTCCACCGGCGTCGCCCCGGCTTGCTGCATGTGCTGCCCGACGACCGACACCGGATTCCAGCCCGGTACGCGGTTGCGGCAAAACTCGATATGGTCGAGCAGAACGCGCCGCGAGCCGGGAAGCGACAGCCGGTAGAACATGTGATTGGCGATGAAATGCGAGAGATAGTCGCTCTGGTTCGATGTGCCGGTGATCGACGTCCAGGGGATGCCGCGCTTCTTGGCGACGGCGAGCGTGAAGGCGAGCAGCGTGAACGGCGAGGGGTCGTTCATCGCGGTCGAGATCTTGTCGAGCGGCACGCCGGCGAGCGCTTGATCCATGTGTTCGGTGGTGTTGACCACGGTGCCGCAGGTCCCGAGCAGGACCGGATCGACCTCGTCGCAATCGACGCCGCGGAAGCCGGAGTTGCACGGCAGCAGGCTGATCGCAGTGGCGCCGGCGTCGAGGATGAGGCGCACGCGCTTGTTGTAGTCCGCTGGCGTACCCAGCCCGATCAGCTGGCGTTGCGTCCAGGTGCGGCCGCGATGCATGGTCGGATAGATGCCGCGGGTGAAAGGATATTGGCCGGGAAAACCGAGGTCGGCGAGAAACGCGTCGCCGCTCCAGTCGCGCGGCGTGTACAGCGGTTTGATCTCGATGCGCGAGCGGTTCCTGATGACGCGGTCGGTTTCGATCTGCCGGCCGTAATCGGCCCGCCAGCGGCCGTGCGCCTGCTCGAATCCCGGCAGCGAAAGTTGGACGGCCTCTTTTGTCATTGGGCGATCTCCCTCAGCTCGGCGTCCTTGATCTCCCGCACTTTGGCGGCAAGCGCGGCGACATGGCCGATGATCTCATCGCGCGAGGAGCCCGGTCCGAAAATCGCGCTGACGCCCGCATGAATGAGCGCCGGGCGTTCATCTTCCGGAATGATGCCGCCAACCACCACGCCGACATGACCAAGGCCGGCGGCGCGCAATGCATCCATCAGGTCCGGCACGATGAGATGGTCGGTCGCCAGCGAACTGACGCCGATGACATCGATATCCTCTTCCATCGCCAGCTTGACCACGGCGGCGATCGATTGCCAGGGCGGCGTGTAGACCACTTCCATGCCGGCGTCGCGCAGATAGGCGGCGACGATGCGGCTGCCGCGATCGTGGCCGTCGAGTCCGACCTTGGTGATCAGGACGCGCGCCGGCGGAGATAATGTGCCGGCATTCATTTGCGCCTCTGCACGGGTTTGACGCCGGCGAGAGCGCGCAACGGCGCCAGCAATTCTCGTACGATCGCGGGTACCGACTTGCCGCCGTCCCGGTACCAGACCGGCGTCCAATTCAGCGCGCCAAGCAGCAACAGCCGGGCAATGGTGGCGTCGCGCTCGCGCGGCAACGGAATCGCGGAAAAGTACCGGGCGAACCGCGACTCGTAACGATCGCGCAATTCCTTGAGTTCGGCGGAAATCTCCGGAGCGTCGCCCGGCAAGATGCGAATGATGACGCGCGCATAGGCGCTGGTATCGAGAATGGCTTCGAGGTGCGCGGTGACGGCGTTCTCCAGGCGCGTCCAGGGTTCCTGTTCGGCCGCGACCGCCGCCTCCACCCGGTCGAGAATGCGCTGCACGCCCTCTCCGTAAACGGCGAGCAGCAGTGCCTGCTTGCTGGCGACGTGAAAGTAGATCGCGCCGGCCGTCATGGCGCTGGCGGCCGCAAGATCGCGCATGCTGGTGGCATGGTAGCCGCGCTCGGCGAATTGCGATGCCGCGGCATCGAGCAGAGCCGGCCACCGGTTGGACTGACGCTTCGCGCTGGTCGTTGCCAAGGCTTGTTTCCTGTCAATCGTCACCAATCGATCGTTTAGCACGAAAATGAGTGCGGGAGAAGGGCGAGGCAGCCATAGTGCCGTAAAATAAGGGTATTCTCGTACGGGCGCACCGATTAACAAAACGGCCGTTTAGCGGAATTCAATCGGATCGGCGCGCCTGCAGGTCAATATGACAATCGGACAAATGATCTGGCTCAATAATGGCTTCCCCGGCCTGTGCTTTGCTGGCGCCGATTTACCAGGGATGCCGGCCCGTGAAATCCGAAATCATCGAAAGGCTTGGGCAAACCGATCTGCTATTGCCTTCCCTCATCGCCGAAGGCTTGGCGGCGAATGACCGGGTGAAGGCGCGTTTGAGCGTGCTGCAGGCGGCCGCGCGCCGTGCGCGCGATCCGCAAGGCTTCAGCTTCGACCTCAGCAAAGAATGCCGGGCCGCGGGGGTCGACCCGGTACCGTTGGAAGCTCTCGTCAGCCGCGCCGGCTTGTCGGCCGGCGAGCATGTTACGGCGCCGGGTCTCGCGAGCCTCGGCGCCGCAATCTGGGACGACGTCGAGGCCATGGTTCATGCCGTCACCGCCGGTGACGCTGCGGCGGGGGAGGACGCCCATGCTCGCCTGGCAGCAATCAAGGGGACGGTATCGCTCGGATCGTCCGACGACCTCGAACTCGCGCAAATCGCAAGGCTGACCGGGATTTCCGATCGCGACGGCGACAGCTTGCACCGCCTGATCATGGATCTGCACAAGGCGCTCAACAGTCTTGCTGCCGCCCATGCCGAAGAGGTGCTGGCGGGCGCGCATGCCTACAATCTGCTGCCGCAGGATCGGCCGGCGGTCGAAGCGTTCATGCGCGGGGTCGAGGCCACCCGCAAGCTGAAGTTCGGCCATCCCGGTCTGGCGACGACAGCGACGCGGGCCGGCGCGCGGCTGACCATCCAGAACGACATCGGCGAAACCGACGCCCATGTGGTGGTGATCGTTGTCGAAGCGGATGCGGTCACGGTCACCTACACCGACGTTCACCTCGCGCGGGCGAGATTCTTCACCGGGCTGTTGCGCAATTTTTCCGTCCAATGGAGCGGGCTTGAGCGCAAGAGCGCGGCCGGCCTGGGCGATGAGGGCGTGTTCTATCTCGTCACCGGCCGCTGTCCCGACGCTCGCGGCGAAGACCGCGACGCCTTTCTTGAAGCGCTCGGCGCCTCGCTGGTCTTTCTCATCGACTGGAACAAGGCGCGCAAGGTCCTGCGCAAGTGGGTCGCCAATGCCGATGCGGTTCGCGTTCTCGACTGGGCGGCACGCCATCGCGTCGGCCACCGCGGATTCCTTGAACTTGGCGGCGCGGAAATCGTCGCCTCGGCCATCCATCATGCGGCGCCGTCGCGAATCGGTTTCGGCGAGCGGCTCGACAATGCGCTCGGACGCGACGCGGCGGTCGATTTTCTCAAGACCGTGCTGCGGGTCTCGGCCGAGGCGCTGCTGCAGGGAAGCTCGGTGCGGCTGGCGCGCGATCGCATCGAGGCGGCCCTCGTCGCCCATCTGCAGCGTGTCGATACCACGCTGCTGGCGGTGGTGATCCGTCAGGCCGGCCTGGCGCGGGAGATCGCCGCCGGGATCGCGCATGCGCTTGGCGAGCGGCGCGCGCAGCGGCCGTTCGACGGCGCCGCCTTGGCCAAATGGGCGCAACGCATTGAGGAAAAGGCCGACCGCATCGCGCTCGAGGCGCGCAGCGAAATCGCCCGCTTCAATGTCGGCCGAGGAATCGAGCACTTGGTGAATCAAATCGAGGACGCGATCGACGAACTCGAGCAGGCCGCGTTTGTCGCTTCGCTGGTGCCGACGCAGATCGCGCCGGAGCTGCTCGAGCCGTTGGCCGAACTGGGCGCCGCAACGGTCTCGGGCGCGGAAGCCGCGGCCGTCGGCGCCGCCGCCGCGGCCGACGTTCCCGAAGGTCATCGCGTCGACTCGGAGGACGCGCTTGCGGCGGTCGGCCGGCTGATCGAAGCCGAGCACAGAGGCGACGCGGCGGAGCGAATGGTGACGGCAAAGATTCTCGGCGGCGAATTCGATCTTCGGACGGCATTGTCGACCCTCGAGCTTGCGCGCGCCCTGGAGCGGGCGACCGACCAATTGGCGCGCTTCGGGCATCTGCTGCGCGAGCACGTGCTCGCCGACCTTTCCGCATGAATGGGCACAGAGCATGCAAATCGTGCGCATCAATGGGGGATCGGCCAAGCGCTATTCCGCCGACATCGTCGGCGCCAAGGCGGCCAACCTTGCCCGCATGGCCGCGCTCGGCCTTCCGGTGCCGCCCGCCTTTGTGCTGCCGATTGAGCTTTGCGCCGCGATCGTGAGCGGCGACCCGGCGGCGACGCAGGACCTGGCCGATGGCCTGATGGAGGGAATTGAATTTCTTGAGAATGCCACCGGCAAAGTGTTGGGCGACCGCCGCCGTCCGCTGCTGGTGTCGGTGCGCGCGGGCGCGGCCCGCTCGATGCCGGGAATGCTGGACACCGTGCTCAATGTCGGCTGCACCCAGGCGGCGGTTCGCGGCTTGCTGCGCATGACCGGCGATCTGCGCTTCGCCAATGACTGCCGTCGCCGTTTTCTTGAAAGTTATGGCGGCGTGGTTTTGGGCGTCGGGCCGGCCGCCTTCGCCGTTCGGCGCAACCAATTGCTTGCTGCGGAGGGCGTTGAGAACGAGCAGGGGCTCGACTGCGAAGCGATCGAGCGGCTGGCGGCATCCTACCAGCACGTCATTGAAGCCGAGGACGACGTGCTCGCGGAAAATCCGATGGATCAGCTCAGAGCCGCGGCGGAGGCAGTGCATCGGTCGTGGATGAGCGAGCGCGCTCGCACCTATCGCAAGCTGCAGCATCTGGAGGACTTGCGCGGCACGGCCGTCACGGTCCAGGCGATGGTGTTCGGCAACGCCGGAGCCGGCTCGGGTGCCGGCGTGGCGTTCTCCCGCGATCCGTCGACCGGCGCCGCCGAGCCCGTGATTGACGTCCTGTTCGGCTCCCAGGGCGAGGACGTGGTGTCGGGACGCTACAATCCCGATACCGAAGCGGCCCTGGCCCGTTCGCTTCCTGCGGTCGCGGAGCAATTGCGCGAAGCGTTGACGCGTCTCGAAGTCGAGTTTGGCGACATGCAGGACGTCGAGTTCACCATCGAGAACGGCAAGCTGTGGTTCTTGCAGACGCGCTCGGCGAAGCGCACGCCGCAGGCGGCGGTGCGGTTCGCCATCGATTTCGTCAAGGAAGGGCGGATGACCCGAGCGGAAGCACTGCGGCGCCTCAACGGTGTGGATTTTCGCCTGCTCGCCAGCAAGCGGCTTGTCGATGCCGGCGAGGCGGTCGCGCGCGGCGTCAGCGCATCCTCAGGCATTGCGGTGGGACGCGCAGCCTTCGACCGGGAGAGCGCCGGGCGCCTGGCAACGAGTGGCGACCCGATCATCCTTGTGCGGCCCGATATCAATACGAGCGATGTCGCCGGCTTCGCCGTTTCCGCTGGAATCGTGACGGCGGTCGGCGGCCGTACCGCGCACGCGGCGTTGGTGGCGAGGCAAATGGGCAGACCGTGCGTCGTTGGCTGCAAGGACCTTGTCGTCGACGTCGCGCACCGCAGCGCCAGGCTCGCGGGAACCGCGATCAATGAGGGGGACTGGCTGTCGGTCGACGGCGGAGCGGGAACCATCTACCTCGGTCGCGGCGCTGTTGTCGTCGAGCGGCCCGACGCCGAACTGGCGGAAATCGAGCGCTGGCGTATGGAAATGCCGGCATTGTCATGATTGAACGGGTCGTGGCTGAATAGCCGCGGTCGAGATCGCGCGCATCGGTCGAACCGACGTATCATGGGGATGTCCGGCGCGCGCGGTGCACACCGAGCGGCGTCGGCGCAGGAATGGATTTCCGGCTGGCCGGTCGAGCGCGGACTGGTTTAGCCTCTGCCGTATCAGAGGAATCATCCCCGAACCCGCAAGGTGAGCCGGCATGACCGCGACGACCGCCGAGAAGATCGAGACGCTCAGCGTCTGCCTCGGCACCTATCCGCACACAAAGGCGCTGAAAAACGGCGAGATCAAATCCGACCGCGTGGCGCTCAGCTTCACCGAGATCAATCCGGTCAACCGGGCCTTTCTGCCGATGGCGCGCGAGCAGAAGTTCGACGTATGCGAGATGGCGATCGTCACCTATCTGCAGGCCAAGGCCTACGGCAAGCCGCTCATGCTGCTGCCGGCCACGATGATGGGGCGCTTTCAGCACGGCACGATGCTGTACAATTCCGAGCGCGGAACGCTGCGGCCACGAGACCTGCCCGGCCGGCGGGTGGGCGTGCGCGCGTTCTCGCAGACCACCGGCGTATGGATCCGCGGCATTCTTTGGAAGGACTACGGGCTCGACCTCGGCAAGGTCAAATGGGTGACGTTCGAGGACGCTCACGTCGCCGAATATCGCGACCCGCCGGGAGTCGAGCGCGCCGCCGCCGGCAAGGACATCACCAAGATGCTGATCGACGGTGAGCTCGATGCCGCCATTTTCGGCGGCGTCATGCCCAGCGATCCGCGCCTCAAGAGCGTTATTCCCGATCCGGAAGCGGCGGCGAAAAAGTGGTACGAAGAAAATGGCGCCGTGCCGGTCAACCACATGGTGGTGATCAAGGCGGCGCTGTCAAAATCGAATCCCGGCGCGGCGCGCGAGGTCTTCCGCATGCTGCTCGACGGCAAGAAAGCCGCGGGCCTGCCGAAAGCCGACGCCATCGACTTGATCCCGTTCGGCTTCGGCGCGCTCGAGCCGTCGCTCGAACTCATCAGCAGCTATGCCGCCGAGATGCAGCTCATTCCGCGGCGCTATTCGGTCGCGGAATTGTTCGACGAAGTAACGGGCGCGCTGCAGGCTTGAGCGCGCCTGTCGCTAACAAAACACCCTCTATCTTAAATATTACGCGCTACGGCGGCGCTGGAAGCGCTGACGAGGAGTCCGGAAGACTCAACGGGCGCGGAGTGCAGTGTCAATCAGCGCGGCTCCAGCGTTTGGCATGACGGCGCCTGCCGTATCGCCAAGATTTGCCCAAAGCCTGACTCGGACGTTCCACCGCCGTGGTCAGCGCCCTGCGCCGGGCCAATTGAATGTCGGGTTTTTAGCCCCGCCGCACCGCCGACCATTGGCCGGAGCATTGGCCGGTCGAGGTGTGCCAATGTCCCTGGCCGCGGTCGCGCGACAGCCGGCCGACGCCGTCGGCCCATTGGCCGCCGCGGGTGACGATCACTCTGATCGAGCCGCTGCGGCCGACCGCACCGTAGAGCTGATAGCTTGGATCCTCGTCGGCTTGCACCACCCGGCTACCCACGATGCGCAGCGGATAACGATAGGAGGGGCTGCAATCGCCTTGCAGCGTGACGATGATCACGCTCCACAATCCGTCAAAGTTGGATCGTGCACCGCTCGCGGCGGTGGCATCGGCTGGGTGATGGGCGCTCGCAACCAGCAAGACGGCGAACATCGCGGCAAAGATCGGGCGCAAAAAATTTTTCATTGATTGGCTCCGGTTTTCTCAATGTGGCTAGGCGGGGACGCGGGCTCAGCGGGGTAGGGCGGTGGTTCACTGCTGAAAGGAGCGCCGCTCTTGCCGAGGTCGTAGCCGATCTGAAACAGCGCCCCCATGTAGCCGGGATCGAACGGTCCCTTGCTCGGCGCGCTGAAGCTCGGCGGAATGGTGGCGACGTTGAATGGCACGCCGCTGCGTTTGGCCACGACATAGGCGCGGTCGATCATCAACCGGGTATCGACCTTCACGGCGGCGCCGACCGTCTGGGTCAGGATCGAGGGCGCGAAGCGTTCAACGACCTGGAAGTCGCGCTCGAGTCCGGTGTTCACGACGACATAGAGCTGCGTCGCCGGCAGGCGATAATCGCTGGTCGGCGCCATCAAGGATACCGGCGCGACGAAGAACTGTCCGCCGATGCCGCCATCCACGTGCATTTCCTGAAAACGTTTGCCGTTCGCCTCGACCTCGATCAGCACCGGCGGAAACGCGCCGGGCACGCTGCTCGAGGCGAGCAGCACGGTGCGGAACAGATTGAGCGCGGCATCGCCGCCGTGAGCGGCGATCGCACCGAGATTCCAAACCACGGCGCGCTCGGCGTCGAGATCGTAGGAAGGCACGAACAGGCGGCGGCCGCGGCGATGCTCGGCGGCAATATCGGCCAACAGCGCCGGCGTAATTTCGTTGCCGATAAAACCTTTGAGCGGCCACGAGTCGACGAAGCTCTCGGCGGTGCTGCCGGCCTCGAAAATGTCCGCCGCACTGACCTTGGTATAGGCGTTGCGCAGCGCATCGTCGTAATGCGGGCCGGCAAATATAAAGGGCGCCATGAGGGCGCCGGTGCTCACCCCGGTTACCACCGCGTAATCGGGGCGCGTCCCGGCGGCGGTCAAACCGATGATAAGGCCGGCGCCGAAGGCACCGTCTTCTCCCCCGCTCGAGAGAACGAGCCACGGGCCCTGCTGCGGCGGCAGCGCGTTCTTAAAAGCCGCTTCCGAGTCGGCCCAGAACCGTGCCTCTGGCATCCCCGGAACGACGGCGGCGGCATCCTCGGCGGCCGTGAATGGAATACGCGGCGGCGGTTGCGGCTTAGCGGGTGCAGCCGGCGGTTGGGGCTTCTCCCTGGCGGTCCGCGCCCGCGCTTCCATGACCCACTGTGGATGCGGCACTGCCGTGGCCGCGGCGCTGGCGGCCTGTGCCGACGCCGAAGGCGCCGCGAACAGCAATCCTGACAGGAAAAATGGCGCCGAGAGCAGGGCAGCCGCATAGGCCGGCCATCGGGTTTGCATGGTCATGGTGGACGAAAATCCCGAAATCACGGTTTCGGGTCCCTGTTCGTTCCGGGAACGACGCATGACGGCGCAACAACCTGCTGCAAATAGGACCGACCGACGCGAACTTCAATCGGACCCGCGGCCGACCATTGCCAAAACCCTAAAGATTCGCCGCACAGCGTAACGGTTCTGCACTGCTTTCTCGCCACCGCTCACAAGCTCCTGCTCACAAGCTAAGCGTGTCGGTCAGCGACGAAGCGCGCGCCTTCGATGAGGACCGCAGCCGCGGTCCCGAACGGCGCCAGCGCGCGGTCGGCGTCCGCGACCAGCTGCCTCAACCGCGTCCTTGCTCCGGCCGCACCGAGAACACCGACCATTGTCGCCTTGCCCGCCGCGGCGTCTTTTCCGGTCGACTTGCCGACCAGGGCCGGATCGCCCTCGAGATCGAGGAGATCGTCAGCGATCTGGAACGCCTGGCCAACCGCCGATCCATAAAGCTCCAGTGCTTCACGCTGCGGCCGCGTCGCCGATCCGAGAATGCCGCCGGCCTCGCAGGCAAAACGCAGCAACGCGCCGGTCTTCATCGCCTGCAATGTCCGCACTTCGGTCTCGCCGAGTTGCTGCGGTCCGCTGCCAGTGAAACGGCCCTCGGCGGCAAGGTCGAGCATCTGTCCGCCCACCATGCCGCCGAGACCGGCGGCGCGGGCGAGCGCGTTCACGAGTTCGATGCGGACCGCCGGGTCGGGATGCGTCTCCTTGCGGGAAAGGATGTCGAAGGCGAGCGTGAGCAGGCCGTCGCCGGCGAGGATGGCGGTCGCTTCGTCGAATTTCTTGTGCGCGGTAGGCTGTCCGCGCCGCAGCGCGTCATTGTCCATCGCCGGCAAATCGTCGTGAACCAGCGAGTAGCAATGCACGCATTCGAGCGCCGCGCCAGCCATCAGCGCTCGCGACCGCGGGACGTCGAACAACGCCGCGCATTCCACCACCAGGAAGGGGCGGAAGCGCTTGCCGCCGCCGAGGCTGGAGTAGCGCATGGCGTCGAGGAGACGTACCGGCCGACTGATCTCGCCGGCGACTGCGGTCGCTGACAGCAGTTGACCGAGCAGGTCCTCTATATCTTTGGCCGTCACGTCGAGGCGCGAGAGGAAAGGGCTATTTTTGGCGTTCATCCCTTGATTGCCAGGCGTTGCGACGTCCCTGTGGGTTTCTGATTTTGACCTTACATTACGGGATAACGATGAAGCAGGTCCGACACCGGGCGATTCCGTCGGCTGCGGCGCATATCAGCCCCGAATGTAAGCCACCAGGGGACAATCTGTGGCCAATGACCTCATAGCGTCAATGGTGCTTGCCATTTGGCTCTATCTCCTGGCGGGGCGCGGAGGGTTCTGGCTCGCGCGGCAACGCGACGAGGAGGTGCCACGCGGCGCGGGGCCGCGGCCGGCAATCGTCGCCATTATCCCGGCGCGCGACGAGGCCGAATCCGTCGGGCGGACGGTCGATTCGCTGCTGCGGCAGGACTATCCCGGCAAATTCAGGGTCATTCTGGTCGACGACCAGAGCCGCGACGCCACTGCAGCGGTTGCGCGAAAGGCGGCGGCGGCGCTGGGCGCTTCCGATCGCCTGACCGTGCTGTCAGGGCGCGGGCCGCCGGGCGGATGGACCGGGAAGCTGTGGGCGCAGCAGCAGGGCGTCGAACTCGCCGAAGCAGCGGCGCATCCGCCGGCCTACCTCCTGTTCACCGACGCCGACATCGTCTACGCGCCGGATGCACTCGCCCGGCTCGTCGCGCGGGCGCAGTCCGGCGGCTACCTGCTTACCTCGCTGATGGCAAAGCTGCGTTGCGAGAGCTTGGCCGAGCGCGCGTTCATTCCGGCGTTCATCTTCTTTTTCCAGATGCTCTACCCGTTCTCCTGGGCGAACAATCCGCGCCGCTCGACCGCGGCGGCCGCCGGCGGCTGCATGCTGGTGCGTCGCGACGCGCTGCGTCGAGCGGGAGGCATCGCCGCGATCCGCAACGCCCTGATCGACGATTGTGCGCTGGCGAAAAAACTGAAATCCGTCGGGCCGATCTGGATCGGGCTCACCGAGCGCGTGCGCAGCATCCGCGCCTATCCGGCCGTAGCCGACATCCGCCGCATGGTCGCGCGCACCGCCTATGCGCAGCTCAACTACTCGCCGCTTCTGCTCGCGGCAACCGTCCTTGGTCTGGCCATCGCTTACCTTGCCCCGGTGGCGTTCGCCCTGTTCGCCGCTGGCACGGCGCGCGTCCTCGGCATCGCCGCTTGGCTCATAATGGCCTTCGCCTTCCAGCCGACGCTGCGCTTCTATCGCGTCTCGCCGGCCTGGGGCCTGGCGTTGCCGGCAATCGCCGCGATCTATCTAGCGTTCACGGTTGATTCCGCCTATCAGCATGCGCGCGGCCGCGGCGGCATGTGGAAGGGCCGCGCCCAAGGCAATATTCAGGACAACGCTTCGGAACTGCAATGAAGGACGCCAACGAGTTGCGGTCAGGCAAGGGGCACCGGGACGAAAATTTCCCGGTCGCCTCGCGGCTCATTCATCCGCGCCACCGCGAGCTCATCCTGGCGTTCTATGATTTCGTGCGCACCGCCGACGACATCGCCGACCACGCTGCGTTGGCGCCGCAGGAGAAGCTTGACCTGCTCTCTCGTCTCGACGGAGGTTTGACCGGCGTCAACGACGACGATCATGCGGCGGTGCGGCTGCGCGCCGCGCTCGTCGAGCGTGGTCTTCCGCCGAAACACGCGCAGGATCTGCTCGCCGCGTTCATGCTCGATGTAACCAAGCTGCGCTACCGCGATTGGGAGGACCTGATCGGCTATTGTTCGCTTTCGGCGATGCCGGTCGGCCGCTTCGTGCTCGATGTGCACGGGGAGAGCCGCAGCACCTGGCCGGCCAACGACGCTCTGTGCGCGGCATTGCAGATCATCAACCATCTGCAGGACTGCCGGAACGACTACATGAATCTCAACCGGGTCTACATTCCGCTCGACGCGCTCGCCGCGGCCGGAGCGACCGTGGAGGCGCTGGGCGAGGCGCGGGCATCGCCCGCATTGCTCGGCTGCCTCCACCGCCTCGCCGAGCGCACCGAGCGATTGCTTTCCGAAAGCGACATCTTTTCCGCGTTGATCGCCGACTGGCGCCTCGCGCTCGAAGTGTCCGTCATCAACACGCTGGCGCATCGCCTCACCGGCATCCTCATGGCGCGCGATCCGTTATCCGATCGCGTGCATCTGCAACTTCCTGAAGTCGCCGGCCTGACGGTGCTTGGCATTCTCACTGGCGCGTCACGGCGGGCCGGCCGGCGTCTGTTCACCGCCGCGCAAAGGCCGCGGGGTGCGTAAGTGAACAAGCCGACACAGGCGGCCGAGCGTGCCTCCCGCAGCTCGTTCTACACGGCCATGCGCATTCTGCCGCGCGCCGAGCGCGAGGCGATGTTCGAAATCTATTCGTTCTGTCGCGCGGTGGACGATATCGCCGACGATGCCGGCCCGCGCGAGATGCGGCGCACGCAGTTGCAGCAATGGCGTTCCGACATCGATGCCATGTATCGAGGGACGCCGCCGCCCTCGCTCCTCGGGCTGGCGCGCGCGGTGAGCAGGTTCGGCCTTAAGCGCGAAGATTTCATCGCCATCATCGACGGCATGGAGATGGACGTCGTCGCCGACATCCGCGCGCCGGACCGCGCGACGCTCGACCTCTACTGCGACCGCGTGGCCTGCGCGGTCGGCCGCCTGTCGGTGCGCGTGTTCGGCATGGAGCTGGAGGCCGGCCGGGCGCTCGCCCATCATCTCGGCTGCGCGCTGCAGCTCACCAACATTTTGCGCGATCTCGACGAGGACGCAGCACTCGGACGCCTCTATCTGCCGCGGGAGGCGCTGCAGGCGGCAGGCATCGCCGCAACCGATCCGGCGGTTGTGTTGGCGCGTCCCGCCATTGGCGAAGCCTGCGCCGCCGTCGTCTCGTTGGCCAAGGCGCACTTTGGCAAAGCCGCGCGGATCATGGCGCAAAGCCCGCGCCGCGTGGTGCGGGCGCCGCGCATCATGGGCGCGGCCTATCGCGCCGTTCTCGAAGCGCTGATCGCGCGCGGCTTCGCGCCGCCGCGTCGGCCGATTCGCCTGTCGCGTGGCAAGCTCCTTTTCATTGTGCTGCGCAATCTTCTGTAATGGCCGCGACCGTCCACATCGTCGGCGCCGGCCTTGCCGGCCTCTCCGCGGCCGTGCGGCTTACATCGGCCGGCAGGCGCGTTGTCGTGCACGAGGCCACTGCCTTCGCCGGCGGCCGCTGCCGCTCCTATCACGACGCCGCAGTGGGCATGACAATCGACAACGGCAATCATCTCCTGCTCTCGGGCAATCACGCCGCGCTCCATTATCTGCGCAGTATTGGCGCCGAGCAGGGGCTGGTCGGCCCACCGACGGCGGAATTCCCCTTCGTCGATCTCTCCAGCGGTGAACGCTGGACGCTGCGTTTCAACGACGGCCGCGTGCCGCTGTGGGTCTTTGACCCCGCCCGGCGCGTGCCCGGAACGCGTGCCCTCGACTATGCGCCGCTGGCGCGGCTGCTTTGGTCGCCAGCCGGCAAGGCGGTCGGCGAGGTCATCACCTGCGAGGGCCGGCTCTACCGGCGTCTGGTCGAACCGCTCCTGCTCGCGGCGCTGAACATCGATCCGCCGCAAGGATCGGCCCGGCTTGCGTCCGCGGTTATTCGCGAAACCTTGGCGATGGGCGGACGCGCCTGCCGGCCGCTGATCGCGCGTGAGGGCCTGGGCGCGACGTTGATCGAGCCGGCGCTGGCTTTTCTCCAGGAGCGAGGGGCCGTGGTGCGCATGGAGCATCAATTGCGCGGCCTGCGTTTCGCGGCCGAAACCGTCGAAGCGCTCGATTTCGGCGACGAGGCCGTCGCGCTCGAGGCCGAGGATGCGGTCATCCTCGCAGTTCCGCCCTATGCCGCCGCCGCGCTGGTGAACGGACTCGAAGTGCCGACCGAATTCCGCGCCATCGTCAACACGCATTTCCGCGTCGATCCGCCGGCCGACGCGCCGCCGATCCTCGGCGTGCTCAACGGCACGGTGCAATGGATTTTTGCTTTTCCCGGCCGTCTTTCCGTCACTATCAGCGCCGGCGACCGGTTGATCGAGGCGGCGCGGGAAGAGCTTGCGCGGACTGTCTGGGATGAGGTCGCGCGCGCCACCGGACTGCCGGCGGTGATGCCGCCTTGGCAAATCGTGCGCGAGCGTCGCGCGACCTTTGCCGCGACGCCGGCGCAGGACGCCAAACGTCCCGGCGCTCGCACCGCATGGCGCAATCTCGTCCTCGCCGGGGATTGGACAGACACCGCCTTGCCGGCTACGATCGAGAGCGCAATCCGATCCGGCGACCGCGCCGCCGACCTCATTGCCAAGCTGCCATGATCGACGACACTCTTGAACTGCGCACCCAAGGTGCGACGCGGGCGTCGCCTGCCGACCCGCGCTCCGCGGCGATCACCGACGCCGCGCTCGAACAACGCATCGATAAGGCAACGCAAGCCTTGCTCGCACTGCGACGGCCGGACGGCCATTGGGTGTTCGAGCTCGAGGCCGATGCGACGATTCCAGCGGAATATGTGCTGCTGCGGCATTACCTCGGCGAGCCGGTGGACGCGGCGCTGGAGGCCAAGATCGCCGCCTATCTGCGTCGCATCCAGGGCGAGCACGGCGGTTGGCCGCTGTTTCGCGACGGCGATCTCGACGTGAGCGCGACGGTGAAGGCCTATTTCGCGCTGAAGATGATCGGCGATTCCGTCGACGCCGAGCACATGCGCCGCGCGCGCGAGGCCGTTCGCGGCCGCGGCGGCGCCGGGCGGGCGAACGTGTTCACGCGCATCATGCTCGCTTTGTTCGGCTTCATTTCGTGGCGGGCGGTGCCGGTGATGCCGGTCGAGATCATGCTCTTGCCGAAGTGGTTTCCCTTTCATCTCGACAAGATTTCCTATTGGAGCCGCACCGTTATCGTTCCGCTGTTGGTGCTGATGGCGAAGAAGCCGCAGGCACGCAACGCCAAGGGAATTCGCATCGACGAACTGTTCCTCGAACCGCCGCAGAGCATCGGGCCGCCGCCGAAGGCGCCGCAGCAGTGGGCGTCGTGGTTCTGGTTCTTCCGCGGCGTCGACAATGTGTTACGCGCGACCGAGCGGTATTTTCCCAGTCGCACCCGCGAGCGCGCCATCGAGCGCGCGGTCGCCTGGGTGAGCGAGCGCCTCAACGGCGAGGACGGTCTCGGTGCCATTTTCCCGGCCATGGCCAACAGCGTGATGATGTTCGCCGCGCTCGGGATTCCGGAGAGCGATCCGCGGCGCGCGATCGCGCGCAAATCGGTCGAGAAGCTGTTGGCGGTGCACGAGCGCGAAGCCTATTGCCAGCCCTGCGTGTCGCCGATTTGGGACACCGGCCTCGTCTGCCACGCGCTCATGGAAGTCGGCGGCGAGCGTGCCGTGGCCGAGGTCAAGCGCGGCCTCGATTGGCTTGTCCCCAAACAAATCCTCGACGTGGGCGGCGACTGGATTGCGCGGCGAGACGGGCTGCGGCCGGGCGGCTGGGCGTTCCAATATGCCAACCCGCATTATCCCGACGTCGACGACACCGCCGTCGTCGCCATGGCCATGGACCGTATGCACAGCATTTCCGGGCGGCGGGATTTTCAGGCGCCGCTCGTGCGCGCCAAAGAATGGATCGACGGCATGCAGAGCGAGAACGGCGCCTGGGGCGCGTTCGATGCCGACAATGAATATTATTATCTCAACAACATTCCCTTCGCCGACCACGGCGCGCTGCTCGATCCGCCGACCGAGGACGTGACCGCGCGCTGCCTGTCGATGCTCGCCCAATTCGGCGAGACGATCGCGAACAGTGCGGCGGTGGCGCGCGGGGTCGACTATCTGCGCCGTACCCAGCTGGCCGAAGGCAGCTGGTACGGCCGCTGGGGCATGAACTACATTTACGGCACCTGGTCGGTGCTGTGCGCGCTCAACGCCGTCGGGCTCGAGCGCGGCGCCCCGGAAACGCGCAGGGCGGCGGACTGGCTCGCGTCGATCCAGAACGACGACGGCGGCTGGGGCGAGGACGGCTCAAGCTACAAGCTCGACTATCATGGCTACGAGCGCGCGCCGTCGACGGCGTCGCAGACGGCGTGGGCGCTTTTGGGCCTCATGGCCGTCGGCGAAATCGATCATCCCGCGGTCGCGCGCGGGATCGAATATCTCGGCCGCACGCAAGGCGCCGACGGCTTCTGGAACGAGCCGCGCTACACCGCCACGGGATTCCCGCGCGTCTTTTATCTGCGCTACCACGGCTATTCGAAGTTCTTCCCACTCTGGGCCATGGCGCGCTACCGCAATCTCAAGCGCGGCAACACGCGCGCGGTCGCGTGGGGGATGTGAGCTCTTCCCCCGGGCGGCGAGAAGCTGTTAAGCCGCGCTCGCGGTCTCTGCCGCCTTCTCGCGCGCCTCGGCGGCACGGATTTCCGAAAGCTTGAGCTGCACCTGGCCGTCGAAAATGTATTGCGCCGGGCGCTGGTGCTCGAGGGAGATTTCCGGCGCCATCGGCCCTTGGGTCTTGACGTCGCGCCAAGCGATCGCCAGCGCCTCGAGCGGATGCTGCATCATCGCTTCGGTGGCAGTCGCCTCGTAGCCGCAATGCGCCATGCAATTCGCGCATTTTTCGTAGCGGCCGGTGCCGTAAGCGTCCCAGTCCGTCGTTTCCATTAATTCTGCAAACGTCTTGGCGTAGCCCTCGCCGAGCAGATAGCACGGTTTCTGCCAGCCGAAGATGTTGCGCGTAGGCATGCCCCAGGGCGTGCAGTGGAATTCCTGGTTGCCGGCGAGGAAGTCGAGAAACATTCCGGAATGGGTGAGGTTCCAGTTCTTGCCCTTGCCGAGCGCGAACACCCTGCGGAACAGCTCCTTGGTCTTGCGGCGATTGAGGAAGTGCTGCTGATCCGGCGCCCGCTCATAGGCGTAGCCGGGCGAGATCGATACGCCGACGCCGAGCTCGGCGGTGAAGTCGAGGAACGCCGCGATGTCCTCGGCCGGATGGCCGTCGAAAATCGTGCAGTTGACGTTGACGGCGAAGCCTTTGGCCTTGGCGGCCTTGATCGCATCCACGGCCTTTTCGAAGCCGCCGTCCATGCACACCGATTTATCGTGATGAGCCTTAAGGCCGTCGAGATGCACGGAGAAGAACAGATAGGGCGACGGCTCAAACAAATGCAGCTTCTTCTCCAGCAGCAGTGCGTTGGTGCACAGCGAGACGAACTTCTTGCGCGCCACGATGCCTTTGACGATCTCGCCGATCTCCTTGTGGATCAGCGGCTCGCCGCCGGGAATGGCGACCATCGGAGCGCCGCACTCGTCGACGGCGTCGAGGCACTCCTTGACCGACAGGCGCTTGTTGAGGATGGCGTCGGGGTAATCGATCTTGCCGCAACCGAAGCAGGCGAGATTGCAACGGAACAGCGGCTCGAGCATCAGCACGAGCGGATAGCGCTTGCGGCCCTCGAGGCGTTGCCGCAGCACGTATGCGCCGACGGCCACTTTCTGTCGTAGCGATACACCCACGATTTTTTCCCTTTGTTGATCCTTCGCCGCGGCCCGGCGCCGAACTAGACCTTCGCCGCCGCCCGCGCGCCGCGGACCGGCGTTATGCCGTCGGTCAATTCGGGCGGCAAGCGGAACTCGATGGTTTCCTGCCGTCCGGTCAGTTCGCTGACCTCGACCGGCCCCAGCCGGCGCAGCCCATCGATCACGTCCTCGACCAGCACTTCCGGCGCCGAAGCGCCGGCGGTGATGCCGACGGTGTGTGCGCCATCGAACCACTCCGGCTCGAGTTCGCTGCCGTCGGCGATCAGATAGCACGGCGTGCCGGCTTCGTTACCGATCTCGCGCAGGCGGTTGGAATTGGAACTGTTCTTGGCGCCAACCACGAGAATAACGTCAACGAGCTTGGAAAGTTCGCGTACCGCGGTCTGCCGATTCTGCGTGGCGTAACAGATGTCGCGCGTCTCCGGCCCGACGATGTCGGTAAAGCGGCGGTGCAGTGCCGCGATGATTCCGCGCGTGTCGTCGACGCTGAGTGTGGTCTGCGTGACATAGGCGACCGGCGTATCGGGCGGAATGTCAAGCCGTTCGACGTCGCTCTCGGTCTGCACCAGCGTCACCGGCTCGGAGATCTGGCCCATGGTGCCCTCGACCTCAGGATGGCCGGCATGGCCGATGAGCACCAACCGGCGCCCCTGCGCCACATAGCGCTTGCCCTGATTGTGCACCTTGGTGACCAACGGGCAGGTCGCATTCAGGACCGGCAGCGCGCGCGCCGCCGCCTCCTCCTCGACGCTCTTGGCGACGCCATGCGCGCTGAAGATGGTGACTGCATTGGGCGGGACCTCGGAGAGGTCTTCGACGAAATGCGCGCCCTTGGCCTTCAGACTTTCGACCACGTGCTTGTTGTGCACGATCTCGTGGCGCACATAGACCGGCGGCCCGTACTTTTGCAGGGCGCGCTCGACGATCTCGATGGCACGCACCACGCCGGCGCAAAAACCCCGAGGCTGAGCGAGTATCACCTTCATCAACGACCTCCCGGCGGAGTGCCGGATTGCGGCGCTCTGCCGTCACTGCACCGCGGGCCGCCCGCGACGCTCCATGTTCAATACTTCGGCCGCAACGCCGTGACAATCAATTGGCCACGAGGCTGTGACAATCAAGCCCGCGCCGGCCGCTGGCTGGCAGCCGGTCGACCGCGGCTGAATTTGCACGGCACCATTGATCGCAAAAGCGCACTTTGTCCAGGTTGCATGGCGGTAAAAGCCCGGTTCCGCGGCGCCGCGCGGAACGGTGGCTCCTCTTGCGGCCGCCTAGGAAAATATCCATGATTTCACTTTTGCGGCATTTCGGTGCATCTAATGCCCCGATTCCGACGTTTGCGCGTGCGAACCGCGGAATCATGGGGACGCCGGCAACGATTTAGCTCCAGCGCGGTTTCCGATTTGCAGTTCCGAAATGAGGTTGCCGCACGGTAGAAGGAACTGCAGATCGAAAGCGCGAGTGCCGCCGCCGTTCGGGGAGTTTGTGCATGACCGACGCACTGGTTTCGCTCGGACTCTCCCTCCCGGCGGATCATGCCTCGACATAGCCGGGCGGTGCGCCGTCGGATGGGTTAACTGCGCGTGCCTCGATTTTGCCGTTCTCATAACGCCTCAAACGCCGACTTTGTCCTGCTGACTTCCCATGAAGACAATCACTGCTCTTGTTGTCCGCGCTATCGGCCTGTGCACGCACTACGCCTGGTGGGTGATCGCCGGAGCAATCGTCCTCGCGCTGGTTTCGACCTGGTACGCGGTGACGCATTTTTCCATGACGACCGACATCAATGAGCTCATTTCATCCAATAGTCCGGCCCGGCAACGGGAAATTGTTTTCGAAAAGGCCTTCCCGCAATTCGACGTCATCGTCGCGGTGATCGAAGCGCCGACGCCGGAGCTTGTCGAGGAGGCCTCCACCGCGCTGGTGCAGCGGCTGTCGCAAGAGAAGAATTTCTTCCGTTCGATCGAAGAGCTGCAAGGCGGCACCTTCTTCGCGCAGAACGGTCTGTTGTTCGAGCCGGCCGAGCAGCTCACCCAGCAGATGACGATGCTGAGCAAGGCGCAGCGCCTGCTGCAGGTGTTGGCGGCCGACCCGAGCCTGCGCGGGGTGATCCGCGCGCTGCAATTCGGGCTGCTCGGCGTGCAGGGCGGCCAGCTCAAGCTCGCCGACATGGCCTGGCCGATGACGCTCGCGGCCAACACGCTGGAGGCGGTCAATGCCAACCGGCCCGCCAGCTTTTCCTGGCGCGAGCTGGTTCAGGGCAGCGAGCCGAAACCCGTCGATCTGCGACAGTTCCTGAAGATACAGACCGTGCTCGACTATTCCGAGCTCGAGCCCGGGCGCAAGGCAACCGACGCGCTGCACCGCGCCGTCGCCGACCTCAAGCTCGCATCCGCCGACCAGGCGCGCGTGCGCCTGACCGGTCCGGTGCCAATGGACGACGACGAATTCGCCACGATCAAGGAGAACGCGGCGCTCAACGCCGCCCTGACCATCGCCGTCGTGCTCTTCATCCTGTGGATGGCGCTGCGCTGGGTGCGGATCATCTTCGCCGTTTTCGTCAGCCTGGTCGTCGGGCTTTCAATCACCGCCGCGCTCGGCATGCTGATGGTCGGTACCCTCAACCTGATATCGGTGTATTTCGCCGTGCTGTTTGTCGGCCTCGGCGTCGATTTCGGAATCCAATACAGCGTCCGCTATCGGGCCGAGCGGCATGAGGTCGACAGTTTGCGTGAGGCGCTGGTGCATGCCGGCCGGCGCGCGGGCGCGCCGCTCACGCTCGCCGCGCTGGCGACCGCGGCGGGGTTTCTCTCGTTCCTGCCGACCGAGTACCGGGGATTGTCGGAGCTTGGATTGATCGCCGGCGTCGGCATGCTGATCGCGTTCCTCACCAGCATCACCTTGTTGCCGGCGCTGCTCAGCCGGCTCAAGCCGCGCAGCGAGCCGTACCCGCTCGGCTACGCCTTCCTGGCGCCGGTCGATCGCTTCCTCGAGCGCCGGCGCGTGCCGATCCTGCTGGCGACCGCGTTTGTCATTGTCGGGGCGTCGCCGCTGTTGTTGTGGCTGCAGTTCGATTTCAATCCGATGAACTTGCGCAATGCCAAGACCGAATCGGTCGCGACCTATATCGAGCTGGAGAAGGAACCGGATAGCGGCGCCAACGATATCGCGGCTCTGCTGCCGTCATTGACGGCGGCCGACCAGGCCGCCGCCAAGCTCAGGGCGCTGCCCGAAGTCGCCCGTGTGGTGACGCTTTCGTCCTTCATTCCGGAGCAGCAGGAGCGGAAGCTGCCGGTCATACAAAATGCCGCCAAGACGCTGAATGCCGCGCTCTACCCGCGCACAGTCAGTTCGCCGCCGACGGACGCGGAAAACGTCGCCATGATCAATACCACCGTCGATGCGCTCAATCGGCTGGCCGGCAACGCCCCCGGTCCCGGCGCCGACGCTGCCAAGCGCCTGGCCGCGGACATGACCGCACTCGCCAAGGCCGACGAGGCCGCCCGCCGGCGCGCCGAGGTGGCGTTCGTCCAGCCGTTGCGGACTGCGCTCGACAACCTGCGCAATCTACTCAAGGCGCGTGAGATCACCCGCGACAACCTTCCGCCCGAGCTGGTGCACCAATGGTTGACCGCGGACGGGCACGCGCGCCTCGACATCGCGCCGAGGGGCAATTCGGCCGACAATGCGACCTTGCAGGCGTTCGCGCGCGCCGTGCAGGCGGCCGAGCCGAACGCGACCGAGGGACCGATTTCGATTCTCGAGGCGCGCGGCACGATCATCACCGCCTTCATCGAGGCGGGTGCGTGCGCGCTGCTGTCGATCGCCGTGCTGCTGTGGATCACGTTGCGCCGGGTGGTCGACGTGCTGTTGACGCTCGTTCCGTTGTTGGTCGCCTGCGTCGTCACCCTGGAGATCTGCGTAGCGATCGATCTGCCGCTCAATTTCGCCAACATCATCGCGCTGCCGCTCCTCCTCGGCGTCGGCGTGGCCTTCAAGATCTACTACATCATGGCGTGGCGCGAGGGACAGACCAACCTGTTGCAGTCGGTGCTGACGCGCGCGGTGACGTTCAGCGCCTGCACGACGGCCACGGCCTTCGGCAGTCTGTATTTTTCCAGCGATCCGGGGACGTCCAGCATGGGCAAGCTGCTCGCCCTCTCGCTGTTGACGACGATGACCGCCGCGGCGCTGTTCCAGCCCGTACTGATGGGCAAGCCGCGCGAAGAGGAGGCGCGCAGCGCGTGACGGCGTCCGGCGTCAGCGGCGGGCGACGTCTTCCGGCTTCGACGTGGTTTGCGATTTGCGCGCGGGTGGCGGGCGCTTCGGGCTGACGGCGGGATTGGGGTTGACCGACGGATCGAGCGCGTTGTAGGCGGAATCCGGCAAGCGCGTCCAATATTGGTTTTTGCCCAACAGCTCGAAGCCGATATAGCCGCGCACGATCAGCGTCTGGCCGTCGGGCGTAACCTTCATCGTGGCTTTGTATATTTCGCCGTCGCGCGGATCGAGGATGGTTCCGCCGCCGTACTTGTTGTCGCCCTCCGGCTTCATGCCGCGGATGATTTCGAGCCCCAGCCACGGCTTGTCGTGGCGGTCGTCCTTGCACCGATCGCAGACGACATTAGGATCCTCGCCCGGCTGCAGGAACATCTTGGCGATGATTCCGTCGTAGACGCCGCTGTGATCGCTGATGAGAAACCAGCCGGTGGGCTGGCCGGTGCCGGCATCGATCGCTTGCCAAAGACCGACCGCCGTCGGCTCCGCGCAAAGCGCACCGCCGACGGTGAGCGACAGGAGCGCGGCGACGGCTGTCAAAAGTCTTGCTCGCATCATCTTGTCTCCCAAGCTCGACCGCCCGGCCTTGACGGCGAAAGACCGGCGTCGACGGAGCGCGTTGATTGCATGACCGGGCCAATGATGCAAAAATTCATCTGCCCATTGATCCCGCGCTCTCATCCATTCGACCGGCACGCGGCGAATTGATCCAATGGCGATCCCGAGGCTCAACCGCGCGGTCGCGGAGAGGTTCCGCCCGGTGCCGCTCTCGTCGCGCCGGCGGAAGCGACGAAGATGCCGACACCGGACCAGGGATCAAGTCGAGACGGCGAAATTTTGAACTTTTGCGCTTCGAGCTTTTGAACTTAATGTGAAGCGGCGTCATTGCGACCGAAATGTGACGGCTTTTGGCGGGTTTGGCCGGGAAAGGCGACCATGGCGAAGATCATCATCAGCTGCGCTGTCACCGGCTCGATCCACACCCCCACCATGTCCGCGGCGCTGCCGATCACGCCCGATCAGATCGCGACGCAGGCGATCGATGCCGCCGCCGCCGGCGCCGCGATCCTGCATCTGCATGCGCGCGATCCCAAGGACGGGCGGCCGTCGCCCGATGCAAGAGTGTTCATGCAGTTCCTGCCGCGCATCAAGCAGGCCTGCGACGCCGTGGTCAACATTACCACCGGCGGCGCGGCGACCATGACGGTCGAACAGCGCATCTCCGCCGCCGAGCTTCTGTCGCCGGAAATGTGCTCGCTCAACATGGGGTCGATGAACTTCGCGCTCTATCCCATGGCGCGACGCTACAAGGCCTGGAAATACGACTGGGAAGAGAGTTATCTGCGTAACTCCGATGCCTACATTTTTGCCAACACCTTTCGCGACATCGAGAAGATCTCCCAGACGCTCGGCGAGGGCCACGGCGTCAAATTCGAGCACGAGTGCTACGACACCGGCCACCTCTACAACCTCGCTCATTGCATCGACCGCGGCCTGTTCAAGCCGCCGGTTTTTCTGCAGCTCATCTTCGGCATTCTCGGTGGCATTGGCCCCGAACTCGACAATCTCCTGTTCATGAAGCGCACGGCTGACCGGCTGTTCGGCGATCAATATCTCTGGTCGGTGCTCGCCGGCGGCCGCCACCAGATGAATTTCTGCACCAACGCCGCGATGATGGGCGGCAATGTGCGCGTCGGGCTGGAGGACTCGCTCTATATCGGGCCGGGTAAGCTCGCCAAAAGCAACGCCGAGCAAGTGGCAAAAATCCGCCGCATTGTCGAGGAACTCGGCTACGAGATTGCGACGCCGAGCGAGGCGCGTGCGATGCTCGGCCTCAAGGGCGCGGATCGCGTGAAGTTTTGATCCCCTGTCGCGTCATTGCCGGGCCGAGCAGTCGGGTCCGACCCGGCTCTGGCCGGCCGTGCGACCTTGGCGCCAGCAATGACGGCGCATGCGCGGCCTTGACCGCGGCGCCGGCGCGAAGCTAAATCGCGGCTCCACTTCAGTGTTGTGGGCGTGGGCGGTTAGCTCAGCGGAAGAGCACATCCTTGACATGGATGGGGTCGCAGGTTCGATCCCTGCACCGCCCACCAGCTTTTTCGCTCTTTCGCCGGCGGGTGCGGCGGTCTCGAGCCCTCGCCCGCGGAGCAAGCGAAAGCGGCAATGTCCAAGCGCGATGGCGGCTTCAGGCCATTACATTCCCTCGGCCTTCTTGCGCTTGTTGCATTCGCTTAGATATTTCGGCCACCGCATGCCGGCCGGGATTTTTCCGGCGGCCTTGTCGGCCTTCCATTCGGCGGCGCAGGCGCGCTGGCGCGCAAGGAATCCCTGGCGTCCGGATTTTTCGGCCGGAGCGGCCGCCTCCTGTTGCGCGTGCGCCGGAATGGAAACGGCCGCGCCGGCAAGGGCGGTCAGAAAAACTCCCGACGCGAGCAAAACAGCGGTTCGTTTCATGGCGACAAAACCCTCCTCTGCCAGGGCGCGGAATGCGCCGATGCCTGCGGCCGGCAGTTTAGCAACGCGCCGCGGCCACGCACAACCGCAAATGGCATGAAAGTCAGGCCCGCGGCGTGCGCCGGAGCAGGCCGTAGATTGCGAGCGCCGCCAGCACCAGCGAGATCAGCACATTATAGCCGGCAAGCGAAATGCCGAGGAGACGCCACGACGGCTCGTCGCAGCGCACCGCCTGGAGCGACTGCAGCTGATCGAGCAGCGGTCCCTTCGTCCGGAAATCGATGATCGGGCCCGAGCAGTCGCTCGGGCCGGGCCACCAGTGCCACTCGACGCCGGCGTGGTAGGCCGCAAGTGCGGCGCCGTCGAGGATGGCGATGGCGATGACCAGGAAGCCGACGGCGATGAGCCTTTGCGGCGCGCGCACGAGCGCAGCGATCGTCATCAACAGCGACAGCGGAACCACCACATGGTAGGGCAGGCGCTGCTCGAGACAGAGCGGGCAGGGTGCTATCTTCAGCACGTATTCGAAATACAAGGTAGTCAGCAGCGTCGCCGCGCTGAGCACGAAGATCGCCAGCGCCGGGGCGGCGGCGGGCTCGCTGCGAAGCCGATCGATCCAACTGTCCGGCATTCGTCCTCGCTGCGGCGCCGTTGCGGTCGGCAGCAATTTGCCGATCTTGACGGTTGATGCAAGCGCCGCGCCTCACCGCGGCGCCGCCAAGTCGGATTTTCTTTTGCCGGGGGCTGCAGTCGAAGATATAGGTAGCGGCCGAGGCCCGTGTGGCGGAACTGGTAGACGCGCACGACTCAAAATCGTGTTCCGCAAGGAGTGGGGGTTCGATTCCCTCCACGGGCACCAAGAGGTTGTAATGCTGTTTCGCTCAGCAGCGCGGCAACGCGCGGCGCTTGCAACCCTAACACCAATCTTCGAACGTCGTCCGGCCTGCTCACGAATCATTAGCGGAAGATGAGGAAGTGACGACTTGACCCCGCAGACGCTCGGCTCTCGCACCGGAACCGGACGAGCCCAACCGCCGTGGCCGACAATTGACTGTGCCGTTAGTTGGTCTGGTGCGCGCGGGCGCGTTTGATGCCGTTCTTTGCTTCCTGGTTGTCCGGCTTGATCTGCAATGCCGCTTGATAGTCCGCTCCGGCCTTGTCAAATTCGCGCTTCTTCAAATAGGCATCGCCCCGCGCCAAATAGCCGTACAAATATTTATTGTTGATGCGCAAGGCCTCGTTGAGATCGGCGATGGCGCGGTCATAGGCTCCCGCCTCGATCAGATCCATCGCTCGGCCGGTGTACGTCACCTCGGTCGCCTCCATGGCGATCGCCTTCTCCTGATCGGCGAAGGCGCGGGCGAAATCCTTTTTGTATGCGTAGGCATGGCCGCGCGCGACATAGGCCCAAGTTTTTGGGCTTACGGCAATGGCTGCGGTGAAATCGCTGATGGCTTGGTCGAACTGCCGATTCCCGCGCCGTTTCATTCCCCGCTCGTAATAGGCCGAGTAAAGATCTTCCTTGCTAAGATTGCCTCTTGCGATGACCCGGTCGCATGCGGCGATCACATCGCTATTGTTGGCATCGGACTTGCAAAGTTCGAGGTCGGCGTCGCCGGCAATGGCGACCGCTCCGAGGCCAATGATGCATGCCGCCGCAACGCAAATGCCGCGAACCATGAAATGCCCCCAATTGATGCCGAATGTATTCTAATCGAACGTCACGAAACCGGCCAGAGACGTCAACAAGAACGTGATCGTCGCGCGGCGCCTTAAAGCCGAATGGGCACGACGATCACGGATCGAGTTCGGTGTCCCAGTAGAGATAGTCGAGCCAGCTCTCGTGCAGGTAATTGGGCGGGAACAGCCGGCCGTTGCGGTGCAGGTGTTGCACCGTCGGCTGGAACGGTCTTTGCGACGGCCACATCTTCGATTCTTCCGGCGTCAGATTGCCCTTGCGCAGATTGCAGGGCGAGCAGGCGGCGACGACGTTGTTCCAGGTGGTATGTCCGCCACGCGAGCGCGGCAACAAATGATCGAAAGTGAGGTCGTCGCGCGCGCCGCAATATTGGCAGGAGAAGCGGTCGCGCAGGAACACGTTGAACCGGGTGAAGGCAGGATGCGTCGACGGTTTGACGAAAGTCTTGAGCGACACCACGCTCGGCAGCTTTATTTCCAGGCTCGGGCTGCGCACGGCGCGGTCGTAATTGGCGACGATGTTCACCCGCTCGAGAAACACCGCCTTGATCGCGTCCTGCCACGACCACAGCGACAGCGGGTAATAGCTCAGCGGCCGGAAATCGGCATTGAGGACAAGCGCCGGAAAACCCGACGGCGACACATGAACGTTCAAGACCGACGCTCCCGCCTCGACTCGAATAGCCGCACTGCGGCGTTGGGCGCCAGTTTATAGGCAGGCGTGACAGGATTGTGAAGCCCGCTCCGGGAGTTATCGGTAAAGAGGGGCCGCCTCAACGCCTCGCCGCAAAACACTGCGCCAGAAACTCTCCGCCGTGGCGCAGCCCTTCGGGGTCGATGCCGTGGCCGACGCCGGCGGACAGATGCCATTCCGCCGGCACGCCGAGCGCGGCGAGACTCTGCGCCGCCTGAAAGAGCGCCTCGACCGGGATAAGATCGTCGCGCTCGCCATGGATGAGCAGCACCGGCGGGCGCGATTTGATGTCGGCGGCAAGGGTTTCCGCCGTGGCGCCCGGCGGCAGGACCAGAAGACCCGAATAGCCGACGATCGCCGCCGGCGGCACGGCGCGGCGCAGGCCGACATGCAGCGCCATCATCGTGCCCTGGCTGAAGCCGACGAGCGCCAGCGCAGAGGGCGGCAATGCGTGGCGGGTAAGTTCGGCATCGAGGAAGCGTTCGAGCGGCGGCGCGGCGTTGTTGACGCCGCGCCAGCGTTCGTTCGGATCGCGGAAGGTGAGCGCGAACCACTGCCGGCCGATCGGCGCCTGTCCGCACG
The DNA here is from genome assembly GCA_035319735.1 of Xanthobacteraceae bacterium. GTDB lineage: Bacteria > Pseudomonadota > Alphaproteobacteria > Rhizobiales > Xanthobacteraceae > BOG-931. The sequence continues at coordinate 13,425 of DATHCD010000027.1, read as the reverse complement.
GCTCGGGCGCATGCGGCGAGACGAACGCGGCCTGCGGCAAGAGCGGCTGCCAGGCGCGGCCGAGCTCGATGAGATCGCTGCCGTCGGCGCCGTAGCCATGGAGGACGACGACAAGCTGGCGCGCGGTCCCGGAACGGGGCGTTATCCGCGGGCCATCGAGTTCAACGGCCATTCGGACCTCGCGATGGCTGAAAAGGCGCGCCTTCCCGCTTCTTGACGTTGCGATAGTAGGTCCACAACACGCGCGCCGCCACGGCCCGCCATGGCCGCCATGTTTCCGCGAGCACTTGCATCTCCTTCACCGTCGGCCGCGTCGGCAGTGCGAAGGCGAGCCGCGCCGCTTCCTGCAGGGCGAGATCGCCGGCCGGCCAGGCGTCCGCGTGCCCGAGACAGGAGAGGAGATAGATGTCGGCGGTCCAGGGGCCGATGCCATGGACGGCGGTGAGCGCCGCATGCGCGTCCTCGGCGGCGAGCCCGCTCAATGTGGTGAGCACGAGCTCACCGCGGATGATGGCGCGCGCGATGGCCTTGAGCGCCCGGATTTTCGCAGACGAAAGCCCGAGCCGTGCCAGCCGCGCCGCCCGTGCGCGCATGATCGCCGCGGGCTCGAGCGGATCGAATGCCGCCACGAGCCGCGCCCAGATCGCGTCGGCGCTCGCGGTGGAAAGCTGCTGCGCCACGATGATGGCGGCGAGCCCGGCAAAACCATCGGGCCGGCGCCGCAGCGGCGGCCGGCCGGCGGCGGCAATAAGGGTGAGAAAACGCGGATCGGCGCGGCCGAGCGCCGCGAGGCCCGCGTCGAGATCGGCGTCGGTATGAATGTGGGCCGGCATGTCATCCGGCATGTCATGAAGCGCGGTTATTGTCGGCGACTACCTGCGAAAGATCAATCATCGAGACTATGTGATGGATTGACCCCTTCGGCCGGTCAACCTGGTCGTGACTGAAACAAACGCCGATGTACACCCGCATCTTCCGCTTTGCGCCGAGCCCGAACGGGTACCTGCATCTGGGCCATGCCTACTCGGCATTGCTCAATCACGACATGGCTCGCGAAGTCGGCGGACGGCTGCTGTTGCGCATCGAGGACATCGACGCGGAGCGCTGCCGGCCGGAATACGAGGCGGCGATCTACGAGGATCTCGGCTGGCTCGGCGTCTCCTGGCAGCAACCGGTGCGGCGGCAGAGCGAGTGCCGCGAGGATTACGCGGCCGCGCTCGCCAAGCTGGAAGCGCAGGGGCTCCTCTTTCCGAGTTTCGAGAGCCGCAGCGAGATCAGCGCGCTGGTGGCCGAGCGCGACCGCTGCGGGCGCTGGCCGCGCGACCCGGACGGCGTGCCGCTTTATCCCGGACGCGCGCGCAAGCTGTCGGCAGCCGAACGCGAGCGCCGGCGCAACGCCGGCGAGCCCTATGCCTTGCGGCTCGCGATGGACGCGGCGGTGGCGCGCGTCGGAGTGGTCAGCTGGACCGAGACCGGGGTCGGTCCGCAGGGCCAGACCGGGATCGTGACCGTGGCGCCGCAAATGTGGGGCGACGTCGTGCTCGCGCGCAAGGACGCGCCGGCGAGCTATCACCTCGCGGTCGCCGTGGACGACGCCTTGCAGGGCGTGAGCGATGTCGTGCGCGGGCAGGATTTGTTCTGGTCGACCAGCATTCACCGCCTGCTGCAGGTGCTGCTCGACCTGCCGGAGCCGATCTACCACCATCACCGGCTCATTCTCGACCCCGACGGCCGCAAACTGTCGAAATCGACACAGGCGGCGAGCTTGCGCGAGTTGCGCGCCGGCGGCGCGACCGCGGCGGACATCAGGCGCATGGTCGGGCTCGGGCGCTAGAGCCTGCTCCCAAAGTCGAAAGCGGCTTTCCGCATGGATGAGCCGCAATATAGGGGCGCGAGCTTATTTTGTTCCGTCCGGCATCATGGCATGCTGCCGCGAGCATGAGCCGCGAGCATGATCCGAAAGATGTGAGGGCCGTTTTTCCAAGGATCATGCTCCAGTAAGACGCCGGCGCCGGGGCGCAGCCATGGTGCGATCGAGGTCGAAGACGAAAGCCGCCGCGAAGGCGGCGCCGCGTCAGCGGCGGCGTCGCCAGGCGCGGGCGCAGACGAACGAAACTGCGCTCGCCGCCTTCGCGCACGATATTCGCACGGCGCTCACCGGCATTCTGGCGCTCGGCGAATTGCTGGCGAGCTCGACGATCGGCGACCGCGAGCGGCGCTGGGCCGCCAGCATCAAGGGCAGCGCCGAGCATCTCGCCGCGCTGACGACATTGGTGCTCGACGCGACCAAGGCCGACGCCGGCTCGCTGGCGCTGCGGGAGGAGGTTTTCCGGCCGCGGCGTCTGCTCGAAGCCTTGGCGGATTCTCTCACCACGCGGGCGGAGACGAAGGGCCTGACCGTGGAGGTAACAATTGCCGACGGTCTGCCGGAGCTCCTGGTCGGCGATCCGGTGCGGCTGCGTGCGGCTCTGGAAAATCTCATCGACAACGCGGTCAAGTTCACTGAGCGCGGCGTGGTGCGGCTCGATGCGCACGCGGCGCCTGCCGGGCGCGGGCGTGCCAGACTCGTCGTGACCGTCGCCGACAGCGGCATCGGACTGAAGGCGGACGAGATCAAGCGGCTGTTCAAGCCGTTCGTGCAGGCAAGCGTCGAGATCGCGCGCCACTATGGCGGGTCCGGCCTCGGGCTCGCCATCGTCAAACGCCTGGCCCGGCTGATGGGCGGCGATTTGACGGTGACCAGCACGCCGGGCCGCGGGTCGTCCTTCCGCTTCGCGGCGGTGCTGCCGATCGCGTCCGCCAAAGCGGCGGCACGCCCGCGCTCGCGGCGCGCGGTTCCGGTGCGGCCGCTCACGATCTTGTGCGCCGAGGACAACCCTTACGGCCGCGTCATCCTCAACACCATCCTCACCGAACTCGGGCACCGCGCCGACTTCGTCAATTCGGGCGAGGAGGCGGTCGCCTCGGTCGGGCGCGGCTACGACGCCGTGCTCATGGACGTGACGCTTCCCGGCATCGACGGCCTCGAAGCGACCCGGCGCATCCGCTCGCTCGCCGGCGCCGCCGGCCGCACGCCGGTCATCGGCATCACCGGCCGCGCCGAGATGGGCGACGAAGCGGCGGCGCGCGCCGCCGGGATGGACTTCTATCTGCGCAAGCCGGTGAGCCCGAGCGCGCTCAGCGAGGCGATCGCCGCGGCGGTGCGCCCGCCGCCCAGAGCATGATCCTCGATTCAACCTGAACCGATTGCGCTCTGGTTGATTCATTTGGCGGCGGCATTTTCCACGATGCGCACCAGATCGGTCATGATGCGGTTCAACTCGAAATCCTTCGGCGTGTAGATTTCGGCGACGCCGGCCTCCTTGAGCGCGTTCGCGTCCTGCGGCGGGATGATGCCGCCGACGACGACCGGCACGTGGTCGAGCCCGGCCTCCTTCATGCGCGCGATCACCTCCTGCACCAGCGGCAGGTGCGAGCCGGAGAGAATCGACAGGCCGACGACGTGGACGCGTTTTTCCGCGGCCGCCGCGGCGATCGCTTCCGCGGTCAAGCGGATGCCGTCATAGACCACCTCCATGCCGGCGTCGCGGGCGCGCGCGGCGATCTGCTCGGCGCCGTTGGAGTGGCCGTCGAGGCCGGGCTTGCCGACCAGGAATTTCAGACGCCGGCCGAGCTTCTTCGACACCCGGTCGACTTCGGCGCGGATGTCGTCGAGGCCTTCGGCGTCGTTGCGCATGGCGGTGCCGACGCCGGTCGGCGCGCGGTATTCGCCGAAGGCACCGCGCAGCGCGAACCCCCACTCGCCGGTGGTGACGCCGGCTTTGGCGCAGGCGATCGAGGCGGGCATGATGTTGGCGCCGCTGCGCGCCGCCTTGCGCAACGCCGCCAGCGCGCCGGCGACCGCCTCGCCGTCGCGCGCGGCGCGCCAGGCCTTGAGCCGGGCGATCTGCTCTTCTTCCGCCGCCTGCGAAACGGTGACCACCGCCTCGGCGGCGTCGGCGAGCGGCGAGGCCTCGGTCTCGACGAAGCGGTTGACGCCGACCACGGTCTGCTCGCCGCGCTCGATCGCCTCGACCCGCCGCGAGTTCGATTCGACGAGCTGCTGCTTGAGATAGCCCTGCTCGACCGCGGCGACGACGCCGCCCATCTTCTCGATCTGTTTTAGCTCCTCCTTCGCCGCCTCTTTCAGCTCGGCGACCTTGGCGGCGATCACCGGCGAGCCGTCGAAAATGTCGCCGTATTCGAGCAGGTCGGTCTCATAGGCAAGGATCTGCTGCATGCGCAGCGACCATTGCTGGTCCCACGGCCGCGGCAGGCCGAGCGCCTCGTTCCAGGCCGGAAGCTGCACCGCGCGCGCGCGCGCGTCCTTGGACAGCGTTACCGCCAGCATCTCGAGCAAAATCCGGGCGACGTTGTTCTCCGGCTGCTGCTCGGTCAGGCCGAGCGAGTTGACCTGCACGCCGTAGCGGAACAGCCGCTGCTTGGCATCGCCGACCGCGTAGCGCTCGCGCGTGATCTCGTCCCACAGCTCGGTGAAGGCGCGCATCTTGCACACTTCGGTGACGAAGCGCAGCCCGGCATTGACGAAGAAGGAGATGCGCCCGACCACTTCGCCGAATTGTCCGTCGGCGCACGCGCCCGAGGCCTTGACCGCATCGAGCACGCCGATTGCGGTAGCGAGCGCGAAGGCCAGCTCCTGCACCGGCGTCGCGCCCGCCTCCTGCAGGTGATAGGAGCAGACATTGATCGGATTCCATTTCGGCATCTCCTTGGTCGTGAACAAGATCACGTCCTTGGTGAGCCGCATCGACGGCGCCGGCGGGAACACATAGGTGCCGCGGGAGAGGTATTCCTTGATGATGTCGTTCTGCGTCGTGCCGGTGAGTTTTTGCCGCGGCACGCCCTGCTCGTCGGCGAGCGCGACATAGAGCGCCAGCAGCCAGGCGGCGGTGGCGTTGATCGTCAACGACGTGTTCATCTCGCCGAGCGGGATGCCGTCGAACAGCGCGCGCATGTCGCCGAGATGCGAGATCGGCACGCCGACCTTGCCGACCTCGCCCCTGGCCTGCGGGTGATCGCTGTCGTAGCCGGTCTGCGTCGGCAGATCGAAGGCGACCGAGAGCCCGGTCTGCCCCTTGCTCAGATTCTTGCGATAAAGCTCGTTCGACGCCGCGGCGGTCGAGTGCCCGGCATAGGTGCGGAAGATCCACGGCTTGTCGCGTTTCGGCTGTTCGGCCATGCTCGCTCTTTCCACTCCGGCAACGCCAATGTGGCCAACGCCAATGTGGCGTGGAATGTATTGCGGCGCAACATCGTGCTCATGCTTCCTGCGATCAGCGCTCAGTACGTAGGGTGGGCTGAGCGAAGCGAAGCCCACGCGGTACATGTTGAGACAAGCACGTGGGCTCGCCGCTACGCGGCTTAGCCCACCCTACGCTTGCTACGCTTGCTTTCCGCGTCAGCGCTCCGCGAGGTCGCCCGGCATGAACTCGCGCGCCATGCGCTCCGGCGGCCCGGCGCTCGGGCGCGTTGCCGCCAGGATCTCTTGGCGCGCCAGCCATTGCACGGCGCGCGGCACTTCCGCTGCGCGGCGGTGAAGGCAATGTTTGGCGTCGCCGCTGCACGCTCTCGCCTTGCGGCACTTTTTCAGCGGGCATATCCGCCAGAACTTGAAGACATTGCAATAATGGCGCTGCAGCGCCGCCGCCTCGGCGGCAAACCGCGCCGCATATCGCTCGGCGCCCGGCGTCGGAGGCTGTCTGCTCATGGCGTTCTTCGTTCTCGCCGTATTGCCGCGCTGCTTCGCCTCTCCCCTTGGGGGAGAGGCCGCCGAATGCGCGAAGCGCATGCGGCGGGTGAGGGGGACCGGGCTCGACGTTCGATCCCCCTCACCCGCGCTGCGCGCGACCTCTCCCCAACGGGGAGAGGTGAATTTCCCGTCATTGTATTTCCCGTCATCCTGAGGCGCCCGCGCGCAGCGCGGGCCTCGAAGGATGCATGCTGAAATGCCGTGGCCTTCATCCTTCGAGGCTCGCTTCGCTCGCTCCTCAGGATGATGGGGAACGGATAAGCGCCGTCCTTCGCGCGGTGCGTGCCGATCTTTCCCTCCCCCCCTTGCGGGAGAGGGTGGCGACGGCGCGCGGAGCGCGGCGGAGCCGGGTGAGGGGGCTTCGTCGCAAGATTTTTCGAAGCATTGCCCCTCACCCGCCTCGCTCGCAGGCTCGCTCGGCGCCCTCTCCCACGAGGGGAGAGGGAATCAGTACAGGTCGAGTACGCAAGTGGGCTGAGCAGAGGTCGGGACAAGCACGTGGGCACGCCGCTGCGCGGCTTAGCCCACCCTACGATCGCTACGGGAAATGCTACCCGCGGCGGCTGCTGGGCCCGGCGAGGATCAGCGCCCAGAACACCTTGTATTTCGAGTTGGGCGCGTAGACCGCGGCGATGCCCATGCGGGTGACGCCGGCGTTGAGCATGTTGGCGCGGTGCGGCGGCGAATCGCGCCAGCCGGAGAACGCCTCGGCAATCGTGCGGTAGCCGGCGGAAATGTTCTCGACCGCCTCGCTGCCAGCGAAGGGCGAATTGCGGATGCGCTCCTGGAACGGACGCAGCGCCGCGTGATCCATCTTGTCGCGCGCGGCCATGGCGCGCGCCTGCTCGCCGGCGAGCCGCATCAGTTCCGGATCGATCGTGACCGGAGCAAGCCCGTTGTTGCCGCGATAGCCCGAGATCATCGAGGCCGCAGCGGCGGCATCGAGCGTCGCGTCGGCCTGGGCGAGGTCCTGATAGAACGAGGGCTGCTCCGGCGGCGCCTTGTTGTCGACGCAGCCGCCGAGCGCCGCAACGGCGAGCGCGACGCCGCCAAGGAGGAGTGCGGCATAAAGCCGGATCATCTTCGTCGCCTCCGCCGCGCTTTGCTGCGCGGGGGAGGACGAAGTCCAATCCCGCCGCACGACCAATGCCGACACCATCAGCGCGCATCGCGTCCGGCGGATCGGGTCATCTCGCCGTCACCAAGCGACGCGCTTTGATCCATCAGTGTGACGCGGGTCTTATTGCGACGATATTAACGATGGTCAAGCGTCACACGCGATTTTAACCGTTCCGATTCTCCTCACCTTAACGGCTGCCGGGCCAGTTTGCCGGCATGGACGTCACACCCACGATCATGATGGACGACGCCGAGGCGGCTTGGCGTTTCTTCCACATCAACTGGATCGTCGTCGGCGCCATGGGCGCGGTGTTGGCGCTGAGTCTTCTCGTCACCAATTTCTCGATCGAGCTTGCGGGGCTCGCGGTCGCCGTCGGCTATGTCGGCATCTATGGCGGCTTCGCTCACGCCAATGCATGCTCGCCCCGGCGGCGCGACCCGCAGGTGATGTTCGTGCTCGGCGCCACCGCGCAGATCGTGCTGATCACCGCGGTGATGGCGCCGTTGACCTACGTCGCCGCGGCAACGGACCTGCCGCTGCAGGACGCCAATCTTCTCGTCATCGACCGCGCGCTCGGCTTCGACTGGGCGGCCTATGTGAACTACGTGAACGATCACCCGACGCTCGCGGCCTGGCTGAGCTACGGCTACACCATGATCCGTTGGCCGATCTTCGCCATTCCGGTCGTGCTGGCGGCGATGGCCCGCTATCAGCGCATCGAGGAGTTCACCTTCGCCTTCGCCGCCGCCTTGATCGCGACCACGATCATTTCCGCGCTGGTGCCGGCGATCGGCGTCTATCAGCAGATCGGGCTCGACCCGGCCAATCTGCAGAATCTCGATCCGGGGGCGTATCTCGAACAAGTGCGCGACTTCGCGCCGACGCGCGACGGCACGTTGCGTCATCTGCAGCTGCTGGGTCTCGCCGGCATCGTGACCTTTCCGAGCTTCCATGCCGCCTCGGCGGCGCTCTATGCCTGGGCGCTGTGGCCGTCCCGCTTGCTGCGGCCGATCGTGGTGCTGGCGAACGGCGCCATGCTGGCCGCCACCCCGATCGTCGGCGGCCATTATTTCATCGACGTCATCGCCGGCGTCGCCATCGCGGCGCTGGCGATCGTCGCCGCGCGCCGGGTCGGACGGAGCATCACGCGGCGGCAGGTCGGGCTCGCTCTCGCCGCGCCAATGCCGGCGATCGTTGCCGCGAAGTAGGGCGCTTCGAACCGCGCGCGGGCTTTCTTCGCCGCGACCTCGTGACTCGCTCTCTCAGCATGATCGCTGTCGGCACTGTCGGCGCCTCCGCCCTGCGGCGAACTATTTATTGCGCTGCAAAATCAACTACGGCAGACTGTTGGGCTACGCCTGAGCAAGAAGTGACGCTCGGCGGTTCGACACTGGAGCCCGTCAACATGGCCGTCGTGCAGAGAAAACCGTCAGCCGCGCCGCTCAAGGATCTCTACGACATCGGCGAAGTTCCGCCGCTCGGTCACGTGCCGGCGAACATGCATGCCTGGGCGATCCGCAAGGAGCGTCACGGCCCGCCGGAGACGGCGATGCAGCACGAGGTGGTGCCGACCTGGCCGATCGCCGAGGAGGAGGTGCTGGTCTATGTGATGGCCGGCGGCGTCAACTATAATGGCGTGTGGGCCGGGCTCGGACAGCCGATCTCGCCGCTCGACGTGCACAAGAACCCGTTCCATGTCGCCGGCTCCGACGCCTCCGGCGTGGTCTGGGCGGTCGGCTCGAAAGTGCGGCGCTGGAAAGTCGGCGACGAAGTCATCGTCCACTGCAATCAGGACGACGGCGACGACGAGGAGTGCAATGGCGGCGACCCGCTGTTGTCGCCGTCGCAGCGCATCTGGGGATACGAGACGCCGGACGGCTCGTTCGCGCAGTTCTGCCGCGTGCAGTCGCGGCAGTTGATGCCGAAGCCGGCGCATCTCACCTGGGAAGAATCGGCCTGCTACACGCTGACGCTGGCGACCGCCTATCGCATGCTGTTCGGCCATGCCCCGCACATTCTCCGGCCGGGCGATAACGTGCTGGTCTGGGGCTCGAGCGGCGGCCTCGGCGTCTTCGGCGTGCAGCTCGTCGCCGCCTCCGGCGCCAACGCCATCGGCATCGTCTCGCACGAATCGAAGGCGGAATACGTGTTCAATCTCGGCGCCAAGGGCGTCATCAACCGCAGCGAATTCAAGTGCTGGGGCGCGATGCCGCAGGTCGGCACGCCGGCCTATGATGCCTGGGTGAAGGAAGCGCGCCGCTTCGGCAAGGCGATCTGGGACATCACCGGCAAGCGCGACGTCGACATCGTGTTCGAGCATCCGGGCGAGGCGACGTTCCCGGTCTCCTGCCTGGTGGTCAAGCGCGGCGGCATGGTGGTGTTCTGCGCCGGCACCTCGGGCTTCAACATCACCTTCGACGCGCGCTACGTCTGGATGCGGCAGAAGCGCGTGCAGGGCTCGCATTTCGCGCATCTCAAGCAGGCGAGCGCCGCCAACCAGTTCGTCATCGATCGCCGCATCGATCCGTGCATGAGCGACGTGTTTCCCTGGGAGAAGATCCCCTATGCGCACGAGCTGATGCGCACCAACCGGCACAAGCCCGGCAACATGGCGGTGCTGGTCAACACCCCGCGCGTGGGGCTGCGCAATTTCGAGGACGTGGTCGAGGCGGCCTCGCTGCCGGAGCTGAACCGGCAAACCAATCGGATGTGACGGCTCCAGCTCGGGCGCAAGCGCGGGCGTGCAGAGCATGATCCGGAAAAGTGGAACGCCGGTTTTCCGAAAAGATCATGCTCCACTAGAGCATGATCCGGAAAAGTGGAACGCCGGTTTTCCGAAAAGATCATGCTCCACTAGAGTATGATCCGGAAAAGTGGAACGCCGGTTTTCCGAAAAGATCATGCTCCACTAGAGTATGATCCGGAAAAGTGGAACGCCGGTTTTCCGAAAAGATCATGCTCCACTAAGGAAAACTGGAGCGCAATCGATTCAACCTGAAGCGATTGCGCCCTAGAATCGCGCCGCTTCCTCGCGCCGGCGGGCGATCGCGGCGTTGAGTTCGCCGCCATAGATGAAAATCCAGGCGCTGTAATAGAGAAACACCAGCGCCACCATCGCCGAAGCGAGCCCGGCATAATAGGTCACATAGGTATAGGCGAAATCCGAGAGGTAGCGGCCGAAGGCGATGCCGCAGGCAAGCCACAGCAAGAGCGTCGCCACGATTCCGGGCCAGATATCGCGAAGCCGTCGCCGGCCGGCCGGCAGCCACATGTGCAGGATGATCAGCGCCACCGCGAGCACGATCGCGCCGACGCCGAAGCGCGCGACGTCATAATGGGCTTCCAGCGGCCCGATCCAGGGCACATAGGCGGCGCCGGCCCTGAAGATCAGCGGCCCGAGCACCACCAGAAACGCCAGCGCCAGGAGCGCCACCGCGCTGACCAGCACATAGCCGATCGATTCCAGCCGCAGCAGCCACCAGCTGCGCTCTTCGGCCAGACCGTAGGCGCGGTTGAGCCCGATGCGCAGGCTCTCGATCCCGCTCGAGGCGAAATAGACCGACAGCACCGCGCCGACGGTGAGCACGCCGCCATGGGCGCCGGTGAGCACGCGATGGATTTGATCGGCGATCGGCTCGGCGACCTCGTGCGGCCAGGCGGCGACGATCAGCCGGGCAACCTCGTCGGCGAGATTGCCGGAGCCGATGAGACCGGCGAGCGCCGTCACCACGATGAGAAACGGAAACATCGCCATCAACACCGACAGCGCGATGTGGCTGGCGGTCGCCCAGCCGTCGTCGCTGTTGAAGTGATTAAAGGCGTCGACGGCGACGCGATGGCACAGGCGGATCTTGTTCAGGGCGCTCCTCCGCGGCGGCCGCAGCGCCAATCAGATACGTCATTCCGCGGCGCAGGCGAAGATGCCATGCGCCGAGCGATGCCGTCGTCGGGTCGTAAGCGGAGTTAAGCGTGGGCCCGCGCCGCGCGCCGGCGCCGCGCTCTGCGCCGGCGAAGGGTCCTCCTCCTGCGGCAAGCGGCGCAGCGGCAGCCGCCATTCTGCAGGAAATAGTCGAGATATTCGCGGCCGTAATCGTAGGTGATTTCTTCCCCCGGCTCGATCCGGCGCAGCGCCACGATCACGATGCCGCCCTTGCGCCCCACCGGCTTGGCGTTCGGCCGGCAGGAGTGATTGATGTAGCGCGCCAGGTTCCATCGCGGCGAGCCGTCGATGGTCCATCGCTTGTTGAGCTCGAACATGTACCTGGCGCCGCGGGCCTCGCGCCGGTCGGCTTCCTCGGTCGAAATGCGCCGGCCACGATAGGTCGCGATATAGGCCGATCGTTTGATCACCTTGGTCGCGAATAGACCGAGTCCGGTCGCCGAGCGGCCAAGGCGGAAGGCGCGTGCGGGCATCGCCTGCCATTAGAGCATGATTCGGAAAAGCGGAACCCCGGCGGATCGCGCGCCCTACACCCCCGCAGCGCCGCCATCAGCGCGCGGATCGTGGGCGGCTTCGCAGGTGCCGTTCGGATGCAGGATCGCGGCGCCGGCGTGGCCCATGACGTCGGAATAGGGTTCGTGCAGAACGTCGATGTTGTGGCCGGCGAATTGCAGCGTGTCGATGAGGTCCTCGTCGAAGCGCGATTCCAGGCGCAGCGTCGCCAGCGGCTTGCCCCAAGTCCGCCCGAGCACCCAGCGCGGGCGATCGAGCGCCTCGGCGAGCGGCTCGGCGAAGTCCACGTGGCGCGTGAACAGGGCGGCTTGAGTCTGCGGCTGGCCGTCGCCGCCCATGGCACCGTAGGCCATGACGCGTCCGTCCTTGAGCAGCGCCAGCGCCGGGTTGAGCGTGTGGAACGGCAGCCGGCCGGGCGCGAGCAAATTGAGCGCGCCGCGGGTGAGCGAGAAGCTGATCCCGCGGTTCTGCATCAGCACCCCGGTCGCCGGCAGCACGCAGCCCGAGCCGAACTCCCAATAGAGCGACTGGATGTAGGAGACGACGAGGCCGCTGGTGTCGGCCGCGCCCATCCACACCGTGTCGCCGGCGTCGTGCGTGAGCGGCCAGCGCGCCGCCTTGCGGCCGATCTTCATCCGCTCGCCGGCGAGAAAGCGCGGATCGAGATAGCGCTCGAGCGGATGGGCGAGATGCTCGGGGTCGGTGACGACGCGGTCGCGCGCGCGCAAGGCGCGCTTGGTCGCCTCGACCAGGCCGTGGATATGGTCGAACCGCTCCGCCTTGGTGACGCCGAGGCGGGCGAACAAAGCCAGGATCATCAGCGAGGCGACGCCTTGGGTCGGCGCATCGGTGTTGTAGGCGGTGCCCGACGGCAATTCGACCTGAAGCGGTTCGGCGACCGTGGCGTGGTAACGCGTCAGATCCTCGCGCGCGAGCGGGCTGCCGATGCGACGGAGATCGGCCGCGATCTCGCGCCCCACGTCGCCGCGATAAAAATCATCGAGGCCGGCATCGGCCAGATGCGCGAGCGTCCTGGCCAACGCCCCTTGCCGCAATCTCGTGCCGACCGGCGGCGGCTTGCCGTCGACCAGAAACGTCTTGGCGAATCCGGAAATGTATTTGAGTTCGATGAGCCGTTCCTCGGTGAGCCGCGCCTGGCTGCGCGACACTGCATAGCCCTGGCGCGCCTGGACGATGGCCGGCGCAAGCAGAACCGCGAGCGGCAGCGTGCCGCCGTTTGCTTTGGCCGCGTCGAGCGCCAGCGACCAGCCGCCGACCGCGCCCGGCACGGTGAGCGCCGCGCCCGGGCCGCGCGGCGGGATGGTTTCATATTCGCGGTAGAGCTCGGGCCGCGCCTCGAAGCTTGCCGGACCCGCCGCCATGATCGCACGCACCCGGCCGGACGGCTCGCGGATGAGCCAGAAGCCGTCGCCGCCCACATGATTCATATGCGGATAGACGACGGCGATCGCCGCCGCCATCGCCACCATCGCTTCGAGGGCGTTGCCGCCCTCGGCGAGGATCGAGTGTCCGGTTTCCACTGCGACCGCGTGCGGCGCGCAGACGACGCCCCGGCGATGGCCGGCGCTATGCAGGTCCGTGGCGACCAATGTGTGTGCCCTAGTATCCCAGTGGCAAACTTCGTGGGCGGTTGCGCCGCATTCTCATACGAATTTCGCAATCAAAGGAACAGCAGGTTTGCCGATATCGAAGTATAGGAAAACCATTATATATCAAATCCTAAGCGGCGGCCTCTCGTTAGGTTAAAGACGTCTTCCACCGCAAACGACCCCTGCGGGATCGGGTGGCAGTGATATCCGGGAGGGCAGGCCACCCGCGGCCACGGCGCCATGTTCTGCTTTCGGAGCACCAAGGACGTGGTGCGGTCGCACGGATGTAGCGATTGACCCTGGCTGTGTAAAAACGCGCTGTATGTGATTCACTCTGCGGTGTGATTCTGCTGCTGCGGAGGGATCGGATGAGGCGCTTCGTTGAGGGGATCGATCGCGGGCAAGCGACGCTGTTTCCGGAGTGCTTGGCGGA
>DATHCD010000026.1:0-67176 GCA_035319735.1 Xanthobacteraceae bacterium | reverse complement strand
ATCAGCGCGCCGGATAATCGCTGGGGGCGCGTCGACATCAAGACCACCGGGCTATTGCCCAACGTGCTCGCCCGGCAGGCCGCGATCGCGCAAGGCGCGCGGGACGCATGGTTTGTCGATGCCGAGGGGGCCGTGACCGAAGCGGCTTCAGCCAATGCCTGGATCGTGACCCGGGACGGCGTCGTGGTGACGCGGCCGGCCGACCATGGCATTTTGCGGGGTATCACCCGCACTGTCGTTCTCGACGTGATCAAGGCCCAGGGGCTCCGCTTTGAGGAGCGAAAATTCGCGCTGCGAGAAGCCTATAACGCGTGCGAGGCATTCATCACCTCGGCAAGCCAGATCGTCCTTCCGGTCATACGCATCGATGACCATATCATCGGCGAGGGGAGGCCGGGGCCGGTCGCGAGTGCGTTACGGGGGGCATTTCATCGTTTTGCCGAGACCGGATGAGGGCTGCCACGGCAAGCTGTGCGCCAACTTGGGCTTGCATCGACCGCCGCCGCGCCCTCTAATGGAGCGATCCTTCGGATCCCGCCCGACCGCCGCTGCGGGTCGGTGTATGGACGAGTGCAAAAGCGACGATATTTGCAATTGACGATACAGGATACGAAGTCACAAGAAACGACCCGCGGGGCAGGGGCCTGCGGTACAAGAACGGAACAACGGCCATGGCAGCCGACCGCGCACAAAACCTACAAGACACCTTCCTCAATCACGTCCGCAAGAGCAAAATCCCGCTCACCATCTTTCTGGTGAATGGGGTGAAATTGCAGGGCGTCGTGACCTGGTTCGATAATTTTTGCGTGCTTCTGCGGCGTGATGGGCATTCGCAGCTTGTTTACAAGCATGCAATATCGACGATCATGCCGGGTCATCCTGTGCAGTTATTCGAAGGCGCCGAAGAAGCGCCGTCCGGGGAATAGGTTCGATTGGAGCCGCGCCACCGCGACACACGCTCACTGTCCCTGTCCGCTTCCCGGTCGCGTACGGGGGAGGGTGGGGATGGATTCGTAACCGGCCGCGCGCTGGTGATCGAGCCGGTGTTGCGCCGCTTGGCCGCCACCCGAACGGCCGCGGAGCGATCCCCGGCAGCGCGGCTTGACGAAGCCGTCGGGCTTGCGCGCGCGGTCGATCTCGATGTTGTCCAGTCCGGCATCGTTGCGCTGAACGCGTTGCGACCCGCGACCTATCTCGGGACCGGCAAGGTCGAGGAAATCGCCGGTCTGGTCAGAACCCACGACGCGGGCATCGTGGTGATGGATTGCGCGCTGACACCCGTGCAGCAGCGCAACCTCGAAAAGGCCTGGAACGCCAAGGTCATCGATCGCACCGGCATCATTCTCGAGATTTTCGGACGCAGAGCGCGCACCCGTGAAGGCGCGCTTCAGGTCGAGCATGCGCATCTGACTTATCAGAAAAGCCGGCTTGTCCGATCCTGGACCCATCTCGAGCGCCAGCGCGGCGGCTTCGGCTTTCTCGGCGGCCCGGGCGAGACCCAGCTCGAAGCTGATCGCCGCCTCATCGAAGAGCGGCTGGCCAAGATCGAGGCGGAGCTCGCCAAGGTCAAGCGCACGCGCGAATTGCACCGCGAGAGCCGCCGTCGCGTGCCTTATCCGATCGCCGCCCTGGTCGGTTACACCAATGCCGGCAAATCGACGCTGTTCAACACCATGACGCGGGCGAGCGTTGTCTCCGCCGACATGCTGTTCTCGACGCTCGATCCGACGTTGCGGGCAGTCGACCTGCCGCACGGTGCGCGCATCATTCTCTCCGATACGGTCGGCTTCATCTCCGATCTGCCGACTATGCTGGTCGCCGCGTTCCGCGCCACGCTCGAAGAGGTGATCGAAGCCGACGTGATCTTGCACGTGCGCGACGTCTCGCACGAGGACGCCGAGGCACAACGCCATGATGTGGAGAAAATCCTGCGCGAACTCGGCATCGACACGCATAACGGCTCCGCGGCCAAGCGCGCGCTGATCGAGGTGTGGAACAAGATCGACCGGCTGCCTGCCGACGGGCGCTTGCGCCTCGAAAACCTCGCCGAACGCCGGCCGGCCGCGGAGCGGCCGGTGCTCGTTTCCGCGATCACCGGGGAGGGGATCGATGCGCTCGCAGCCGCGATCGAGAGTCGGCTTGCCGCGGGCCGCGTGCTCGTCGAGCTCGAGCTTAATGCCGCCGACGGCGCCGGCGTGAGCTGGCTCCATCGTCACACCGAAGTGATCCGCAAGGTGACGGACGATAAGACCGGCCGCATCGCCATGACCGTGCGCGCCGATCCGGACAAGGCCAAGGCGGTGAGGGAGAGATTTGCCTCAAGCCTGGAGCGTGATCCATCGCCAGGCGGATGAGACTATTCCTGCGCCTTGGCCTCCTCCCACAGCGCATCCATTTCGGCCAGCGTTGCGTCCTGCGGCGCCTTGCCCTTCGCGGCGAGCGCGCGCTCGATCGCGGCAAAGCGGCGCTCGAATTTCTGGTTGGTCTGCCGCAGCAGCGCTTCCGGACCGGCATTGAGATGGCGCGCGAGGTTCACCGCGGCGAACAGGAGATCGCCGACTTCGGCTGCCGCGGCCGCGTTCCTTTCGCCGGACACGGCGCCGGCAAGTGTCGTCTCGATCTCGTCGGCCTCCTCGCGAATTTTTTCCAACACCGCGCGCGGATCGTTCCAGTCGAAGCCGACCTTGCTGGCCTTGTCCTGTAACTTCAACGCCCGCGTCAGGGCAGGGAGCGCAACCGGTACGCCGGCCAGCGCGCTCTGCTCACGCGAACTCCCGCGTGCCGCCTTCTCCTGCGACTTGATCCGTTCCCAGAGGCCTACGACGGCACGCGGGCTGTCCGAACGTTCGTCGCCGAACACGTGCGGATGGCGGCGGATCAATTTCTCGGTGATGGTCGCGACCACGTCGCCGAAATCGAAGGCGTTTTGCTCCTGCGCCATGCGGGCGTGGAACACGACCTGCAGCAGCAGATCGCCGAGTTCCTCCTTGAGGTCTGCGAGATCTTCGCGCGCGATGGCGTCGGCCACCTCATAGGCCTCTTCGAGCGTATAAGGCGCGATCGTCGCAAAATTCTGCGCCAAGTCCCATGGGCAGCCGGTCCGCGGCGTGCGCAGCGCCGCCATGATGTCAAGGAGCCGGCTGATGTCGCGCGAAGGAGTCATGGCCATTTTTCCGATTTGAGGCGGGAGAGGCTATCCGACCGGTCAAATGACAGCGACCGCGCGGGCGGCGCCGTCATAACCGCGACCGTTTGACAATAACGCGAATCCTTGACGCACCACGCGCAGTGGTGCGGAAGGCGTGGACAGACCCTAAGATATTAACAAAATGGTGGGGGCCGAGAGGAGTCACCGCGCCGACCGGCCAAGTGCGCAATCGGCAATTGCGAAGGTTTTGGGCCAGGGCAAAAGCATGAACGCCTCCGAACAGATCGACAAGCTGATCCGGGACACTACTGACTGGCGCGGCGAAGCGCTTGCCAGGATTCGAAAGCTGATCCTCGGCGCTGACGCGGGGATCCGCGAGGATTGGAAGTGGATGGGCACGGCGGTGTGGTCCAAGAACGGCATGATCTGCTGCATGAATCCGCACAAGGGCAAGGTGAAGCTGACCTTCGCTCATGGCGCGGCGTTTCAGGATCCGGACAAGCTTTTCAACGCAGGCCTCGAGGGCAACCAGCGGCGAGCGATCGACTTTTTCGAGGGCGACAGGATCAACGAGCGCGCGCTGAAAGCCCTCCTCAAGGAAGGCCTGGCATACGACGCATCGAAGGCGAAGCGCTCCGCGGGCAAAGGAAAATCCAAGCCGCGAAGATCAAAGTAGATTGAGGTTCTACCGCCAAGAATTTCGGCTCGGTTGCGACGGTCGGGTCACCGTTTAACCTCGGTTTTTCGCTCAATCTCCCGGAATTTTACGGTCAGGGCAGGCCCTTGCCGGACCAACTCAATCCAAACCCTCAAGGAGTGATTCGCATAAGGCATATTATGGAACATTTCCTGGCGATGTTTCACTTGACTTACCCATCCGCTAGGGCTAGAATGGCGATTAATGGAGATTGCCATGGCAAAGCCCGTCCTTTCCGATCCCCGGTTTTTCAGCGAACAAGCTGCCTTTGAGTACGTTGAACGACAACTGTGGCCGACCGGCCCGACGTGCCCGCATTGTGGCGCGACGGCTGAGAAGATCGGCCGACTTGAAGGCGTGCGTTCCAAACCGAGCAAGAAGCATCCCGAAGGCGTCGAAATTGTCGGCCTGCGCAAATGCTATGCGTGCCGTGGGCCGGCCTTTACCGTGCGCAAGGGTACGATCTTCGAGGACAGCCATCTTCCGCTGCGGCTTTGGCTCCAGGCCATCCATCTGCTTTGCGCCTCGAAGAAAGGCATATCGACGCGCCAGCTCCAGCGGATGCTCGGCTGCGGCATGAAAACCGCTTGGCACCTTGGCCATCGGATTCGGGAAATGATGGCTCCTGCGTCTGACGCTGGCCCGCTTGGCGGTTCCGGCAAGACGGTCGAGGCCGACGAAACCGAAATGACCCGTTCGCGCAAGACCCGAAAGCCCGAAGGCTTCCGCCGTATCACGCATAACGTCAAGGTTCTCAGCCTTGTGGAACGCGGCGGCGATGTTCGATCCATCACGCTCGATCATCGCGGCGTGGTGGCACACCTGCGCCGGATGGCGCACAAGGATAGCCGCCTTGTCAGTGACATGGGCCAGCCGTTCAAATTCCAAGGTTTTGCGGCTCACGAAACGGTTGACCACTCCAAGTTTGAGTGGGCGCGAGACGACGTGCATACCAACACGCTTGAAGGCTTCTTCTCGATCTTCAAGCGGGGCATCGTCGGCATTTACCAACACGTCGATACTAAGCATTTTGACCGCTATCTCGCCGAGTTTGATTTTCGGCAAAATACGCGGGCGAAGCTCGGCATCAATGACGTGCAGCGCGAAGCGATCGCTCTCAAAGGCGCTCGCGGCAAGAGACTCACCTACGAAACAACTTACGGCGAAGCGGGAGCCTAACCCGCCCTTCCAATTGGAGTTGCCTTTTAAGAAATGACCGCTATATCGTCGGGCTATGGAGAGGAAATCAAAGCCCAAGCCCGACGATCCTGAGCAATACAAGCGCTTCCTTGAAGCCGCCCGCGCAGCCAAGGCGGATGAAACAGAGGAAGGAGCGGATCGAGCATTCAAGGCTGCGAGCCGGATGAAGCGGTCGGAGAAGGTGGCGCGACGGCCCCGGGAAGCGTAACTGCCGGCAGCGCGGCAGTCGCGGGAATTTCCTTGAGCATATATACCATGACGGTGTGAACGCCGTTCATTAGTGCAATAGCTTCATCGGCGGTTTCTAGGGAATGTTCTGGGTGAATCAATGGATTTCGATGAAGGTCCTTTAGGTCCTTAAGAGCAGCCTTTACCTTGTCATCGCCCACTTTTTTCTGATTCATTTCGTTCAAATAATCACCCATGTTTCTACTCTGCGGTCTAGGCTCACCTTTGGTCACGGCATCCCAATATCGTCGGAGAACAGCTTCATTTGCGCGATGCAAGTGAAAGCCAGCCGCAGTAAATAACTCGAACGCGATGCATTTAGCGCCAAAAGACAGATCGGAAATAGCTTCGGGAACCTTGGTCCAAACATCGTCCGGGAAGCACCGCGCTCCTGCCTCGATCAATATGCTAGTGTCGAAACCCGCCTTTGGCGTAACGACATAAAGTGGCATTAGCGCCAATTCGGCACCAAAGACCGCCTCAAACGTCGCCATTGCATTGCTTACCGGGAACATATCCGCATAGCTGATCGCCTGCGTCTTATCGGCAGTGGCGGCAAAACGCGCCTTTGTCTGCCGGATCGCTTGAAGCAGCGCCTGTCCCGGCCACACGGACGTTCGGAGATTAAATATGCTCCGGGTCAATAGCGGTTCTAGCGCGGCTTCGGCGACGTAAAGTGCCATTTCCGCATCCGCGACCGTTGATGCCTGACCGCTAGGGATCGCCCATGCCCGTAGTTCCGTAAGCGGGTGAATTTGGCCGCCCACTTGATATAGGTAAAATCCATCGACTCTGCGCACGGCGGGAACTCCAGGTTTCATCGCATCATACCTCATCTAGCCGTGGGTAAGTCAAGTGAAACATCGCCCATTTCCTTTTTGCAAGGCTGGCCAAGGCGAAATCTCGACGGCAAGGGTCATTCCGTCGAAAGCCGGCTCGACATGTGGCGGCACCGCCTTGCGCAAGGCCTCGTAGTCGAGATCGGCGTGCAGATTGGTGAGGATGGCGCGGCGCGGTTTGAGGCTCTCGATCCAGGCGAGCGCGTCGGCAAGCGACAAATGGCTCGGATGCGGCCGGTAGCGCAGCGCGTCGAGAATCCAGACATCGAGGTCGGCGAGCATCGCTATGCTCGCCGGCGGCAGGCCGCTGAGGTCGCAGGAATAGGCGAGGCCGCCGAAGCGAAAGCCGAGCGAGGAGATGTCGCCATGCTCCTGGCGAAAGGGCAGAACCCTGATCGGGCCGCCCTGCCCGGCGATCGCGATCGGCTCGCCGGCCGTCAGCCGATGCTCGCGCACGATCGGCGGGTATTCGCTACCGGGGGGCGACTCGAAGCAATAGCCGAACCTCGTCCGCATCAGCTTTGCGGTGTGCTCGTCGAGATAGACGTCGATCTGCCGCCGCTGTCTGATGAACAGCGGACGAAGATCATCGATGCCGTGGGTGTGGTCGGCATGCTCGTGCGTGTAGACGACGGCATCGAGCCAGTCGATCGCGGCACCGATGAGCTGCTGACGCAGATCGGGCGAAGTGTCGACCAAGACCCGCGTGACGCCGTCGGGGCCGCGACGTTCGACCAGAAGCGAAGTGCGGAGGCGGCGGTTCTTTGGGTTGCTCGGATCGCAGGCGCCCCAGCCCAAGGCCGGCCGCGGAACCCCCATGGACGACCCGCAGCCGAGAATGGTGAATTTCAGCGTCATGCGTCGAATTATATCTGCGCCGACTGCATTGATCTGTCGGCCATCGCGGCCGGGCGCGGCACCTTGGCAAACAGGCGGAAAAAGTTCTCCGAGGTCTGGCGCGCCATCTCCTCGAACGAAACGCCGCGAGTCTCGGCCAACACCTTCGCCGTCTCGACCACGTAAGCGGGCTCGTTGCGCTTGCCGCGCAATCGGCCGGGCGCGAGATAGGGCGCGTCGGTCTCGACCAGGATGCGGTCCGCCGGCAGCTCGGCGGCAATGGCGCGCAGCGCTGTCGAATTCTTGAACGTGAGAATGCCGGTGAAAGAGATGTAAAGTCCGAGCGCGACCGCGCGCTGAGCAAGTTCGCGGCCGCCGGTAAAGCAGTGCAGCACGGCGGGGAAGGCCCCCTGCCCCATCTCCTCCTCGAGGATTCGCGCGGTGTCGGTGTCCGCCTCGCGCGAATGGATGACGAGCGGCAGCCGGCTTGCTCGCGCCGCGGCGATGTGGGTACGAAATCCGCGCTCCTGCGCCTCGCGCGGCGAATTGTCGTAATGGTAGTCGAGCCCGGCTTCGCCGAGCGCGACGATTTTCGGATGCCGCGCGCGCGCCGCGAGCTCGGCCGCGGTCACCTCCAGTTCCTCGTGGGCGTAATGCGGGTGCGTACCGAGCGAGCAAAAAACATCGGCAAAGCGCTCGGCGATTGCCAACACCTCGCCATGGCGGCGAACGCGCGTCGAGATCGTGACCATGCGCGCGATGCCGGCGGCGCGGGCGCGGCCGACCACGGCGTCGAGTTCCGCGGCAAAATCCGGAAAATCGAGATGACAATGGCTGTCGATCAGCATCTTCTATTGCGTTTATTGCGCCGCGCGCGCCTCGGCCTCGACGTAGCGCGGGAATACCGGCGCCGGCGCCGGAAGTCTCGTCCCGGCAGCGATCCGGTGCGCTCCGCCGAGAAACGCAAATGTGCGCTCCGGCGTCGGCACTGCCAGGAGATCCAGCAGCTTCCCCGCCGACGCCGGCACGAAAGGCTGCGCGAGAATCGAAATCTGTCGCAGCACTTCCGCGGTCACGTAGAGCACCGTGCCCTGCCGCTGCGAATCGGTTTTGGCGAGCGCCCATGGCGCCTCGCCGGCGAAATAGCGGTTGGCCTCGGCGACCACCGCCCATACGGCGTTGAGCACCTGATGCAATTGCTGCGTCGCCATGACCTCGCGCGCCCTGCCGATCATGGCATCAGCGGCGGCGAGGATCGCCTGATCGTTCGCCTGCAACGCCCCGGGCTTCGGCAGCACGCCGGTGAAATTGCGCGCCACCATGGTCAGCGAGCGCTGCGCCAGATTGCCGAGATCGTTGGCGAGATCGGCATTGGTGCGGTTGACGATCGCCTCGTGGCTGTAATTGCCGTCCTGCCCGAACGGCACCTCGCGCAGAAAGAAATAGCGCAGCGGGTCGACGCCATAAGCCTTGGCGAGATCGAACGGATCGACCACGTTGCCGACCGACTTCGACATTTTCTCCCCGCGGTTGAACAAAAAGCCGTGGGAAAAGATGCGGCGCGGCACTTCGACGCCGGCCGACATCAGGAAGGCAGGCCAATAGACGGCATGGAAACGCACGATGTCCTTGCCGATCACATGCAGGTCGGCCGGCCAATATTTCTTGAATTTTTCGCTGTCGGTGTCCGGATATCCGACCGCGGTGATGTAGTTGGTCAGCGCGTCGACCCACACATACATGACGTGCTTGGGATCGCCGGGAACCTTGACGCCCCAGTCGAAGGTGGTGCGCGAAATCGACAGATCCTGCAGGCCGCCGCGCACGAAGCTCGCGACCTCGTTCAGGCGCTCCTTCGGCAGCACGAAATCGGGCACGCGCGTGTAGAGGTCGAGGAGCTTGTTGGCATAGGCGGACAGCCGGAAAAAGTAACTCTCCTCTTCGATCCATTCGACCGGCGTGCCCTGCGCACCGACCCGCTGCCCCTTCTCATCGAGACGGGTCTCGATTTCGTCGTAATAGGCTTCGTCGCGCACCGAATACCAGCCGGCATATTTGTCGAGATAGATGTCGCCCGCCGCCTGCATGCGCTCCCACAGCGCGATCGAGGAGCGGTGATGGCGCGGCTCGGTGGTACGGATGAACTCGTCATTCGAGCAATTGAGCAGTTTCACCATGGCCTGGAAGCGCGGCACGGTGCGCGCCACGAGCTGGCGCGGCGTCAGGTTTTCCTTGGCGGCCGTCTGCACCATTTTGATGCCGTGCTCGTCGGTCCCGGTCAGGAAGAACACGTCACGGCCATCGAGGCGCATAAAGCGGGCGATCGCATCGGTGGCGATCGCCTCGTAGGCATGGCCCATATGCGGTTCGCCATTGGGATAGGCGATTGCGGTGGTGACGTAATAGGGCTTCCCGGCCATTTATTTGATTCCGCGTCGCAGCTTACGTCCGCAGGCGCAGGCGCCTCCGTCGGCGGCGCCCGTCCCTGAACGACCAAAGGCCGGGACGAGCCCGGCCGTGGCGACTCGACGATAGGTATCAACCGCGCGTGGCCTCGGCAAGCAAGCCGAAAACAGAGAAAACGAGCGGCTTTCGCTCCAGATTGTAGGTTTCGGCGTCGCGCGCCGCCTGATTGATCCGCTCCCAGGCCTCGGCCAGCCGCGCCAGCCTGCCGATCTCGTCTGCATTGCGATCGAGGCGCCGCGACAGCCAGGCATTGACGGTGTCGACGAAGGCCGCGAGCGGCTGCGGGTCGGTTCCGGCGAGCGCATCGCCGAGCGCATGCAGCGCTTCGGCATTGAGCGCGGGCAGCCGATCGAGCTCGTCAAGCGCCGCCTGGCGCAGCGCCAACGCGCCCTCATCGAGCAAGGCCACGGCGCGCGCGACGCTACCGTCCGCAGCAGCAGCAGCGGCGCCGATCTCGGCATCGGTCGCCGCAGATCCCGTCGCCGCGGCAAGCGCGGCCGCGACATCCTCTTGCGCCAGCGGCCGCAGCGTCAGAACACGGCAGCGCGAGCGCAAGGTCGCCGGCACGCGCGCGGCGGAATGGCTCACCAACAGCAGCAGGGCGCGTTGCGGCGGCTCTTCCAGCACCTTGAGCAGCGCATTGGCGCCGGCTCGGTTGAGTTCGTCCACCGCATCAACGATGGCAATCCGCCATCCCCCCTCCCCGGCCGTGGCGCCGAAAAATGCGACTGTGCGGCGCACGTCCTCGACGGCGATCTGCTGCCGCATGACGCCCTTTTCGTTGGGCGTGCGCTCGAGAATGAGAAGGTCGCCCTGCGCTTGTGCGGCGATCCGGCGCGCCACGGGATGTTTCGGATCGACGGTAAGAGAGCTCGCCGCCTGAACCGCCGGCGCAGTGGGATCGGGATGGGCGAGCACGAACCGCGCCAGGCGGTAGGCGAGCGTCGCCTTGCCGACGCCCTTGCCGCCGACAATCAGGAAGGCGTGCGGAATGCGTCCGCCGCGATAGGCGGCAAGAAGAGCTGCCTCGGCACCGGCATGGCCGAACAGCACACCGGTGGCCCGCGGATGCGGCGCTTCGGCGGGTTCGCTCGCCTGCGGGCTCATGAAGCCAGGTTTTCGAAGATGATGGGAGCGGTCGCTGGTTCGAGCCGCGAGTTCACGGCGTGCCACACGCGCTTGGCGACCTCCTCCTTCGTGCCGCTGGCGTCGATAAGGACGCAGCGCTGCGGCTCCGCTGCGGCAAGCTCAAGATACGCCTCGCGCAGTGTTTCATGGGCCTTAACGTCTTCCGCCTCGAAACGATCTGGACCTGTATCACCGCGCCGCCCTGCTGCCCGCTCCAGTCCCAACGCAACGGGAACATCGAGGACGATGGTCAAGTCGGGACTGAGTTCGCCGATCGAAACCCGGTTCAGCGCGTTAAGGAAGCGCTGATCGACCTGTCCGAGCGTCCCCTGATAGACGCAGGTCGAATCGGCAAACCGGTCGCAAATCACCCATTTGCCCGCCGCAAGCGCCGGCCGGATCGTGCATCGGATGTGGTCCTCGCGCGCCGCTGCGAACAGCATGGCCTCGACTTCCGGGCCCAGCGGCTTTGCCGCTCCGGACAAGAGCACGTGGCGGATGATTTCCGCACCGGTTGAACCGCCCGGCTCCCGCGTGACCAATACGCCGAGGCCGAGCGACTCCAGACGTCTTGCCAGCATCGCCGTCTGGGTCGACTTGCCGGTTCCCTCGCCGCCTTCGAAGGTGATGAACTTTCCTCTGACGCCTCGCGCCCCGACAGAAACGTCGCCCTTGGCGGCAGTGCTTGCTTCAGGCTGGCTCATCTCAATAAAGCGTTAAGTGACACAGTAGCTTACGCCCTTCTCTTCGTCCACCGTAAGAAGCGACAAAAGGGCGAAGGCAAAATCAATATAGGCGCATGAAAGGGCTGACGCACGGCCGCCAGACGCTATGTAACTGTAACCCGTTCATAGCCGATCCATGCCGGCACGAAACAGGCTCAGCATCAGCTCGGTGGCGCCGTCCATGGCGCGTCGAGATATGCTGCCGATCCCGACATCCTCGGCGGCCTTGAGCGGGACCTCGAGCGCAAGGTTATCGCCGCGCCATATTTTGAGCTTGCCGATCGGCTGACCTTTGCGCACCGGCGCCGGCACCGGGCCGGTATAGACGATGCGCGCTAAAAGCCGCTCGCCGCCATTGCTGCGCGGTACCATCACGCGAACTGTTCCCGGCCCCACCAGGGGGACGTAGCGGGCGCTGCCACCGAACACCTTGGCCTCGCCGATCGTCTGTCCTTCCGCGAACAGGAGCTTGGACTCGAACCCGTGGAATCCCCAGTCGAGGAGCTTGCGCGCCTCATCGGCGCGCTCCTTCTCCGACCTCGCCCCGGTGACGACCACGATCAGGCGGAACCCCTCCTCGACCGCCGAGCCGACCAGGTTGAAACCGGCCTCGGCGGTTTCGCCGGTCTTGAGACCGTCGGCGCCGATGCCCATCGCGAGCAAGGGGTTGCGGTTCTGCTGCCGGATGTTGTTCCAGGTGAATTCGCGCTCGGCGAAATAGAGGTAGAAGTCGGGATAGGCCTGGATGATGTGACGCGTGAGCTGCGCCAGCTCACGCACCGTGACTCGCATTCTCGGGTCAGAATAGCCGGTCGCGTTGGCGAAGGTCGATTTTTCAAGCCCGATTTCCCGCGCCCGCCTGGTCAGCATGGCGGCGAATGCGGTCTCGTTTCCGGCGAGCGCCTCGGCGAGCGCGATGCAGGCGTCGTTGGCGGAATCGACGATGATGCCATGGATGAGGTCCTCCACTTTGACGCGGCTGTGGACCGCCGCATACATGGTAGAGCCGTGCGAGGGCGCACCCCCCTTGCGCCAGGCATTCTCGCTGATGACGATTTCGTCCTCGAGCTTGAGCCGCCCCTGCTTGATTTCGTTGAACACGAATTCCAGCGTCATCAGCTTGGCGAGGCTCGCCGGAGCGACAAGCTGATCGCCGTTCTTCTCGAACAGGACGCTGTCGCTGTCGGGATCAAACAGGAGCGCGCTGGGCACGCTGGTCTGCGAGGGCTCGTCCTTTTTCGTGGCGGCCGCAGGCGCGGCGTGCGCGACGGCAAGCATTGCCGCAAGCAAGGCGGCGGCCACGGATAAAGCCTGCAGCCGCAAGCCTAGATATGGCCAACTGCGCAAGACCATCCCCAAAGGGCGAAGCTTATGCAGCAGAATGCACGCAAGCCCGCAATGTGCAAACTAAGAAAATGACGCGGCGAACCGCGACGGGAATTTCAGCTCAATAAAGCCCGCGCCCATTGAGGAATAGGTCGACTCCGGCGGCAGCGATCGGCGCGCCGCGTGGCACGGATCGTGAGACGGAGGGCGGGTCGGCGTCGCTGGCATAGGCGCTGGCCATCCGGGTGCCGCGTGCCGGCGAGGACGTCAGCGCCACCGGAACGAGGCGCGCGCCGGCGGTTCTCACGCTGTTCGGCGCCGGCGCCGGCTCGTCCTGCCGCAAGGTCGCCGCGAGAATCCGATCGTCGGAGCCCTCCATCGGCGCGCGGCCGACATATTCGACGCGCACCCATGCGGTGCCGCGGCTGTGGAAACCCAAAAGCTGCGCCGCCTTTACCGAAAGGTCGATGACGCGGTCGCCGTGAAAGGGCCCCCGGTCATTGACGCGCACGATGATCGAGCGGCCGTTGGAAAGGTTGGTCACCCGCGCATAGCTCGGCAACGGCAGCGTCGGATGCGCGGCGGTGATGCCGTTGAGGTCGAAAATTTCGCCATTGGCGGTCAGCCGGCCGTGAAAATCGTCGCCGTACCACGAGGCGAGGCCATCGACGCGATAACGCGAGTCCTCTTCCGGGACATAGACTCGGCCACCGACCATGTAGGGCGCGCCGACCCGATAGGTGCCGCCGCCTTTGGGCACTGAGTTGCCGGCGTCGACGACGCGCGGGCTCGCGGAGACGCCATATCGTGGATCGATCCTGCCGGGATCGGTGCAGTGGGTGAGGAGAAGGCAAAGGACGCCCACGGCGCCGACCACCGCAAATCGTCGCAACGCCGTACCGACGCAACCCCACATCGTCCCCGTCCCCACCGCAAAAATATCGAACCCCAGCGTGGTCAGATTGTGGCGAGAATACGCGGGTGATGCCCAGCTGTCTTCGATAGTGAATGGACCCTTGCAGAACCACTGACGCCAAGGACCGCCAAAGCCCGTGAGCGGCCGATGCGAAGCGTGAGTGACGGCCGGGCTTTGCCATGGAAGAATGCGCGTGGGATCGTCGAACGTAAATCTGAACCGATCAGGCTAAGGGGACAATTGCCGTGGACGTCAGCGGAATCACCGGGAGAACGGCGACACTTTTAACGGCCATGCGGGCGGCACGGCCGCTCGTCCACAACATCGCCAATTACGTATCGATGGATGTCGCGGCAAACGCCCTGCTCGCTATCGGCGCTTCGCCCGCCATGGTGCATGCGCGCGAGGAAGTGGCCGAATTCCTGGGCCTTTCCGCCGCGCTCGTCATCAACATCGGCACCCTCTCGACGCCCTGGATCGAGGCCATGATCATCGCCGCAGAGGCGGCGAGAGCGCGTGCCAAGCCGTGGGTCCTCGATCCGGTGGGCGCCGGCGCCACCAAGCTGCGCAATGAAGCGGTCAAATCACTCCTGCCGCACCGACCCTCGATCATCCGCGGCAATGCATCCGAGATCATGGCGGTGGCCGGCGGCACCGGCGCTGCCCCCAAGGGCGTCGACAGCGCCAACACCACGCAGGAGGCGCTCGCCTTCGCGCTCAGCCTCGCCGCACATGAAGAGTGCATCGTGGTTGCCACCGGCGCGGTCGACATCATTACCGACGGCCGTCGCGTGGTGAAGCTCGCCAATGGCTCGCCGATGATGGCCAAGGTGACGGCGCTGGGCTGTGCGCTCTCCGCCGTCACCGGAGCATTCGCCGCCGTCGCGAAGGATCAATTCGAGGCGGCGGTCGCGGCGGTCGCGATCTACGGCATCGTCGGCGAAATCGCTGCGGAGCAGGCGAAAGGTCCGGGCTCGTATCGCGTGGCATTTCTCGACGGGCTTGCATCGATCGGATCGAGGGACATCGAGAGCCGCTTGAAGATGGTGGAGTGACACGCCGAAATGGTCGAACAATACTATCGGCTCTGCCTCGTCACCGATCACGCGCTCGCGCGCGGCCGCTCCCTTGCCGAAATCGTGGCGGCTGCGGTCAAAGGCGGCGTCACAATGATCCAGTTGCGCGAGAAGGCGGCACCGACGCGCGCCTTCATCGAAGAGGCGCGGACGTTGAAACGCCTGCTCGCGCCGCTCGGCGTGCCGCTCCTCGTCAATGACCGGATCGACGTCGCGCTCGCTGCCGGCGCCGACGGCGCGCATGTCGGCCAGCATGACATGCCGGTCGCGCTCGCGCGCCGCCTGCTCGGGCCCGCGGCGATCATCGGCCTATCAATCACTGAACTCGACGAGGTCCGCGGCGCCGATGTGGAACTTGCCGACTATCTCGGAGTGGGTCCGATCTTCGCGCAGTCGACAAAACTTGACGCCACACCGCCGCTCGGCCTCGAAGGATTGGCCGCGGTCCGACGTGCGACCAGGAAGCGGATCATGGCCATTGGTGGCGTGTCGGCCGCAAACGCGAGCGCGGTGCGGTCGGCCGGAGCCGACGGCATCGCCGTCGTCAGCGCGATCATGGGCGCCGAAGACCCCCTGGCAGCGGCCAGGGCGCTTGCCTCCGCGGCTGATTTCAGGCGCCTTAAAACCGGCTGAACGCGCTGCGGGAACATTGGGCATTGTTGCTGCGCAGCAATTCCTGACGGGGCGTCGCGCGATCCTAATGGTTCAGACTTCTCCCGGCGTTGCGCTTTCACCGCATCCGTCGCACATTTGCAGCGGCGCAACGCGCGCTTTACCGCGATTTGCAACAATCGAACGATGGAAGGGTGGCCGAGCGGTTTAAGGCACCGGTCTTGAAAGCTGTTTCTAGCCGTGACGCCCTGTGCCGACCAGTGTCGCTTGCCGTTATCGGCCAAGGACTTAGTGCATCCACCCGTCCGGCCCGTGTCGACATTTCGCGGGCCGTTGTGAGACGTTCGGCGGGAAATCGGGTGGGAATTTTCTGATGCGATCTCACGCAAGTTGGTAGCACGCATGATGTATTCCGGCCTCGGCTCGATGACCTGCACACTAGCCTTGCGTAGTAGGCGCAGGCGGTTGTACCGGCGGCAGTCCTTGGAACAGCTCATGCACCTCGTCTCGGGTTGCCGTGAGAAGCGTAGATGCGAGCGAAAGGCAAATCGTCGTGTAGCCTTCCTCGATTGGGCTAGGCAGTCCGCGACCGCGTTCCTGCATCCCCATACGGTAATAAGACATCGGCAAGCCGTGGACGTGGCTTGAAAATACGATGTTCAAAAACCTGTAGGTTGGTTTGTCGAGCCCGGCCCGCTCCATCATTTCCTCAATCGGATAAAGGTAAGCCGCTTGGCCGTTCAATAACCGCGCCTGATGTCGTAGTGTTTGAAAGTGTGCATTGGCCCTTAAACGATTTCGGAGTTCCTCCGCTTGAGCTTCTGAGCCGGCCACTTGCGCGGGGTCAGAAGGCTCCTGCGCTCCGAGCAATCTTATCCGCGAATTGCAGTCGTGCAGGTTGAGGAGATTCCAGCGGCAATCCCATTCCTCGTCAGTACATTCGTCCACGCAGAGATAATGGAACGCGGCCCGCAGCTCCATCATCGTGCGGAGTATGACGGCAGCAGAGGCATAGTCCCAGTGCTCGATCATCTTGTGAGCCCAAGGGCTATGCGGCGCAAGCATCAGCAAACTCACGCTACGAGAGAGCATAGCGGTAAAAAGCACAGAAGCGTAAAAGTGTTTCTGGGTTGCCGCCCGGAGGCCGCCATAATGCCGCGACACCGTAATGCACTCCCGGACGACGTTATCGAGCACGAATAGAGCCCGCTGATAATCGGCAGACGGCTCCGCCCCAATATTTCCCGCCCTAAATATCTCACCGCGCGTCATTCTGCGGCCAAGGCCGATAGCGCGCATCATGTCGCGCGCGCTCCCTACAAGCCGTTCAAAGAACAAGTGGGGCAACCCGACCTCCATCCACCACTAGACGTTGCTACCCACGAATGTATCGTTTGGGCAATTCTCCACCAGGGAGCAAGATAACGCTATGCCGAAACGAAACCGCCTCCCCTGCGCGCACCCGCGCATCATCGGCTTAGCATCACGCCCGTCGGTCTGAGGAAATTACGATGTTTCCGAACCTGCAATTCTCAATCGACAACGACAAGCTATCGGTCAAAGGGCTTCCCGAAAATCTTCAACTGCGCGGCATCAAGCCCGGCAGCAAGACGCTTGCGGAACTGAAACACCTGTCAATTGCGTCCGCGAATATTACGGCAGCAAAGTTCTACGTGGACGCGATCAAGACCGCGACAAAAGATACTGACCCGCACATGTTTGACGCGGCGCTGCTCGCAGCAATTGTCAAGTACGGGAGCGTCTTTAAGCCTGATAGCAGAGGCCGTACGATTGACGCCGCAAAGATATTCACGTCTAAAATTCTGATCGTGAACAAGGCCATCAGCGAACAGCCGATGGTCATCGACGATCCCGATTTGAGTACCTGGAAAAGCCATCAGCGGATAATCAAAGTCCGGGATCAAGTGATCGCGCACGATGACCGCATCATTGGAAACACGGAATGTTTCGCCGCTTTCGACGCGGACTTCAATTGTGAAAAGGTGATCGCACTAACTCAGCGGACAACAATCTATTCCGCGATCAAGGCCGAACGTGACGCATTGCCAATGTGTATAGATGCTGTGTTCACTTGGCTTGCGACGGAGAAGGAAAGTTACTGCCAGCTGGTGTGCGACGAAATCAACAAGCTGAACCTGGAGAAACGGAAGGCATCTCCCGAGCTTATCTTTGAGGCGTACAAGGGTTTGGCGGACGCGGCTGAGAGGAAGGCCCGGCGCGACCCCTATTGGGAATACGACTGGTCATCTGGAGAGAAGCGGCAAATAGAAGGCGTCAAGGAAGTCAAACCGGAGTAGCGCGTGGGCTACAAGATTTGGAATAATTGCGACGCAGCGGAGGCGAGCGGGTCAGCTCCTAATGGATGAGTAACATTAATTACAGCAAGCGAAAAGGAACTCTCCATGCACGAGTTTAGCTTTTTCGCGCTTGCCGGCTGAGACGGGTCAACTGTCATGATCTAACTAGCCCCCGCACGCCTTAGTAATAATTTTTACGCCAATTCGGGCAAGGTTTGCAAACGAGCGACTGCTGCATCTGGATGGGAATTGGGTGGAAAATCTGGTTTCGTTTTGCGGAGGCATCCGCTAAGTGTTTGATCGCACTAGACGGAAGGGTGGCCGAGCGGTTTAAGGCACCGGTCTTGAAAACCGGCAGGGGGTTTTGCTCCCTCGTGGGTTCGAATCCCACCCCTTCCGCCAGCGGTCGTGCGTCTTTCCACCGACGCTCAACAAGGGACCGCCGACGTCCTCATTTAGCAGAATCCGGAGGCTGCCAAGCCGGCGCGGTCAGGCGCCGCTTGCCGTCGGGCGTGCGCCTTTCGGCTCCTTCTGAAGGGAGCTTGTCCCACAACTGACAGGTGACCGGCTTATGCTTTTGGTCCAGTCCCTCGCAGTAATTGGTGTATTCACACACGCGCACCATATGGCCGTGGCCGAGAAGGGTCTTGCGAAACCAATCCGGATCGGCCAGCGATTGGCGCGCCGCTCCGACGATGTCGCAAACTCCGCGCGCCAAAAGGTCTTCAGCCATTTCGAAGTTGTGAATGCCGCCGGTGCACACGATCGGCACTCGGCTACCGACCTCGCGAACGGCCTTGCGGATCGTCGCGGTCGCCTCGGCATTACGGCCGAAGGGCCCGCGCTCGTCGGAAATGAACTGCGGCATGCACTCGTAGCCGCTGCGGCCGGTGTAGGGATAGGCCGCAGCGCCGATGGCGGGCTGCTTGGCGTCGTCGAACTTGCCGCCGCGCGAGGTCGACAGGAAATCCATGCCGGCACGGGCGAAGGCGACGCCGAAATAGGTCGCATCTTCGACCCCGCTGCCACCCTCAATGCATTCGTCGGCCAGGAACCGGCAACCGACCGCTAAGCCTTTGCCGACGCGGCGGCGCACTTCGCCGAAGACTTCGAGGGGAAGACGAACGCGGTTCTCGAGCGACCCGCCGTAGCCGTCCGTGCGGCTGTTGGTTCGCGACAGGAACGAGGCCATCGTGTAGGCATGGGCGTAGTGCAGCTCGACGCCGTCGAAGCCGGCTTGCTCGGCGCGGACGGCGGCGTCCGCGAACAAGGTCGGAAGCACCTGCGGCAGGTTGCGGATGTGCACATGCTGCATATCACTGACGCGCTCGCGATAGCCGAACTGCAGCGCCTCCAATTCGGCAGCGGTGAGCACGCGAGCGAGTTCATCCTCCCTCATGGCGCTCAGGCGGGCGCGGACCTCGGCGTCGGACAGGTCCGGCGCGCCTAGCGCCGCGCGATGCGCCGCGCTAATGGCGAGAAAGCGCTCCAGGAATTTGCTCCGCTCGGGGCGGCGGCGGATGGCGAGGAAATCGATCAGCTGAATCAGCAGGCGCGTGCGGCCTTGGCTGGCGCGTCGCACAGTCTCCACCAAAGCGCGCAGCCCGGGCAGGAAGCGGTCGTGCCCGATGCGCAAAAGCGGCCCACTCGGCACATCGCGAATGCCGGTCGCCTCCACGACGATCGCGCCCGGCATGCCGCGGGCAAAGCGTTCATACCATTCGACGACTCCATCGGTGACGTAGCCCTCTTCGGTTGCCCGCCACGGCACCATCGCCGGCACCCAGGTTCGCTGTGCGAGCGAACCCGGCCCGATGTCGATCGAGGAAAACAGACGCGATGCCGCCGCTTCAGCTGCGGTCGGCACACGCCCGCGCGAAGCTTCATATCGGATCCGTTGGGGTGGCCTCCACACCGCTCAGCTCCGCGACATTCAACAAGTCATTGCCGTATTCATATATCAGGCGGGCACGCGAACGTATCGGCGTCCCGTTGCCCGGCTGCATTTGTCCTCTCAAGCCGTCGCCGCAACCTCCGCTGCGGCACCGCGCGTGAGCCAGCCGGGATCGACCGTCGGCAGCGGGATAGCGTCGATCAACATGCGCGTGTAGGCGCTGAGCGGCGCGGCAAATACGCGTTCGCATGGGCCTTCTTCCACCACGCGACCCTCGCGCATGACTACGACCCGCTGGCAAATCGAGCGGATCACCGAAAGGTCGTGGCTGATGAAGGCGAGCGCCAGATGCATTTCGCCGGTCAGCTGCTTGAGCAGCCGCAGCACCTGTGCCTGAGTCGAGACGTCGAGCCCCGAGACGATTTCGTCGGCAAGGACAAAATCCGGTCTTAACACCACTGCGCGCGCGATGCCGACGCGCTGGCGCTGTCCGCCGGAAAGCTCGAACGAATACCGATTGACGGTATCGCGCGGCAATCCGACGCGATCGAGAACGCCGTGCACCAATGCGCGCGCCGCGGCGCGGTCGCTCGCCAGGCCGTGAAGAAGGATCGGCTCGATCAGGATACGACCGATGGTATGCCGCGGATTGAGCGAAGACATCGGTTCCTGAAAAATCATCTGCATCCGGCGGCGCAGCGGCCGCCGCGCCTGCTCGTCGAGCGCGGTAATATCGCTGCCGTCGAAGACGACCGAGCCCGCCGTCGGCCTGACTAGGCCGAGCAGCGCCCGTCCCAGCGTGGTCTTGCCCGAGCCGGACTCGCCGACAATACCAACGGTCTCGCCTTTTCCGACACAAATGTCGACGCCGTGCAGCACGACCGGTGAAGCGCGCCGACGCGTGTACTGCCCGGCGGGCCGCCCATAGGCGACCACAAGACCGCGCGCGACCAACAAGTCCTTAGCCATCTGGCGGCGCCTCAGAGCTGACGTCGAAAGCCGCGATCTCGGCGCGGAGCGCGGCAATGACCTCGGGCGGCGTCGGTTCGAGCCCGGTATCCGGCCGATCGTAACGCGGATTGGCGGCGAGCAGCGCTCGGGTATAGGGATGGCGCGGAGCAGCCAGCACCTCCGCCGTAGCGCCCTGCTCCATCACCTTGCCCATGTAGAGCACGGTCAGGCGATCGCAGATCTTGGCCACCGCGCCGAGATCATGGGACACGAACAGCACGCTGGTGCCATGCCGCTCCTGCAGGGCGCGGATGAGCCGAAGAATTTGCTTTTGCACGGTGACGTCGAGCGCGGTCGTCGGCTCGTCGGCGATGACGAGCTTGGGCTCAAGCCCAAACGCTGCGGCGATGAGCACGCGCTGCCGCATGCCGCCGGAGAGCTGATGCGGATAGCTGCCGAGCACGCGTTCTGGATCCCGTATCTGCACCTCGTCGAGCAAGGCGTGTGCACGCAGGCGGGCGTCTTTCATCGACAGGCCGCGCTTCAAACGCAACCCGTCGGTCATCAGCGCGTCGATCCTGCGCGCCGGATTGAGCGCTGTCGAGGGATCTTGCGGAACGAGCGCGATGTCGCGGCCGAGCACCGCGCGCAGCTCCTTGGGTGACAGAGTCAGAAGATCGCGACCCTCAAATCCGATGCGCCCGCCGGTGATTTTCACCTGCGATGGAATAATGCCGAGGATTGCCCTGGCGATGGTCGACTTTCCCGCGCCGCTCTCGCCGACGAGCCCGTGCACTTCGCCGGTATCGACGGCAAGCGATACCCGGCGCAGTATCGGCCTGTTGCCGTCGCGCAACGAGATCGCGCTCAGTGCTTCGACGGCAAGTCTGGACCCGCTCATCGGCGCAACACCGGATCGAGGCTCCGGGCCAATCCATCGCCCAGCTGATTGAACGCCACGACGGTGGCAAACAACGCCACCAGCGGCGCCGCCAACACCCACCAGCCCTCGTGCACGATCTGACGACCTTCAGCAATCATGCCACCCCAGGTCGGCGTGTCCGAAGAGACGGAAAGGCCGACGAAAGACAGGATCGCTTCGACCACGACGGCAATGCCCATTTCCAGCGTCAGCAGGGCGATGAGCACCGGGACGACATTGGGGAGGATTTCGCGGAACAGGATCGCCGGGCGCGAAAAGCCGATCGTGCGCGCCGCCGCCACATAGTCCATCTGCGACTGAGCCATGGTCTCGATGCGCACGACCCGGCAAAAGCGCGTCCAATCGATGACGACGATGGCGATGATCACCGAATGCAGCCCGGCGCCGAGCACGGCGACGAGCAAGATCGAGAGCAGCACCGGCGGGAACGCCATCCAAATATCGACCAGCCGCGAGATCACGGCATCGGCACGATCGCCGAGAAAGCCGGCCAGCAGGCCGAGAAGCGACCCGATCAGACATGCAAGCCCGGCAGCGACGAACGCGACGGTGAGCGAGACCCGCGCGCCGAGAATGACCCGCGAGAGCACGTCGCGCCCGAGCCCGTCGGTGCCGAGCAAATATCCGGGCTCGGCCTCAGCAAAGCCCGCCGGCGGTACCGTCGCCATGAGCAGATTCTGCGCCAGCGGATCCTGCGGCGCGACCAACGGCGCCGCAATGGCAATGATGATCAGAAAAAGGATAAAACCGCCGCCACAAACGACCTTGGGGTCACCCGCGAGGCGGGCCGCAACAGACGGCGGTTGCGGGCCGGTGTCCGTCGTCGATGTCGCTAACGTTGCTGACCAGTGTTCCACTTCGCGCCGGTTCCGGCTCAGGCATGACGTAGTCGCGGATTAAGCGTCGCAACAGTGAGATCGACCCCAATGTTGATGAGGATGAAGATCAATCCGAACAGCAGCACCAGCCCTTGAATCAACGGGAAATCGCGGTTGATGACCGCGTCGATCGCCAAATTGCCGATCCCGGGATAGGCGAAGATGCGCTCGACGATCACGGTGCCGCCGATCAGGAAGGTGAACTGCACGCCGGTGAGAGCAAGCGTCGGGCCGACCGCATTACGCAGTGCCTCTTGCAGCACCAGGCGGAGCTCCCTGAAGCCCTTGATCCGCGCCAACAGCACGTAATCCTGCACCATCGCTTCCTTCAGCGACTGCTTGAGCAGCCGCACAATCACCGCAGCGAGCGGCAAGGCCAGCGCCAATGTCGGCATCGTCATGTGGCTCAAGATATTGCCCGCCACCGCCAAACGGCCGGTCAGGATGCTTTCAGCCAGATAGAATTTCGTGGCGAAGCCTTCGGCGAGCGCCGGATCGATGCGGCCGGTGAGCGGCAGTACCGGTATCGCGACGGCAAAGAGGAGAACCAATGCCAGCGCCCAGATGAAGTCGGGCACTGCGAGCAGGATGCTGTTCAAACCGTCGATTACGGTTTCGCCCGCGGTACGCCGGAGTAGCGTGCCGGCGACGGCGACTCCGCCGCCCAAAGCAATCGCGACGACTAGCGCCGATATGGCAAGCTCAAGCGTGGCGGGCAGCCGCGAGGCCAACACCTCGGTCACGTAGACATGCAAGGTGATCGAGGTTCCGAAGTCCCCAGCGACGACGCCCTTCGTCCAAATCCAAAACTGGGTCAGGAGCGGCGCGTCCAGTCCGTAGTGCGCCTTCAGCGCCGCGATATCGGCGGCGCTGGCGCCCGGCGAGATCATCATGGCGATGGGATCGCCGGGCACGACCCGCAACAGCACAAACACCACGACCGCCACGCCCGCGAGCGTCAAAAGCGCCACGGCCATGCGATTGACGACGACGGCTAGCAACATGAACGGTCCTTGAGACTGATTTCGTCATTGCCGCCGCGCCCCCACCGACGCGGCGGCGGACCGCGTCGACGAGATTTTATGCCTTTGCCACCAGGGTTGCCGGTTGCAGGGCACCGGAAACGTTCGGGGTCACCTTGAGGTCGGACTTGTAGAGGATTGGTTGCGCGTATTGCAGAATTGGCAGCACATAGCCCTGTTCGGCAATGTAACGGTCAACCTCCTTCCAGCCCTGAATGCGCTTTTTTTCGTCTTTCTCGGCCCAGAACGGCCCTATCTTGGCGTCCAGATCGTCCGAGTGCCATGCCGAGTGCGGCGACTTTGAGAACATCGCGAAGCCGGTCGAGCAGGTCGGATCGCCGATGGCGTTGCCCCAATTGTAGAACGCCGCCGGCGCCAGCTTGTGCGACATTCGCAGCTCGAAGTGCTTGGCGATTTCGTAAACCTCGATGTTCGCATCGATGCCGACATTGCGCCACATCCCGACGATGGCCTGGATCATTTCGTAATCCTTCGGCTTGTAGCCGCGTGTCGTCTGGATGGTAAACTTGACCGGCTTCTCTTTTGAATAACCGCTCGCCGCCAGCAGTTTCTGCGCCAGCGCAGGATCGTGCGGCACCTTGATGGAGGGATCGTAGGCGTCGTATTCCGGCGCCTCCAGCGTATCGATGGCGACGCCATAGCCGCGCAACAGCCGCTTGATGATCGTCTGCTTGTCGACGGCGTGACACATGGCCAGCCGCACATTCTTGTCGAGCATCGGTTCGACATTGGTAATGAAGATCATGCCGATGTCCGAAATCGGGGTGCAAACGCCTCTTATTCCGGCCTTGCTCTTGAGCCGGTCAAACTCCTCGTAGGGGACTTCCAGCGTGACGTCCGAGGAGCCGCTTTCGATCTCCGCAACGCGGCTCGTTGCGTCCGGCACGAACTTGAACACCACGGTCTCGAATGCGGGCTTGCCTCCCCAGTATTTCGGATTGGCCTTGAGGCGCAGGTAGGCATTGCCCTCATACGCATCGACCATGTATGGCCCGGTGCCGATCGGCTTTTTCTCAAAGCCCTGCGGGCCGACTTTTTCATAGTAGGCCTTGGGCAGCACGTAGCCGGCAAGGAAAGCCATCCATTTGAAGATTGTCGGATCATAGTTCACCACGTCCGCGCTAATTCGCTGGCCATCGACCTTGAAGTTGCCGAGGCTCGCCCACACGAACGACACCATATTTCCGCCCTTCGGATCAGCCTCGCGTTTGATCGTCCAGACGACGTCCTCGGGCGTAAACGGGGTGCCGTCATGCCAGACGACGTTCGGCCGAACATCCATCCACACCTTGGTCTTGTCGTTGTTCCAGCCCCAACCCGTGAGCAGTCCCGGCTCAAATGAAAGGTTCGGCTTCTGGCCGATATACTGATCGAATATCGAGCGATAGATCGCCTGAATCGTCGGATTGACCGATGAAGGCCCGACATCGGGATCAAACGACGGCAGATTGACGTTGTAGGCGATGTTGAGCGTGTTGCCGGCGGCAGCGGCGGCAAAACGCCGAGGCGCGAGCAAGCCTGCAATGAGGCCGCCGCCCGCAGCGAACGCCTGGCGACGCGTGACGTTGAACATGTCAGATCCTCCCCTGTTGCCGCCGGTAAAATGAAGTTCGACCATAGCGCGTAGCGTCTGGACGGCCGTTTTACTTTACCCTAAAACAACGCCCGGACAAGCTGGCCCATTGGGCTTTTTCGTAATCCCGGCAGCATCCGACTGAACCGCGCCCTGAGCTTGGCGCAACCGACGGTCGGCTCCTTCACCGCTATTTGATGAGTCCCGGCTCCACTGCAGGCCGTTGCAAGACCAATTCGAAGGTCTCATAAATATCGGCGTGGCCGTTCCTCGTTTGGTCGATGATTCGGTCCGGAGGCTTTCATGGCTGAACGCTCGTTTGCACGCGAAGTCCAAGATCTCAGACTGGGCGAAGGCGAAGAATTCCGCGGCGAGGGAATTCTCGCGATCACCAAGGCGCTGCTGCAATCCGGCGTTTCCTATGTGGGCGGCTACCAGGGAGCGCCGGTTTCTCATCTCATGGACGTGCTCGCCGACGCCAAGGACGTGCTCGACGAACTCGGCGTCCATTTCGAGAACTCGGCGTCCGAGGCCGCCGCCGCCGCGATGCTCGCGGCCTCGGTGAACTATCCCATTCGCGGCGCCGTCACCTTCAAGTCTCCGGTCGGCATCAATGTCGCCTCCGACGCGATCGCCAACCTCGCCTCCGGCGGCGTCACCGGCGGAGCGCTGATCATCATCGGCGAGGATTACGGCGAAGGCTCCTCGATCATGCAGGAGCGCTCGCACCCGTTCGCGATGAAATCGCAGGTCTGGCTGCTCGACCCGCGCCCAAACCTGCCCTCGATCGTCAAAGCCGTGGAAGACGGATTCGAGCTTTCAGAAGTTTCGCACACGCCGGTGATGCTCGAGGTGCGCATACGCGCCTGCCACGTTCACGGCCGCTTCATGGCCAAGAACAACAAACCGCCGAGTTTCACCTTGCGCGAGGCACTGGAGAATCCCCGCCGCGATACCGAGCGCGTCGTGCTGCCGCCTGCCTCGTTTCTTCACGAGCGCGAGAAGATCGAGCAGCGTTGGCCGGCGGCCATCAAATTCATCAAGGAGCGCAAGCTCAACGAATTCTTCGGCCCGGCATCTGCCGATATCGGCATCGTCGTTCAGGGCGGTTTTTACAATTCGGTGATGCGCGCACTGCAGCAACTGGGACTCGCCGACGTCTATGGCGAGACCGCGGTGCCGATCTACGCGCTCAATGTCACTTACCCGCTCATCGACGACGAGGTCGCCGCCTTCGCGGCCAACAAGAAGGCAATCCTGATGGTCGAGGAAGGTCAGCCTGAATTCATAGAGCAGGCCCTCAACACCATTCTGCGTCGCCGCGATATCCAGACCAAGATCTGCGGCAAGGACGTCTTACCGATGGCCGGCGAATATACCCCCGCAGTGGTCACCAAGGGCATCAAGCGCTTTCTCGAGCTGCACGCCAAGGATTTGCTCGGCAACGCGCCGCCTATTCCCGACGCCTCCGCGGTCCTCGCCGACCCGAAGATCAAGGCGCTCGGCGCGGCGGTGCCGCCGCGGCCGCCCAGCTTCTGCGTCGGCTGTCCCGAGCGCCCGATCTTCGCCGCGATGAAGCTCGTCCAGCAGGAATTAGGTCCGCATCAGGTCGCCGGCGACATCGGCTGCCATCTGTTCGCGTGCCTGCCGCCGTTCAACATCGGCTCGACCACGATGGGTTACGGTCTCGGTCCAGCCTCCTCGTCCGCCTTCAACGTCAAAGCCGGCAAGCGCCCGATCTCGGTCATGGGCGACGGCGGCTTCTGGCACAACGGCCTCTCTTCGAGCGTCGGCAACGCCGTCTACAACAAGCATGACGGCGTGATCATGGTGGTCGACAATTTTTATTCCGCGGCGACCGGTGGGCAGGACATCCTGTCCTCGCGCGCGACCAATTCGGCGCGGTCGACCAATAACGCCATCACCGATGCGGTGAAGGGCGTCGGCGTCAAATGGGTGCGGCAAATCGACCGTACTTATGATGTGTCGCGCATGCGCGACACATTGCGCGAGGCACTGACCACGCAAGAGCGCGGTCCGAAGGTGATCGTCGCTTCCTCGGAATGCATGCTCAACAAACAGCGGCGGGTGAAACCGCTGTTCCAGAACTCGGTGCGTGATGGGCGGCGCATGGTGCGCGAGCGCTTCGGCGTCGACGAAGATGTTTGCACCGGCGATCACGCCTGCATCAGACTGTCCGGCTGCCCGTCGCTCTCGATCAAGCACACTGACGATCCGCTCAAGGACGATCCGGTCGCGGCGATCGATGAAAACTGCGTCGGTTGCGGCAATTGCGGCGAGGTAGCGGAGGCGGCCGTGCTTTGCCCCTCGTTCTACCGCGCCGAGATCATCCACAACCCGAACGTCCTTGACCGTTGCGTCTCCTGGCTGCGCCGCGCGGTGATCGGGCTGCTGCAACGTCGCCGCGAAGCGCGGCGTGTCGTGTTCGCCGATTGACGCAGAACTGCGGCATCATGAACGATCCATCACGGACGCCGACAAGGTTCACGACTGACCGGCCGATCTGCGTCGCCGTCCTCGCCATGGGCGGCCAGGGTGGCGGCGTGCTGACCGAATGGATCGTCGAGCTTGCCGAGTCGCAGGGCTGGCATGCCCAGTCGACGTCAGTACCCGGCGTTGCGCAACGCACCGGCGCGACCCTTTATTACGTCGAAATGCTGCCGCCGAAGGCCGGCCGCGCTCCGATCCTGTCGCTGATGCCCGGGCAGGGCGAAGTCGACATCGTGCTCGCGGCCGAACTGATGGAAGCCGGTCGCTCCATCCTGCGCGGGCTAGTCACTCCGGATCGCTCGACGCTCATCGCCTCGACCCACCGTCAATATGCCGTCGCCGAGAAAGAAAAACCGGGGGACGCCATTGCGGATCCGAACGCGGTGATGGAAGCCGCGCAATTCGCGGCCAAACGCGTAATCGCGTTCGACATGGAAGCGGTGGCGAGCAGGAACAGCAGCGTGATATCGGCATGCCTGTTCGGCGCGCTCGCCGCATCCGGCGTCCTGCCGTTCGCACGCGAGAGCTTCGAGGCGGTGATAACGGCCGGCGGCAAAGGCGTTAAGCCGAACCTGAACGCATTCGGCGCGGCGTATACCCAAGCCACGAAGCCGTCGAGCGCGACTCGCCCCGTCATCACCGCCAGGCCCGACAAGCGCTTTGCACCGTTGCCGGTATCCGCCGGTCACCCCGCCCTCGATGGTCTATTGTCCCGCGTTCGCGCATTTCCACCGCCGCTGCACGAAATTCTGTTCGCAGGCATCAAGCGTCTCACCGATTTCCAGGACGCGGACTATGCCAACGAGTATCTCGATCGCTTGACCAGGATTTACGAACTCGACCGTACTCATGGCGGCGCCGCGAAAGCCTATGCGCTCACCGCGGCGGCCGCCAAATACATCGCCGTGGCGATGGCCTATGACGACGTGATTTGGGTCGCCGATCTGAAGACCCGGCAGCATCGTTTCGAGCGGGTACGGAATGATAACGCGGTAGGGGCGGAGCAGATCGTCTACACGACCGAATACATGCACCCGCGGCTCGAAGAAGTGGCCGGCACGCTGCCGGCAAAGCTAGGCCGGCGCCTGGAGGCGCATCCGCGGCTGTTCGGCTGGATGT
Source organism: Xanthobacteraceae bacterium (assembly GCA_035319735.1). Lineage (GTDB taxonomy): Bacteria > Pseudomonadota > Alphaproteobacteria > Rhizobiales > Xanthobacteraceae > BOG-931. Next base: position 38,748 of record DATHCD010000026.1, on the reverse strand, counting down.
TTCGCAAGGGCCGGCGCGTGCGCTCGGGAACGGTCGGCTGGTTTCTGCTGCTCTATCTCCTTGCCGCCCTCAAGCCGAAGCGCCGCGCGACGCTGCGCCACGAACGGGAGATGGAGCATATCGAGCGCTGGCTGTCGCTCGCCACCGCCCACGTCGCCGACAATTACGATCTCGCGGTCGAGATCGTCCGCGCGCGTCGCCTGGTGAAGGGCTATTCGGATACGCATGCCCGCGGCCTGTCCAAGTTCGATCGCGTGATCGGCGCGGTGCCGATGCTCGCCGGCCGCGCCGACGGCGCCGATTGGATGCGCCGGCTGCGCGAAGCGGCTCTGCTCGACGAGAACGGCATCGCGCTCGACGGCGCTCTCAAGACCGTCGCGACGCTGTAGTGCCCACGCCCGGAGCGGCCGCTCAACTCAGCGATTTCGCCAGCAGAAATCCCGAGCCGCCGCCGAGCCCCGGGCCGGGATGAGTGGAGGCGCCGATGTGATGGAGCCGCTTGATCGGCGTTCTGTGGTTGACCGAGCTGTGAAAAGGGCGCCACAGGAAAAACTGGTCGATGCCGCAAAAGCCGCCATACGGGTCACCGCCGACGAGATTGATGTTAAGCGCCTCGAGATCGGACGGTGAATAAGCGCGACGCATGATCACGTTGTCGCGAAAATCCTCGACATGCGACGCGAGGATCGCCTCGACCCGATCGGCGTATTTTTCCCGTAGCGCCTGCGTCCAGCCGCCGTCCGCCGGCGCGTCGATCTCGCCGGCTGCGTCGCCTTTGATGAACCGTGGCGCTTCTGGAAGCTGCAGCCAAAGGATCGATTTGCCTTCCGGGCACCGGCTCGGATCGAGAGCGGCGGGCTGGCCGACGCAGATGGTCGGCACGGCAGGCAGCATGCCGCGCTCCGCCTCGTTAGCCGCCTTTGATACGCCGTCGAGCCCGGGCGTCAGATGGATAAGCGCGACGGCGCCCAGCGATGGCGCTTGCCAGCGCGGCGGCGCCTTGAGCGCATAATGGATCTGCATGTTGCCCTTACCGTAACGATATCGCGCGACGGCATCTGTGACGTCGGCCGGCAGCGCGACATCCGCCAGCAGGCGTCGGTAAAGCTGAGTGGGCGTCACCGAACAGATAACGCCTTCGGCGGCGTCAATTTCCCGGCCGCCAACGAGCCGAACGCCGCGCGCATTTCTATCTTTATCGACCAGCACCCGCTCGACGTCGGCGCCAAGAAGGATTTTGCCACCCCGGTCGCGGATCAAACCTTCAAACGCGGAGAGCACGTTCTTGGCGCCACCCTTGACGATCGGTGCGCCGGCCGCTTCCAGCGCAAAGGCAATCACCTTGGCGATCTGACCCGAATAGGCGCTTTCCGGACCGAGCCCGGTGTGCAGAACCCACGGCGCGAACAGCGCGCGAACAAGCTCGGACTGATAGCGCGTTTCAAGCCACCCGCGGGCGGTGCCGAGCGCTTCGCCGAAGAAATTGGCCAAGCCGCGGAAACCGCGGCGCCAGGCTTCGCGAGCGACGATCTTGAACGTCGCGCGCGACCACAGCGGGCCGCCAAGCAGCGCAAACAGGAACGGCGCGTCAGCCCCGACGCGATCGATGTCGGCCGCAAAGCGCGTACCATCGCCGGCCGCCAGCTGCTCGAATGCCGCGACGTTCGCCTTGCGGTCCATGGCAAGGATTGCGTGCCGCCCGTCGGGCAGCAGAACCGCCGTCGGCGTGCGCGTATGGGCGAAGGCCAGGCCGCGCTTTTCCAGCTCAGGGCCTAGCTCGGCGTAGGCCGGCGACGTGATGAACAGCACGAACGTCGCCGCCATGACGTCGTGAACGAAGCCCGGCGCGGTGATCTCCTCGGTGCGGATACAACCGCCGATGCGATCGTTGCGTTCGATGAGCAAGACCTTGCGGCCCTTGTCCCCCAACAAGGCCGCCGCCACGAGCGCATTGATCCCGCTTCCGACGATGACGTAGTCGGCGTCAGCCATGGCGCCGGCACGGCGTCAATGCCGCGGTACCAGCGCCAGCACCCGCAGCGGGCTGCCAGTACCCTTGACGATCTTGAGCGGCGCCGCGATCAGGATCGCGCCCTTGGGCGGCAGCTTGTCGAGTTGGCAGAGGCTGGCGAGGCCGTAGCGGTTGTTCTTGTGCATGAAGGTGTGCGCCGGGAACGGCGGATCCATCCCGCCGGCCGAGCCGGCATCGGTGCCTACGGTCTCGGCGCCCCAGCCGATGACGCCCTTGGCGATCAGATAATGGATCGTCTCGGCCGCTGGACCGGGCGAGTGCGGCCCCTTTTCATCGGCGTTGAGGAATTTCGCTTCGCTGTCATTGCGTTTGTACCAGTCGGTGCGCATCAGCACCCAACAGCCGGCCGGGATGTCGCCATGGGTCTTCTCCCAGGCCTTCACGCCGTCGACGGTAAGAAGAAAATCGTTGTTCTTCGCGGCTTCGGCTGAACAATCGATGACACAGGCCGCCGCCACGAAATTTTTCACCGGAATGGTGTCGGTACTGCCGTCCTTGTAGTCCCGGCCGCTGATCCAGTGCACTGGCGCATCGAAATGCGTGCCGGAATGCTCGCCGAGCTTCAGCCAATTCCAGGCCCAGAACGGCCCGTCTTTGTCGTAGTTCGAGATCGCATGCACCTCGATCGGCGGCGTGTTCTTGCCGATCTGCGGCGGCAGCTTGATCAAGGGCGTCTCGGGGCCGAGCGGTGCGGTGAGGTCCACCACCTCGACGGCGCCGGAAGCGAGTGCCGATGCAAAGTCGCTGAGAATCTGAGTGCTGATCATGGGGTCTCTCCGTTGCGCTCGTTTACGGGATGCAAATCGGCGTCTGCGCTCGGGTGAACGCCTAGCTTGGACATTTTAGATGTGAAATATCTGCGCTGGCAACAAGCGACCGGCTGGCGTTTGGGCCGGCGCGGTGTGCACGCAAGACGAGGAGCGAGCCGATGCCTTACGATGCAATCGTGGCCGGTGCCGGCATTAACGGGCTGGCAGCGGCGCTCCATCTCGCCAGCAAGGGCTGGAAGATCGCCGTCATCGAGCGTGCTGACGTCCCGGGCGGTGCGGTCAAGACTCGTGAAATCACCCGGCCGGGCTTTCGCCACGACCTCTACGCCATGAATCTGGGTCTGTTTGCCGGATCGCCGTTTTTTGCCGCCCACAAGGACCGCCTGCTCGCGCATGGTCTCGCCTTCGCCGGCGCCGACCATTGCTTCGCTACGGCGTTCCCGGACGGCACCTGGCTCGGGGTGGAGAAAAATCTGGACGCCAATGCAGAGCGGATTGCGGCGCTCAGCCTACGAGATGCCGAGCGTTGGCGCGCGATGACGGCGGCTTTCGCTGAGGACGCGCCGCATATCTTCGCGCTGCTTGGCTCGCCGCTGCCGTCCTGGCAGGCGCTCCGCGTGGCCGTTGCGGCCTGGCGGGCTCGCGGGATCGAATGGATGGCCGACATAGCGCGCCTGCTCATGGCCTCGCCGCGGGAATGGCTCAACGAAAACTTCGAGAACGCAAAGGTCAAAGCCATGATGGCGGTCTGGGGAATGCACCTCGATTTCTCGCCGGACTGCGCAGGAGGTGCGCTGTTTCCCTATCTGGAATCGATGGCAGATCAGATTTTCGGCATGGCGCTCGGCCGCGGCGGGGCGGACGCGGTCCCGTCGGCGATGGTGCGCGCGATTGAAGCCGCCGGCGGCGAGGTGCGGCTCAATGCGCCGGTGCGAAGCATCGCGATCGAAGGCGGCGCGGCCAAGGGCGTGGTCCTCGCGGATGGTGAGCGGATCGAGGCGACGCGCGCCGTGATCGCCAACCTGCATCCGCGCGTGCTGTTCGGAAGTCTGGTCCCGGCCTCCTCCCCGGCGGCCCGGCGGCTCGCCGGATTTCGGTCCGGACCGGCCACCATGATGATTCATCTCGCGCTCGGTGATCTGCCGGCATGGCGCGCAGACGCCGCTCTGAGGCAGTTCGCGTACGTGCATCTCGCGCCCACGCTTGCCGCGATGGTGAAGACTTATACGGAGGCCCTCGATGGGCTGCTGCCGGCGGAGCCGGCGCTCGTCGTCGGCCAGCCGACCGCCGTCGATCCGTCGCGGGCGCCTGCCGGACGACATGTGCTTTGGATTCAAGTGCGGGTTCTACCTTCGCACATCCGCGGTGACGCGGCCGGCGGAATCAACGGCACAAATTGGGACGCCGTCAAAGAGGCCTACGCCGACCGCGTGATCGGCATCATCGAGCGCTACGCGCCCGGCTTTGCCGCCAACATCCTCGCCCGCGCCGTGCTCTCTCCGGCCGATCTCGAGCGCGACAATCCCAATTTGGTCGGCGGCGACAGCCTCGGCGGCAGTCATCATCTCAATCAGAACTTCCTGTTTCGGCCGGCCTTCGGCTGGTCGCGTTACCGCACGCCGTTTGACCGCCTGTTTATGGTCGGGGCTTCGACTTGGCCCGGCGCCGGTACTGGCGCCGGTTCCGGCTTCATGCTGGCGAAGTCTCTCGCGGGCGCGTGACCACTCCACGGCGTCCCTACCGGTTCTTGTCGCGGAAGCGGTCCATCAGCGGCTTGTCCTGGCCACCATCGATCTCGATCATAGTGCCGTTGACCATCTGCATCAGCGGCGAAGCGAGCATCGCCACCAAATTGGCGACCTCCTCGACTTCGGCAATGCGGCCCATGGGAATCGAGGCGGGTGCAAGCTTGTCGGCCTCTTCGAATGAGATCTTCATGTCGCGCGACATGGCCTTGACCAGCCCGGTCCAGCGCTCGGTGCGTACCGGGCCAGGATTGACGGCGACGAAGCTGATGCCGTTCTTGCCATATTGGCCCGCGAGCGACAGCGTCAGATTCTGCCCGGCTGCATTGGCCGCGCCCGGGCATATTTCCCAATAGGACGGCTTCACCCCGTCATTACCAATCAGGTTGACGACGCGGCCGCCACCCTGCTTGACCATGATCGGCAGCACGTAGCGCAGACACCGCACGTAACCCATGAACTTGAGTTGCAGGCCCTTTTCCCAGTCGTCTTCGCTCAGATGCTCGATCACGCCGCCGGCGGCCGAGCCGGCATTGTTGACCATGATATCGACGCGGCTGAGCGCCTTGTGACCCTGCTCGATGAAGGCTCTGGCGTCGGCGTCGCGGCGCAAATCGGCGGGAATGGCAACGATCTTCCGGCCGGTCGTCTGCGCAATCTCCTTGGCGGCAGCTTCGAGCAGCTCCTTGCGACGCGCGCAAATCGCGACGTCGACTCCTTCTCTCGCCAGCGCCAGCGCAATGCCTTTGCCGATGCCCTCGCTGCCGCCGGTCACCAGCGCCGTCTTGCCTTGAAGTTTCAGGTCCATCGGCGGTCCCTCCCTCTTGCGCGGCTACGCCTCCTGCCGGTCGCTCATGGACTACCGGGATCTGTGCGAGCGGTCCAGCAACGCCGTTTCCTCGGAAAGATTCTGCTGCTGCGCAGCCGCCCGCCGTATGAGCCGCTCCAGCCGTTGCGGCGTGATCGGAAGCTCAGTGACGGCACCCCGCGCACACAGCGCATCATCGATCGCCGCGGCGATCGCCGCCCCAACCGCATTCGCGCCGCCCTCCCCCACCCCCTTCAATCCCAGCGGATTGAGCGGGCTCGGCGCGTCTTCGCAAATGATGACTTCGACGCGCGGCACTTCGCGCGCGGTCGGCATCAGATAGTCGGCCAACGTCACCGATAATGGTTCGCCGCGCTCATCGTACAGAAACTCCTCGAGCAGCGCCCCGCCAATGCCCTGCGCGCAGCCGCCGACGATCTGTCCCTCGACCAGCATCGGGTTGACCGCTTTTCCGACATCGTAGGCGACGAGATAACGCTCGACGGCGACCGCGCCCGTTTCCCGATCGAGGCGCGTCACCGCGACGTGCACGCCATAGGGATAGTTCATGTGCCTGGTATGGAACGAACCTTTCGCCGCGAGTCCCGGCGGACGTTCGCGGTGCGGATTCGAACCGGACGCCAGCGCACGGGCGATCACGTCAAGGCCGACCGAGGGACCAGCCGCGGCGTCGGTGCGAACCACCTCGCCATCGACCACGTCGAGGGAAGCGACCGGCGCCTGCAGCAATTCGGCGGCGACATCGATCGCCTTCTTTCTGACCGCACTAGCGGCGATCCGCGTCGCCTCTCCAGTCATGACCGTGACCCGGGAGGCGAACGCGCCCATGCCGCGCTCAATGCGATCGGTGCGGCCGTGCACGACCCGGATTCTCCGATAGTCGACCCCGAGCGCATCGGCACAGATCTGCGCGATCGCGGTTTCCATACCTTGCCCGACCGAAGCGGACCCTGACACCACCTCGACCGTGCCGTCCGCGTCAACGGCAATTCTGACCTCATCGAATGGACCCAGTCCGCTTTTTTCCACGAACAACGCGAGACCCGCACCGACGAGTTCGCCGGCGGCGCGGCGCGCGGCGAGTCTTTCGCGCAGCCGCGGCCATTCGATCGCCGCAAGCGCCTTGTCGAGCAGTCCCGCATAGTCGCCGGAATCGAGGACGATATCGGTGCCGAGCGTGTCGAGCGGACGCGCATACGGCATGTCCAGCCTGCCGATCAGGTTGCGCCGGCGCACCTCGACTTGATCCAAACCCAATCTGTCGGCGATCGCGTCGATCAGCCGCTCGCGCGCGAACGTGCCCTCGAAGCGGCCCGGAGCGCGGTAGGTGCCGCACGGCGTCTTGTTGGTCAGCCGGATATGCGCGGCGGCGCGGTAGGCCGGGACGCGATACGGGCCGAGCAGCATCGCCGTGGTGAGATCCGGCACCGTCGCCGCGTGGGTCCGCATATAGGCGCCCTGATCGTGAAATATCTCGTCTTCGATCGCGAGAATGCGGCCGTCGCGATCGACCGCGGCGCGTACGTCATGGCGCTGCTGGCGCGAATGGTTGGCGGCGATAAGGTGTTCGCGGCGATCCTCGATCCACTTCACCGGCCGGCGCAGTCGCAGCGTCGCGGCGCACACCAGCACATCCTCAGGGTAGAGTTCGCCGCGAATGCCGAAGCCGCCGCCGACATGACTCTCGTAGAGGTGAACCGACGAAGCGGGGCGTCCGAGCATGCGGGCAATCTGGTCCCGGTTCCAATGCGGGACCTTGGCCGCGCCATGCAGCTCGAGGACGTCGCTCGCTGGATCGTAGCGGGCGATCGCGCCGCGGGTTTCGAGCGGGACGCCGGAATGCCGCCCAATCGACAACGTCGCAGCGACCACGGCGTGAGCGGCGCGAAAGGCCGCATCGACATCGCCGTAACCCTTGCGGACGACGGCCGGCTCGGTCGATCGGCCAGGCTCGAACTCGGCGGGCTCAGCGTCCGCCCGCAGAATAGCCGGCAATTCCTCGACATCGAGCACGACAAGTTCGGCGGCATCCTCGGCGAGATACGGGTCGTCGGCGAAGACCGCCGCGACCGGCTCGCCGACATAGCGCACGCGATCGGTGGCAAAAAGCCGCTGCCGGTAGGGCTCAAGGCCTTCGATGCGGGTGAGACGAAAGTCGATCGGCGGAATGTCGGCAACATCGGCGGCCGTCCACACCGCTTGGACGCCCTGTTTCGCCAGCGCCGCAGTGGCGTCGATCGCGCGAAGCCGGCCGTGGGCGAAATTCGACCGGACGATGCGCATATGCAATTGCCCGGCAAACGCAACATCCGCGGCAAATGAGCCTCGGCCGGTCAGCAGCGGCCGATCCTCGAGACGCGGCAACGAGCGGCCGACAAATTTTGCCTTTGCCATGGCCTCGTCCCGCTTCCGCGGTCGCGCTCCGCGCCTCTCAACGACGCCGCATATCGGCGGCAGCGGCCCGCACCGCCTTCACGATGTTCTGGTAGCCGGTGCAACGGCACAAATTCGACGCGAGCACATCGACGAGGTCCTCGTCGCTGATATCCGGTTCGCGCTCGAGCACGCCGGTGACCAGCATGAGGAAGCCGGGGGTACAGAAGCCGCACTGCAAGGCGTGATGCTCCATGAAAGCGCGCTGCAGGGGATTGAGCTCCTCGCCATTGGCCAGGCCTTCGACGGTGCGGATGTCCTTGCCCTGCGCCTGTACCGCGAACATCAGGCACGACCGCACCGGCTCGCCATCGACGAGCACTGTGCAGGCGCCGCATACGCCATGCTCGCAGCCGATATGTGTACCGGTCTGGCCGCACTCTTCGCGGATCGCGTCGACCAAGGTGCGCCGCGGTTCGACCCGAATAGCGTGAAGTTGCCCATTGACCTTCAGGGTGATTTCGCTCCTCTCGCTCATACGAGTTTCTTTCTCGCTTGGCGCAAAGCCGCGCGGATGCGCCGCGGCGTGGCCGGTATTTCGTTGATGCTCACGCCGAAGGGTGCCAGCGCATCATTGACGGCGTTGATTATGGCGGCCGGCGCGCCGATGGCGCCGCCCTCCCCCAGGCCTTTGGCCTGGGTGATCGTCATTCCGTTCAGCGTTTGCAGATGCAGCAGCTCGATCGGTGGAATCTCACGGCTCGTCGGCGGCAGAAAGTCGGCGAGCGTCGCCGTCAGGACGTTGCCCGTGTCGTCGTAGACGATTTCCTCCAGCAGGGCGTTGCCGATGCCTTGCGCGACTCCACCAAGAATCTGGCCATCGACGATCAGCGGATTGACCAGCCGGCCCGCGTCCTCGGCCACCACGAACTTTTCGACGGTCACCCGCCCGGTCTCGACATCGACCGCGACGATGCCGGCATGACACGCATTCGAGAACGTGCCGGGCGGATCGTAGGTGGCCGTCTCGGAAATTCCAGGGTCGATCTCGCCCTTGAACAGGTGAACCTGGTGATAGGCGGCGCGCGCCAGGGCTTCGATCGGTAGCGCACGATCGGTTCCTGCGACCCGCGCGACGCCATCCGCGAGCACGATGTCGTCGGCCGCGGCTTCGAGCAGATGGCTGGCGATCTTCACGAGCTTGGCATGCACCTTGCGCGCAGCGAGCACGCTGGCGCCGCCGGCGATGACCAGTGAGCGGCTGGCAAAGGTGCCCCAGCCATAAGGCGCGCGGTCGGTATCGCCGTGGACGACCTTGATCCGGTCGGGAGCGAGGCCGAGCTCATCGGCGACGAGTTGGGCAAGTGTGGTACGCAGGCCCTGGCCGTGCGGACTCGCACCGGTCCGCACTTCGACGCAGCCGGAAGGATCGATCGTCAATTCGACGGTCTCCCATCCCGGCGTCACCGCCATGCCGCGCGCCGCGAAGGCCGGCGTGCCGTAACCGGTCCGCTCGGAAAACGTCGCAAACCCGATGCCGAGATAGCACCCCTGCGATCTCGCCTGCTGCTGGCGCCGTCGGAACGCCGGCAAATCAAGCGCCGCGACCGCCATGTCCAGCGTCTGCCGATACGTCCCCGCATCAAAAACCAGGCCCGTGGCCGAAGTGTAGGGGAATTTCTCGATCAGGTTGCGCCGGCGGATCTCGGCAGGCTCCAAGCCGAATTGCACAGCCGTGACATCCATCAGCCGCTCCAAGGCCATGGTGATGACCGGGCGCGACACGCCGCGATAAGGCGCCATCGGACAGGTATTGGTGAGGACGCCGCGCGCGACGCAGGCATAGGCCTGCAAATCATACGGACCGGGCAGCTCGGCCATCGCCATCAACGGCTCGACCGCGCAGGTCGTCGGATAGCAGGAATAGGCGCCGACATTGGCGATCACTTCGGCGGAAAGCGCGACGATCTTCGCTTCCGCCGTAAAGGCGCCGTTCAGCCGGATGTACTGATCGCGACTGTGAAATGACGCCACGAGATTCTCGCGGCGATCTTCGGTCCAGGCGACCGAGCTGCGCAAAGTCCGCGCCAGCCAGACGAGAACGACGTATTCGGGGACGAGGGACATTTTTTGACCGAACCCGCCGCCGACATCGGGCGCGATCACGCGCAGTTCGCCCTCTGGCATCCCGATCAGATCGGCGATCGCCGTGCGCATCAAGTGCGGCATTTGCGTGGCGCAAGTCAGCGTGACGCGCCCCGACGCGAGGTCGAAAGTGGCATGGCCGGCGCGTGCCTCGAGCGGCGTCGCATTCTGCCGCCGCGAGCGCAGCTCGATGGTGACCCGGCGGTGCGCCGCGGCTTGCACGGCGGCAAACCCCGGCGTCTCGATCTTGCCCTCGACGACCAGATTGCGCGCGGCCTGCGCATGAACAAGCGGCGCGCCATCGGCCAGCGCCGCCCGCGCGTCAATGACCGGCGCGGCTTCGGCGATGTCGACCGACATGGCCTCGGCAATGTCTTCGGCCTCCGCCTCGCTCGGCGCCACGACCGCCGCGATCGGCTCACCGACGTAGCGCACAAAGCCGCAGGCGAGGACGGGCTGCGCGACCGGCACGTAGCCGAACTTGTGCAAGGCCGGAACGACCGGATTCACCGCCGCAAGCTCGGCCGCAGTGACGATAAACGCGCCGTCGGGTCTGCTGATCGCTTTGATGCGGCCCGCGGCGACCGGGCTGCGCACGAACCGGACCCGATGCGCTGCCGGCAGATCGGCGGTGAAGCGGCCGCCGCCGGCGAGCAGTGCCGGATCCTCCAGCCGGCGAATCGCGCGGCCGACCCACGCCGGACCGGAGCCTTTGGTCGGTCTGTTCATGCGAGCGCCTGCTCGAGTGCCCGCCTTGTCACTGCGCGCACCAGATCGAGCCGAAACTCGGCGTCGGCATGAATATCTTCCAACGGCTCGACCGCCGCGGCGGCGGCTTCCGCCGCGGCGCGGAAGCTTTCGCCGCCGGGCTTGCGGCCCGCAAGCGCGGCTTCAGCTGCGGGAATCCGCCGCGGTCGCGCCTCGGCCCCGCCGATGCCAAGCCGCGGCTCGACGATCAAACCGTCCTGCAGCCGGAAGGTGGCGAGCGCCATCGCGATCGCGTAATCCCCGGCGCGGCGGCTGAATTCATAGAAGCCAAAATGCGTATCAGGCGCCAGCAAAGGCAGGCGCGTTCCGAGCAACAATTCATCCTCGGCCAGCGTCGTCGTCATGATGCCCGTGAAGTAATCGTCGGCCGCGATGGTACGCGGGCCGCGCCGACTAACGGCGACGATGTCCGCACCGAGCGTTGCTGCGGTCAGGCACCATTCGGAGGCCGGGTCGGCATGGGCGAGACTGCCGCAAAACGTGCCGCGCAAGCGGATCGGGTAATGCCCGATATTGCGCGCGACTAGGGCGAGCAGCGCTCCGGTGGGTCCCGGCACGACCGGGCGATGAAATGCCGCGTGACGCACGCATGCCGCGATCGAGAGCACGTCGCCCTCGACCGCAAGGCGATCGAGACCTTCAACGGAATTGATGTCGATGAGATGCGCTGGCCGCGCCATGCGGAACGCCATCATCGGTATCAAGCTCTGACCACCGGCGAGAACGCGGCCGTCGAGCGGGCCCAGTTCGGCAAGCCTGGCCACCGCGTCGTCGACGGTCTTCGGCGCGTGATAGACGAACGGCGCAGGCTTCATCCGGCCAAGCCCTCTGGATCAGAAATCCCAGCGGTTTGCATGCTAATCAATCACCGGCCTCAACGCGAGGACGACGCAGAATTACAGCGTGAGATAATTGCGCTGCACGTCCGGGCTCGCCGCCAGCTCGGCCATGGTTCCCGCCCAGCGAATCTGGCCTTTCTCCAGCATATAGGCGCGATCCGACACCATCTCCGCGAAGCCGACATTCTGCTCGGAGAGCAGGATCGACAGGCCGCGCTTTTTCATTTCTACAATGGTGTCGGCGATCTTTTCCGCGATGAGCGGCGCGATACCCTCCGAGGGCTCGTCGAGCAGCACGACCAATGGATTGCCCATGAGCGTGCGCGCAATGGTCAGCATCTGCTGCTCGCCGCCGCTCATCCGCCCGCCGAGGCGATGACGCAGCTCGGCGAGATTGGGGAACAGCCGGAACAAGGCCTCCGGCGTCCACGCCGGCGCCGGCGTGCCGTCCTCGAAGCGACGCGGCGGCTGGCGCCCGGCGTCAAGATTTTCCAGAGCCGTGAGATCGGAAAAGATGCGGCGATCCTCCGGAGTGAAGCCGACGCCCAGGCGAGCAATCTCGAACGGCCTGAGCGCGGAAATATCGCGGCCATTGAGGCGCACCGTGCCGCTTCGCCGGGGGAGGAGGCCCATGACGGCCTTCATGGTCGTTGATTTTCCCGCCCCGTTTCTTCCCATCAACGCCACAACTTCCCCGCGCTCCAGAGTGAAGGTCAGGTCGTAGAGGACTTGGGCGGCGCCGTACCAGGCGCTGAGGCCTTCCACCGCCAGCGCGACGGACCCAGGCGGCGCGGTCATGAAACGGCCCCCGCGCGCTCGAACGTGCGCCCGCTGCCGAAATAGACCTCGCGCACCAGCGGATCACCGCGGATGGCATTGGCGTCGCCGTCGGCGATCAACCGGCCGCGCGCCATTACGATGATGCGGTCCGCGAACGAGAACACCACGTCCATGGAATGCTCGGTGAAAAGCACGGCGACGCCGCGCTCGACCACCAGCGCCTTGACGAGCGCGATCAATTCGTTGCGCTCGCGGGTGGCCATGCCGGCCGTCGGCTCGTCCATGAGCAGAAGGCGCGGATCGTTGGCAAGCGCGATCGCAAGCTCCACGCGCTTGACGTCGCCATAGGCGAGCTCGCGGCACGGCCGATCCGCCGCCTCGTGCATGCCGACCCGCCGCAGCAGCTCGAGCGCCCGCTTGCGATGATACGACGTGGCTCGACGCCATAGCCTGTAGGTCTCGCGTGCGTGCGCTATGAGCGCCATCTGCACGTTCTCGGCGACGGTCATGGAGCCGAAGGTGGCGGCGATCTGGAATGTGCGGGCGATACCGCGGCGGCAGATTTCGCGCGGCGGCAGCCCGGCGATGTCGCTGCCATCGAAGCGGATCGTTCCGCCGTCCGGCACCAACTGGCCGTTGATCGTGTTGAAGCAGGTCGACTTGCCTGCGCCGTTCGGACCGATCAGGGCCAAGAACTCGCCGGCGCCGACCGAAAAGCTCACACCGTCTACGGCGTGCACGGCGCCGAAGCTCTTATACAGCGCATCGACCGCAAGCGCGGTCATGAGAAGCGCCAGCGCGCGGCCAGCCGTTGCAACGCGCCGGCAAGACCCCAGGGAAAGGCCAGCACCAGAACGAGAATGATGCCGCCGAGCAGCGCGTGCCAGTATTCGGTCTGTCGCATGACAAAATCCTGCACGAGCGCAAAAACCGAAGCGCCGACCAACGGGCCGGACAGCGTCTGAATGCCGCCGAGGAGCACCATCACCAAGCCGTCGATGGAGCGGCCGATGCTGATCGTTTCCGGAGAAATGGAGCCCTTGGCAAAGGCGAAAATGCCGCCGGCGACGCCGCATACCGCGCCGGCGATGGCGAAGGCGAGCCAGTGCACCCGTTTCACGTGGATACCGATCGCCTCGGCTCGCAGCGGCGAATCGCGGCCAGCGCGCATCGCGTAGCCCAATGGCGCAAATAGAATGCGCCGCAGCAGAAAAACGCCGCCGACGACCAGCACGAGCGTCAGAAGAAAGAAAGCGGAAAGCTGGTCGAACGGCGCGCTCGGCCAAATGCCGAGCACGCCGTTCGAGCCTCCGGTAAGCTCCTGCCATTGGAAAACAACCGACCAGACGATCTGGGCGAAGGCGAGCGTGAGCATGGCCAGATAGACGCCGGAGAGTCGCACCGCGAACCAGCCGAACAACAGCGCGCCGAGCGCGGCCGCCATCGGAGCGGTTGCCAGAGCGATACCCATGGGCGCAGCGAACCATTTCACCGCCAACGCCGCGCCATAGGCACCGAGGCCGAAATAGGCGGCGTGGCCGAAAGAGTGCATCCCGCCCGGGCCCATGATGAAGTGCAGGCTGGTCGCGAACAAAACCGCGATCAGCACGTCGACGCCGAGCACGAGCGTGTAGGGCGAGGAGCGCGCCAACAGCGGCAGCGTCGCGAGAACGAGCAGGACTGCCGCTCCCGCTGTCGAAGCAGTGCGCGAGGCCGGCCGGATCGGGACTTCGGGCTCGGCGCTGCTCCGCATCGCTAGCTGCGGGCGCCCAAGGAACCCCTGTGGGCGTGCGATCAGCACGACCGCCATGACCAGGAACTCGGCGACCAGCGTGAACTTGGAAAAATTGACGGCGAAAGTACCGAAGGTAACCAGCCCGACGCCGATGCAAATGGCCTTGACCTCGGCGATAAGCACGGCGGCGACGTACGACCCGACGATCGAACCCATGCCGCCGACGACAACCACCACGAACGCGTCGGTGATGACGGTAAGGTCCATGCCGAGATTCGCTGGTTCGCGCGCGACCTGCAATGCGCCGCCCAAGCCGGCGACCAGGGAACCCAAAGCAAAAACGGCGGTAAACAACATGGACTGATTGACGCCGAGCGCGCCGAGCATTTCCCGGTCCTCGGTCGCCGCGCGCACCAGCCGACCGAAGCGCGTGCGCGTGAAAACCACGTGCAGCACGCCGAGCATGGCCGGCGCGATGACGATCAGGAAAAGGTCGTAGCTCGGCATGCGGCGGTCGAGAATTTCGATCGCGCCGCGCAATCCCGGCGCGCGCGGTCCAAGCAGATCTTCCGGCCCCCAAAGCCAAAGGGTTGCATCATTGATGACCAGCAGCAGCGCAAAGGTGGCGAGTAGCTGAAACAGTTCCGGCGCGACATAGATGCGGCGCAACAGCACGATCTCGATCAGCGCGCCGGTGACGCCGACGATGAGTGCAGCCAGGGCGATGCCGCCCCAGAAGCCGAGCGGACCACTGAACGCCGTCACCAGCGTCACCGCGATGTAGGTCCCGAGCATGTAGAGCGAGCCATGCGCGATATTAATGATGCGCGTGACGCCGAAGATGAGGGACAGCCCGGCTGCAACGAAGAACAGGCCGGACGCCGAGGCCAGGCCGTCAAGGGCCTGAAACGCAAGGCCTTCCCAGTTCATTCTGGCAAGATATCAGAGGTCGGCCGATGCGTCACCGCTTGCGCGCTTGCCCTCGCTTCAAGGTGCGCTGCCGAAGGCCGAACATCGAAGGGCACAGGGTGACGGTTGCCGGCAACGCTCAGTCCGCGGCTGCCGGCCGCAGCTTTTTCACCTCGGCATCGGAGGGCAGTACGCTTGCGCCATCGACGTATTTGAAATCGACCATGGTGCCGTGGCCGTCTTTCAAGGCGAGCTTGCCGACGAACGCACCAAGCGTCGCCTGATGATCGCTGGCGCGGTACTCGAACGGGCCAAACGGCCCGTCCAGTTTCAGGCCGGCGAAGGCGTCGACGAGTTTTTCGGTGTCGGTCGAGCCGGCCTTGGCGATGCCGGCCGCAAGCGACTTGATCGTCAAATAGCCCACGATCGAACCAACCCGCGGGTAGTCGTGGTAGCGTTCCTGGTAGGCGGCAACGAACGCCTTGTTGGCCGGCGTGTGGACTTCGTTCCAGGGATAGCCGGTGACGATCCAGCCGGGCGGCGCCTCGTCCTTGAGCGGATCGAGATATTCCGGCTCGCCGCCGAGGAGGTCAACCACGACGCGGTCCTTGAACGTTCCGCGGGTGCCGCCCTCGCGTACGAACTTGGTCAGATCTCCGGCGAACAATGCACTGAAAATCGCGTCAGGCTTGGCGTCGTCGATGGCCTGCGCCACCGCTCCGGCGTCGATCTTGCCGAGCGGCGAGGCCTGCTCGGTAACGAATTCGACATCGGCTTGATGCTCTCTCATCATAGTCTTGAAAGCGGTTGCCGCCGATTGGCCGTACTCGAAGTTCGGATAGACCAGAGCCCAGCGCTTCTTTTTCGCCGCCAGCGCGTCGGGAAGCAGCATCGCCACCTGCATGTAGGTCGAGGGCCGCAGGCGGAAGGTATAGCGGTTGCCATTCGCCCAGGTGATTTTGTCGGTCAGCGGCTCGGCGGCGAGAAAAAAGACCTTCTTCTTGCCGGCGAACTCGGTCACGGCGAGGCCGACATTGGAAAGGAACGTACCGCAGAGGACGTTCAAGCCGTCGCCGGTCGCCAATTCCTCGGCGACACGAACCGCATCGCCGGGATTGGCACCGTCGTCGCGCGAAACCACCTCGATTTTCTTGCCCAAGACGCCGCCGGCATTGTTAATTTCATCGATCGCCATCTCCCAGCCCTTCCTGTAAGGGTCGAGAAAGGCGGGCTGGCTCTTGTAGCTGTTGAGTTCGCCGATCCTAATCGTCTGCTGCGCGGCTGCCGGCATCGTCACCGACAAAATGGCCGCCCCGGCAAGGATGACGATGGCGTAAGCGCGCATGGCCTTTTTCCTCTCTGCTGTCCGCCTTTGTCCGCTGACCTTCGTTCTCTTTCCCTATCACGGCGAGCGCTGGCGCGCAGCAGCAATTCACCAAGCCATCTGTCCACAGTTGCACCGTTGACCGATGCGGGCCACGCCGAACTTGCTGTAGACTGCGATATATGACGGCAGACCCATCGAACGACTCACCCAGCGACGACCTAGTCTTGGAGACGGAGCCCCGTCTCGAGGACATCCAGTTCCTCGAAGAGCGCCTCGTCGACTTCAACATCCACACGACCGGCATAGCCGACGGAGGTCTCTTCGGCTTTTTTCTCCGCGCCGCTGATGGATCAGCTGTGGGCGGCCTCTATGGCTGGACCTGGGGAGGAACCTGCTATGTCCGCTATCTCTTTGTTCCCGAGGGCATGCGCCGGCAAGGTCAGGGGACGCGGCTCATGAACGCCGTCGAGGCCGAAGCGAAAGCGCGAAACTGTCGGCAGATCATGCTCGAAACCTACGATTTCCAGGCGCCCGGATTCTACCAAAAACTCGGGTTTGACGTTGTCGGCGGCGTTGCCGACTACCCCCGCGGTCATCGCTATTTGACGCTGATCAAACGCCTCGCGTGAAATCCAGCGCAACGCGATCACGATCTCAACCGGCCTCCGAAACCTGTCGCGGCCGCCAGATCGCAGTATGGGTGATTTCGGCGACACACCCTGCGCCGTCGGCGACCACGATAGCGTCGAATTCAACGATCGCGTGGCCTTTGTTGACCGCATTCGAGGTGATCTTTGAGCGGATGGTCAGTTCTTCGCCGACGCGCGCTGCGGCGTGATTGCGCAGCGTGCTGCCGACGTGAATCCACGGGCCGAGCACGACGTTCTGCACCAGGGCTTGATTGGCAAGCCGCAGGATCTGACCCGGATGCACCAGCCCTTCGACGCGGTAGATCGGATCGGTTTCGCGAATCTCCTCAAGATAGGTTGCAAGCGCAGCGCGGTCGATCGTCAGCGGCGCAATGCCGAGCGCGCGTCCCGGCGCGAGCGAGGCCAAGCTGGCCTTCGGCCGCTCGGCGGGCGGTGTTCCCGCCGGCATCGCCTCGAGAGCTGGTTGAGGCCGCTTACCCGAAGGAATGGAGGCGTGTCCGGTCGCGCAGCGCTCGCCGGCGCTCTCGACGCAAAGCGCAAGGCCGTCGTTTTCCTCGGTCGCGGTGACGCGCACCAATGCGCCGTCGTAAACCGGCTTCCAAAATCGGCAGTCCGCTTCGCCGCTTTCGAGCCAGGCGCGACCCCAGCGGGCCATCGGCATGTGCGCCATGTAAGCGTACACTTCCACGCCCGGCACCAGCCCGCCGCGGAAACCGAAGCGGCGCGCGATCGAATCGTCGTGAATCTTGTTTTCCGAAGCCGCCGCGGTATTGAACGCGCTCACTTCGTACGCGACCAATGATGGACCCATCATTTCCTCCGGTCCGAGCATGGCGGCCGGGAGCATCCGACGCAAGACGCGAGCGTGCCGCTATCCCTTGCCAGTCACTTCTTGATATTATGGGATGGACCTCGCCTGGGTGGCAAAACAGCAGCCCGATCCCCGCGCGATGCCGTCCCCGTTCGTTGCAGCGAAAATTGCCAGAGCGTTCATGATCGATCTGAAAACCGAAAACAATATCACGGTCGTCACCATCAGGCACGGCAAGGCCAATGCGCTCGACATCGAACTGTGCGAGGCGCTGGCAGAGTGTTTCGGCGAACTGTCCGCCTCGAGCGCGCGTGCAGTCGTGCTCACCGGCCAGGGCGGCATATTTTCCGCCGGAGTCGATTTGATCCGATTGAGCGCGGGCGGGCCGGACTACGTGCGCAAGTTCCTGCCGGCGCTTCACCGCGCTTTTGACGCGGTGTTCTTCCATCCGCGGCCCGTGGTGGCGGCGATCAACGGTCATGCCATTGCCGGCGGCTGTGTGCTCGCCTGCTGCGCCGACCGGCGGATCATGGCGCGGGGAAGCGGGCGCATCGGCGTGACCGAATTGCTGGTCGGCGTGCCGTTTCCTGCGCTTGCTTTCGAAATCGTGCGCTTCGCCGTGCCGCCGCGCAACCTGTCTGAATTCATGTTCGGCGGGGCGACCTATGACGGCGATGAGGCGGCGCGACGCGGCTGGGTCGATCAGGTCGTCGACCCGACATCGCTGATGGAAGATGCGATGACCGCCGCCCAGAAATTGGCACGGCTTTCACCCTCCGCCTTCGCGCAAACCAAGAGGCAAATGCGCCAGCCGGTGAGCGAACGCCTGGCGCATAGCGGAGCCGGAGTCGACGAGACCGTCACCGGGATCTGGGCGGCACCGGAAACCCTCGATCATGTCCGCGACTACGTGCAGCGCACGCTGAAGAAATCCTGATCCGACCGTTGCGTCTTACCTAGCCCGCCCTTTGTTTCTGTTGCGACCGCTCGACCGCGGCGCGCACCAGAGCCAGCCGGTCGTTACCGAAAAACATGTCGGCGCGATCGACGAACATGGTCGGTGAACCGAAGCCGCCGCGACGGATCAGTTCGTCGGTATTAGCGCGCAAGGCGTCCTTCACCGACTGCTCGCGCAGCCCGGCGAACAAATAGGCGGGATCGACGCCAGCGCTCGCACACACCCGCGCCAGCACGTCATCCTGGGAAATGTCGGCGTCCTCGCCCCAATATGCCTCGAACGCGGCGCGCGCGAACGGCACCAATTTGCCGCCGGTGGCGACGAGCACGCAGCCGCGCATCGCCTTGACGCTATTGACCGGAAAAACCCGCGGCGGAAACACGATTTTCAGCCCGGCGGCGCGGGCCCAGTCTTGCAGATCCTTGCGCATATAGGCGGCCTTCGCCGGCGCCGGATTGTCGCGGGCCGCGTAGACGCTGGGATTGACCGCATTGAACACGCCGCCGACCAGGATCGGCCGCCATGCGATGTCGACGCCGAGTTCGGCCGCCATCGGCTGAATGTTGTGGAAGGCGAGATAGGTCCACGGGCTCGAACAATCAAAGAAGAATTCGATCATCGGCTGACACCCATTCACACGGCGCGCTGCGCCCGATCCTTCTCGTTCTGCGCCTTGATCGCCGCGCGCGCCGCCTGCCATTGCGCGTCGGTCCAGTGCCGCAGCTCGTAGAAGTTGGAGCCAGTGGCGTGACTCTGGCCGCCGTCAAGCGTGATGGTCTGTCCGGTCAACCACTCGCAGCCGTCGGCAAGGAGGAAGGTCGCGAGATTCTGCAGCTCATCCATGCGTCCGACCCGTCCCATCGGATTGGCGCGTTCGGTTCGCTCGGTCGGCGATCCGCCCGGACTGAGGCGTTTGCTGGCGCCTTCGGTCGGGATGACGCCCGGCGCGATGGCGTTGAGCCTGATGCCGTAATGGGCCCATTCGCTGGCGAGCGACAGGGTCATGGCATGGACCCCGGCCTTGCTCATGACCGAGGGCACCACATAGGGGCTGCCGTTATAGATCCAGGTGACCACGATCGAGAGCACGTTGCCGCGCTGTCCGCCCGCGATCCAGCGACGGCCGACCGCGTGGGTGACGTAGAAGGTTCCGTGCAGCACGATGTTGGCCACAGCGTCGAACCCGCGTGGGCTCAAATCCTCGGTCCGGGAGATGAAGTTGCCGGCGGCGTTGTTGACGAGATCGGTGAGCGGGCCGGAGGCAAAGATGTCGGCAACCATGGCGTCGACCGCCGCGGCGTCACGGATGTCTACGCCATAGGCCTTGACGCTGCCGCCGTGCTTGCCGGCGAGCTCGGCGGCTGTCGCCTCGCAGACCGATTTTCGCCGTCCGCAGATGAACATCTCGGCGCCGAGCGCGAGAAATTTCTCGGCCATGCCCTTGCCTAGTCCGGTGCCGCCGCCGGTCACCAGAATGCGCCGACCCCGCAACAATCCGTCCTTGAACATCATTTCCTCCCTTTGCCGGCCACCCTCGCCCCTTCGCGCGAGATCACCAGGCCCTGCCTCCGTCAGATGCCAAGATAACGATGCTGGATGTCGGGTGCGCTCGCCAGTTCCTTCGAGCTTCCCGCCCACACCACGCGGCCGCGTTCGATGATGTAGTGACGGTCGGCAATGCGGCTCAGCGCGTCGACATTCTTGTCGATGACCAGGATCGACTGCCCGGCGCGCAGGAGTTCGAGACAGCGCCAAATCTCGTCGCGGATCAACGGCGCCAGTCCTTCGGTTGCCTCGTCGAGGACGAGCAGGCGCGGATTGGTCATCAGCGCGCGCCCGATCGCCAGCATCTGCTGCTCGCCGCCGGAGAGCAGGTTGGCCATGGCGCCGGCGCGCGCTGCGAGAATAGGAAACAACGCGAAAACCTTCTCCAACGTCCACGGATCAGCGGTGCCGCTGCGGTTGGCGGCGGTGGCGAGCAGGTTTTCGCGCGCGGTGAGATTAGGAAAGACCCGGCGCCCTTCGGGCACTAATCCGATGCCGAGCTTGGCAATGCGATAGGCCGGCAGCGCGCGGATCTGCGTGCCGTCGAACCGGATCGAGCCCGCCGCCGCCGGCGTTAGCCCCATGATCGAGCGCACGGTCGTGGTTTTGCCCATACCGTTGCGGCCAAGCAGCGAGACCATTTCACCAGGCGCGATGGAGAGCGAAATGCCGAACAGCACGCGGCTCAAGCCGTAGCTCGTCTCGATGTCGTCCACTTGCAGCAGCGGCGCCTCAGCCATGACCGCCGCCGTGCTTTTCGCCAAGATAGGCTTGGCGTACCGCCGGGTCGGCCCGAACGGCCGCCGGATGGCCGCAGGCAATGATGCGGCCGTAGACCAGCACGGTAATGCGGTCCGCCAACGCGAACACCGTTTCCATGTCGTGCTCGATCAGCAAGATCGTGATATTGCCCTTGAGCTGGCGCAGTATCCGCACCATTTGCGCGGATTCTTCCGGCCCCATGCCGGCCATGGGTTCGTCGAGCAGCAAGAGACGCGGCTTTGCCGCCAGCGCGATCGCGATTTCAAGTTGCCGGTGTTCGCCGTGACTTAGTCGATCGACGCGCACGCCGGCGCACTGGACGAGCCCGACGCGCTCGATCGCCGCCCGCGCCGGCTTGCGCAATTCCTCGTCGTGGCGCGCGTCGCGCCAAAAACGAAACGAGTGCCCGCAATGGGCCTGCACGGCCAGCGCCACATTGTCGAGCGCGGTGAAGTCGGGGAAAAGCGAAGTGATCTGGAACGAGCGCGCGATGCCAAGCATGCTGCGGCGATGGACCGGAAGCCCGGTGATGTCGCTGCCGTCGAAGCGGACCGTTCCTTCCTGCGGCGCAATCTCGCCGGCGAGTAGGCCAATCAGCGTAGTCTTCCCCGCCCCGTTAGGGCCGATCACGGCATGAAATTCGCCTGCGGGAATGTCGAGCGTGATCGCGTCGGCCGCCACCACCCCGCCGAAGCGCTTGCTCAAGCCCTCGATTTGCAGGAGCGGATCAGCCACGGCGCCTGCCTTCGAGCAGCCCCTCGATGCCGCCGTTCACATAAACAGCGACCAGCAGCAGCACCGGTCCGAGGATCAGGTCAGGATATTCGGTGAGGCGCGACAGCCCTTCCTCGAGCAGCAGGAAAGTCGCCGCGCCGATCACCGGCCCGAACAGCGAACCCAACCCGCCCAGAACCACCATGACGATGAGGTCGCCCGAACGCGTCCAGTGCATCAGCGCCGGGCTGATGAAATTGGTGTGGTTGGCGAGCAGGGCGCCGGCGAGTCCGCAGAGCGCACCGGCGATCACGAAGCAGACGAGCTTGTAGCGAAAGGTCGGATAGCCGATCGCGAGCATGCGCCGGTCGTTGGAGCGGGCGCCGCGGATCGCTAAGCCGAACCGCGAATTGATCAGGCGCGCGACCAGATAGACCGCGGCGATGAGCAGCGCGAAACACAGGTAATAGAACAGCATCTTGTTTTCGAGGTCGATGAGGCCGCCGAATTGGCTGCGTCGGTAGATCGTCAGGCCATCGTCGCCGCCGTAGCGGTCGAGCCCGATGGTCACGTAGTAGATCATCTGGGCAAAAGCGAGCGTGATCATGATGAAATAGACGCCGCGCGTGCGCAAGCTGAGCGCGCCGACGCCGAGCGCGAACAGCGCCGAAACGGCGATCGCCACCGGCCATTGCACGAACCCCGAGGCGATGCCTTCCTTCGCCAGGATGCCGACGGCGTAGCCGCCGATGCCGAGATAAGCGGCATGACCGAAGCTCACCATCCCGCCATACCCCATGATGAGGTTGAGACTCACCGCGCCGAGCGCCTGGATCAAGACGCGAGTGAAAAAGATCATCACGAAGATACGGCCAGTCAGGCCCGCATAGGCTGGGACAAGCGCGAGAACCGTCAGGAGCATGCCGGTGACCACCGTGCGCGGAGCGAGCCAGGACTCGGGCGCGGCCTTGAGCGCTGAATCAAGCGAGGTATCGAGCGGCGCAGTCATCTGCTCGCTGCCGGGAACAAACCTTCCGGCCGAAACACCAGAATCGCTGCCATCAACATGTAGATCGACATTGAAGAAAGCGCCGGTCCGAGCGTGTGCGCGGCGTTGGTGCTCAGGACGAGATGCAGCATGTCGGGCAGAAAGGCGCGGCCAATCGTATCGATGAGGCCAACGATGATCGCGGCGACGAACGCGCCGCGGATCGAACCGATGCCGCCGATGACGATCACCACGAACGCAAGAATGAGAATATTTTCGCCCATGCCGATCTGCACCGTGAGGATGGGTGCCTGCATCGCGCCGGCGAAACCGGCGAGCGCGGCGCCCAGTCCAAACACCAGCGTGTACAGGAGTTTGATGTTGACGCCGAGGGCGCCGACCATTTCGCGATTGGAGGCACCGGCGCGGATCAGCATGCCGAGCCGGGTGCGCATCACCGCGACGTACAGCAGCAGCGCCACCGCAAGGGTGGCCAGGATGATGACCAAGCGATAGACCGGGTAATAAACCCCGGGAATGATCTGGACGGCGGCGAGCATTTGCGGCGGCAGCGGCAGGCTCATGCCCGCCGGTCCCCAAATCAGCCGCACCAGCTCGTTGAAAAACAACAGCAGTCCGAACGTCCCGAGCACGTGGTCGAGGTGATTGCGGCCATACAATCGCCGTATGGCGACGACCTCGAGCGCCATGCCGGCGGCCAGCGAGGCGACCAGCGCGAGGACGACGCCGACAACGAAGCTTCCGGTCCAGGCGGCGAAGGTGGCGGCGAAATAAGCGCCGAGCATGTAGAGCGAGCCGTGCGCAAGATTGACGAGGTCCATGATGCCGAAGACCAATGTCAGCCCCGCCGCCAGCAAGAACAGCAACATGCCGAGCTGGACGCCGTTGAGACATTGCTCGATGAAGTACAGCATCAGTTTGGCTTCCGCCGCATGACGACTGGGGGCACACCACACCTCGTTTTAAACATTTCCCGTGCGAGCGCACAATTGCGCCGAACCGCGCCGTTAATCCGGCATCCGGTCTTCGCCGCAGTCACCCTTGCGCCCCCGACAATTTCCCTATCCTGGTCCGGCGCGCGGCTTCATAGCGATCCATGAAACGTGGCGACATCGCACGCAGGCGGGCGTCGTCGATGCGACCGGAGCGGGTGACATAGCTGTAGGCGAAATCCAGCGGCGCAAGCCCCATATGCGCGGGAAAGCTCTCGTACCATTGCGCGCTCGCCTGGGCGGCCTCGACAAGGGTGGCGACGAGGGGCCGCCGCCGTGCTTCGTAGAGCGCGAGCCCGCGCGCGATATCCGTCTCCTCCTCCAACGCCTCGACCAGGGCAATGACGTCCTCCATGGCCAGCCGCGTGCCCGAGCCGATGGAGAAATGGGCCGTATGCAGTGCATCGCCGACCAAAACCATGTTGCCGAAGTGCCAATGCTCGTTCCGGAGCCAAGGAAAATTGCGCCAGATAGATTTGTTGGAAACAAGCGGATGGCCGTCGAGCGTGTCGGCAAACACGCTTTCGCAAATGGATTTTGACTCGTCGATCGACTTGCCGGCAAAACCGTAGCGCTCCCAGGTCTTGCTATCGCATTCGACCAGAAAAGTGCTCATGTCGGGCGCATAGCGATAATGGTGAGCGTTGAACGTGCCCAAATCGGTTTCGACGAAGGTCTGGCTCAATGTCTCGAAGCGCTTGGTGGTCCCGAACCAGGCGAATTTATTGGCGGCATAGGTCAGGGAGGTCGCAAATTCACCCTCGCGCGCACGGCGCACGACTGAGTTCAGTCCATCGGCGCCGACGATGAGGTCGACCTCGCCGAGCTCCTCGACAGAATTGACGAGCTTGCGGAATCTGGGCTCGACGCCGACAGCGTGGACTCTTTGCTGAAGTAATTGCAGAAGTCTAAGGCGGCCGATTGCCGAAAAGCCAACGCCGTCGAGCACGACCTGCTCGCCCTTGAGATCCAGCGTCATGTTTCGCCAGATCTCCATGTGGGGAGCAATGAAATCAGCCGTTTCGGGATCGTCCGAGCGCAAAAATTCGAGCGCACGGTCGGAAAACACGACGCCAAAGCCCCACGTCGCGTCGGCGGGGTTTTGTTCGTAGAGCTCAATTTTGGATTGCGGGTGACGTTTTTTCCAAAGATACGTGAAGTAGAGTCCCGCTGGCCCGGCGCCGACAACGGCAACACGCATGTGAGCGTTCCCGCGCAAGCGTAGCCCCCGGACAACCGCAAACAGACGCGAAACATAGCAACAATGCCGCTCGCCTGAAAGAGGCGTAGCGGATCGGGCCGCAGCTGCGCCGTCAAGAAACTTCCCGCCGCGTGCCTCGGCACCGCGGCGGGAAAGGAATAGAGCTAGCGTCGGTGTTTTTCGTTTGGCCCGGGGACGATCACTTCATCGGGCATTGATCATGGAATCGATCCTGATCATTCTCGACGATGGTCGCGACGGTATGAAGGACATACTCGCCCTGATCGTTCTTGATCGCCTCCTGGAGATAGAAGTTCTGGATCGGGATGTGATTATTGCCGAACTTGAAATTGCCGCGGACCGATTTGAAGTTGGCCTTCTCCATCTCCTTACGCATGCCCTCTTTGTCGGCGAGGTTGCCCTTGACCGCGGTGACGGCGCTGTTGATCAAAGAGACCCCGTCATAAGTCTGAGCGCCGTAGAACGAAGGCCGCGATTTGTACTTGGCAATGTAGTCGGCGACGAATTTCTTGTTCGCCTCGTTGGGCAGATCATTGACCCATTCCTGGGCGCCGGGAATACCGACCGCGAGGTCCTTCAGCCGCGGCAGCGACAGCTCGTCGATGGTGAAGACGGTGTAGAGCGGAATTTGATCCTTGAGACCCGACTGCACGTATTGGGTGATGAACTGCACGCCGGCGCCGCCCGGATAGAAAGCGTAGATGGCATCCGGCCTGGCCGCGCGCGCTTTCGACAGTTCGGCCGAGAAGTCGAGCTGGTCGGGCCAACGCGTATATTCCTCGCCTACGACCTGACCCTTGTAGGTGATCTTCAAGCCGGCCAGCATGTCCTTGCCGGCGGCGTAGTTCGGACCGATCAGGAAGGCTGTCTTCACGCCCTTCTGATTCATGTACAGGCCCATCGCCTGCGGCGTCTGATCGTTGTTCCACGACGTGGAGAACACGTAGGGCGAGCACAGCGCGCCGGAGAGCGGCGAAGCGCCGGCATTGGTGTCGACCGTCATGGTCTTGCTGTCGACCAACGGCTTGAGCGAGGCCAGGATCACGTTCGACCAGATGTAGCCGGCGACGAAGTCGACCTTGTCCGATTCGATCAGCTTCTGGGTCTTCTGCACGCCGACCTCGGGTTTTTGCTGGTCGTCCTCGTAGATCACCTCGACCGGCAAGCCTCCGAGCTTGCGGCCGAGATGGTCGAGGCCGAGTTCGAAGGCGTTGCGCATATCGTTGCCGATGGCGGCGGTCGGGCCGCTGAACGTGCTGATAAAGCCGATCTTGACGCTCTTCTCCTGGGCCACGGCCGGCGCCGCCAAAAGCGCGAGCACGGTTGCGGCGAGAACACCTGTTTTGATCATCGGGTCTGTTCCTCCCGGTTAGTGCACTACTGAGTGCGGGGCATTTTCGGGGGTTTTTCCAGTTCGTTGCCGATTTGACCGCGACGCGGGGCGCTAATCAAGCCGAACCTGCGGCCCCAAACTGCTATCATAGATGGCAGCGTCATCACGTGCCCACCAAACCCAATCGCGGGCTGGACGGCTCGGCGTGAGTGCGCTTGGCGATGCGGCCGGCAAGCCGCGACAATCGGCCAGCCTCGACCGCCGCGCGCATGCTCCTGGCCATGACCACGGGGTCGCGCGCCTTGGACACCGCCGTGTTGATGAGCACGGCGGCGCAGCCAAGCTCCATGGCCAACGTCGCGTCGGAGGCAGTACCGATGCCGGCATCGAGCACGACCGGCACCGGCGAACGCGCACAGACAAGCTCGATGAGGTGCGGATTGGAAATGCCGAGACCTGAGCCGATCGGCGAACCCAGCGGCATCACGGCGGCGGCGCCGGCATCGGCAAGCTTGCGGCAGGTCACCGGGTCTTCCGTGCAATAGGGCAGCACGACAAAGCCCTTCGCCACCAGCATCTCTGTCGCGCGCACGAGTTCCTCGACATCGGGATAAAGAAGTTCGCGGTCGCCGATGACCTCGAGCTTGATCCAGTTGGTCTCGAGCGCTTCGCGCGCCAGTTCGGCGGTGAGTACGGCGTCCTTGGCAGTCTGACAGCCGGCAGTGTTGGGCAGAAAGCACACGCGGCCAGCCAAAAGATCGACCAAGCTCTCGTCGTCGCCGGCGAGGCTGATGCGGCGGATCGACGCCGTCACCATCTCGGCGCCGCTCGCGGCGATCGCGTCGAGCATGATTTGCCGATTGGGATAGCCGGCGGTCCCGAGAAAGAGCCGCGAGCCGAATTCGCGGCCGGCAATGACGAGCGGGTCGGACATTCCTCGCTACTCCTCAATTTTGGCGAGCATGATTCTTGCGAAAAACCAGCCGCCTGTTTTCCGGATCATGTCCTATCCCCCTTGGCGTGCGCGCACGATCTCGACGGCGTCGCCGGACCGTAACGCCGTCTGCGGCCAAGCCGCGCGCGGAACCACGGCGCCGTTGAGCGCGACCGCAATGCCGCGCTGGCCGGTATCCACCGCCTTCTCCGCCAGAAGGGCTTCGAGCGTTGCGGCCGCAAGCGGCTCGCTTTTACCGTTCACCCGGATCAGCGCCTCGGTCATCGTGCTCTCCGATTACTCCGCCGCCCGCGGCAGAAAGCGTTCGAGAGCGAACGGCCGGATCATCGGCTCGATGACGCCCTCGAGCACGAGGCGGGCGATCGCATCGGCGGTGATCGGCGCCAGCAGGATGCCATTGCGGTGGTGGCCGGTGGCGTAGATCAAACCTTCGAACGGCCCGGACCCGAGGATCGGCGCGTCGTCGCGGCTGCCCGGCCGATGGCCGACCCACATTTCCTCAAGCGGCAATTCCTCGATCGCGGGCACCGCGCGCCACGCCGCGTCCAAAAGCGCGATCAAGCCCCCGGCGGTGATTTTGTCGTCAAAGCCTCGCTCCTCGACGGTGGCGCCGATGATGAGCCTGCCGTCGCGCCGCGGCACGAGATAAGCGCCGGGGACCCATAGCACATGGGAGAGAAGCGGCGCCGCCGCGTCCATGCGCAGCGCCAGCATCTGACCCTTAATCGGCCGCACCGGCGGGAGCCGATCGGGCGGCAGGCCGGCGATGCCGCGCGACCAAGCGCCCGCGGCGAGTACCACGACATCGGCCGGCGCCATGGTGCCGTCTTCCAGGCGGACGCCCTTGGTCCGGCCGCCCTGCACCAGGATTTCCTTGACCGCCCGATGCTCGCGGATTTCCGCCCCGCCGCGTTCGGCGGCGACGCGCAGCGCCTGCGCCAGCTTCCGATTATCGACCTGATGGTCTTCCGGCGAAAAAACCGCACCGGCAATCTTGCCGGCAAGGTGCGGCTCGCGCACCCGCGTCGCCGCAGCCGAGAGCCATTCCAAAGGCAGGCCGAGCTGGCGCTGGAACTCCAAACCATGCGCGATCTCGGCCTGATCATCGGCAGTGAGCGCGAGGACAAGCGTGCCCTCGCGCCGCAATTCGACATCGATGCCGCTGGCGCGCTCAAGTTCCTCGGCAAAGTCGGGCCAGCGCGCCTGGCTCTCGCGGCCGAGCGCGACCAGAGCCTCTTCACCCGGCTCGGCTTCGACGCAGGCCGCGAGCATGCCGGCGGCGGCATAACTCGCGCCCGACCCAGCTTTGCCACGGTCGAACACCGTCACCGCGGCACGGCCGGCAAGCCGCCAGGCGATGCCGAGGCCAATGACGCCCGCGCCAATGATGGCAACGCGCGGTCGACGAGTCGTGATGGAAAATGCCGTCTCGGTCATCGCGGCTCCCTTCGCTGGTATGATCCAGACAGGTTCGACGGGTGTGATCTCAGCCGCGTTTGTTCCGCGGCACCCCTGGCCGATAATTCAATGATGGGCGTTTTTGCGCGCGCCGACAAGGGCCGAGTTGACGGCTTTTGGCTTCGCCGGAGCCTTCGCCAGAGCGTCGAATTTGAGGAGCCGCGCTAGAAGCGGTTCCATTTGCTTGAGCGGGACCATGTTCAGTCCGTCCGAAGGTGCGCGGTCAGGATTCTGATGGGTCTCGATAAACAGGCCGGCGACGCCCACAGCCACGGCCGCCCGCGCCAGCACCGGCACAAATTCGCGCTCCCCGCCGGAGGACGTCCCCTGCCCGCCCGGCTGCTGCACCGAATGCGTCGCATCGAAGATCACCGGCGTGCCGAGCTCGGCAAGAACCGGCAGCGCCCGCATGTCGGAGACAAGCGTATTGTAGCCGAAGGAGACGCCGCGCTCGGTAACGAGCACGTTGCGGTTGCCGGCGCCGGTGATCTTCTCCACGACGTTGGCCATGTCCCAGGGCGCGAGGAATTGGCCCTTCTTGACGTTGACGGCGCGGCCCGTCCTGGCCGCGGCGATCAGCAGGTCGGTCTGCCGGCACAGAAAGGCCGGTATTTGCAAAATATCAGCGACCTCGGCGATCGGCGCACACTGACCCGGCTCGTGCACGTCGGTCAGCACCGGCACGCCGAGCTTTTCACGCAGCTCGGCAAAGATCGCCAGCGCCTTGTCGAGGCCGATGCCGCGCGGACTTTTCCCGCTGGTGCGGTTCGCCTTGTCGAACGAGGTTTTGTAGACGAAGCCGATACCAAGCCGCGCGGCAATGTCCTTGAGCGCCGCGGCCATGTCGAACGCATGCGCGCGGCTCTCGAGCACGCAGGGACCGGCGATCAAGGCGAGCGGCAGATTGTTACCGAACCGGGCTTTGCCCACGGTAACGACGGGGTTCGGGCTTACGGTCATCAGCATCCTCGCCGGTGACCATGACCATCCGCCCGGCGGGGGTCAACTCCGACAGCCGCAATGCACCTGTCGGGCTTGTCGCCCATCATGCCAGTCATGCTGCTAGAATCTGCCGAATCACCTGGCCATGCGTGTCTGCAAAGGGGGGCCAATGGGCAAGAAGCGCAAATCAGCTGAGCCTGAGAAATCCGTGCGGCGCGGCGCCAAGGAAGAAGCGGCAATCGAACACTATTGGCACACCGGCGAACTGGCCGAGCCGCGCAAACCCTCAAAGAACTACAAATACATCGAGGAACTCGCCCATCTGCAATTCGAGCTCATTAAGTTCCAGGAATGGGTCCGCCTGAACCGGCTTAGGGTCGTCGTCGTCTTCGAGGGCCGTGATGCCGCCGGCAAAGGCGGCGTCATCAAACGCATCATCGACAGCCTGAATCCGCGTGTTTGCCGCGTCGTGGCGCTGGGAACGCCGACGGAACGCGAGCGCGGCCAATGGTATTTTCAACGCTACGTCGCCGAGCTGCCCGCGCCAGGCGAAATCGTTCTGTTCGATCGCAGCTGGTATAATCGCGCCGGGATCGAACGCGTCATGGGGTTTTGCACGGAGGAGGAATATCGCGAGTTTTTGCGTGCTTGTCCGCTGTTCGAGGAAATGTTGATACGTTCCGGCATCTATCTCATCAAATATTGGTTCTCGGTGAGCGACGAAGAGCAGGAGCGTCGTTTTCAGGAGCGCATCAGAAATCCGATAAAGCGCTGGAAGCTCAGCCCGATGGACCTGGAATCGCGCAAGCGCTGGGTGGAGTATTCCAGGGCCAAGGACGTGATGTTCGAGCACACCGACCGCAAGAAGACCCCGTGGTACGTCATCAATGCCGATCGCAAGAAACAAGCCCGGCTCAACTGCATTCGACATTTACTGAGGCAGATTCCCTATCGGGACATGAAGCCGATCGAGATTGAGCTTCCGCCGCGCCAGCCGGATACCGGCTATCGGCGACCCAAGAAATCGACCCAGCGCTTCGTTCCCAAGGTCTATTGAGCAGCCAGCGTTTTGAATAGCCTGCCCGCACGCGAAGCTGGTGCCACTCTGTCAAATATGGAAGGACGGATCGCGTATTACACCAGCCGGCTCTGCTCCACGGCCGCCTCGATGAACGAGGAGAACAGCGGGTGCGGCGCGAACGGGCGTGATTTCAGCTCGGGGTGGAACTGTACGCCGATGAACCAGGGATGGTCGTCGTATTCGATGGTCTCCGGCAGAAGCCCGTCGGGCGACATGCCGGAAAAGCGCATGCCGTGCTGGGCGAGGCGGTCCTTGTAGGCGGTATTGACCTCGTAGCGATGGCGGTGGCGCTCGGAAATCTCGGTTGCGTGATAAATCTCGGCTATCCGGCTGCCGCGCTGCAGCACGGCCGGATAGGCGCCAAGCCGCATGGTGCCGCCGAGATCGCCGCCGATGCCGCGTTTCTGCAACTCGTTGCCCTTCATCCACTCGGTCATCAAACCGACGACGGGCTCGCGCGTAGGACCGAATTCGGTCGAATTCGCCTCCTCAATCCCGCACAGATTTCGCGCCGCCTCGATCACCGCCATCTGCATGCCGAAGCAGATGCCGAAATAAGGCACCTGGCGCTCGCGCGCGAAGCGCGCCGCGCGGATTTTTCCCTCGGCGCCGCGCTGGCCGAAGCCGCCCGGCACCAGAATGCCGTCGACATGCTCGAGGAAGGGCGCGGGGTCCTCGTTTTCGAACACCTCGCTTTCGATCCAGTCGAGATTGAACTTGACCTTGTTGGCGATGCCGCCGTGCGACAACGCCTCGATCAAGGATTTGTAGGCGTCCTTCATGCCGGTGTACTTGCCGACAATGGCGATGGTCACGTCGCCTTCGGGATTGCGGATGCGCTCGTTGATCAGCCGCCACGTGGCGAGGTCGGGCGGCGGCGGGGACTCGATGCCGAAGGCGGCGAGTACCTCGTCGTCGAGGCCGCCGGCATGGTAGGCCTCGGGCACCGCATAGACGTTGTCGACGTCGCGCGCCTCGATCGCCGCGCTTTCGCGCACGTTGCAGAACAGCGCGAGCTTGCGCCGCTCGCTCTCCGGGATCGGCCGGTCGGTTCGGCACAAAAGGATGTCGGGCTGGATGCCGATGGCGCGCAGCTCGCGCACCGAGTGCTGTGTCGGCTTGGTCTTGAGCTCTCCCGCGCTCGGAATGAACGGCATCAGCGTCAGATGAATATAGACAGCATGGCGGCGCGGCAGCTCATTGCCGAATTGGCGGATGGCTTCAAAGAACGGCAGGCCCTCAATGTCGCCGACGGTGCCGCCGATCTCGCACAGCACGAAGTCAAAACCCTCATTGCCATCGCGAATGAAGTCCTTGATCGCGTTGGTCACATGCGGGATGACCTGGATGGTGGCGCCGAGATAGTCGCCGCGCCGCTCCTTCAAGAGGATTTCCTGGTAGATGCGGCCAGTGGTGATGTTGTCCGCCCGGGTCGCCGGACGCCCGGTAAAGCGTTCGTAATGGCCGAGGTCGAGATCGGTCTCAGCGCCGTCGTCGGTGACGAACACCTCCCCGTGCTGGAAGGGCGACATCGTGCCCGGGTCGACGTTGAGGTAGGGGTCGAGCTTGCGCAGGCGGACTTTATAGCCGCGCGCCTGGAGGAGCGCGCCGAGCGCCGCGGAAGCGAGACCCTTGCCGAGTGATGAGACCACGCCGCCGGTGATGAAAATGTACCGCGCCATGGGGCCTAACCTTTAGCCCGAACCGCACGATTCGACGAGCCACTTTCCGGAATAGCTGCCGTGCGGGCGCGGCGAGAATTTCGAAAAGCGACGAGTTCGCAGGCGGTTCTGCCGAAATCCTCACGCCGCACCGAAGGCGCCGCCGCTGAGATTGTGACTAACCCGGCGGCGGTTCCTTCGGCCATGATCTGAGCGTCTATTTCGACTGGGGCACCTGCGGCCCGCTCGGCGCCAGAGTCGGCGCTACGGGCGCTGCTGGTGGATTACCCGGCGCATTGCCGCCCAACTGATCGAGGACGCCCCGCCCGCCTTGGCTCAGCGGCGCAAGCGGCGCAGGCGTGCCAGGCGCCTCCCGCGTCGTCGGCGCGCCGGGATTGATAATCGAAGCAGGCTTGCGGCCGAGGCCGGCCAGCCAGGACAGCGCCAAGCTGGTGACAAAGAAGCCGACAGCCAGCAACGCGGTCGTGCGCGTGAGGACATTGGCCGTGCCGCGGCCGGTGAGAAAGCCGCTGGTCGAACTGACGAGGCCGCCGCCCTCGGACTTCTGCAGCAGAACGACCCCGATCATGGCGACCACGAACATCAGGTGAATGACGATAACAACTGTCAGCATCGATGATTTCCGCTTGCGGCGGGGCCAGCCGGCCTTTGCCTGCCCGATATAGGAAGTCGCGCGCGTCTCTACATGATCCGGCGGGAACTTTCTATGGCGGTCGTGGCCGGGCCTTTTTACGGATTTCCCGGCAAGCCGCCGAAGGGGGGATGCCAAGGGCGGATCGCGCGTCCCTTAGCGATAGGCACCGGCGATCGCCAGGAACTCATCGGCCTTGAGGCTCGCCCCGCCAATCAGGGTGCCGTCGACGTCCGCTATCGCGAGCAGTTCTTTCGCATTGTCGGGCTTCACCGAGCCGCCGTAGAGAACGCGGACCCCCTGCCCTGCGTCGCCGAAGCGCGTGCCGAGCCGCTGACGGATGAAACGGTGCATGTCGGCGACATCAGCGGCGGTCGGCGTCAAGCCCGTGCCAATGGCCCAGACCGGCTCGTAAGCGATGACGAAAGAGCCCGCGCCGTCCGGCAGCGAGCCGTCGAGCTGCGCGCCCACCACGGCAAGCGCCCGTCCGCCGTCGCGCTCGGCGCGCGTCTCGCCGACGCAGGCGATGGGGAGGAGCCCGGCGCGCCGCGCCGCCAGCGCCTTGGCGCGCACCATCGCGTCGGTCTCGTGATGGTCACGCCGCCGCTCGGAGTGCCCGACAATGACCGCGACCGCGCCGGCATCGGCCAGCATCTCCGCGGAAATATCACCGGTATGCGCGCCGCACGGCTCGGCGTGGCAATCCTGTCCGCCGATGGCGACCCGCGATCCGCGCGCGCGCGCGGCGAAAGCTGGGATCAGCAGAGCGGGCGGACACACCAACAGGTCGATATCGGCGGACAGCCTGGCCGCCCCGGTGATAATCTTGTCCAACTGCGCCGAGGCCTTGGAAAGCCCGTTCATTTTCCAGTTGCCCGCAACCAGCGGCCGGCGCGCCATCATGAGTATGCTCAACTTCCCTGGCCTCAATCTGCCAGAACGCCCTCGACAAAGGCTTTCGGATCGGCGCAAAACTCACGCATAAGCCGATAGTGATCCGTCTCCTCGATCCTGGTGGAATCGAGTCCGTATTTGGACAGCCGCAGCAGTTGCGCGCCGGGATACGCCATCAGCATCGGTGAATGGGTTGCCATGATGACTTGGCACCTCCCGGATTTCTCCATCCGGCGAAGGAGCTTGAGAAATTCCATCTGACGCGAGGGCGACAAAGCCGATTCCGGTTCGTCGAACATGTAGATGCCTTGCCGATTGCAGCGCTCCTCAAAGAGCCGCAGAAATCCTTCGCCGTGAGAGTGTGACAGAAAGTCCGGCGGCACACCGCGCCCGTCGAGTGCTGCCACGTCGAGATAACGCGCGACCGAAAAGAAGCTTTCGGCGCGAAAGAACCATCCGCTCGTAATCCGCGGCAGCCATGAGCCGCGCAGCGCTTGCGCAAGTCGCCCACCCATGACCTCGAAGGCGCGGGAATGATCGACCGGCCGGTAGCCCTTGCCGCCGCCCGCCTCGTCATATCCCGCGAGAGCGGCAATCCCTTCCAGCAGCGTCGATTTTCCGGTGCCATTCTCACCGATGATGATGGTAATGGGTCGTTCAAAATCGAGCGCGAACCCGTTGCAGAGAAATGGCAAACAGAAAGGATAGGTGGCCGCGTCAGTGATCCGCGTTTGGTCAAGCCATACGCGTCTGAGATACGGCGCCGGCAGATTAATGGGGCGGCTCTTCATGCCGGCACATTAGGGGCTGATCGCCGCGAAAACGAGAGGAGAGTCCGCAGCACGCGGCCGGCGCGCAGGTAGGACAAAGCGCCGCTAGCCGACGCCTTGCCTGCGGAAAAAGGGCGTTTTACCAGGGAATTCCATTGGTTGCGGGGCAGAGCGGCGCTCCTTATGATGCGCCGCGCTCGCCCGGTCGGAAGCCCGACCGGTATCACTCCAACGCTGGATCGCATGCTTCGAGGTCTCCGCAAAGCCTCCGCCAACTGGCTCGGCCGCACCGTGATGGGCGTGGTCATGGGCTTGCTCGCCGTGAGCTTCGCCGTCTGGGGCATCAACGACATCTTTCGCGGCTTCGGCCGCTCGACGCTGGCCAAGATCGGCCGCACGGAGATTCCGATCGAGCTGTTCAGACGGACCTACAACGAGCGTCTGCAGCAGATTGGCCAAAAGCTCGGCCATCCGCTGCCGCCCGAACAGGCGAGCGCGCTCGGTCTCGACCGGCAGGTGCTCAGCGAAATGCTTGTCGAAGCCGGGCTCGACCAGCGCGCGCGGCAGATGCGGCTCGGTATTTCCGATGCCGAGATCGTGCGGCGCATCACCGCCGATCCCAACTTCCAGACCCCGACCGGCCAGTTCGACCGGTTGCGCTTCGAGCTCCTCCTGCGCAATGCCGGCTATTCCGAGCAGCGTTTCGTCGCCGAGCAACGGGGCGTGATGCTGCGCCGGCAGATCATCGGTTCGATATCGGGCGATATCCCGGCGCCGAAAGCCTGGTTCGACGCCATCAATCAATTCCAGAACGAGGAGCGCAGCATCGAATACCTGGCGCTCGGCCCAGCCCAGGCGGGCGAGATCCCGCAACCGACCGCCGAGGAGCTGAACAAATATTTCGAGGCGCGCAAGATCCTGTTCCGCGCGCCGGAATACCGCAAGATCGTGACCGTGCAGGTGACGCCGGCCGAACTTGCGCGATGGATGGAAATCTCCGACGCGGACGTCAAACGCGCCTTCGACGAGCACCGCAGCCGCTATATCACGCCGGAGCGGCGGCACGTCGAGCAGATCGTGTTTCCGACCATGGCGGAGGCCGAGGCCGCCGAGGCGCGGATCAAGGACGGCCTCAGCTTCGCCGCGCTCGCCGCCGAACGCGGGCTCAAGGAGCACGACATCGACCTCGGCACCGTTGCGAAAACGGCGATCATCGATCCGGCCGTGGCCGACGCCGCCTTCTCGCTCAAAGAGGGCGAAGTGAGCGCGCCGGTCAAGGGGCGCTTCGGCGGGGTCATCGTCACCGTGCCCAAGATCGAGCCCGAGGCGACGCAATCGTTCGCCGACGTGGCGCCGCAAATCCGCGCCGATATCGCCGCCGAGCGCGCGAAGGCCGAGGTGCGCAGCCTCCATGACAAGATGGAGGACCAGCGCGCCGGCGGCAGCACGCTGGAGGAAGCGGCGCAGAAGGCGCAGCTGCCCATTGTCACCTATGAGGCGGTGGATCGCTCGGGCCGTGATCCACAGGGCAAGCTCGTCGGCAACCTGCCCCATGCCGGCGACATGATCAGCGTCGCGTTCGCCTCCGAAGTCGGCGTCGACAATGAGCCCATCGAGGCCGACGGCGGCTACATCTGGTACGAGGTGGCCGGAATCACGCCGAGCCATGATCGCACGCTCGACGAGGTCAGAAGCGAGGTCGAAGCGCGCTGGCGCGAAGACGAGATCGCCTCGCGGCTGAAAGCCAAGGCGACCGACCTTCTCGACAAACTCAAGAGCGGCAACCCGCTCGACGCGATCGCCAAGGCCAACAATCTTAACGTCGAAGCCGCCGACAAGCTCAAACGCAGCCAGGCGACAGCTGACATGTCGGCCAAGACGATCGCCGCGGTCTTTCACACCGCCAATGGCGCCTTCGGCAGCGCGGCGGGCGACAAGCCCGGCCAATGGATCGTGTTTCGCGTGGCAAACGTGACGACGCCGAAACTCGACGCCAATTCGCCCGAGGCCAAGCAGCTGGCGGAGGCCGTGCAGCGCCAATTGGCCGACGAAATCTTTGGTGAATACATGGCTTGGCTCGAGGATGACCTCGGCACCAGCATCAACCGGGCGGCGCTGGCGCAGGCGCTGGGCGCCAGCGCTCCCGATACAAACTAGAGCATGATCCGGAAAAGTGGAAACCGGTTTTCCGAAAAGATCATGCTCCACTGAAGAAAACTGCAGCGCAAATCGATTCAACGTGAAGCGATTTGCGCTCCGTTGGTTCCTTTAGCTTCCGCGCGAACAATCGGGACGTCAGATGCAGATCGAGCCGTCGTCAGCGGCGTTTGCTGCGCGCTACACCGCCGGCGAGCCGCAGGTCGTGTGGACGACGCTCGTCGCCGACCTGGAGACGCCGGTGTCCGCTTTTCTCAAGATCACCGGCGCGCGGCGCAAGGGCTCGCTGCCGATGAGCTTTTTGCTCGAATCGGTCGAAGGCGGCGAAGTGCGCGGGCGTTATTCGATCATCGGCCTTAAGCCGGACCTGGTCTTCCGCGCCAGCGGCGCCCGCGCCGAGATCAACCGCACGGTGCAGAACGATCACGCCGCGTTCACGGCGACACGCGAGCCGCCGCTGCAGGCGCTGCGCGCGCTTATCACCGAAAGCCGCATCGCCTTGCCGGAAGCCCTGCCGCCGATGGCGGCCGGAGTGTTCGGCTATCTCGGCTACGACATGGTGCGGCTGATGGAGGATTCGCTCGCCGCCCCGGGCCCGAACCCGATCGGCATTCCCGACGCGATCCTCATCCGCCCCACTCTCGTGATCGTCTTCGACGCGGTCGAGGACACGATCACCGTCGTCACGCCGGTACGGCCGCAAGCGGGCGTGAGCGCCAAGGCGGCGCTCGCGCGCGCGGTCGAGCGCCTGTCGGCGGTCGTCGATGCGCTCGATCGGCCGCTCGACAAATCGGTGCTGGAACCCGATGCCGGGCCGCTCGACGTCGCGCCGCGCTCGAACATCGACGCGGAAGAATTCAAGCGCATGGTGCTGCGCGCCAAGGACTACATCGCCGCCGGCGATATTTTTCAGGTCGTGCTGTCGCAGCGCTTCGAGGCGCCGTTCGCGCTGCCGCCTTTCGCGCTTTACCGCGCCTTGCGCCGCGTCAACCCCTCGCCCTACCTCTTCTTCCTCGATTTCGGCGGCTTCGCGGTCGCCGGCTCGAGCCCGGAAATTCTCGTCAAGGTAAGCCACGGCACCGTCACCATTCGTCCGATCGCCGGCACGCGGCGGCGCGGGCTCACTCCGCACGAGGACAAGGCGCTCGAGGAGGAGCTCCTCGCCGATCCAAAGGAGCGCGCCGAGCATCTCATGCTGCTCGATCTCGGCCGCAACGATGTCGGCCGCGTCGCCGAGATCGGCACCGTCAATGTCACCGATCAATTCTTCATCGAGCGCTACAGCCAGGTGATGCACATCGTCTCCAACGTCGAAGGCAAGCTGCGGGGAGACTGCGATCCGCTCGATGCGCTCGCCGCCGGCTTTCCCGCCGGCACCGTCTCCGGCGCGCCGAAGGTGCGCGCCATGCAGATCATCGACGAGCTGGAAAAGGAGAAGCGCGCGCTCTACGCCGGCTGCGTCGGTTATTTCTCCGCCGGCGCCGAGATGGACACCTGCATCGTGCTGCGCACGGCGCTGATCAAGGACGGCGTCATGTACGTGCAGGCCGGCGCCGGCATCGTCGCCGATTCCGATCCGGAATTCGAGCAGCAGGAATGCATCAACAAG
Source organism: Xanthobacteraceae bacterium (assembly GCA_035319735.1). Lineage (GTDB taxonomy): Bacteria > Pseudomonadota > Alphaproteobacteria > Rhizobiales > Xanthobacteraceae > BOG-931. The sequence goes on along the minus strand of DATHCD010000026.1, from coordinate 321 downwards.
GCCAAGGCGCTGTTCCGCGCCGCCGAGGAGGCCCGCCGCTTCGCCAGCGCGGCGCGGCGGGCGCAATAGTCGAAACCGCGGGCTCGTTAGCGCCGCCAGAAGCTCGTCGAAATCTCGCCAACCCGGCTGCCTTGGGCGCTATTTCCACTCGGGCAATCGCCGCGCCCCAAGTTCTTGATGTTGCCGTTGTCGTTATTGAATTCCAGGAGCTGGCAGTCTGGGCGTCGGGTGGACCAAATAACGATCGATCCGGTGGTCCCGTCGCGGTATTGCGGCGCCATGGGAGCACCGAAGACGAGGTACCATCCGATGACCATGGCG
>DATHCD010000025.1:0-50785 GCA_035319735.1 Xanthobacteraceae bacterium | reverse complement strand
CGCGGTGGAGGTTGCTGCGAGCGCCTGAAGGTGAGCTGTCAGCTCTTTCCCGATCGCCCGCGAACGAAGTTGATGATCCCGGAGAAGTCCGACATTCCCTGACCTTGCTGCGCGAACAGATCGTAGATCTCGGCGGCCTGCGCGCCAAGCGCGGTGTCCGCATGGACCGACTGTGCTGCTTCGCGCGCGAGCCTGAGATCCTTCAGCATCAAGGCCGCGGCGAAGCCGGGCTTATAGTCGTTGTTGGCCGGGCTCGCCGGCACCGGCCCCGGCACCGGGCAATAGCTGGTCAGCGACCAGCACTGGCCTGACGACGCCGAGGCGACGTCGAACAGCGCCTGATGCGACAGGCCGAGTTTCTCGCCGAGCACGAACGCCTCGCTGACCGCGATCATCGAGATGCCGAGGATCATGTTGTTGCAGATTTTTGCCACCTGGCCGTTGCCGGCTTCGCCGCAATGCACGACCCGCTTGCCCATGCGCTCGAGCACCGGCTTGCCGCGCGCGAAGGCGTGATGGCTGCCGCCGACCATGAAGGTGAGCGTCGCCGCCTTGGCGCCGCCGACGCCGCCGGAGACCGGGGCGTCGAGCGCGGCGATGCCGCGCTCGGCCGCCAAAGCGTGCGCCGCGCGCGCTCTCGCCACGTCGATGGTCGAGCAATCGATGAACAGCGCGCCCTTCTTCGCCGCGGGCAGCACGTCGGTCCATACCGACACCACCTGTTCGCCGGCCGGCAGCATGGTGATGACGACGTCGGCATCCTCGACGGAGCTTCGCGCGCTCCCGGCAATCTCAACGCCCGCGCCGGCGGACGCTTGGCGTGACGCGGGCAGCAGATCAAATCCCGAGACCCGTTCGCCTGCTTTGACGAGATTGGCGGCCATGGGCGCGCCCATATTGCCGAGACCGATGAATCCGATGGTTGGCATGTGGCAAATCCTCTTCAGTCGGTAAAAGTCAGTTCCAGCTCGCCCACGGACCGGAAGTGGCGATCGACGATTTCCGGGGTGACGCTTTCGAGCTTGTCCGGACGCCAAACCGGATTGCGGTCCTTGTCGACGATCGTCGCCCGAATGCCTTCGACAAAATCATGTCCGGCGATGCATGCGAGCGCCACGCGGTAATCCTGCTGGAAGCTCTGCTCGACCCTACTGAATGATACCGCCGAACGAATGTTGCGCAATGCGATCTTGAGCGAGGTGGGAGACATCTTGCCGAGGGTCGCGAGCGCCGCGCGCGCCGCATCGACGCTGCTGCTGCGCAATCGCGCGACGATCTCTTCAACTTCATGGGCGTCGTAGCAGCGATCGATCCATTCTCGCGCCGCTGGCAGGCGACCGGCTGGAGGCGAAACGGACAGTGCGACGGACAGTGCGTCGAGGCGGGCGCGCACGTCATCGGCCGCACGGCAATCGGCGAGCGCCGCGGGAAGGTCGGCGAGGTTTGCCGCGGGAATAAAAATGTCGGCAAGCCCGCAATAAATGGCATCGGCCGCCCCCATGCGTTCGCCGGTGAGCTCCAGGTGCGTTCCGACCTGTCCGGGCGCTCGCGCCAACAAGAAGGACACGCCGACGTCGGGAAAGAAACCGATCCCGACCTCCGGCATGGCGATCGAGGAGCGCTCGGTCACGATGCGGTGCGCGGCATGCGCCGAGAGCCCGACGCCGCCGCCCATCACCACGCCGTCCATGACCGCGACCACGGGCTTCGGGTATCGCGCGATCAGTACGTCGAGATGGTATTCGTCCGCCCAGAATCGCTCCGGGAACGAAAACGGCGCTCCGGCCTTCGCCGCGTCATAGAGCGCGCGGATGTCGCCGCCGGCGCAAAGCCCGCGCTCGCCGGCGCCGTCGAGGAGGACCGCGCCAACGCCGGGGTCGGCCGCCCATGCCCGCAGGTGGGCCGTCATCGTGACGGCCATGTCCAGGGTGAGCGCGTTGAGCGCCTTCGGCCGGTTCAGCGTGATCCGCCGCAGCGCCCGCTCCTGCCGGACCAGAATCTCGCCGTCGTGAAGGATCGTTCCGTTCATCGTCCGATGAGGCTTCTGGCGACGATGAGCCGCATGATCTCGTTCGTTCCTTCGAGAATCTGGTGCACGCGCAGATCGCGCACGATCTTCTCGATGCCGAACTCCGCAAGATAGCCGTAGCCGCCGTGCAATTGCAGCGCCTGATTGGCGATATCGAAACAGGCGTCGGTGACGAAACGCTTGGCCATGGCGCACAGCGCCGTCGCGTCCGCGTCCTTGCGATCGAGCGCCGCCGCCGCCCGCCACAGCAGCGCGCGCGAGGCCTCAAGCTCGGTCGCCATGTCGGCGAGGCGAAACTGCAGGGCCTGGAACTGGTCGAGGTGCTGGCCGAAGGCCCGGCGCTCCCTGGTGTAAGCGAGCGCCTTTTCCAGCGCCGCCTGAGCGCCGCCGAGCGAACAGGCGGCAATGTTGAGGCGACCGCCGTTTAAACCGGCCATCGCGATCTTGAAGCCTTCGCCTTCCTGGCCCAGCCGGTTTTTGACCGGCACGCGCGCGTTCTCGAATAGGACGGCGCGGGTCGGCTGGGCGTTCCAGCCCATCTTGCGCTCGTTTGCTCCGAGCGAAATGCCCGCCGTATCGCCCGGCACGACCAGGGTCGAAATTCCGGCCGGCCCGGCGCCGCCGGTTCGCGCCATGACGACGTACAGGTCGCCGGAGCCGGCCCCGGAGATGAACTGCTTCTGGCCGTTGAGCACATACCCATCGCCCTCGCGCACCGCCCGGGTGACCAGTGCGGCCGCGTCCGAACCCGCACCCGGCTCGGTCAGACAGTAACTCGCCAAGAACTCCATCGTGCACAGTTTCGGCAGCCATTTCTTGCGCTGCTCGTCCGAGCCATAGGCATCGATCATCCAGGCGGCCATGTTGTGGATCGACATATAGGCGGCCACCGTGGGACACCCGGTGGCAAGCGCCTCGAAGATCAGTGTGGCGTCGAGCCGCGACAGCGCCGATCCACCCACGTCCTCGGCAATGTAGACCCCGCCCATGCCGAGTTCGGCGGCCTTGCGCATCTCGGCGACGGGAAAATGCCGGGCTTCATCCCAGGCCAGCGCGTTCGGCGCGAACACTTCCGCGGCGAAGCCGCGCGCCATGTCGCGCACCGCGATCTGGTCTTCACCGAGAGCAAACCGCGGTGAGACGCCTGCGGATGGATCGGGCATAAAGGCGTTATCCGGCCTGGCGGCCAGTCGGGGGTCATGGGCTTGGGAGACCTTCTGGATTCCCAGCCGAAAGTTGAGTCTAAGGTGTCGAATAGCATTGTCGTTTTCGCCCAGCAATGCGAGAATTCGCGCGTCCCCGGGGGCGAAATTAACCATGCGGCGAAGAGTGCTGATGGGGAGCATGTGCCTTGTCTGCGTGCCGTTGCGCGGCTTTGGCCGCCTGGCGCGGCGCCGCGGCGTCTTGCGAACGAACTTGCCAATGAGCACAAGTAGCGGGGCGCGCGACCCCGTTGCGAATGGCGCGCTGCTCCGCTGATCGCGGTTTTTCAAACAGCGTGTGGAGGACGCCCCGGTGTCAGCTGATCTCGGCCTGGATACCCTGCCAAAGCTTCTGATCCACAATGCTGGCGCGATCGGGAACCGACCCGCCATGCGCCACAAGGATTTCGGCATCTGGCAGGCCTGGACCTGGGCGCAGGTGCTCGACGAGGTCCGCGCCTTCTCGGTCGGCCTTGCCGAACTCGGCCTCAAGCGCGGCGACAAGTTCACCATTATCGGCAGTAACCGGCCGCGGCTCTATTGGGCGATGTGCGCCGGCCAGGCGCTCGGCGCCGTGCCGGTGCCGGTTTACGCCGACGCGGTCGCCGACGAGATGGCTTTCGTCCTGGCGCATGCCGAAGTGACGCTTGCCGTGGTCGAGGACCAGGAGCAGGTCGACAAGATCATCGCGGTGTCTGATCGGCTGCCGCAGCTGGGTCGCGTCATCTATGACGAGCCGCGCGGGCTGCGCGACTACGACCACGGCCGATTGATCGCCTTCGCGGACGTGCAACGCATGGGCCGGCAGAAACTCGCCGGCGACCCCGACTGTTTGCGGCGATGGGAGGCCGACGTCGCCGAGGGCAAGGGCGGCGATCTCAGCGTCATCCTCTACACCTCGGGAACGACCGGCCGCTCCAAAGGCGTGATGCTGAGCTACGAGAACACGATCGTCTCCGCGCGCAACGCCAACGCCTTCGACCATCTCGGGCAGGACGAGGAAGTGATCGCCTATCTGCCGCTGGCCTGGGTCGGCGACTACATTTTTTCCTACGTGCAATCCTATGCCGCGGGCTATTGCGTCAATTGTCCCGAGACGCCGGAGACCGTGGTCGATGATCGGCGGGAGATCGGCACCACCTACGCGTTCGCGCCGCCGCGCGTGTACGAAAACCTGCTGACATTGACCATGGTGCGCATTGCCGATGCCGGGCCGCTCAAGCGCAAGCTGTTCGATTTCTTTATCGCGGTGGCGCGGCGCTGGGGCGAGAAGATACTTGACGGCAAGAAGGTGCCGCTGACCGCCCGCTTGCTCTATGGCATCGGCGAACTGCTCGTTTACGGGCCACTGAAGAATCGATACGGTCTCTCGCGCGTGCGCGTCGGCTATACCGCGGGCGAGGCGATCGGCCCGGAAATCTTCAGCTTCTATCGCGGGCTCGGCATCAACCTGAAGCAGCTCTACGGGCAGACCGAGGCCTCGGTCTACATCACCGCGCAGCCTGACGGCGAGATCGACGTCCAGGCCGTCGGCAAGGCCTCGCCCGATGTCGAGATCAAGATATCGGACTCTGGCGAAGTCCTTTTTCGCTCTCCCGGCGTGTTCGTCGGATACTACAAGGATCCCAACAAGACCGCCGAGGTGCGCACCGCGGACGGCTGGGTGCGTACCGGCGATGCCGGGTTTTTCGATTCCAGGACCGGCCAGTTGAAGATCATCGATCGCGCCAAGGATGTCGGCCGGCTCAGCGACGGCACGCTGTTTGCGCCGAAATACATCGAGAACAAGCTCAAGTTCTATCCGAACATCCGCGAGGCCGTCGCCGTCGGCGCCGGTCGCGACTTCGTCTGCGTCATGGTCAATATCGATCTCACCGCGGTAGGCAGCTGGGCCGAGCGCAACAACGTCGTCTATGGCTCCTACCAGGAGCTCGCCGCCCATCCCTTGGTCTACGACATGATCGAGCGGCACATCGACGAGGTGAACCGGTCGTTGGCGGAAGAGGAGGTCATGGCCGGCGCGCAGATCCGGCGCTTCCTCGTGCTGCACAAGGAGCTTGATGCCGACGACGGCGAGCTCACGCGCACGCAAAAGCTCCGCCGCGGCTTCATCGCCGAGCGCTACGCCCCGCTGGTCGAGGCGTTCTACGCCGGCGCCAAGGCGGCGGATATCTCGACCGAGGTCACCTTCGAGGATGGACGTAAGGGCGTGATTGCCGCGCGCGTGGCGATCCGCGACCTGCGGCCTTATCCGGCGCGCGCGCCGAAAATGGAGCGTGCGGCGTGAGAGCGCCGTCCGCGCGCGAAGCGGCGCTCGGCGAGGCATTGCTCGCGGTCGAGGACGTTTCGCTCTCCTTCGGCGGCGTGCGGGCACTGACCGGCGTCTCCTTCGATATCCGCAAGGGCGAAATTCGCGCCATCATCGGGCCGAACGGCGCCGGCAAGACGTCGATGCTCAACGTCATCAACGGCTTCTACCGGCCGCAATCGGGACGCATCACCTTCAAGGGCGAGGTGCGCACCAGCATGCGGCCCTATGCAGCGGCCCAGGGCGGCATCGCGCGCACCTTCCAAAACCTGGCGCTGTTTCGCGGAATGACGACGCTCGACAACATCCTGGCCGGCCGCGCCCTGAAGATGCGCTGCGGATTTTTCTGGCAGCTGATCCGCCACGGCCCGGCGCTCAAGGAAGAGATCGAGCATCGCCGCCGGGTCGAGGAGATCATCGACTTTCTCGAGATCGCGGCCATCCGCAAGATTCAGGTCGGGCGTCTGCCCTATGGCCTGCAAAAACGCGTGGAGCTCGGCCGCGCGCTCGCCATGGAGCCCGACCTGCTGCTGCTCGACGAACCGATGGCCGGCATGAACCTCGAAGAGAAGGAGGACATGTCGCGGTTCATCATCGACGTCAACGAGCAATACGGCACGACGATCGCGTTGATCGAGCACGACATCGGCGTGGTCATGGACCTTTCCGATCGCGTGGTCGTGCTCGATTACGGCCGCAAGATTGCCGACGCAGCGCCCGACGAAATCAAGCGCGACAGCAACGTGATCCGGGCCTATCTCGGCGAGCCGCACGGGACGAGCGCATGAAGCCGAGCCGGACTTCAGCTCGGCGTCGTCGTCGCGGCGTCGCGCCCGCCGGCGCAACCGGATAGGCCGGGCATGGATATCCTGTACAAGGTCTTCGTCGATCCGTTTGTGCAGATGGGCACGGCGCCGGATCTTCTGGTGCAGACCCTGTGGGACGGCCTGGTCGCCGGCGTGCTCTATGCTCTGATCGCTCTCGGCTTCGTCCTGATCTTCAAGGCGTCGGGCGTATTCAATTTTGCGCAGGGCATCATGGTGGTGTTCGCCGCGCTTACGCTCGTCGGCCTCCACGAGCGCGGCGTTCCCGCCTTCCTCGCGCTCGGCCTCACCATCGTCGTCATGTCGCTGCTGGCATTGACGGTCGAGCGCCTGGTGCTGAGGCCGCTGGTCAATCAATCGGACGTCATTTTGTTCATGGCCACCTTCGGCATTACCTATTTCCTCATTGGCTTCGGCCAACTGGTGTTCGGCGGCAATCCCAAGGTGATGATCGCGCAGGAGCTTTACCTTCCGAGCGGCGCAATCGAACTGAAACGGTTCGGCGGTTTCGTGTCGCTGCAGAAAATCGACATCGCCGCCGTGATCATTGCCTCGCTCATGGTCGCGGTGCTGGCGGTCTTCTTCCAGCGCACGCGCATCGGCCGGGCGCTGCGCGCGGTCGCCGACAGTCACCAGGCGGCGTTGTCGGTCGGCATCTCGCTCGAGCAGATCTGGGTCATCGTCTGGTTCGCCGCCGGCGTCGTGGCGCTGGCCACCGGCATCATGTGGGGCGCACGCTCGGAGGTTTCGTTTTCGCTGCAGATCATCGCGCTCAAGGCGCTGCCAGTGCTCATCCTCGGCGGGCTCACCTCGATTCCGGGCGCCATCGTCGGTGGGCTGATCATCGGGATCGGCGAGAAGCTCGGCGAATTCTACTGGGGACCGCTCTTGGGCGGCGGCATCGAGACCTGGCTCGCCTATGTCATTGCGCTGGGGTTTCTCGTTTTTCGGCCGCAGGGCCTGTTCGGCGAAAAGATCATCGAGCGGATTTGACGATGCTCTATCGCGAGACCGGCCAGTACAAGACCAATTATGCCGCCGACATGGCGGTGTTTCCCATCCTGCAGGATCGAATCGGCATCGCCGTCATTCTGCTCGTCGCCTTCGTCGTCTTTCCGCTTGCCGGCAACGACTTCCTGCTCAACGTTATCTTGGTGCCGTTCCTCATCTTCTCGCTCGCCGCGATCGGGCTCAATCTGCTCACCGGCTATACCGGGCTGCTTTCGCTCGGCACCGCCAGTTTCATGGGGGTCGGCGCCTATGCCTGCCTGAAGCTGACGACGATCTTCCCGCAGGTGAACATCATCGTCTGGATTTTGGCCTCGGGGCTTTTCTCCGCCGCCGTCGGCGCGGTGTTCGGCCTGCCGTCGCTGCGCATCAAGGGCTTCTATCTCGCGGTGGCGACGCTGGCCGCGCAGTTTTTCCTGGAGTGGTGCTTCATCCGCGTCCCCTGGCTGTACAACAACAGCGTGTCGGGAGCGATCGAAGTTCCCTTGCGCACGCTCTTCGGCGTCCCGATCACCGGCCCGACCGCAACGGCGCTGACGCGGTACCTGATCGTGCTGAGCATCGTCGTCGTCATGACCTGGGTCGCCTCGAATTTGGTCCATGGCCGCATCGGCCGGATGTGGATGTCGGTCCGCGACATGGACCTCGCCGCCGAACTGATCGGCATCAGGCTTTTGCGCACCAAGCTGCTCGCCTTCGCCGTCTCTTCGTTCTATTGCGGCGTCGCCGGGGCGATGCTGGTGTTTCTCTGGTACGGCGGCGCCGAGGCGGACGTCTTCGCCATCGACCAGAGCTTTCTCATCCTGTTCATGGTGATCATCGGCGGGCTGGGAACCCTGATCGGGTCGTTCTTCGGCGCGGCGCTGATCTACATCTTGCCGATCGCGCTGCGCGCGATCCCGGCGGCGTTCGGGTTGCCAATCCGCCCGGCGGCCGCCGAACAGCTGACGTTCGTGATCGTCGGGGCGTTGATCATCGTGTTTCTCGTGCTCGAGCCCAACGGGCTCGCGCGGCTCTGGCAGGTTGGAAAACAGAAGCTGCGGGTGTGGCCCTTTCCTTACTGATGGTGCATACTCTGCCCCACGTTCCACTCGGCAACCGGCCGGCGGAAGTCCCCTCGTTTTCATTGCAGAGATCGAGGGCCGGACCTGCCGGCAAAGCCGGTCAAACAGGGAGAAACGGCCATGCATCTGAAGCATCTTGCTCTCAGCCTGGCGGTGGTGACGGCGGCGCCTGCCGCGGTCGCAACGGCGCAGGCGCAGGAGGGACTTTACATACCGATGTTCACCTATCGCACCGGACCGTTCGCCGGGTCGGGCATTCCGATCGCGAATGGGCTCACGGATTACCTCAATATGCTTAACGAGCGTGACGGCGGCATCGGCGGCGTCCGGCTCATCGTCGACGAGTGCGAGACCGGTTACGACACCAAGAAGGGCGTCGAGTGCTACGATACCGTAAAGGGCAAGAATCCTGTCGTCACGACCCCGTATTCGACCGGCGTCACGCTGCAGCTGATCCCAAAAGCGGCGGTCGACAAGGTTCCGATTTTGTCGATGTCCTACGGGCTTTCGGCCTCGGCCGACGGTGACCTGTTCCCGTGGGTCTTCAATCCGCCGGCCACCTATTGGGACGGCGCTTCGGCCTTCGTGCGCCACGCCGCCGACGTCGAGGGCGGCTTCGACAAGCTCAAGGGCAAGACGATCGGCCTCGTCCATCTCGACGCGCCCTACGGCAAGGAGCCGATCCCGCTCTTGCAGGCGCTCGCCAAGGATTACGGCTTCGAGCTCAAGCTCTATCCGGTTCCCGGGGCGCAGATGCAGAACCAGACCTCGCTCTGGCTCGACGTGCGGCGCGACCGGCCCGACTGGATCTACATTCAGGGCTGGGGCGCCATGAACCCGACCGCGGTCAAGGAAGCGACCAAGATCGGCTTCCCGATGAACCGGCTGGTCGGCGTGTGGTGGTCGGGCGGCGATGACGATGCGCGTCCGGCCGGCCCCGAAGCCAAGGGATATAGTTCGCTCGACATCAACGGCGTCGGTACGAACTATCCGGCGATACAGGACATCCTCAAATACGTGGTCGACAAGGGCAAGAGCCAGGTCGCGTCGCGCGACAAGGTCGGCGAGAACCTCTACAACCGCGCCGTTCTCAACTCCGCCCTCATCGCCGAAGCGATCCGCACGGCTCAGCACCTGACCGGCAAGAAAATGGTCAACGGCGAAGACGTGCGCCGAGGCTTCGAGTCGCTCAACATCACCGAAGCGCGCTGGAAGGAAATGGGTCTTTCGGGTTTCGCCGCTCCGGTCCATCTGAGCTGCGCCGACCACAATGGTCACAGCGGCATCTCGCTCGTCGAGTGGGATGGAACGAAGTGGAACACGACGGTCCCCTCGATCCAGCCGATCAAGGACAAGGTTCTGCCGCTGATCAACAGCACGGCCGAGGAGTATGTGAAGGCCAACGCCGGCTGGCCGAAGCGGACTGAACCTTGCGACAAGTCATCGTAAGCTTGTTCGTCATTCCCGGTCGGCGCGAAGCGTCGAGTCTGCAATCCGGGCTCCCTGAGGGAGGCTATGGGTTGCGGGCTCGCTGCTTCGCTCGACCCAATGACCGTTAAGAAGCCAGCAGCCATGACCGCCATACCGTCGATCCGGTCTACGCCGGCGGCCACGCCGGACGCGGCGCCCATTCTCTCCCTCAACAATATCGAGGTGGTCTACGACCGCGTCATCCTCGTGCTCAAGGGCGTGTCGCTCGCGGTGCCGAGCGGCGGGATTGTGGCGCTGCTCGGGGCCAACGGCGCCGGCAAGACGACCACGCTCAAGGCGATCTCCAATCTGCTGCATTCCGAGCGCGGCGAGGTGACCAAAGGCGCCATCGTATTCGACGGCGCCGAGGTGCAGGCGCTTTCGCCCAACGAGGTGGTGCGGCGCGGCTGCATCCAGGTGATGCAGGGCCGCTACTGCTTCGGCCATCTCACCGTCGAGGAAAATCTGCTCACCGGGGCCTTCACCCGCCGCGACAGATCGGCGGCGATCCGCGCCGATCTCGACAAGGTCTACGCGTATTTTCCGCGGCTCGGCGAGCGGCGAGAGGCGATGGCCGGGTATACGTCCGGAGGCGAGCAGCAGATGTGCGCGATCGGCCGCGCGCTGATGTCGCGTCCGAAGATGATCCTGCTCGATGAACCTTCGATGGGCCTGGCGCCGCAGATCGTGGAAGAGATCTTCACGATCATGAAGAGCCTCAACGAGAGCGAGGGGGTGTCGTTCCTGCTGGCCGAGCAGAACGTCAATCTGGCACTGAAATATGCGAGCTACGGCTACATCCTGGAGAACGGCCGCGTGGTGCTCGACGGCTCGGCGGCGGCGCTGAGCGAGAACGAGGACGTCAAGGAGTTCTACCTCGGCATCGCCGAAGGCAAGCGCAAGTCGTTCCGCGAAGGCAAGCACTACAAGCGGCGCAAGCGCTGGCTGGCGTGAGCACGGCGGTCACTGCGAGCGCACGCAGCATTCCGCAGTACCGCGGCTACGGCTCGTCAGGTTCGCAGGGCCTCGAAGCTCACGCCCTCGGGCGGCGAGATGTCGTCCGGCACAAAGAAATCCGGCGCCAGCCTTTGCGTCGGGTCGACGCGATACTGATCGAAATCCTTGACGCCGTTTTCGGCCAGAAAACTGTCGTCGATGACGAAGTGCCCGGTGAATTCGCGCGCCGGCTTGGCGAAGATCGCATAGGCCGCATCGGCGAGGATGTCGGGCTTGCGCGAGGCGCGCATCATCGCATCGCCGCCGAGGAGGTTTTTCACCGCCGCCGTGGCGATGACCGTGCGCGGCCAAAGCGCGTTGACCGCGATTCCCTTGGGCCGCAACTCGCCGGCGAGCCCGAGCACCACGAGGCTCATGCCGAACTTGGCCATGGTATAGCCGGTGTGCGGCGCGAACCATTTCTCCTTCACGTCGAGCGGCGGCGAGAGCATGAGAATGTGGGGATTGGCCGCCTTTTCCAGATGCCGGATGGCCCATTTACAGACCACGAAAGTACCGCGCGTATTGATCTGGTGCATGAGGTCGAACCGCCTCATGTCGGTGGTGCCCACCGGGGTCAGCTGGATCGCGCTGGCATTATTGACGACGATGTCGATACCGCCGAAACGCGCCGCCGTCCGGTCGAGCGCGTCCTTAACCACCGCCTCGTCGCGCACGTCGACCACCAGCGGCAACGCCTTGCCGCCGGCGCGCTCGATGTCTTCGGCGGCGGTGTAGATGGTGCCGGCGAGCTTGGGATGCGGTTCCGCGGTCTTGGCGGCGATCGCCACATTGGCGCCGTCGCGAGCGGCGCGAAGCCCGATCGCCAGCCCGATACCGCGCGAGGCGCCGGTGATGAACAGCGTTTTTCCAGCAAGCGACATTATCGACCTCACTTTTTGCGGGCGAGGAACGCCTGGAAGGCGGCGCGCGCCTCGTCGGTTTGCAAAAGCTCCCTGAAATGTGCGGATTCGGATTCGATCTGCTTGATGACATCGTCGAGGTGACCGCGCATCAGCCGGCGCGCCAGCGCCGCGGCGCGCGGCGGCAGCGCGGCGATTTCCTGCGCCGCCTTCAGCGCCGCGCCGTCCACCGCGACGGCATCGACGACCGTGTTGACGAGCCCGGCGTCTCTTGCCTCCGCGGCGGAGAGCGCACGGCCCATGACCAGCATCGCGAAGGCGCGCGCGTGCCCCATCCGCAGCGGCGCCAGCAGCGTCGATGCCGCTTCGGGAATGATGCCGAGCCTCAGGAACGGCGTCGAAAGCGTCGCGTCGGCGGCGGCGACGACGTGGTCGCAGTGCAGCAGCATGGTGGTGCCGATGCCGATGGCGACGCCGCCGACTGCGGCAACGAGCGGTTTTTGGCTCAGCGCCAGCGCCTTGAGAAAATCGATCGCGCTTGTATCAAGTCCGCCGCCGGCGGCCGCGCGCATAAAATCGGCGATGTCGTTGCCGGCACAGAATACGCCGGGAGCGCCGGCGAACATGACGCAGCGGATGGCGTCGCTTTGATCGGCCTCGCGCAAGGCCGCCGTCATCGCGTGATACATCGCCAGCGTCAGTGCATTCTTCTTCTCCGGACGGTTCATTCGGATGGTGCGTATGGCGCCCTCGTCGCTGACGAGCACGGGATCGCTCATTTTTCCTCCTTGCAACGGTTCAGCTCGCGGTCAGGGGTAGAAGGTAGCGACTCAGCCCGCTTCCTTGTTCTGGCGAATGAGCTTGCCGATCGCGCGGAACTCGCCGCCCGCTGCGACACGCGCCTGCGATTCGATGGCGCGATAAAGCCCGACGACCCGTTCGCCGACCGGAGTGACTACCGCGCCGCCGCCTCTGAGCCCGCCGGTCTCGGCCCTGACCGCCGGTTCGCGCAGCGCGCGGTTGATCTCTTCGACCAGGAGCCAGGCGCGCCGGTAGGACATCCCAAGCGAGCGCGCCGCCGCCGAGATCGAACCGGTCGATCGAATCGCCTCCAGGAGCGCGATCTTGCCGGGGCCGATGCGGTACCCGGAAGCAAGATCGATGCGGATGGACAGATGCGTGCCGGCCATGCTGCCCGGTCTCCTGGAGAGCGCTCTTGGCAGTCACGCCGATAAGTCACATGATCGTCAAGAGGTATTTCGCTCTCGGAAACGGCAGCCGCAGTGGGGCAGCGCTCCGGCGGGTGATTGCGTGCGCGGTTTATCCTTGCGGCCGCGACTTGGCTTCCGGTTTGCCTTTTGCGAGCCGTTCGACCGCCAAGCGCACCACCGGGTCGAGCCCCGCGCCGCCCGCCTGAAGGTGCGCGACGATTGCGGCGCGCATCCGCGGATCCCAGAATTTCCTCAGGTGATCGGCGGTTCCGGCCGCTGCTTGCTCCTGCCCTTGGCTGGTGAAGAACTTGCCGATCTGATTGGCCATGTAGACGAGCTTGTCAGGCGACATGGGTTGCGGTTTCTTCTTTTGTCAGTTCTTTTTCGATGCGGCGCGGATGGGTGAAGACCTCGAAGCCGTCACTGCGCGCCACCGCGACGAGCGTGATTCCGGCGGTCTCCGCCGTGCGCAGAGCAAGCGCGGTGGGCGCGGAAACGGCGACGATGAGCGGCGCGCCGATGGCGGCGGTTTTTTGCACCATCTCGACTGATACGCGGCTGGTGAGCAGGACCATGCCGCTCTCATTGGAAACGCCGTCGTGCAGCAATGCGCCGGCGAGCTTGTCGAGCGCATTGTGCCGGCCGACGTCCTCGCGCACGGCGCGCAGTCCCGCATCGCGTTGCCAAAATCCGGCGGCATGAACAGCCCGGGTCTGGCGGTTGAGTTCCTGGCGGGGCGCCAGCGCCTCCAGCGCCCGCATGATCTCGGCGGGGGTGAAAGTCTCGCCCTCGCGCACGCGCGGCGGCGGGCGCACCGCTTCGTCGAGGCTTTCAATGCCGCACAGCCCGCAACCAGTCGGCCCGGCGAGACGCCGGCGCCGCTCGCTGAGCGCCGCCGCGCGCGACTCGGCGAGCCACATGCGCAGCTCGATCCCGGCATCGTGCGCGACGATGTCGAGATGGCGGATCTCCGCCGGCGAACCGATCAGGCCTTCGGTGAAGCTGAAGCCGAGGGCAAAATCCTCGAGGTCCTGCGGCGTCGCCATCATCACCGCATAGGAACCGCCGTCATAGGTGAAGGCGACGGCGGTTTCTTCGGGGATGATGCGCTTGCCATCGACCGCGTCTTGACCGCGCCAGATCGCGCAGGCGACGGTTTTTGTCGGCTCGACCATGCGTTACTCCGCGGCCTCGACCGTCGCGGCGATGCGCCGACTGCTGCGGGTGAGCTCCTCGTATTGCTCCTGCCATGACGTGGGGCCGTTCGACGGTGACACCTGGACCGCGGTCACCTTGTACTCCGGGCAGTTGGTCGCCCAATCCGAATACTCGGTGGTGACGACGTTGGCCTGCGTGTGCGGGTGATGGAACGTCGTATAGACCACGCCCGGCGCCACGCGCTCGGTGATCAGCGCCCGCAGCGTGGTCTCGCCGGCGCGGCTGGCAAGCTTGACCCAGTCGCCGTCGCGGATGCCGCGCTGTTCAGCATCGTGCGGATGGATTTCCAGCCGGTCCTCCTCGTGCCAAATGATGTTGGCGGTGCGCCGCGTCTGCGCGCCGACATTATATTGGCTGAGAATGCGCCCGGTCGTCAGCAGCAGCGGGAAGCGCGGGCCGGTGCGCTCATCGGTCGCGATATATTCGGTGACGACGAATTTGCCCTTGCCGCGCACGAAGCCGTTGATGTGCATGACCGGCGTGCCTTCGGGCGCGGCTTCATTGCACGGCCACTGGATCGATCCAAGCTCGTCGAGCCGCTCGAACGAGACGCCGGCAAAGGTCGGCGTCAGACGCGCGATCTCATCCATGATCTCCGACGGATGGTCGTAGCGCATGGGAAATCCCATGGCCTCGCTGATCAGGCACGTCACCTGCCAATCGGCATAGCCGGCCTTCGGCTCCATGACCTTGCGGATGGGCTGGATGCGCCGCTCGGCGTTGATGTAGGTCCCGTCCTTCTCGAGGAACGTCGAGCCGGGTAGGAAGACGTGCGCGTAATTCGCGGTCTCGTTCAGGAACAGGTCCTGCACGACGACGCATTCCATCGCGGCGAGGCCCGCGGCGACGTGATGCGTATCGGGATCGGACTGCAGGATATCCTCGCCCTGGACGTAGAGTCCCTTGAACGAGCCGTCGATCGCGGCATCGAGCATATTGGGGATGCGCAGTCCCGGCTCGTTGTCGAGCGGCTTGTGCCACAGCGCCTCGAACATGGCGCGCGTGGCATCGTCGGCGATGTGCCGATAGCCGGACAGCTCGTGAGGGAACGAGCCCATGTCGCAGGAGCCCTGGACGTTGTTCTGCCCGCGCAGCGGATTCACACCGACGCCGGGCCGCCCGATATTTCCGGTGGCCATGGCGAGATTGGCGATGGCCATGACCGCGGTCGAGCCCTGACTGTGCTCGGTGATGCCGAGCCCGTAATAGATCGCGCCGTTGCCGCCGGTGGCGTAGAGCCGCGCCGCGGGGCGGATCGTTTCCGCGGCAACGCCCGTTGCCTTGGCGACCGCCTCGGGACTGTTGCGTTGTTCGGCGATGAAATCGGCCCAGTCCTGGAAAGCGTCCCACTCGCAGCGCTCGCGCACGAATTTCTCGTCGACGAGCCCCTCGGTGACGACCACATGCGCGAGCGCGTTCAGCATGGCGACGTTGGTGCCGGGCAAGAGCGGCAGGTGATAGGTCGCTTCCACATGCGGCGTGCGCACGAGGTCGATCCGCCGCGGATCGATGACGATGAGCTTGGCGCCCTCCCGCAACCGCTTCTTCAGGCGCGAGGCGAAGACCGGATGGGCGTCGGTCGGGTTCGCGCCGATGACGATAGCGACGTCAGTATGTTCGACCGAGTCGAAATCCTGGGTTCCGGCCGACGTTCCGAAGGTGGTCTTCAGGCCGTAGCCGGTCGGCGAATGGCAGACGCGGGCGCAGGTGTCGACATTGTTATTGCCGAAGGCGGCGCGCACGAGCTTCTGCACCAAAAAGGTTTCCTCGTCCGTGCAGCGCGAGGAAGTGATGCCGCCGACCGCGCCGCGTCCGTATTTCGCCTGGATGCGCTTGAACTCCGCGGCGACGCGGCCGATGGCCTCCGGCCATGACACTTCGCGCCAGGCATCGGTGATCTTGTCGCGAAGCATCGGCTTGAGGATGCGTTCGCGGTGATTGGCGTAACCCCAGGCGAAGCGTCCCTTGACGCAGGAATGGCCGCGATTGGCCTTGCCGTCCTTGTACGGCACCATGCGCACGACCTCATCGCCGCGCATCTCCGCCTTGAACGCGCAACCGACGCCGCAATAGGCGCAGGTGGTGACCACCGACCATTCCGGCTTGCCCTTCTCGATCACCGTCTTTTCGCGCAGCGATCCGGTCGGGCAGGCCTGCACGCAGGCGCCGCAGGAGACGCATTCGGAGACGATGAACTTCTCGTCCATGCCGGCGGCGACGATCGAATCGAAGCCGCGGCCGGAGATGGTCAGCGCAAAGGTGCCTTGCACCTCCTCGCAGGCGCGCACGCAGCGCGAGCACACGATGCATTTCGCCGGATCGAAAGTGAAATACGGATTGGATTCATCGATGCCCGGATCGCGGTGGCGCGCGCCGGCAAAGCCGTAGCGCACCTCCTCAAGTCCGACTTCGGCCGCGGTCTGCAAAAGATCGATGCCGGCGTATTGGCGGCGGTCGAGGGAATCGACCGGATGATCGGAGACATAGAGCTCCATGACTCCCTTGCGCAGGCGGTCGAGACGCTCGCTGTTGGTGTGCACGACGATGCCTTCGGCGACCGGCGTGGTGCAGGAGGCGGGCGTACCGGCGCGGCCTTCGATCTCGACCAAGCACAGCCGGCAGGAGCCGAAGGCCTCGAGCATGTCGGTGGCGCAGAGCTTCGGGATCTCGATCCCGGCCTCCATCGCCGCGCGCATGATCGAGGTGCCCTCCGGCACCGAGATTTGCTTGCCGTCGATCGAGAGCGTGACCGAATGCTCCGACGTCGCGCCCGGGGTGCCATAGTCGATCTCTTGCACGAGCCGGTGTTGGACGAACAGCATGGCACTCTCCTATTCGGCGGCCTGCAGGCGCGGCGGGGCGGCGAAATCTTCCGGGAAATGCGTGAGCGCGCTCATCACTGGATAGGGCGTAAAGCCGCCCAGCGCGCACAGCGAGCCGAACCTTAGAGTATGACAGAGGTCTTCCAGGAGCAGCATGTTGGCGGCGCGGTTCTCGCCGCTGATGATGCGGTCGACGACCTCTACGCCCCGCGTCGAGCCGATGCGGCACGGCGTGCACTTGCCGCAGGATTCGACGGCGCAGAACTCGAAAGCGAACCGGGCCTGCTTCGCCATGTCGACGCTGTCGTCGAACACCACGATGCCGCCATGGCCGATGAGGCCGTCGCGCGCGGCGAAAGCTTCATAGTCGAACGGCGTGTCGAACAGCGCGCGCGGAAAATAGGCTCCGAGCGGTCCGCCGACCTGTACCGCCCGCACCGGGCGGCCGCTGCGCGTGCCGCCGCCGATGTCGTCGACAAGCTCGCCGAGCGTGATGCCGAAGGCGGTTTCGAACAGGCCGCCATGCTTGACGTTGCCGGCGAGCTGAATCGGCATGGTGCCGTGTGATTTGCCCATGCCGAAGTCGCGGTAGAAGGCCGCGCCTTTCTCCATGATGATCGGCACCGCGGCGAGCGAGAGGACGTTGTTGATGATCGTCGGCCGGCCGAACAAGCCTTTATGCGCCGGCAGCGGCGGCTTGGCGCGAACCAGGCCGCGTTTGCCTTCGAGACTGTCGAGCAGCGAAGTCTCCTCGCCGCAGACATAGGCGCCGGCGCCGACGCGTACCTCGATGTCGAAGGCGAACGCGGAATCCGCCAGGTGCCTGCCGAGGAGCCCGTCGCGCCGCGCTGCCGCAATCGCCGCCTCGAGCGTCGCGGTCGCGTGCGGATATTCGGAGCGGATGTACACGTAGCCCTTGCTCGCCCCGACCGCGATGCCGGTAATCGTCATCCCCTCGATCAGCAGGAACGGATCGCCTTCCATGATCATGCGGTCGGCGAAAGTGCCGCTGTCGCCTTCGTCGGCGTTGCAGACGATGTATTTCTGCGGCGCCGGCGTCTGTGCCGCCGTGCGCCATTTGATGCCGGTCGGGAATCCGGCGCCGCCGCGGCCGCGCAGGCCGGATTGCACGACCTCCTCGATGATGGCATCGGGACCGGCCGAGAGCGCGCGCTCTAGTCCCTTGTAGCCGCAGTGCGCGCGGTAATCCGCAAGCGAGCGCGGATCGACGATGCCGCAGCGCGCGAAAGTGAGGCGCGTCTGCCGCTTGAGCCAGGGAATGTCCTCGGTCACGCCGCACCGCAGCGGGTGCGTGCCGCCGGCCAGCATGGCGTTGAGGAGGCCTTCGGCGTCCGCCGGCGCGACCGGCCCGTAGGCGATCCGGCCGGCCGGCGTCTCCATTTCGACCATCGGCTCCAGCCAATAGAGCCCGCGCGAGCCGGTGCGCACGATCTCGAGCGCGACGTTGCGCCGCGCCGCCGCGGCGCGCAGCGCAATGGTGACCTCCTCGGCGCCGACCGCCAGTGCGCCGGCGTCGACCGGTATGAACAGCCGCAGCGTCATTGCCGGGCCTCCGCCAGCAAGGCATCGAGGCGTCCTTCGTCGAGCCGGGCAACCACGCGGCCGTCGAGCATGGCGGATGGCGCCACCGCGCAGAGGCCGAGGCAATAGACCGGTTCGAGCGTCACGCTGCCGTCGGCGGCGGTCTCTCCCATCTGCACCCCGAGTTGCGCCGCGGCGCGGCGCGCCAGCGGGTCGCCTCCGGCTGCCTGGCAGGCCTCAGCACGGCAAAGCCTGAGCACGTGCCGGCCCGCCGGCGCGCGGCGGAAGTCGTGATAGAAGGTGACGACGCCGTGTACCTCGGCGCGCGCGATGTTCAAAGCGTCCGCGATCAGCGGCTCGGCGTCTTGCGCGATATAGCCGAATTCATCCTGAAGGGCGTGGAGAATAGGCAGTAACGGACCTTCGCAATCGAGGCATTCCCGAATGCGCCGAAGCGCGATCTCCTTATCCCAGGGAACCCGGTCTCGATTGCAGCTGTCTTGATGCATCGCGGGCACCGGTGACTTCGTGTCTCTCATAAATAAATATGACGCGCGTCCAACATACCAAGCCACAGACATGTTTATTCTATAGTAACCGCCTAAAACCGTGCCGCAATGACGAGCGTCCGTTTCGTCGCACCGCATATCGCGTTGCAACAACGGCCGGCACCCGATTGGGATGGGAGTATGGCCGGAACTGGGCCTTCGCCCGAGGTCTGGACTTGTTCGGCAAAAGTGGCGATTGATCCCCCGCCGCTCGTTCCCAGCCATATAATGCGGCTAAATCCAGGGAGGCTCTCGTGCAGAAGCTTGCTGTCCGCCCGGTTCCCGCTGAACCGGCTCTCGGCGCGTCGCTGGCGCGCGACGCCGAGGCCGCGAGCGCCTATTGCGCGGAGATCGAAGCGGCCTTGCAAAGCTTGGGTCCGCCCGCGCGCAAGGACGAGCGGCGGACCGAGGCGGCGGCGCTCAAGGCCCGCGCCCGCGCCGTCAAGGACCAATTCTTCCGGCGGCATGCCGTCGCGATCTATGACGAGACCACCGGCCACGGCGCGCGCGCGATGCGCGCCTCCGAACTGCTCGCGGCGGCGTCGAGCCGCTATCCGGCGCTGCTGCCGAATCGCGAGCGGATCAACGAGGAGCGGGCGCTCATGCAGCAGAGCGCCAAGGAAGGCTATGAGCTCGATCAGGGCCTGTATCTGGCCCGCGTTCTCGCCGACCAGCGCTGCGGCACGCATCTCATTCATGCCATGCTCAAGCCGAAACGCGAGGCGCTGGAACGGCTCGCCGAATTCCGTCGCGGCGACTTCATCGATCTCGGCGAGGCCAAGGTCGAGCGTAAGGGCAAGGTCGGCCACGTGATCTTGAGCAATGCCAAATTCCTCAATGCCGAAGACGACCGCGCCACCGCGGCGCTGGAAACCGCGGTTGATCTCGTCTTGCTCGATGACGCCATCGAAGTCGGCGTGCTGCGCGGCGGCACCGTGCAGCATGCCAAGCATGCCGGCCGCCGCATCTTCAACGCCGGCATCAACCTCACGCATCTCTTTTACGGCCAGATTTCGTTCGTCGATTTCATCATCGAGCGCGAGCTGGGGCTGGTGAACAAGCTTTTTCGCGGTCATTGGCGCTCGGAATCCTGCGACGAGGAGATCGAGGATTTCGTCGAGAAACCGTGGATTGCGGCGGTCGAGGCCTTCGCCATCGGCGGCGGCTGTCAGCTGCTTTGCGTCATGGACCGCGTCATCGCCGAGACCGGTTCCTATTTCAACCTTCCGGCCAGCAAGGAGGGATTCATCCCCGGCGCCGCCAATCTGCGCCTGCCGCGCCTCGTCGGCATCAAGCTCGCGCGCGAAGGCATCTTTTTCGAGCGCGCCTTCCATGCCGACACGCCGGAAGGACGGATGATCTGCGACGAGGTCGTCGCCGCCGCGGAGATGGATGCGGCGATCGAGAAAAATGCCGCGCAGATGGTGCGCGCCGGCATGACCAGCGCGGTCGCCAATCGCAAGGCGCTGCGCGTCGGCGAGGAGCCGCTCTCGGTTTTTCGTCGCTACATGGCGACTTATGCGCGGCAGCAGAGCCTATGCCTCTATGACCCGAAGCTCATCGACAATCTCGAGCACAGCTGGAATCCCGGCAGCCGGCACATGTGATGTAATCGGGCAGTCACTATGGGCTCTTCGGAAACATCAATCGCCGCCGCTCCGGCGCTGCCGGAGCTGAGTTCGATTTCACGCGTGGTCGTGGAAGCGAACGATACCGTCGGCGCGCTGGTGCCGGGCATGCCGCCGGTGGCGGCGACGCCCTACCTCGTCGCCGTCGCCGAGATGGCCTGCGGCCGGCTGGTGCGTGATTTGTTGGCGCCGGGGCAAATCACGGTCGGGGCTCGCGTCGTCATCGATCATCTGGGCCCGAGCAAGGTGGGCGCCGAATTGGTGATCGAGGCCGCCTTAATCAGACGCGTCAGGAACCGCTTCGAATTTTCGGTCAGCATCAAAGACGGCAGCCGTACGGTCGCGACCGTCGAGCACGTGCGCGCGGCCGTCTGGTTGCAGAAATTCATGAGCGCGTTGGGCTGAACGGTGCCTTCCGCAACCTCGACCTCGCGGCGGCGACCGTGGCGGGAGGTCTCGGCGTCTGCGCCGACTTCGTCTATAATCAAGCAGACCCGATGGGGTGAAGTAGCCGTCCCGCGCAGCGAAGGGATGACGGCAAATGCCGGTGACTTACCAGGCCTGGCTCGTGTTGCTGTCGATCGTGATGGCGATCCAAGGCGCTTATGTCGGCCTGAGCCTTGCGGTGCAGATCACCGACGCGACCGGCGTAAGACGGCGTTTGTTGCTCGCCGGCGCTTCAGCCTCGCTTGCCGTCGCCATTTGGACCATGCACTTCGTCGGGATGCTGGCGGTGCGGTTGCCGTTCCAGGTCGACTATCTCGTGTTGCCGACGCTGCTGTCGTTTCTGGTCTGCGCGATCGTGGTCGGAGCGGCGGTGTACGCCACCAGTTCCGGACCGCTCACGCTCCTGCGCTTGACGCTCTCCTCATGCCTGATGGGCGGCGGCATCTTCACCATGCACTACATCGGCATGAGCGCGCTCGACGCCAGCACCTATATGATCCACGACCCCGTTTACGTCGCCTCGAGCATGGCGATCGCCATCGCCGTGTCCGGTCTCACCCTTTGGCTCGCCACCGGGCGGGGAGGGCGTCCGCCGCTGATTCTTTCGGCGATCGTTTTCGGTTTCGCGGTCTCGGGCATGCATTACACGGCGATGACCGGCGTCACGCTCTATCCCTACGTTGCGGCGTCATCGGGGGCGCCGGCGCTGTCGACGGACTTCCTCGCCATCATCGTTGCGGTTGTGGCATTCGGTATTTCCGGAATATTTCTTTTGCTGCTTCTGCCCGATTCCTCGCGCGCGGGATCGCAACCCGTCGCCGTGGCCGCCGGCGATGCGTCGACAAGCGCCGCCCAAGCCGCGGCGGCGCCGTTGCCGGCGCCCGCGGCCATGGACGGCGACAACCCCGAATTCGGACGCGGAACCTACGCGCCGCTCGGCGGAGCCGGGGCGCCGCCGCGACGCTTCGCCCGCCATCTTCCGATCGAACGCGACGGCGGCACGCATTTTCTCGCCGTGGATGACGTGGTCGCGATTCACGCCAACGCGCATTACACCTACGTCTTTGACGGCAACGACAAGCTGTTTTGTCCGCTGGCGATCGGCAACGTCGAATCGCGGCTCGACAACGATCGCTTTGTCCGCGTTCACCGCAGCCATATCGTCAATATCGACCGCATCGTCGGCTACAAACGCTCCGGGGATAACGAGCTGGTCGAGCTCGCGAGCGCCCATCATTACTTGGTGCCGGTGAGTCGCAGCCGCATTGGCACGCTTAAATCGCGCGTCACCGCGCTCGCCGGCGCCGATGCCGCAATTTCGCTGCGCCGCCGGCGTCGTTTTGCGTCGCGGTAGATAACCGCTGTCCGCGCACGGAACGGCCGATGTGTCAATGATGCTGACGCAAATGGTGCAGCCATGCCGTCATTCGTGCAGAGAACCCTGAGATTCATGCATCTTGGACGGATTGGTGCACCAGGTCTTGCTGCTGCAATGCACACCCCGCCAAAATTTCATTCTGAGAACATCCGTCAAAAGACGGAACTAAAGCGCAACCTGAACCGGCCTTGGTGATGACCCTGGCCGCGCGGCTGCGCCAGGGAGGATGCCCGTGATATCAGGCGCTTTCGCCTATCATCGCCCCAATTCGGTCAAGGAAGCGGTCGGGTTGCTCGCCCAATTTGGCGACGAAGGCCGCGCGCTTGCCGGGGGGCACAGTCTCATTCCCATGATGAAGCTGCGCCTGGCGACGCCGGCGCACCTGGTCGATCTTTCCGGCATTGCCGACCTCAAGGCCGTGCGCAGCGACGGCAACGACGTGGTCATCGGCGCCATGGTCACCCAGCACGAGCTGGTCGGCTCCGAGCTGTTGGCGGCCAAGGTGCCGATCCTGCGCGAAACCTCGCTGCAGGTCGCCGATCCGCAGGTGCGCTACGTCGGCACGCTCGGCGGCAATGTCGCCAATGGCGATCCGGGCAACGACATGCCGGCGGTGATGATGTGCCTCGGCGCCGCCTATCATGTGACCGGTAAAGGCGGCGAACGCCGCATCGCCGCGCGCGATTTTTACCAGGGCGCCTATTTCACCGCGCTGGAAGCGGGCGATGTGCTGACCGCCGTGCGCATTCCGGTGCCGGCCGCCGGGCACGGCTACGCTTACGAGAAGCTCAAGCGCAAGATCGGCGATTACGCGACCGCCGCCGCCGCCGTCGTGCTGACCATGAGCGGCGGCAGGGTCGCGAGCTGTTCGATCGGCCTCACCAACGTCGCCGAAACACCGTTGTGGGCGGAGGAGGCGGCAAAAACCCTCATCGGTTCGGCGCTCGACGCCGCGACGGTCAAGCGGGCGGCCGCCGCCGCCGAAGCGATCACCGCGCCGGCCGAGGACGCCCGCGGCCCGGCGCGTTATCGCACCAAGATGGCGGGCGTGATGCTCGCGCGTGCGCTCGCCCGCGCCAAGGCGCGCGCCCGCGGCTGACCGGAGGGAGCAAGGACCATGGCCAAATCCCAAGTCTCCATGAAGGTCAACGGCCAGACCATCGAAGCGCTGGTCGAGCCGCGCACCCTGCTCATCCACTTCCTGCGCGATCAGCAGAACATCACCGGGCCGCATATCGGCTGCGAAACCAGCCATTGCGGCGCCTGCACCGTCGATCTCGACGGCAAGTCGGTGAAGTCATGCACCATGTTCGCGGTCCAGGCGAACGGCGCCGACATCCGCACCATCGAGGGCATGGCGAACGCCGACGGTACGCTGCACGCGCTGCAGGAGGGTTTTCGCCAGATGCACGGGCTGCAATGCGGCTTTTGCACGCCGGGAATGATCGTGCGCGCCTACCGGCTGCTGCAGGAGAACAACAATCCTTCGGAGGAGGAAATCCGCTTCGGCATTTCCGGCAACCTCTGCCGCTGCACCGGCTATCAGAACATCGTCAAGGCCATTCAATTCGCCGCCGCCAAGCTTAACGGCGTAGAGTTCCAGGAGGCCGCAGAATGAACGACATGACCCCCACCTCCGCCGAACGCGCCGCCAAGCTCGAAGGTTTGGGCTGCAAGCGAAAGCGCGTCGAGGACATCCGTTTCGTCCAGGGCAAAGGCAACTATGTCGACGATCTGAAGCTGCCGGGCATGCTCTACGGCGATTTCACGCGCTCGCCGCACGGCCACGCCCGCGTCAAGAAGATCGACACGACCAGGGCCGCCGCCGTTCCCGGCGTCGTCGCCGTGATCACCGCGGAAACGCTGAAGACGGTGAACCTCGCCTGGATGCCCACGCTTGCCGGCGACGTGCAAATGGTGCTGGCCGACGGCAAGGTTCTCTTTCAGAACCAGGAAGTCGCTTTCGTGATCGCCGAAGACCGTTACGTCGCGGCCGACGCCGCCGACCTGGTCGAGGTGGAATACGAGCCGCTGCCGGTCAACGTCGATCCGCTCAAGGCCATGGCGCCGAATGCGCCGGTGATCCGCGAGGACATCAAGGACAAGACCGAAGGCGCCCACGGCAAGCGCAAGCACTACAATCACATCTTCTCCTGGCAGGCCGGCGACAAGGCGGCGGCCGACGCGGCTTTTCAGAAGGCCGACGTCACCATCAGGGAGCTGATCGTCTATCCGCGCTGTCATCCGTGTCCGCTGGAGACCTGCCAGTGCGTCGCCTCCTTCGACAAGATCAAGGGCGAGTTGACGTTGTGGGGCACGTTCCAGGCCCCGCACGTCATCCGTACCGTCGGCTCGCTGATCTCGAAGATCCCCGAGCACAAGATCCACGTCATATCGCCCGACGTCGGCGGCGGCTTCGGCAACAAGGTCGGCGCTTATCCCGGCTACATCTGCGCGATCGTCGCCTCGATCGTGACCGGGCGGCCGGTGAAATGGACCGAGGATCGCATCGAGAACCTCTCCACCACCGCATTCGCCCGCGACTTCCACATGGACGTTGAAATCGCCGCGACCAAGGACGGCAAGGTGACGGGTTTGCGCTGTTACACCATCGCCAACCACGGCGCCTTCGATGCCTGCGCCAATGCCACCAAATGGCCGGCCGGCCTGTTCAGCATCATCACCGGCTCCTACGACTTTCCCGCCGCGCATGTACTGGTTGACGGCGTCTATACCAACAAGGCGCCGGGCGGAGTCGCCTATCGCTGCTCGTTCCGCGTCACCGAGGCGGCCTATTGCATCGAGCGCGCCATGGACATCATGGCGCAAAAGCTCGGCATGGACCCGGCCGAGTTCCGCCTCAAGAACCTGATCCGGCGCGAGCAATTCCCCTACACGTCGGCGACCGGCTGGCAATACGATTCCGGCGACTATCACACCGCCCTCAACAAGGCGATGGAGACGGTCGAGTACAAGAAGCTGCGCGAAGAGCAGAAGGCGAAGCGCGAAGCGTTCAGGCGCGGCGAGACGCGGGAATTGATGGGCATTGGCGTCGCGTTCTTCACCGAGATCGTCGGCGCTGGTCCTTCGCGCGCCTGCGACATTCTCGGCATCGCCATGTTCGATTCGGCGGAGATCCGCATCCATCCGACCGGCAGCGGCATTTGCCGGCTCGGCACCAAGTCGCAAGGCCAGGGTCACGAGACCACCTATGCGCAGATCATCGCCACCGAGCTCGGGCTTCCCGCCGACAACATCACCGTGGAGGAGGGCAACACCGACACCGCGCCCTACGGGCTCGGCACCTATGGCTCGCGCTCGACGCCGGTGTCCGGCGCCGCGACCGCCATGGCCTGTCGAAAGATCAAGGCCAAGGCGCAGATGATTGCCGCCTATATGCTCGAGGTGCATGACGACGATCTCGAATGGGACATCGACCGCTTCCGCGTGAAGGGCAATCCCGAGCGGTTCAAGACCATGACCGAGCTCGCCTGGGCCGCCTATCACGAGGTGCCGCCCGGGATGGAGCCCGGGCTCGAGGCGATCAATTACTACGATCCGCCCAACTTCACCTATCCGTTCGGCGCCTATATCTGCGTCGTCGACGTCGATGTCGACACCGGCACGACCAAGGTGCGGCGCTTCTATGCGCTCGACGATTGCGGCACCCGCATCAATCCGATGATCATCGAAGGGCAGATTCACGGCGGCCTGACCGAAGCCTTCGGCATCGCCATGGGTCAGGAAATCCACTACGACGACGACGGCAACGTCACCACGGCCTCGTTCATGGATTACTTCCTGCCGACTGCGGTGGAAACGCCGCACTGGGAAACCGACTGGACCACGACCCCGTCGCCGCATCATCCGATCGGCGCCAAGGGCGTCGGCGAGAGCCCCAATGTCGGCGGCGTGCCGTGTTTCTCCAATGCGGTGAATGACGCCTTCGCCTTCCTCGGCTCGACCCACATCCAGATGCCGCACGACCATTGGCGCACCTGGGCGGTGGCGGAAAAACTCGGCCTGCATGGCTGAGCGGATAACGCCGCACATTCGTCATGCCCGGCCTTGTGCCGGGCATCCGCGACTTCAACATAGAGGAAACAGAGACGCGGATGGCCGCGACCAGCGCGGCGATGAGGGCACAGGTGCGATGGTCGTTTCATGACCCTCAAGCGCGAAGAGATTTCCGACCGCCTTGCCGCCGTCGGCTACGTCGCCGATCGCGACATCGCCACGGCGCTGTGGCTGATGGAATTCCTTAAGCGCCCGCTGCTGCTTGAGGGCGAGGCCGGCGTGGGCAAGACCGAAGTGGGCAAGGCGCTCGCCGCCGTGCACGGGGCCGAGCTCATTCGCCTGCAATGCTACGAGGGTCTCGATCAGAACGCCGCGCTTTACGAGTGGAACTATCAGCGCCAGCTCCTTGCCATCAAGACGCGCGAAGGCATCGGCGAGGATGCCGACGCGATCGAGGAACATATTTTCTCCGAGAAATATCTGCTCGAACGGCCGCTGCTCGCCGCCATCCGCCGCGCCAGGCCGCCCGTGCTGCTGATCGACGAGGTCGATCGCGCCGACGAGGAGTTCGAGGCGTTCCTGCTCGAACTTCTCTCCGACTTTCAGGTCAGCATCCCCGA
Organism: Xanthobacteraceae bacterium; assembly: GCA_035319735.1. Lineage (GTDB taxonomy): Bacteria > Pseudomonadota > Alphaproteobacteria > Rhizobiales > Xanthobacteraceae > BOG-931. The sequence continues at coordinate 23,590 of DATHCD010000025.1, read as the reverse complement.
ACTGGGCACGATCAAGGCCGTTTCGATCCCGCGCGTCGTGCTCACCTCGAACGGCACGCGCGAACTGTCCGACGCGCTGCGCCGACGCTGCCTCTACCATTACGTGGATTTTCCCGAAATCGATCGCGAGGCAAAGATCATTTTGACGCGGACGCCGGGAATCGACACCACGCTGGCGCTGCAGATTGCGCGCATGGTCGCCGCGGTGCGCAAGGAGGATTTGCGCAAGGTGCCCGGCGTGGCGGAAACGCTCGACTGGGCGGCAACGCTCGCCGGACTCGAGGTGCACGATCTGCGGCAGGAGCCGGAGGCCGTGTACGAGACGATGATGTGCTTGCTCAAGACGCATGAGGACCGCGCCCGGCTCACGCGCGAGGTGAGCGAGCGCCTGCTCGGCAAGGTGGCGTGATGACGGCGCATCAGCACAGGACCGCCCTTCCGGACCCGCTGGCGGCGGGGAAGGGGGACCATGCCCTCGGCGCGCCGATGCGCCGCCGGCTTGCCGGCTTTGCGCGCACGCTGCGCGATAACGGCTTCCGCGTCGGTCTCGCCGAAACGCACGACGCGCTCGCCATCCTCGCCTCGCCCGCCGCGGTCCACCCTTCGTCGCTCAAGCCGGCGTTGCGCACGCTGTTCTGCGCGACGCATTCCGATTGGGAACGCTTCGACGACATTTTCGATGCCTTCTGGCGCGGCCGCGACATGCGAGAGCGGCAGCTATTGTCCGGCGCGACGAGCAAGGGCGGCGTGCCGGCACGGCGGCTCGCGCAAGCGCAGGTGCCGCAGGACGCGCTCGGGCCGCTCGATCATGTCGAGCGGCGCAGCGAGCGCGACGGCGATGCGCCCGCGGACGGCCGCGGTCGTCGCGCCGGCGCCTCGCGCGTCGAGGCACTGACGGTGACCGACCTGCGCCATATCGTCGATCCCGATGATGTGGCTGCGACGCATGCGCTCGCCGCGCGGCTTGCCCGGGTCATGCGCACGCGGCTCGTTCGCCGCGAACAGGTCCGCCGGCGCGGCCGCCGCCTCGACCTGCGCCGCACCATTCACCGCAACGTCTCGCATGGCGGAACGCTGATCGACCTTGCCTGGCGCCGCCGCAAGATCAAGCCGCTGCGCCTCGTCGTGCTGCTCGATGCGTCCGGCTCCATGAGCCTTTACACCGCTTTTTTCGTCCGCTTCCTGCATGGCGTCGTCGACAGCTTCCGCGAAGCGGAAGCCTTCGTGTTCCACACCAGGCTCGCGCACGTCTCGCCCTCGCTGCGCGACCGCGACGTGACGCGGGCGGTCGACAAGCTCGCCCTGATGGCCCAAGGCATCGGCGGCGGCACCCGCATCGGCGAGAGCCTCGCCACCTTCAACCGCTGGCACGCGCGCCGCGTCATCAATTCGCGCACCGCGGTGATGATCGTCTCCGACGGCTACGACACCGGCGCGCCGGAGCGCCTGGCGGAGGAGATGCGGCGCCTGCGCCGCCGCTGCCGCCGCATCATTTGGCTCAATCCGCTGATCGCCTGGCGCGACTACTCACCGCAGGCGCGCGGCATGCAGGCGGCGCTGCCCTATGTCGATCTGTTTGCGCCCGCCCACAATCTTGCAAGCCTCGCCGCGCTCGAACCCTATCTCGCCAGGGTCTGACCATGGATCGCTCGTCCGATATTCTGGACATCATCGCCACGCGGAAATCCGCTGGCGAACCGTTCGCGCTCGCAACCGTCGTGCGCACGGTGGCGGCGACGGCAGCCAAGGCCGGGGCCAAGGCGGTGATCCTGCCGGACGGCACCATCTCGGCCGGCTGGATCGGCGGCGGTTGTGCCCGCGCCGCCGTCCTCAAAGCCGCGAAGGACGCGCTCGGCGACGGGCGCTCGCGCCTCGTCTCGGTGCAGCCGCCCGATTTGCTGGCCGACCGCGGGGTGCAAGCCGGCGACGAGCAGGAGGGCGTGCGCTTCGCCAACAATATGTGCCCGAGCCAGGGCACCATGGACATTTTTATCGAACCGGTGCTGCCGCGGCCGCAGGTGGTGGTCTGCGGCTCGAGCCCGGTGGCGGTCGCCGTCGCCGACTTGGCGAAGCGGACCGGATTTGCCGTCACCGTGTGTGCCCCGGCGGCCGAACAGGCCGCGTTCGCCAATGCGGACGGCCGCGTCGAAGGCTATGCGCTGCCGGTCGACGCGGCCGCCGCGCGTTATGTCGTGGTCTCGACGCAGGGCCGCGGCGACGAAGCGGCGCTGCTCGCCGCGCTTGCCGCCGATGTCGACTACGTCGCCTTCGTCGGCAGCCGCAAGAAGGCGGAAGCGCTGAAGGCGACGCTCGGCGAGCGCGGCATTGCCCCCGCGCGCCTGGAAAAGCTCAAGGCGCCCGCCGGTCTCGACCTCGGCGCGATCACGCCGGACGAGATCGCGATCTCGATCCTGGCGGAAATCGTCGCGGTACGGCGCAAACATTCGCGCGGCACCGTGCGGCCAACACCGTAACGGCCCGGGTCGATCTCACCGCCAACAAGATCAAATCCCGACGCTGCGAGCCGCGCACTGGGTCGGCTCCGAGGCAACGCCGGGACCGGCGCGCATGACCTTGGGCTTCCCCTCGTATCGTGCAACAATCATAACCGTGCGCAGTCGCGGCGCGAAAATTTTTGCAAGCTCTGCGGCTCACCGGTCAGCTCTGGGAATGCGTTTTGGACAAATCCGAATTTGCCAGCCCAGCCGCCGGTGCGCGTGAGCGCGGCGGGTCGAGCCTGCTCACCCGGGTCTGGCACCTGCACGTTCGGTTGTTCCTTTCGGCCGCGTTCGGCGCCGCGGTTACGCTGACGCTGCTTGCCTTGCCGTGGCGGATGCCGACGCGCATCCTTGTCGGCTGGGACACTGGCGTAGCCCTCTACCTGGCGCTGATCTATTGGATCATGGCGCGCGCCTCGGTTGCCAGGATCCGGCAAAGGGCAGCCATCGATGATGAAGGCGCGATCGCGCTTCTGGTGCTCACCACGGCAGCGGCGCTGGCCAGCCTCGCCGCGGTCGTCGCCGAGCTCGGCGGTGCGCCTGGCCCTTATCAAGTGGCGCTGGGCATGGGCACAATTCTTTTGTCCTGGGCCTTCATGCACTCGATCTTCGCCCTGCATTATGCCCGTGAGTTCTATGGCGAGGGCGCCGACGAACGGATCGGCGGCCTCGTCTTTCCCGGCAACGAAGACCCCGACTATTGGGACTTCCTGTACTACGCGCTTGTCGTGGCCATGACCGCGCAGGTGTCCGACGTTCAAATTACCAGCAAGACAATCCGTCGACTGACGACCGTGCACGGCGCCGTCTCGTTCTTCTTCAACGTGACGGTGCTCGCACTGACCGTGAACATTGTATCCAATCTGATGCAGCCGGCTCGCTGAGCCGGCCGAGAATGGACAGGCAGGGGGCAGGAATCCTTCATTCCGCCCAATGATGATGGAGCGCGGTCGCCAGGCCCGCGATATGTTCGCTTAAAGGGTAATCTCGGAAGTCCGGGCGTAGCGGGGTTGGTTGCGCGTTGACGAGTCCACGAGACCTAGTCTGTTCGGCTAAGAATATTGCCGTATTTGGAATATTTCGCATGCGCGTTGCGCCGCGGCGGCAAGAATTTCTTTTTGTCCTGCGGAATCTTGACTAGCGCCGCCAGTTGCAATCACGGTGCGCCGAAGGTCGGGGTTAAAGGTCCGGTCGGGCCGCCGCGGCTTATGCTCAGAAGAGCAAGCAGTCAGGAGATCAAGGTCCATGTCATCTTCGCAAAAGCAGCATCCGGAAACTATCGCCCTGCACGCCGGCTGGCGCGCGGATCCGGCGACCGGCGCCGTCGCCGTGCCGATCTATCAGACCACGTCGTATCAGTTCCGCGATACCGAGCACGCCGCGAATCTGTTCGCGCTCAAGGAGCTCGGCAACATCTATACGCGCATCATGAATCCGACCAACGACGTGCTTGAGAAGCGCGTCGCCGCGCTCGAAGGCGGCGTCGGCGCGCTGGCGCTCGCATCGGGGCAGGCGGCCTCGGCGTTTGCCCTGCAGAATCTCGCGCGCGCGGGCGACAACGTGATCAGCTCCACCGATCTCTATGGCGGCACCTGGAATCTGTTCGCCAACACGCTCAAGGACCAGGGCATTGAGGTCCGCTTCGTCGACCCCGCCGACCCGGCAAACTTCCGCCGCGCCACCGACGAGCGCACGCGCGCCTATTACGCCGAGACGCTGCCCAACCCGAAGCTGACGGTGTTTCCCATCGCCGAGGTCGCCGATATCGGGCGCAGCTTCGGCATTCCGCTCATCGTCGACAATACGGCGGCACCGATCCTCACCCGGCCGTTCGATCACGGCGCCGCGGTCGTCGTCTATTCGACGACCAAATATCTCGGCGGCCACGGCAATTCGATCGGCGGCCTCGTCGTCGACGGCGGCAATTTCGATTGGGCCGCGCATCCCGAGCGCCAGCCGGCGCTCAATACGCCGGACCCGAGCTATCACGGCGCGGTCTGGACCGAAGCGGTGAAGCCGCTCGGCCCGATCGCCTACATCATCAAGGCCCGGGTCACGCTGCTGCGCGACTTGGGTGCGGCACTCTCGCCGTTCAATGCGTTTCTGATCCTGCAGGGATTGGAGACGCTGGCGCTGCGCATCGCCAAGCACAGCGAGAACACGCAGCTTGTGGTGAACTTCCTGCTCAAGCGGCCGGAAGTCACGCGGGTCATCCATCCTTCGGTGCAGACCGGCATCCACCGCGAGCGGGCGCAGCGCTACCTCAAGGGCGGGCTGGGCGGCCTGGTCGGGTTCGAGCTCGCCGGCGGCAAGGAGGCCGGCCGGCGCTTCATTGACGCGCTGCAGATGTTCTATCACGTCGCCAATATCGGCGACGCGCGCAGCCTCGCCATTCACCCCGCCACCACCACGCACTCGCAGCTTACGCCGCACGAGCAGGACGCAACCGGCGTGTCCGACGGCTATGTCCGGCTTTCGGTCGGCATCGAGCACATCGACGACATCATCGCCGATATCGAGCGCGGGCTTGCGGCGGCGGGGACGATCGCCAAGGCGGCGTGATCTCACCGTTTTCCCGAGGCGCGAGCGAAGCGAGCCTCGAAGGATGCGGGCCCCGCCGCGGGGCCGTCGCCCTCCGAGGGCCGCCAAGCGCGTCGAAGACGCGCGTAAACGCGCTTATGGCGGCCGCCTCAGGGTGATGTTTGTTGAATGATCGCTCCTGTCAGAACCCACTGGCGGTGAAATTCAGCCGCTGGGTGACGTCATAGCTCTGCTTGGCGACCGGGTAGGCGTAGTCGACCCGCAGCGCGCCGAACGGTGAGTCCCAGATCAGGCTGGCGCCAAGCGAGGCACGCACCGCCTGCGAATTGGCGATTTGCTGCGACGGCGACAACGACGACGCGAGGGTGGCGACGCTCGATGCGTGGGTGGCCCACAGGCTGCCGGCGTCGGCGAAGAGCGCGACCTTCAACTGCGCGTCCGCCGAGACGAGTGGCATCGGCGTCTGCAGCTCGGCGGAAGTCGTCCAGTAGACATTGCCGCCGACATTGTCCTGGGTCGTGCCCGGCGTGACGTCGCGCGGGCCGAATCCGTTGGGCGCAAAGCCGCGCACCAATTGCGGCCCGCCGAAGAAGCCGTTGAGCAGCGGCAATGGCTGGCCGCCCCAGGGCGTGACGTAACCGCCCTGCGCCCGCATCATGCCGACCACGTCGCCGCCGATCTCGTGATAATAGCGAGCGTCCTCCGTGGTCCGGGCGAATTTGGCGGCGCCGCCGAGGCCGGCGAATTCGTCGTTGGTTTGAACGCGAATGCCGTTGCTCGGGTTCTTGGCATTGTCGAGCGTGCTGTAGGTGAGGCCCGAGCCGACGGAGGATACCCAGATCGGGCCTGCCGCCGCGGCCTGCTGAATGGGAAGCGACGCGGTCCCGGCCGAGGGCACGAGCGAAAGGCCCTGATTGTAGATCGAGTAAATCCAGCTCGCGCTCAGTTCCTCGGTTATCGGCATGCCGGCGGAAATCTTGGCGCCGTAAACGGTGCTGTCGAAGGATTGATAGGAGCTGGCGAGCGTCTCCTTGCCGAACAGCTCGGCGCCGAGCGAAAGCCGCGGGCCGAGCGCATAAGGATCGGTGAGCGACAGATCGAAGCCCCTGGCATATTGCCCGATGGTTGCCGATAGCTTCGCGGTGTCGCCGGTGCCCAGGACATTCGTGTCGGCGATGGTGACCGTCCCCGAAGCGCCATCGGCATGGGAATAGCCGCCCATCATCGAGAAATTGCCGGTCTGTTGTTCCTCGACCGTGACATTGACGACGACGCGGTCCGGCGCCGAGCCCGGCTGCGTGGCGATCTTGACCGATTTGAAATAGCGGAGCGCCCGCAGGCGCCGCTCGGCGCGCTCGATCAGCGCGTGGTTGAGGGCATCGCCTTCGACGAAATCGAATTCGCGGCGGATGACGTCGTCGCGCGTTCTGGTGTTGCCGTGAATGTCGACGCGCTCGATATAGGCGCGGCTGCCCTGCTCGATGGTGTAGACGATGTTGATCAGGCGGCGTTCGGGCAGGCGCTCGGTGCGCGCGATGACCGATGCAAATGGCGCGCCGTCCTTGGCGAGCCCGATCGCGGCATCGGCAACGGTCTTCTGCACGGCATCGACGTCGAAGATTTCGCCCGGCTGCATGCGCAGAAACCGGCGCAGCGTCGTCGCTTGGACGGTGTTCAATCGCGATTCGAGGGCGACGCGGCCGACGCGATATTGCGGGCCTTCCTCGATCGTAAAGGTGAGCACGACACCCTTCTGCTCCGCATCGTAGCGCGCCGCCGAGTGCACGCGCGCGTCGGCGTAACCGTGGGAGAGATAGAAACGGCCGATGAGATCGCGGTCGCGCTCGATGCGATCGGCGTCATAGGTGTCGTTGTCGGTGAGAAAGCTCAGGACGTTGCTCTCGCCGGTACTGATCACGCCCTTGAGCTTCGTCGCCGTGAAGGCCTCATTGCCGCTGAACAGGATCTGCCCGACCGCGAGCCTGTCGCCCTCGCTGATCTCGAAGACGAGATTGACCCTTTCGTTCTTGCTCTTGATCGTCTTCGGATCGACGCGCACGGTGAAAAAGCCGCGCTGACGGTAAAGCTCGATGATGTGTTCGACGTCGTCGTGAACGAGCGCGCGCGCGAGCGGTCCGCCTTCTCTCGATTGCACGGCCTTCTTCAGGTCGGCGTCCTTGATCTTCCTGTTGCCCTCGAACGCCAGGCGCGCGATCGTCGGATTTTCCTTAACCGTCACCAGGATGCGTTCGCCCTGCCGCGAGATCTTCACGTCCGCGAACAGGCCGGTGGCGTAGAGGCTCTTGAACGCCGCATCGAGCGCGTCGGCGTCGAGCCGTCCGCCGGCGCCGGCACGAAAATGGGCGCGGATCATCGCCGCATCGATGTGCCGATTGCCGACGACCGCGATCTCGGTCGCCGTCGTCGTGGCCGCGGTCGCGCGCTGGCCGGCAGCGATGACGAAGAATCCGAACAGAAACAGAAGAAGAACGCCAGCTGTCACCCGGCCGGGCATCGTCGCGGCTCCGCGAGCAAACGGCCACGCCCGATTACAATCGCCCGCCGCGGCGCAAACGTGACCGATTATGTCGAAATGTGAGGAATAGTTGCGGCGTCGGGCATGGAGCGGGTTTGCGATTCCTTACGGGATAACGCTGGGCGATCGCATCTTGCGGGAAACGCCGCCGCAGAAGCGGTCCGATCTCGACACAATGGTTTACGCGCGCGGCGTGCCGCCGCCTCGATTTCGATTACTTCACCACCAGGACAGGACAGGCCGCCAGGTGCACGATCCGTGCGGCCCGGGTGCCGAGCATGCGCTCGTAGAACTGAGAATGGCCGGTCGAGCCGATCACCAACAGGTCGGCCTTGAGTTCGGCCGCAAGCCCGAGGATGTCGCGCACCGCATGCCCGGTGAGGACGTGGGTGCGGATGTTGACGTGTTGTTCTTCGGCCATCGCCCGCGCGCGTTGCAGCACCTTGTGAAAACGCCGCGCCGCCGTCGCGCTCTCCTCTCTCACCTCTTCGATGAATTCCGGCATGTAGTCGATTTCCTCGACCGAGACCATGTGCAGCTCGGACTCGTTCGCCTTGGCGAGGGAGATCGCCAGCGCCAGAGCCCGGGCGGCGCGCTCCGATCCATCATTGGCGCAGAGAATTCTTTTGAACATCGATTCCTCCGACCTCAATCGGCTTTGCCGGCGGCTTCCCCCAGCGGCGGCGAGAGGGCGGGCTCCGTCTTTGCGCGTTCCGGCTCGTCCTGCGCCAGCAGGTGCCGCGGCAGATAAAAGGCGTTGGCGATCAGCGTCGGGATGACCGCGCTGCCGATCACGCCGGCGACGAGGATCGAATATTGCGACTGACTGATGATACCATGCGAGAGTCCGAACAGCGATGAAATCGTGCCGAAGGTCAGCCCGGTGGACATCAAGAGCGTCGTGTACATCGCCTCTGGGTTCGGCGTCTTATAGGCGCGGGTCACCGGATAGACGCCGAAGAACTTGCTCACCATCTTGGCCAGCAGCATGAAACCGAAAGCGAAGGGCGCGGCGATGAGCGCCGGAATAGAGACGAAGGCGCCGGCGCGGATGAAATAGAACGGGGTGAGCAGGCCGAAAGTCAGCGCCCGCAGCCGCCGAACCAGCGCGTGGTCTCTGCCGACGGTGCCGGCGAGCATCATGCCGGCGATGTAGGCGGGCAGCACCGCCTCGCTGTCGGCCCAGCCGGCCAACGCCCCGAGGCCCATGAGGCAAAACAGCAGGAATTTTATTTCCATTTCGGACGGTCGATTGCCGAATTGGCGCAGGAATCTCGTCGCCAGCCAGGGCAGGGCCGCGAATACCGCCACGGCGACGAATGCGAAGATCAAGGTGTGTAAGGTGAACGGCGCGAAAATGAAACCGAGCGCCAGCACGGTGCCGAGGTCGTTGATGAAGCAGGCTGCGAGCACCGTCTTACCGTATTCGGTCCGGTTCAGGCCGGTTTCGATCATCACGGCATAGACCACCGCGACCGAGGTGGTGGACAAGGCGACGCCGGCGAGCCAGCTCGGCATCACCTGCCAGCCGAGAGCGAAATACGCCGCCGCGGCGCAGCCGAAGAATGGAAAGAAGAAGCCGACGAGCCCGAGCGCGGTCGCCTCTTTCCATTTGCGTTTAAAGACTTCCGGATCGAGCTCGGTCCCGGCAAGGAAGGTAAGCACGATCGCCCCGATCCCGGCCAGGAATTTGACCCATTGTTCGTCGATGCCGAGCGCGAAACCAAGACCCGTGCCGATGATCAATTGCGCCAGCGTGCCGACGATGATCTCGGTGAGCGCGGTCGAGACCCGCAGCCACACCGAAAGCAGGCTCGCGATCAGCGCGAGACCGACCCACAACGTTACCAGTCCCCAAACGGCGGTCATCGGCAAGCCTCAGGCGCAATATTCATCGGTCCGAAGCGACGCGCGCCCGCGTCGCATTCGGAGTTCACGCGAAACAGCCCTGGAGGCAGTGGGAGTACAAAAAAGACCCCTACCGACGCCAAGCGCCCGGCAGGAGTCATCAGCCTTATCGGCGGTTAAAGGGGGACTCCATCCCCTGAAGCAATTCCATTCTAGCCGCAATCTCAACGATGACAAGCAGCGACGGATGCCGGTAGTGCCTCATTGGAGTTTTGTCGCCGCGAGCGCGCCGTTGCAGATCGCGCTTCACGGCGAGAATTATGAACTCGGGTTTGACTCGGATCCCACCCGAAACTGCGGAGCCAAACTCACTTTGCCCTTGATGGAATTGGAAATGAAGCAGTTTTGCTCGACTTGGTTCATGATTGCCTTGGCAGCTTCGAGGTCAGCTTGGGATTTTAGGACCAAGCTTGGCTGAACCGTAACTTCGGTAATCAGATATTTGCCTTCGACGTTTTCCAGTAGGCCTTCAGCGGCGCTTTCATAGGCCACAAATTCAAGCCCTTTGCTTTGGGCGATGGCAATAAACGTCAGCATCAAGCACGCATTGACCGCGCCGATCAGTAGCTCTTCGGGGCACCAAACGCCAGGGTCGCCCTTGAATTCTGGCGGGCTGCCAACTTCCATTTCGCGCTTGCCTGGCGTGAACAGACTACCGCGGCGATCACGATCCCAGAGCAAGCTATTTTTGAACCGGAACGATTTGTATGATTTTCTTGTTTCCACGTGACCCTCCATCCTATGGGGTCGTATGAGCTTGCGAAGCTGTCGAGAGGTATGGCTAATGGTCTAGGCGTTCACTCACCAATAAACTCCTTCTAACTGCCAGCACGGTGCGGTGCTCGGGATCGCCCGCGCCGGAGCCGCTGTCGCGTGACTGCTTTCCATTGACGGACTCGGCGCATCCGCGTTGGTCGATGCCCTGGGGTGCGCGGTGGCGTGTTGGCGCGCGCCGCAGGAGAAGGGTCGGCCTATTTGCCGTTGCCCAGAATCGTCGGGGTTTGCCTATTTTTTAGTCAGCAGCGCATGACTTTTCCCCGGTAAGCTGGCTTTTTCAAAGCTATTTCAATACGATAGACCATCAATGGGTGGGTTCGACCGCTGGCATGGCGCTTGCGACATCGGTTGCCGCCAACCGAAGATCGTCCATCATCATGATGGCCAGCCAGCAGCAGCGCCTCCGGCGCTCGTCTGCGTACAGGGAGCAAGCAATGAACCTCGACAAGATTTCGCGTCGCCGTGTTTTGCAGGGGACGGCCGCCCTGACCCTTGGAACGGCGCTCCCGCTCAAGCGGGCGGCCGCCGCGGACACGACCGTCGGCTTCATCTATGTCGGCTCACGCGACGACTATGGATATAACCAAGCGCACGCCGCGGGCGCTGCCGCGCTAAAGAGCATGCCCGGCGTCAAAATCGTCGAGGAAGAGAAGGTCCCGGAGACCGAGGCGGTCGAGAAGACCATGGAGTCGATGATCAATCTCGACGGCGCCACGCTGCTGTTCCCGACCTCCTTCGGCTACTACAACCCGCACATGATCAAGATGGCGCTGAAGTATCCGAAGCTGCGCTTCGAGCATTGCGGCGGGTTGTGGACCGACAAGGATCCGAAAAACGCCGGAAGCTATTTCGGCTACATCGACGAGGCGCAGCACGTCAGCGGCATCGTCGCCGGCCGTATGACGAAATCGGGCAAGCTCGGCTTCGTCGCCGCCAAGCCGATCCCGCAAGTGCTGCGCAATATCAATTCGTTCACGATGGGCGCCAGGCTCGCCAATCCGAAGGTGACGTTGCAGGTGATCTTCACCGGGGACTGGTCGATGCCGGTGAAGGAGGCGGAATCGACCAACAGTCTCATCGACCAGGGCGTCGACGTTATCACCTGCCACGTCGACGGTCCCAAGACCGTGGTCGAGAACGCCGCGCGCCGCGGCGCCATGGTCTGCGGCTATCACGTCAATCAGGCGGTGCTCGCGCCGCAAGCCTATCTCAGCGGCGCGGAATGGAACTGGGAAGTGCTCTATCCGCGCTTCGTGAAGATGTTCACCTCCGGCGAAACCATTCCCAATTTCTACCGCGGCGGGCTGAAAGAGGAGATCGTGAAAGTGTCGCCTTACGGTCCGATGGTCTCCGCCGAAGCGCGCAAACATGCCGACGAGGTCAAGGCGGCGCTGACTGCCGGCACTTACGTCATCTTCAAAGGACCGCTCGTCGACAACAAGGGCAAGACGGTCATCGCCGGCGGCGTGTCGCGCGGCCAGACCGACCCCGAGCTGGAGAAGATGGATTATCTGGTCGAAGGCGTCATCGGAGCGACTTCGTGAAGGCCGATGTCGACGCGCCTCTGACTCCGTCCGGGCTCGGCCGGCTGCTGCGCCGGCCGCGCTTCGGCGGCAAAATGGGCGGTGCGGCGGAATTCGTCGTCATCCCCGCGCTCGCCCTGGCTGCATCGCTCGTCCTGTTCGGCATCTTTGTCGCGCTGTTCGGCAAGAATCCGCTCGACCTCTATTTCTACATGTATCAGGGCGCGTTCGGCACCTGGTTCTCCTGGCAGAACACGCTGACGCGCGCCGCGCCTCTGATCCTGACCGCATTGTGCACGGCGCTACCGGCGCAGCTCGGCATGGTGATCATCGGCGGGGAGGGGGCGCTGCTCATCGGCGCGCTCTGCTCAACCGCCGCGGCGCTGGCCTTGCAGGAGGCGCCGTCGCTATTTGTCGACCTCGCCATGGCGGGCGCCGGGATGGTTGGCGGCGGGCTGTGGATCATGCTGTCCGGCGCACTGCGCCAATATCGTGGCGTCAATGAAACGATTTCGAGCCTGCTGCTCGTCTACATTGCGCTTGCGATTCTCAACTACCTGGTCGAAGGCCCGATGCGCGACCCGACTAGCCTCAACAAGCCGTCGACGCGCGACATCGGCGCCGCCAACATGATCGGCAGCATTCCCGGCACCGACGTGCATTGGGGCTTCGTCTTCGGCATCATCGCGGCGGTGCTTTCCTACATCCTGATCTATCACACCGTGTTCGGCTTCGCCGCGCGCGTTGCCGGCGGCAATATCCGCGCCGCCAAGGTGGTCGGGCTGAGCGTGGGCAAGCTCATTCTCGTCATCTGCTTTCTCGCTGGCGCCGCCGCGGGCCTTGCCGGGATGATGGAGGTCGCCGCCGTGCAGGGTCGCACCAACGCCAATCTCGCCGCCGGCTACGGCTTTGCCGGGATTTTGGTGGCGTTCCTGGCGCGGCAGAATCCACTGGCGGTCATACCGGTGTCGATCCTGCTCGGCGGCATCGGCGCCAGCGGCGGGCTGCTGCAGCGGCGGCTTGGATTGCCGGACGCCTCGGTCCTGGTGCTGCAGGGCGTGATCTTCGTCATGGTGCTCGCCAGCGACTCGCTCTACGGCCGCTTGCCTTTCCTGCAGCGAAAGGCGCCGTGACCGTGGCCGACCCGGGCAACATCGGACTATGGACGGTGCCGCTCGCGGTGCTCGGCGGGGCGGTGCGCGTCAGCACGCCGTTTCTCTTCGTCAGTCTCGGCGAATGCATCACCGAGCGCAGCGGCCGCATCAATCTCGGCCTTGAAGGCACCCTGGTGATGGGCGCGATGAGCGGGTACGGCGTCTCCTACCTCTCCGGTTCGCCTTGGCTCGGCGTGCTCGCCGCCGGCGTGACCGGGGCGGCGATGGGCGCCTTGCACGCCTCGATCTGCGGGCTGCCGCGCGTCAACGACATCGCGGTCGGCATCGCCTTGATGCTGTTCGGCACCGGGCTTGCGTTCTACCTCGGCAAGCCGCTGATCGAGCCGACGGCGCCACGGCTGCCGTCGATCGATTTCGGCTGGTGGAGCGACATTCCTCAGGTCCGCGCCGCCCTGCGGATCAATGCCCTGTTCCTGATCGGCGTGGTACTGGCGCCGGTCCTGGTCTGGGCGTTGCGCACCACGCGCTGGGGCTTGATCATCCGCACCGCTGGCGAAAGCGCCGATGCCGCGCGCGCCATGGGCTATTCGGTGAACCTCATCCGCCTGCGCGCGACCATGTTTGGCGGCTTCCTCGCCGGCATCGGCGGTTCCTTCCTGTCGCTGTTCTATCCCGGCAGCTGGAACGAGGGCCTGTCCTCCGGACAAGGCATCACCGCGGTCGCGTTGGTCATCTTTGCGCGCTGGAATCCGATGCTGTGCCTGGCGGCGTCGATCCTGTTCGGCGGCGCCGCCGCGCTCGGGCCGGCGCTGCAGTCGGTCGGCTTCAGCCACGGCTATCATCTGTTCAATGCCGCGCCGTATATTCTGACCTTGCTGATCATGATCGTGACCTGTTCGCCGAAGCGCACCTTGATCGGCGCGCCGGCGGAGCTGTCGATTACGAGGTGAACTCATGGCGATTCCAGCGCGCAAGGAGAGCGGCCTGGCGGAGCGCTACGTCGCCGCCGACCCCTATCCGTGGCCCTATAATGGCGATCTGCGCCCGCACAACACCGCGCTCATCGTCATCGACATGCAGACCGACTTCTGCGGCGTCGGCGGCTATGTCGACAAGATGGGCTACGATCTGTCGCTCACCCGCGCGCCGATCGAGCCGATCAAGCGCACGCTCGCGGTCATGCGCGGCAAGGGCTTTCATGTCTTCCACACCCGCGAAGGCCATCGTCCGGACCTCGCCGACCTGCCGGCGAACAAGCGCTGGCGCTCGCGACAGATCGGCGCCGGCATCGGCGATCCCGGACCCTGCGGCCGCATCCTGGTGCGCGGCGAGCGCGGCTGGGAAATCATCCCCGAGCTGGCGCCGAGGGAGGGCGAGCCGATCATCGACAAGCCCGGCAAGGGCTCGTTCTGCGCCACCGATCTCGAACTGCTGCTGCGGCTGCGCCGCATCGACAACATTGTCCTTACCGGCATCACTACCGACGTGTGCGTGCACACCACCATGCGCGAGGCCAACGATCGCGGCTTCGAATGTCTGCTGCTGGAGGATTGCTGCGGCGCCACCGACAAGGGCAATCACGATCACGCCGTCAAGATGATCAAGATGCAGGGCGGCGTGTTCGGCGCGGTGTCCGTCTCGGCAAAATTCATCGAGGCCGTTGCGTGAACGACCCCGCAGCACTGCAAACTTTCGGCGTCGAAGCCATCGCCATGACCAAGCGCTTCGGCGAGTTCGTGGCGCTCGATCAGGTCTCGCTCAAGGTCAAGGCCGGCACGTTCCATGCGCTGCTTGGCGAGAACGGCGCCGGCAAGTCTACGCTCGTCAAATGCATCATGGGCTACTACCAGCCCGACGCCGGCGAGGTCATCGTCGGCAGCCACCAGGAAGTCATCGGCAATCCGCGCGCCGCGCATGCGCTCGGCCTCGGCATGGTTTACCAGCATTTCACCCTGGTGCCGGCGATGACGGTAGCGGAAAATTTCGTGCTGGCGCGCGACGACGTGCCGGCGGTGGTCGACTGGGCGCGCGAGCGCAAGGCACTGGAGGAGTTCCTGGCGCGAATGCCGTTTCGCGTGCCGCTCAACGCCAAGGTCTCGGCCATTTCCGCCGGCGAGCGGCAAAAATGCGAAATTCTCAAGCAGCTTTATCTACGGCGCCGCTTCCTCATCCTCGACGAGCCGACCTCGGTGCTCACGCCCGGCGAGGCCGACGAGGTGCTCGGCATGCTGCGCGACATGGTGGCCAACGGCGTTCTCACCATTCTGATGATTACCCACAAATTCCGCGAGGTCATGGCCTTCGCCGACGGAGTGACCATCCTGCGGCGCGGCAAATTGGCCGGGCAAGGGCACGTCAAGGATTTGAGCCCCGACGCCATGGCGCGCAGCATGATCGGCGCCGAGGAGCTCACCGTGCAGCCGGCGCGCATCGGCGAGTTCGGCGTGCCGCGACTCGACATCGAGAAATTGAATGCGCTCGACGACGGTGGCCAGCCCGCCGTGCGCGACGTGTCGCTGTCGATCCGCGGCGGCGAGATCGTCGGCGTCGCCGGCGTCTCCGGCAACGGCCAGCGCCAGCTGATCGAAGTCCTCGCCGGCCAGCGCGAGGCCGAGAGCGGCTACATCTATCTGCAGGGCGAACTCTATCACGCGACCCGCGAGGAGATGCGCCACAATCATCTGTCGGTTCTGCCCGAGGAGCCGTTGAAGAACGCCTGCGTGGCGCGCATGAGCGTGGCCGACAATCTTGCCTTCCGCGAGTTCGACCGCGTGCCGTTCGCCGCCGGCGGCTGGTGGCTCAAGCGCGCGACCTTCCACGAACAGGCGATGCGCAAAATCGAACGCTACAAAATCAAGACCCGCTCCGACGATACCCCGATCGGCGAGCTTTCCGGGGGCAACGTCCAGCGCACCGTGCTGGCGCGCGAACTCGCCGGCGAAGTCGACATCCTGGTCGCTGCCAATCCCTGCTTCGGCCTCGACTTCGCCGCGGTGGCGCAGATCCACGCCGAGATCATGGCGGCGCGCAACCGCGGCGCCGCGGTGCTGCTGGTCAGCGAAGACCTCGACGAGCTTCTTGAACTCGCCGACCGCGTCGTCGTGATGTTCAACGGCGCGATCGTGTACGAAGCGCGCGCTAGCGAAGCCGATCTCACCGAGATCGGTCGCCACATGGCCGGGCATTAGAGCATGATCCGGAAGAGTGGAAACCGGTTTTCCGAAAGGATCACGCTCCACTAAGGAAAAATAGAGCGCGACCGATTCGAGCCGAAGCGATTGCGCTCCCGCGCGCCCCAGGAAACCTAGCCCTTGGCCGGTTCGACCGCGGTCTCACGCGCCCGGCGAGCTTCGTACGCCCGCATATGGGCATAGGCGATCCGCAGCAGCGCCATCTGCGGCAGTTGTGCCTCGCCGCGACGGATGAGATCGCCGATGACATGGTCGGCCTCGATAGGCGCGCCGCGCTCGATGTCGCGCAGCATCGACGCCATCAGGGTCGATCCCGGCGCGGTCAACATGGTCTGGGTGAACTTTTTCGACGCTTGGCGAGGCGGAAACCCGTGCGCGGCGGCGAGGGCGCAGCACTCGTCGATAAGCGCCAGCGCCAGAGGCGCCGCCCCGGCGGCGACGATGTCGCCGACCGCGGCCCGCATCAGGCAATTGATGCCGGCGGCCGCAGCAATGGTCGTCCACTTCTCCCACATCTCCTGCAAAATCGCCTCGCTGAAACGCCAATCGAATCCGGCCCCCGACAGCGCCGCCGCGATCGCTTCCCCGCGCGCGGAAACGACGCCGTCCTGCTCGCCGAACGACAGCAGATGCGCGTTGTTGAGGTGGAGAATGCGGCCCTCGGCGTCGAGCGTCGCCGAGATCACGCAGAGGCCGCCGAGCACGGCGCGTCGGCCGAAGCGCGCCGCCAGGAGGTCGAGGTGCGCCATGCCGTTGAGCAAGGGCAGGATCGCGGTATTCGCTCCGACGGCCGGCGCGAACGAATCCACCGCCGCGGCGAGATCATAGGCTTTGCAGCTGAGAAGGATCAGATCGAACGGCTCGCGCAACTGGTCGGCGACGACAACCAGTGGCGCCGCAATGCTCGCATCACCGAGCGGGCTGCGGATCACCAAGCCGGTCTGCGCGAGCTGCGCCGCCCGCCTTGCGCGCACGAGGAAAACGACGTCGCGGCCGGCCGCCAGCAGTCTGCCGCCGAAATATCCGCCAATGGCTCCGGCGCCGACCACGAGAATTCGCATGACTGTCCCCTAGACTAGCGTTTTTCACCCGCCGGACGGCGCGGCACTATGGCTTTGTTGATGATTTCTTGCACCACCTCGCCGTGCTGATTGAGCGTTCGCGTGCGCATCTTCAAAAGCCCATAGTCCGGGCGCGAGTTCGAGGGGCGCATGGCGATCACTTCGCCTTCGACGCGCAGCTCGTCGCCGGGGCGAACTGGAATTGGCCAATGCAGCTCCTCGAAGCCGAGCCCAATGGTGCCGCCGACCGGCTTTGCTTCCCGCTCGGTGAGCAGACGCATCGTCATCGCGGCGGTGTGCCAGCCACTCGCCACCAGCCCGCCGAAAATCGAGGAGCGCGCGGCCTCCTCATCGAGATGGAAGAACTGCGGGTCAAATTTTTTCGCGAAAGCGATGATTTCATCCTTCTCGACGCGCAGCCGCCCGCTGTCGGTAAAGGTCTGCCCGACGGCGAAATCCTCGAAATAAAGTTCAGTCATTTTTTCATTGGCTCCTGGAAAGGCGGTCCGACCCGGCCCTGCGGCCGGCCGCCGGCACACCTTATAGTCCGCGGCACCGCCGTCACAAATCGCGCGCCATGCGGCGGCGCCGCGCTGCTCGCCGCGCGAAAACGCCGGGCTGGGGGTTTTCTTTCCCGTTCGGCTATGGCTATGATCGCGCAGCTCCAAGGAAGCACGGCCATGATGCGGCGCGCCTTTGTCTCTTGTGCTGCTCTGTTGCTCGTCTGCATCGGAGCGCCGGCGATGGCCGGGCAATGTTGGCACAGCTGGGACGCCTCACCCGCCTGCCCGCGAGCGGTCCATTACGCCATTTACGAACTGGAGAACCGCATCGCCCTCCTGGAGGCGGACCCCGCGGTGGACGATGGATACAAGGCTCCGATCATCACCTCGGCGCGTGCCGACATACTCCGCCTGCGCGCGACGCTTTTCCCGGCGCAGTGGCGCTGGACGACGCCTTGCTGTTACAGCCGCCCGCCGATCTATATTCGCTGGGCGTCGCATCGGCGAGCCGCGCATCGGCCTCGATAACGGCGCGGGGCTACTCCGCCGGCGCGGGTGGGGCGCCGTAAAGGCGCGGCAGCAGTCGCTGTCGCGCGCGCATCGACCAGCCGCTGAGCCGGTCGAGGTAGAGATACAGAACGGGCGTGGTGTAAAGCGTCAGCAACTGGCTGATCAGAAGCCCGCCCACGATCGAGATGCCCAGCGGGCGGCGGATTTCCCCGCCATTGCCGAAGCTCAGCGCCAACGGCACCGCGCCGAGGATCGCGGCCGCCGTCGTCATCATGATCGGACGAAAACGGAGCAGGCAAGCCTCGAAGATCGCGTCGTAGGAGCTCAAACGGCGCGTGCGCTTCGCCTCGATGGCGAAATCGATCATCATGATCGCGTTCTTCTTGACGATGCCGATCAAGAGGATCACGCCGATCAGCCCGATGATGTCGAATTCGGTCTGGAACAGCATCAGCGCCAGCAAGGCGCCGACGCCGGCGGACGGCAGGGTCGACAGGATCGTGATCGGGTGGATGTAGCTCTCATAGAGCACGCCCAAGACGATATAGACCGCGGCAATCGCGGTGAGGATCAGGATCGGCTCCTTGGCCAGTGATTGCTGGAACAGCTGCGCGGTGCCGGCGAGACTTCCGTGAACCGAAGTCGGCACGCCGATTCGGGCGATGGCTGATTTGATCTCTTCCGTCGCCTCGCCCAGCGACCGGCCGGGCTGCAGGTTGAACGATATAGTGGAGGCGACGAACAGTCCCTGGTGGTTGACCGACAAGGGCGTGTTGCCTGGCCGGTAACGGCTGACCGCGGCGAGCGGGATCATGGTCTCGAGTGCAGTGCTGACCGCGGCGCCGGCGGAGGTCATGCCCCTTCCGGTGTTGGCGAGGGCATTGATGAAGGCGTTGCGTGCCGCGGCGGCATTGGCACTCGCTGCGGTCGTTGTGCTCGCTGTGCTGGTTGTGCGCGCTGGGGTCGTTGCGCTTGCCGGGGCCGTTGCGCTTAAGCTCCTGCTGCCCGTGCCGGATGCAGGAGAAATCGTAAAGGCCGAGGGCGGGGAGGGTGTAACAGCAGGCGACGCTGGTGCGGCGGGCGATACGGGGACCGTTCCGATCGCCGCCGCCGCGGTAACATTGCCAACCGGTGTGTTGGTGATGGCGGTTCCGGCCGGCGTGGCCCCGGAGAGGGAGACGTAGACGTCACGCAGCGACTCCGGATACTGCGTGTAGCGCGGGTCGATCTCCATCACGACGTGATATTGGTTGTAGGCGCTGTAGATCGTCGAAACCAGACGCTGCCCGAATGCGTCGTACAGCGTGTTGTCGATCTGCAGCGGGCTGATGCCGAGGCGCGCCGTGGTGTCGCGGTCGATGTCCAGATAGGTCTCCAGCCCGTGCTGCTGTTGATCGGAGCTCACGTCGGTGAGCACCGGATTGTGCTCGAGCGCGTCGACGAGTTTCGGTGTCCACGCATAGAGGTCCTGCACATTGTCGGACTGCAGCGTGTACTGGTACTGCGCGTTGCTCTGGCGGCCGCCGGCGCGCAGGTCCTGGACCGCGGCCAAATAGAGGCGCCCGCCGGGAACTTCCGCGAGCTTCGGCCGTAGTCGCGCGATCACCTGATCCACCGACAGATCGCGCTGCGACAGCGGCTTGAGCGAGACGAAGACCGAGCCGGTGTTGATCTGCGAATAGCCGCCGCCGCTGCCGACTCCGGTGTAGCCGACGACGGTGTGCACCGCCGGATCCTGGCCCACGATGTCCACCATTTGCTGCAGCTTGCGACTCATCAGCTGGAATGAGATGCTTTGATCCATTTGCATCGAGCCGACCAGCCGTCCGGTGTCTTGCTGCGGAAAGAGCCCCTTGGGCACGATGATGAACAGCACCACGTTCAGGCAGATTGTGGCGATGAAAATCAGCACCAGCAGGCGCGGATGCCGTAGCGACCAGGTTAGCGTGCGTGCGTAGCCGCGGCGCATCCGCTCGAAGAAGCCGGGACGACGCGCCTCCTGTTCCGCGCGTCCGTGGCGCAAGAAAAGCGCGCACATCATCGGCGTGGTCGTGAGCGAGATCGCCAGCGACACCAGAATGGCCACCGAAAGCGTCACGGTGAACTCGCGGAACAGTCGGCCGAGGATACCGCCCATCAGCAAAATCGGAATGAATACCGCGATCAACGACAAGCTGATTGAGAGCACGGTGAAGCCGACTTCGCGCGCGCCGCGGAAGGCGGCCTCCATGCGCGGCATCCCCTCTTCGATGTGGCGCGAAATATTTTCCAAGACGACGATCGCATCGTCGACGACAAAGCCGGTGGCGATGGTCAGCGCCATCAGCGACAGGATGTCCAGGCTGTAGCCGAAAAGATACATGACGCCGAAGGTGCCGATGATCGAGACCGGCACCGCAACGCTGGGAATGAGCGTGGCGCGGATGCTGCGCAGAAACAGATAGACGACGATCGTGACCAGTATGACCGCCATCGCCAGCGTCAGCTCGGTATCGTGCAACGAGGCGCGGATCGTAGTGCTGCGGTCGATCGCGACGGTCACGTACATGTCGGCCGGCATCGCCGCTTCCAGATGCGGCAGCTCGGCCTTCACGTTGTCGACGGTGTCGATGATGTTGGCGCCGGGCTGGCGGAACAGGATGACCAGGACGGCCACTTGTCCTTTGGACAGGCCGAGATTGCGCATGTCCTGAACGGAGTCCTGCACGTCGGCGACATCGGACAAGCGCACCGCCGCGCCATTGCGGTAGGCGATGACCAGCGGCGTGTAATCTGCCGCCGCGGTCGCCTGATCATTGGTGTAGATCTGATAGCGTTGGTCGCCGTCGTCGATCGTGCCCTTGGGACTGTTGGCGTTGGCCGAGGCCAGCGCCGCGCGGACGTCTTCGAGGCCGATGCCATATTTGTACAGCGCCCGCGGGTTGAGCTCGACGCGGACCGCGGGAAGCGCCGAACCGCCGATGATGACGTTGCCGATGCCGCTGAGCTGCGAGAGCCGCTGCGCCAAGACATTGCTCGCCGCATCGTACATTTGACCTTGCGTCAAGGTCTTCGAGGTTAGCGCCAGAACCATGATCGGCGCGTCGGCCGGATTGACCTTGCGGTAGGTCGGATTGGTAATCAGGTTGGTCGGCAGATCGGCGCGGGCGGCGTTGATGGCGGCCTGGACGTCGCGCGCCGCTCCGTCGATGTCGCGGTTGATGTCGAACTGCAGCGTGATGCGGGTCTGTCCGATCCCGCTTTGCGACGTCATCTCGGTGACGTCGGCGATCTGCCCGAGATGGCGTTCGAGCGGCTCGGCGACGCTGGTCGCCACGGTTTCGGGGCTGGCGCCGGGAAGCTGTGCGATGACGGCGATGGTGGGAAAGTCGACCTGCGGCAGCGGCGACACCGGCAATTTCGAGAAGCCGAGGACGCCGGCCATGGCGATGGCGAGCGTCAACAAGGTGGTCGCCACCGGCCGCGAGATGAAGGGTGCGGCGATGTTCATTCGCCAGGCTCGCCGAGCTCACCGGGAGCGAGCGGGACGGCCGGCGTGCGCCCGCGGAAGCGCAGCGCCAGGCGATCGAAGTAGAGATAGATGACCGGCGTGGTGAACAGGGTGAGCATCTGACTGACGATCAAGCCGCCGACGATGGCCAGCCCGAGCGGTTGGCGCAGCTCGGAGCCGGTGCCGGTCCCCAACATCAGCGGCAGCGCGCCCAGGATCGCCGCCATCGTGGTCATCATGATCGGCCGGAAACGCAAGAGGCAGGCCTGATAAATCGCCTCGCGTGGCGGCAGGCCCTCGACGCGCTCGGCCTCCAACGCAAAGTCGATCATCATGATCGCGTTCTTCTTGACGATGCCGATCAGAAGAATGATGCCGATGATGGCGATGACGTCGAGGTCGTAATGCAGCAGCATCAACGACAGCAGGGCGCCGACGCCGGCCGAGGGCAGCGTCGACAGGATGGTAATCGGGTGAATGAAGCTCTCGTAGAGAACGCCGAGCACGATGTACATCGCCACCACGGCGGCGATGATGAGGAAGACTTCGTTGGTCAAGGAGGATTGAAAGGCGGCGGCGGTGCCTTGAAATGCGGTGAGGAAACTCTGCGGAAGGTCGACCTCCTTCTCCGCCTGTTGGATGGCATCGACCGCCGCGCCGAGCGAAACGCCCGGCGCGGTGTTGAACGAGATGGTGGTCGCCGGCAGCTGGCCGTAGTGCGTGATCAAGAGCGGCCCGGTGCGCTGCGTCATGTGCACGATGGCCGAAAGCGGCACCTGCCCATTGGTGGTCGAGGACGATGAGGGCAGGTAGATCATCGACAGCCCGTCGAGCGAGCGCTGCAGCGACGGGTCGGCTTCGAGGATCACGCGGTATTGGTTCGACTGCGTATAGATGGTGGAAATGATGCGCTGCCCGAACGCGTCATAGAGCGCATTGTCGACCGTCGCCGGCGTGATTCCGAAACGGGCGGCGGTCGCCCGGTCGATGACGATATCGAGCGCCAATCCCTCTTGCTGCATGTCGCTGGCGACGTCGGTGATCTGCGGCAGCTGGCTGAGCCGCTGCACCAGGCGCGGCACCCAGGTGTTGAATTCGGCGGGATTGGCGTCCTCGAGCACGAAATGATAGGGGGCGCGGCTGACCGTGGCGTCGATGGTTAGATCCTGCACCGGCTGCATGTAGAGCGTGATGCCGACGATGCCGGACACCTCCTGCTGGATGCGGCGGATGATCTCGGTCGCGGTGAGGCTGCGATCGTCGTGCGGCTTGAGATTGATCAGGAAACGACCGGTGTTCAGCGTCTGATTGCTGCCGTCGACGCCGATGAACGAGCTCAGGCCGTCGACGTCGCGATCCTTGAGGATCGCCTCGGCCAGCTGGTTCTGCAGGCGGGCCATGGCCTGATAGGAAATGCTTTGCGACGCCTCGGAAATTCCCTGGATCATCCCGGTGTCCTGCACCGGGAAGAAGCCCTTCGGGATCAGTGCGTAGAGGACGAGGGTGAGCGCGAGCGTGAGCACCGCGACCAGCAATGTGAGGGGCTGGCGGTCCAGCACCCAATTCAGCGCCAGGCCGTAGAGCGCGATGGTCGTCTTGAAGACCTGTTCGGCGCGCAGATCGAAGGCGGTGCGCTCGGCGTCCGGGTGGTGGCGGATCAGCTTGGCGCACATCATCGGCACCAGCGTCAATGAGACGACGGCCGATATGACGATCGTGACCGCAAGCGTGATCGCAAATTCATGGAACAGGCGGCCGACGACTTCGCCCATGAACAACAACGGTATCAGCACGGCTATCAGCGAGATCGTCAGCGAAATGATGGTGAATCCGATTTGTTCCGAGCCGCGCAGCGCCGCTTCGAGCGGGCGCATGCCGCCTTCGACATATCTGGCGATGTTTTCGATCATCACGATGGCGTCGTCGACCACGAAGCC
>DATHCD010000024.1:0-79823 GCA_035319735.1 Xanthobacteraceae bacterium | reverse complement strand
TTCCCGCCGGCACCGTCTCCGGCGCGCCGAAGGTGCGCGCCATGCAGATCATCGACGAGCTGGAAAAGGAGAAGCGCTCGCTCTACGCCGGCTGCGTCGGCTATTTCTCCGCCGGCGAGGAGATGGACACCTGCATCGCGCTGCGTACCGCGCTGATCAAGGACGGCGTCATGTACGTGCAGGCGGGCGCCGGCATCGTCGCCGATTCCGACCCCGAACTCGAGCAGCAGGAATGCATCAACAAGGCCAAGGCGCTGTTCCGCGCCGCCGAGGAAGCGAAACGCTTCGCCAGCGCGGGGCGAAGGGGGCAGTAGCACGTAGATGGGTTGAGCGCAGCGCCCAGTGCCTCATACCTCGCGGGCGCGGCCCTTGCGGAAATCGTCAATGGCCGCATCGGCTAGCCGATCGAGCTTGCCGGCCTTGGCGTCACGCTCGATCTTCTGATCGAAACGCGCGGCGTCGAACTCCTCGAACCGGGCGCGGAACCGCGCTAGCTGCTCCGGCGGCAGTTGGGCGACGGCCTTCTCGATGTCTTCGATGGTCATGAATTTCATATACTATTGGAGCAGCAGGGTGGGCAAAAGCGCGAAGCGCCATAACCCACCCTACCGCTCACCGACGTCAGTCCGCTGAAAAGCGTCGGGTCACACAAGCTGAAAGGCGAGCGGAAAAATCAATGGGCGATGACGGTGAACGCGCGTTGGCGCATTTGCTTCGAGTTTCGCAAAGGCGACGCCTACGAGGTGGAGATCACGGACTACCATAGGGGATGAGAACGATGCCTCCTGCTGTACACCCGGGCCGTTTGTTGAAGCGCGAGTTGCATGCCCGTGCGCTGAGCGCCAATCGGCTTGCGCTCGATATCGGTGTGCCGTCCGGCCGCATCACTGACATTTTGAACGGACGCAGATCGATCACCGCCGACACCGCCGTTCGTCTCGGCCGCTACTTCGGCAACAATGCGCATTTCTGGCTCGACCTGCAGAGCCAGTACGACATCGCTTTGGTCGAACGCGAGCGCGGGGCGGAGATCACCCGCCGCGTGCGGCCGGCGGATGCAGCGTGAATCGTATTGAATCGTAGGGTGGGCAAAGGCGCGAAGCGCCGTAACCCACCCTCGGATGCACCGCCACATCGTAAGCGGTGGGTTACGCGCCTTCGGCGCCAACCCACCCTACGCTCGCTTAGTTGGCGACTCACTCCGCTGCCTCGATGCGCCGCTTGCGCTTGCCGGCGTCGCCGCGCGCCAGCACCGGCGCCAGGAATTGCCCGGTATAGCTGCGCTTGACCTTGACGATGTCCTCCGGCGTGCCGGTGGCGACGATCTCGCCGCCGGCGTCGCCGCCTTCGGGGCCGAGGTCGATGATCCAGTCGGCGGTCTTCAGCACTTCGAGATTGTGCTCGATCACCACCACGGTGTTGCCGCTCTCGACCAGCTCGTGCAGCACATCGAGCAGCTTGGCCACGTCGTGGAAATGCAGGCCCGTGGTCGGCTCGTCGAGGATATAGAGCGTGCGGCCGGTCGCGCGCCGGCTCAGCTCCTTGGCGAGCTTGACGCGCTGCGCTTCGCCGCCGGAAAGCGTCGTCGCCTGCTGGCCGACATGGATGTAGTCGAGGCCGACGCGGCGCAGGAGCGTGAGCACGTCGCGCACCCGCGGCACCGCCTTGAAGAATTCCAGCGCCTCCTCGACGGTCATGTCGAGCACGTCGGCGATCGATTTGCCCTTGAACAGCACCTCCAGCGTCTCGCGGTTGTAGCGCTTGCCCTTGCAGACGTCGCAGGTGACGTAGACGTCGGGCAAAAAGTGCATCTCGATCTTGATGACGCCGTCGCCCTGGCAGGCCTCGCAGCGCCCGCCCTTGACGTTGAACGAGAAGCGGCCGGGCGCGTAGCCGCGCGCGCGCGATTCCGGCAGGCCCGCGAACCATTCGCGGATCGGCGTGAACGCGCCGGTATAGGTCGCGGGGTTGGAGCGCGGCGTGCGGCCGATCGGCGACTGGTCGATGTCGATCACCTTGTCGAGGAATTCCAGGCCCTCGATGCGGTCGAACGGCGCCGGCGCCTCGCTGGCGCCGTTGAGGCGGCGCGCCAGCGCCTTGTACAGCGTGTCGACCAGCAGCGTCGACTTGCCGCCGCCGGACACGCCGGTGACGCAGGTGAACAGGCCGAGCGGAATTTCCGCAGTGATGTTTTTCAGATTGTTGCCGCGGGCGCCGACGAGCTTGAGCATGCGATGCGCATTCTTCGGCCGCCGCTCGGGAACGGCGATCTCGCGGGCGCCGGCGAGATACTGGCCGGTGAGCGACTGCGGGCTCGCCATGATGTCGGCCGGCGTGCCCTGGGCGACGATCTCGCCGCCATGCACGCCGGCGCCGGGCCCGACATCGACCACGTAATCGGCCGAGCGGATCGCGTCCTCGTCGTGCTCGACCACGATCACCGTGTTGCCGAGGTCGCGCAGCCGCTTGAGCGTGTCGAGCAGCCGGGCATTGTCGCGCTGATGCAGCCCGATCGAGGGCTCGTCGAGCACATAGAGGACGCCGGTGAGGCCGGAGCCGATCTGCGAGGCAAGCCGGATGCGCTGGCTCTCGCCGCCGGAGAGCGTGCCCGAGGCGCGCGCGAGCGTCAGATAATCGAGCCCGACATCGACCAGGAATTTCAGCCGCTCGCGGATTTCCTTGAGGATGCGCACCGCGATCTCGTTCTGCTTGGCGGTCAGATGCTGCGGCAGCTCGGTGAACCAGCGCGCCGCCGCCTTGACCGAGAGGTCGGAGACCTCGCCGATATGGCGGCCGCCGACCTTGACGCATAAGGCCTCCGGCTTGAGCCGATAGCCCTTGCAGGCCTCGCACGGCACGTCGGTGAAATAGCGGGCGATCTCCTCGCGCGCCCAGTCGCTATCGGTCTCGCGGAAGCGCCGCTCGAGATTGGTGACGACGCCCTCGAACGGCCGCTTGGTCTCGTAGGCGCGCATGCCGTCGTCGTAGGAAAAGCGGATCTCGGTATCGCCGGAGCCGTAGAGGATCGCGTCCTGCGTCTTCTTCGGCAGGTCCTTCCATTTGGTGTCGAGGGTGAAGCGGTAATGCTTGCCCAGCGCCAGCAGCGTCTGCACGTAATAGGGCGAGCTCGACTTCGCCCATGGCGCGATCGCGCCCTTGCGCAGCGTGCGCTCCTTGTCGGGAACGACCAGCTCGGGATCGATGTGCTGCTCGACGCCGAGGCCACCGCATTTCGGGCAGGCGCCGAACGGATTGTTGAACGAAAAGAGCCGCGGCTCGATCTCCGGAATGGTGAAGCCGGAGACCGGGCAGGCGAATTTTTCCGAGAAGACGAGACGCCCGGGGCCGCTCTTATCGTGGATTTTCGCGACTTTTCCCTTCTCCGCGCTCGCCGCGGCGGCCGCGGGTTCGGCGAACTCGGCGACCGCGAGCCCGTCGGCGAGCTTGAGCGCCGTCTCCAGCGAATCGGCGAGCCGCGTCGCGATATCCGGGCGCACCACGATGCGGTCGACCACGACGTCGACGTCGTGCTGAAATTTCTTGTCGAGCGCCGGCGCCGCGGCGATCTCGTAGAACTTGCCGTCGATCTTGACCCGCGCGAAGCCCTTCTTCATCCACTCGGACAATTCCTTGCGGTACTCGCCCTTGCGACCGCGCACCACCGGCGCCAGGAGATAAAGCCGCGTGCCTTCCGGCAGAGCGAGGATGCGGTCGACCATCTGCGACACGGTCTGGCTCTCGATCGGCAGGCCGGTCGCCGGCGAATAGGGCACACCGACGCGCGCCCAGAGCAGCCGCATGTAGTCGTGAATCTCGGTGACCGTGCCGACGGTCGAGCGCGGATTGCGCGAGGTGGTCTTCTGCTCGATGGAGATCGCGGGCGAGAGGCCGTCGATCTGGTCGACGTCCGGCTTCTGCATCATCTCCAGGAACTGGCGGGCATAGGCGGACAGGCTCTCGACGTAGCGGCGCTGGCCCTCGGCATAGATGGTGTCGAAGGCGAGCGAGGATTTTCCCGAGCCGGACAGGCCGGTGAACACCACCAGCCGGTCGCGCGGGATGTCGAGATCGATGTTCTTGAGGTTGTGCTCGCGCGCGCCGCGGATCGCGATCACGCGGCGATCGCGGCGGCCGGGAGTTTTCTCGGAAGGCTCGAAGCTGTCGTTCATGGCTTTCGCTGCCGCCGCGGGCCTCTCGCCGATCAGCGTACGGGCGGAAAGACGAACGTAGTGAGAACGCGGACGTTTTGCCAGAGCGCGGCGGCTTCGATCCACTTCTCGGTGCCCCAGCGCCAAACGGGGGCGATCGCGGTCGAGCGGCGCTCCCTCCACCCTCTCCCCTTGCGGGAGAGGGTGCTGAGCGAGCTTAAGCGAGCGAAGCGGGTGAGGGGGCCGGCGCGCAGCGCGAACAATCCCCCCTCACCCGGCTTGTTGCTCGCCGGTGCTCGCAACTCGCCACCCTCTCCCGCAGGGCCCGCAGGGGGAGAGGGGAAGAAACATCCGGGCAAGCGAGACACAAATGACAAGGGCCGGCATGCGGCCGGCCCTTGCTACGTGCCGCAACTGGAGTGGTACGCGCGACGTGGCGGCGAAGGCACCGCCTCCACTCCAGATGCGGTAGTTCTTCTCCGGCACTGCGCGGCGGTCCTCGGCCGCCGATCTCCCGCTGCTGGGAATTCACCGACGTAGCGCTAGAATTTCCAGTTGACCCCCGCGCGAACCAGACTCTCGGTGAATGACACAGCGAAGTTAGGAGTAACTGTCGGCGGCGTACTACCGGTAGGATAGGTGCAAGCTGTCGTGCAGGATCCATGTTCAAGATCGACGTAAAGATATTCGATCTTGGCGGTCAGGTTTTGCGTGAAGGCGACTTCGACACCACCGCCAGCAGTCCAGCCGTACTCGGTCGAGCTGTTGGTCGTCGCTCCTCCACCTGTAAAGGCGGTTGGGCTTGGGCCGGCTTGAACATTGCCGGCAGCGCCGCCGCCGG
Organism: Xanthobacteraceae bacterium; assembly: GCA_035319735.1. GTDB lineage: Bacteria > Pseudomonadota > Alphaproteobacteria > Rhizobiales > Xanthobacteraceae > BOG-931. Next base: position 74,834 of record DATHCD010000024.1, on the reverse strand, counting down.
TCAGAAAGACGAGAACGCGGTCCATCGCAACGCCGCCGCGAACACGCGCGGTGGCGATCCATTCGCTCTTGGTTTCACAAGTAAAGGCCGCTCCTGCACCTAAAGTGCCGCAGGCGGCCCCCGAGTTGCCCTTGAGGTCCTGCCAGTCGCCATCGACCTCGGCGCCGAACACGAACGCGTTCATCTGGAAATTGGCGCCGAGCGTGCCGCCGATGAGGAAGCCGTCGGTGCTGAAGCTGCCGGTCGAGGTGCTGGCAGCCGAATTGGTCCAGTCGCTGTCGCCGAATCCGTAGCCGCCATTGATGCCGATATAGACGCCGCCCCAATTGTAGGTCGGCACCACAGTGGGCACGTAGGTCGCCGGTGCGCGCGGCGGTGGCGGCGGTGCCGGCTGTGGAAGATCGGCGGCGAGCGCCTGTCCTCCGGCTGCAAGCGCCAAGGCTGCAGCGATCACGATCCGCTTCATACGAGTCTCCTGTAACTTTCAGGAGCGACGCCGTCCCCTCGGCATCCCCTGTGAACATCCCCCGTTTGCCGCCCTAATAAGTAGCTGATCTTCCATGGAAATGATGTGACCCAAAGGCAACAGCCGGCAAATTTCCACAGCCTGGTTAACGTTAACTCACCCGCGCCCGTCGCGCGCCAAGCCCGTTGCATCAGCCCCTTGTGTCAAAGCCCCTTGCATCAAAGCGCGGAACAAAATAAGAACACGGGGCGGGCCGATCGGCTCGAAAGTGTGGACAAGGCCGAACCGGCCTGCCGCGGACTGGTGCCCGGGGACGCTCCGGCACTAGGGTGGCAGGCGGCTTGGGCGGCGAGAAGGCGGCAGGAAAGCAGGCAAGAAGGCAGGGATGTGTCATGGCGGGAAGCGTCAACAAGGTGATCCTGGTCGGCAATTTGGGCGCCGACCCTGAAATTCGTCGCACTCAGGATGGGCGGCCGGTGGCCAATCTGCGCGTGGCCACCTCGGATTCCTGGAAGGACAAGGCGACCGGCGAGCGGCGGGAAAAGACCGAGTGGCACCGCGTCGTCATCTTCAACGAGAATTTGTGCCGCATCGCCGAGCAATATCTGAAAAAGGGCTCGAAGGTTTACATCGAGGGCCAATTGCAGACGCGCAAATGGCAGGACCAGTCGGGCCAGGACCGTTATTCGACCGAGGTGGTGCTGCAGGGCTTTCGCGGCGAGCTGACGCTGCTCGACCGCGCCGGCGGCGCCGGGAGCGCGGGCGGCGATTTCGGCGGCGACGAAGCGGGCGGCGAATTCGGCTCGCCCGGACCGAGCCGCAAGGTCGCCGCGAGCGCGGCCGCCGGCGGGCGCAGCGGCTCGCGCGGCGACATGGACGACGAAATTCCGTTCTGAGCCGTTTAGTCGTCCTCCCCCGCAACGCGGGGGAGGAAATTTAGTCATCCTCCTCCGCAACGCGGGGCAGGATGCAAGAGCATGATCCGGAGAAGTGGAAACCGGTTTTCCGAAAGAGATCATGCTCCACTAGAGCATGATCCGGAAAAGTGGAACGCCGGTTTTCCAAAAAGATCATGCTCCACTAAGGAAAACTGGAGCCCAATCGATTCAACCTGAAGCGATTGCGCTCTAGAAATCGACCGCCGATGATCAACCTCATCTTCGCGATCAAGTTCGTGCATGTGCTCGCCGCCGCGGCGATGGCCGGCGCCTGGTTCGCCATGGCCGTGTTCATGCTGTTCGCGCACCGCTCCGGCAATCCTTCCGTGCTCGCGCTCGTCGCGCGCTTCGTCGTCGGCGTCGAAATGGTCGTGATGATTCCGGCGCTCGCCTTGCAGCCGCTCACCGGATTCCCGCTCGCCTGGGCGATCGGCCTGGCGCCGCTCGACGAGTTCTGGATCGTCGTTTCGCTGGCGCTGTTCTGCCTGGTCGTGGCCGGGTGGTTCGCCACGCTGCGGCTGGAGATGCGCATCCGCAGGCTGACGCAGGAAGCGGCGCTCGCCGGCGCGCCGGTCCCGGAGACCTATGGCCGTCTCTTCCGTCTCTACAGCACGCTGGTCTGGCCCACGCTCGCCGGCATGACCGCGCTCTTTGCCTTGATGATCTGGCAACCGCGATTGGATTAGCGGCTGGATGTGGGGCATGGTCTTTTCGGAAAACCGGCGTCCACTTTCCCGGTCATGCTCTCGCGTCAGCCGGCCGCGGCCAGCTCTCCCTGCTCGTCGGTTTGTTGGTCCTGTTGTTGGTCCTTGTCGCGCGCGGCGAGCGCGGCGAGCGCCGGGCCGGCCAGCACATAGGTCAGGCATTGCGGCAGCAGTTGAAAGCCGTTGCGCCGATAAAAATCCTGCGCCGGATTGTCGGCGTGCACGGTCAGCTCGACGATCGGGCTGCCGATGTCCTGCGCCAGCGCGGCGACGCGCGCGACCAGCGCGCCGGCGACGCCGTAGCGACGATAGGCCGGTTCGACGAACAAATCCTGCAGGAAGACCACCGGCCCGTTCCAGCCGGTGATGACGCGTCGGCTGCAGGTGGCCATGCCGATAATGGTCTCGGCGTTTTCCGCTTCGGCGACGAAGGCGGTAAAACCCGCATCCGGCCCAAAGCCGTCGCGCAGCCAGTCGGCGGCGCCGGCGCGCACCGCGTGCAGTGAATTCTCAGTCTCGGCCAAGGCGCGTTTGAGCCGCATCAGCGCCGGAATGTCCGCGGGCTTTGCCGCGCGCACGCGGAACGCGGCCGATGGCGTCTCTTGGCGGTTCATGCGTTGCCGGCGCCTAGGCGGTCACGTCGATCTTGCTGCCGATCTTGCCGGTCGGGCTCGGCGGCGAGGCGACGCTCGATCCTTGCGCGTCGACGTCGCTGATCGATTGTGCGTGACGTCCGCCGTGGCGGTGATGGCCGGAGGCTTGCGTCGCGTGCAGGCTCGACATATGGCCCGCGCCGGCGGCGGAGGAAATCGCGGAAACGCTCATGACACGATCACCAGCGGCGCTGGTCCCTGGTCGTTCGTCCGACTCGATCCTGGGCGCTTATGGTTAACGGGCGATTAGCGCCGCCTCAGCCGGCAAGGATCGCGCGGATGCCGTCGACGACATATTGCACGGCGAGCGCGGCGAGCAGCACGCCCAGGAGTCGCGACAGCACGATGTTGCCGGTCCGGCCAAGAAGCCGGACGATCTGGCCGGCCAAGGTGAAGGCGCAAAAGCAGGCCACCGAGATCAACACCACGACCGCAAGCAGCAGGCCGGTGAGCAAGAGATTGCCCTCGGCGCGTCCGGCGAGCAGCACGGTCGCGGTGATGGCGCCGGGCCCGGCCATCAGCGGAATCGCCAGCGGAAAGGCGGCGATGTCGCGGGCGCGCTCCTCGATCGCTTCTTCGGCGGCCTCGCCCTCGCGGCGCAGCCGCACGCCGAACACCATCTCCGAGGCGATCGAGAAGAGGAGCAAGCCGCCGGCGATGCGGAACGCGGAGAGCGAAATGCCGAGGGTGTGAAACAGCCAAGCGCCGAGCAAGGCCGTGCCGATCAGAATGCCACCGGCGATGATGCTGGCGCGCAGCCCGACGCCCTGACGCGCGGCGCGCGACAAACGATGCGTGACCGCGAGAAATGTCGGCGTCAGGCCGACCGGATCGACCACGACGAAAAGCGTCACCAGCGCCGATATGGCAAAGTCGAGCGCCATGAGGGGATTGTGCCAGCATCGCGTGTCGCGGTCTTGTCCGCACATGCGCGGTGAGCGTTTTCCGCACGGCTTACCGGGCGGCTCAGACCTCCTTTCGGCCCTTCTCCACAGGGATAAACCGAGGCGGGGCGAGCGCATCGCCGCACCAGGCATAGGCTGTTGAAATTTCAGGGGAAAACAATAGATAACAGACACCGAAAGGGGTGGCGGAGCGGCACCCGATCGGCTATGGAAAACACGGCAGAATCGCTCCAGGATTTTACCCTTGCCAGACCAGGAAAATTCCCCGCCGACGGAGGGCGGTCCCTCCGACATTCGCCCCGTCTCGATCACGGAGGAGATGAAGAGGAGCTACCTCGATTACGCCATGAGCGTGATCGTGGCGCGCGCGTTGCCCGACGCGCGCGACGGTCTCAAGCCGGTGCACCGGCGCATCCTCTACTCGATGCACGAGAACGGCTACGAGTGGAACAAGCCGTACCGGAAATCCGCCCGCGTGGTCGGCGACGTGATCGGCAAATATCATCCGCACGGCGACCAGGCGGTCTATGACGCGCTGGTGCGCATGGCGCAGGATTTTTCCATGCGCCTGCCGCTGATCGACGGCCAGGGCAATTTCGGCTCGGTCGACGGCGACGCACCGGCGGCCATGCGCTACACCGAGGTGCGGCTGGCGCGGGTGGCCGGGACTCTGGTCGAGGATATCGACAAGGACACCGTCGACTTCCAGGCCAATTACGACAATATCGAGCGCGAGCCGGTGGTGCTGCCGGCGCGCTTTCCCAATCTCCTGGTCAACGGCGCCGGCGGCATCGCCGTCGGCATGGCGACCAACATCCCGCCGCACAATCTCGGCGAGGTGATCGACGCCTGCGTCGCCTTGATCGACAACCCCGGACTCTCGATCGACGATCTGATCGCCATCGTTCCCGGGCCCGATTTCCCGACCGGCGGCATCATTCTCGGCCGCGCCGGCATCCGCGCCGCCTATCATCTCGGCCGCGGCTCGATCATCATGCGCGGCAAGGTCGACTTCGAGACGCTGCGCGGCGAGCGCGAGGCGATCATCGTCTCGGAAATTCCCTATCAGGTGAACAAGGCGCATCTGGTCGAGCGCATCGGCGAATTGGTGCGCGAGAAGAGGATCGACGGCATTTCGGCGCTGCGCGACGAATCCGACCGCGACGGCTACCGCGTGGTGATCGAACTGCGCCGCGACGCGGTGCCGGACGTGGTGCTCAACCAGCTCTACCGCTTCACCGCGCTGCAGTCCTCGTTCGGCGCCAACATGGTGGCGCTCGAGGGCGGCCGGCCGCTGCTGATGAACCTGAAGGACCTCATCAGCTCGTTCAATGCGTTCCGCGAGGAGGTGGTCTATCGGCGCACCAAGCACCTGCTCGGCAAGGCGCGCGACCGCGCCCATGTGCTGGTCGGCCTGGCCATCGCCGTCGCCAATATCGACGAGGTGATCAGGCTCATCCGCGCCGCCAAGGACGCCAACGAGGCGCGCGAACAGTTGATGGGGCGCGACTGGCCGGCGCGCGACGTCGCCGCCATGGTCACGCTGATCGACGATCCGCGCCACAGCCTGTCCGCCGCCGGCACCACGCGGCTCTCGACCGAGCAGGCCAAGGCCATCCTCGACCTGCGCCTGCAGCGGCTCACCGCGCTCGGCCGCGACGAGATCAAGGCCGAGCTCGACAAGCTCGCCGCCGAGATCGCCGACTACCTCGACATCTTGCGCTCGCGCGCCCGCATACAGGCGATCGTCAAGGACGAGCTCAACGCCATCAAGAATGAATTCGCCACGCCGCGCCGCACGCTCATCGTCGACCAGGAAGGCGAGATGGAAGACGAGGACCTGATCCAGCGCGAGGACATGGTGGTCACCGTCTCGCATGCCGGCTACGTCAAGCGGGTGCCGCTCTCGACCTATCGGGCGCAGCGGCGCGGCGGCAAGGGCCGCGCCGCCATGCAGACGCGCGAGGAGGATTTCGTCACCCGGCTGTTCGTCGCCTCGACGCACGCCCCGGTGCTGTTCTTCTCCTCGCGCGGCAAGGTCTACAAGGAGAAGGTGTGGCGGCTGCCGCTGGCCGCGCCGCAGGCGCGCGGCAAGGCCCTGATCAATATCCTGCCGCTCGAGCAGGGCGAGGCGATCACCACCATCATGCCGCTGCCGGAGGACGAGGCGAACTGGGAAAAGCTCGACGTCATGTTCGCGACCACGCGCGGCACCGTGCGGCGCAACAAGCTGTCGGATTTCTCCGACGTGCGGCGCTCGGGCATCATCGCCATGAAGCTCGACGAGGGCGATGCGATCGTCGACGTACAGATCTGCACCGAAACCGACGACGTGTTGCTCACCTCCGCCGCCGGTCAATGCATCCGCTTCGCCGTCGACGACGTGCGCGTGTTCCAAGGGCGCACGTCGATGGGCGTGCGCGGCATCACGCTTGCCGACGGCGACAGGCTGATTTCGCTGTCGATCCTGCGCCATGTCGAGGCGACCGCCGACGAGCGCGCCGCCTATCTCAAGCGCGCCAACGCGGTGCGGCGCGGCGGCAACGGAGAGAGCGAGGAAAACGGTGTCAGCGCCGATGTCGAAGAGGCCGAGGGCGCGATCGAGCTTGGCGAACAGCGTTATGTCGAGATGTCAGCGGCCGAGCAGTTCGTGCTCACGATCTCGGAGAAAGGCTTCGGCAAGCGTACCTCGTCCTACGAATACCGCACCACCGGCCGCGGCGGCAAAGGCATCGTCGCCATGGCGATCACGGAAAGGAATGGGCGCCTGGTGGCGTCGTTCCCGGTCGAGGAGAGCAATCAAATCATGCTGGTGACCGACGGCGGACAATTGATCCGCTGCCCGGTCGACGGCATCCGCATCGCCGGCCGCGCCACCCAGGGCGTCATCGTGTTCTCGACCGCGGAAGGCGAGAAGGTCGCCTCGGTGGAGCGGCTCTCCGAGGAAGGGGCGGAGAACGGCGGAGAGTAGGCGCGGCCACGGGATGGGCTGAACGATGCGAAACCCATCTGCGCGGCGTTGTCATGCATAGAAACCATGTCCGGAACCGTTCGCGACAACGCCGCCCTCTCCCGCTTCGAGCTTGAGGCCGACGGCATGATGGCGATCGCCAACTACCGGCTGGCCGACGGCATCATCACCTTCACGCACACGGAAGTGCCGCCGCAGGCGCGCGGCCACGGCTTGGCCGCGGAGCTGATCGCCGGCGCGCTCGAAGCGGTAAGGGCGCGCGGACTCAAGGTCGTGGCGCGCTGCTCCTATGTGCGCGCCTACCTCGCCAGGCATCCGCAGTTCCGCGACTTATTGGCTTAGCGTCCGGCGAAGGAAAATTCCGCGGCCGCTCAGGCGCGGCGGCCGACAATCCAGCCGATCGCCAGGAGGATCACGCCGACAATCGCGGCGGCGATGCCGTGCTTGAGACGGATGTGGGCCATTCCGGCGACGTGTCCCGGCATGAAGCTCGGCAACTGGTCGGCTGGAAGCACGAAGTAGACGATGGCGGCAATGATGGCCAGGATGCCGAGCAGGTAGGCGATCGTTCGCATGGGATGAAATCTCCGGCGGGTTGAATCAAACGCTAACATACCAACAGCGGGACGCGAACGCGGCGGGCGCATTCCTGCCCGGCATTCGTGCCGGCTACAAGCGCAGGACCGGCCGCTTCCCCCTCGCCTTCTCGCTCGGCACCTTCACCAGCGCCTCGCCGTCCAGGACCACCTCGCCGTCGACCTCGCAGATGCAGGACAGTCGGGCGCGGGATTTTTCCGGAATGAGTTCGGCAACCGTAACCGTGACCACGACCGTGTCGCCGATCTTTACCGGCGCGCGAAAATTCAGGGTCTGCGAGATGTAGACGGCGCCGGGGCCGGGCAGCCTTGTTCCGAGCACGGCGGAAATCAGGCTCGCCGTGTACAGCCCGTGCGCGATGCGCTTGCCGAAGGAAGTTTTGGCGGCAAAGTGCTCGGACAGGTGGATGGGATTGCGATCGCCGGTAAGCTGCGCGAAGCCGACCACGTCGGAGGAAGCGACGGTCTTGGCGAGTCGCTCGGTCATGCCGACCGACAGGTCCTCAAAGAACAGCGTACGCAGCGGCGGCAGCGGGGGCAGATTCATCCGCGCATTGGACCCCGCCGCGTTGTCGCTGGCAAGGCTCGCCGCCGCGCCGCCGTCAAATTTTCTCCTTCGCCATTGGCGCGCGGCGCGGCACACTAGCGCGGCGGCCGCGCGGTCGCGGCGGCCGGGAATTCATGGCGACGGCAGTCATGGTCGATCTCACCCGCGTCACCTGCGGCCTCACCGGCACGGCGCAACTCACGGTCGGGCCCGAGCATACCGCTCCGTTTGTCGGCTCGGGACGCATTGCGGTCTTGGCGACTCCGGTGATGATCAACGTGATCGAGGCGGCCGCGCTCAACGCCGTCGAGCACCTGCTCCCTGCCGGCCATCAGAGCCTCGGCATCCACCTCGACGTGAGCCACGTTGCGGCGACGCCGGTCGGCTTGCAGGTGACCGCGCACGCCGAGGTTTCGCACGTGGAGGGCCGTACCATCACCTTCCGCGTCGAAGCCCGCGATAATTTCGAAATGATCGGCGGCGGCACCCACCAACGGGTGGTGGTCAGCGTCGCCCGATTCGACGAACGCGTCCGCCGCAAGCTACGCGGTGCCGCGTGACGGCGCGGGAACCTTTCTCAAGCCGAGGGCGAGAGCTTCGCCTCTTCCCTCATTGCCGCCGAAGGTCAATTTTTCGGCTGCGCCGGCGCCGCGGAACCGCGCGGTTCATCCTTGTCGGACATGCATTTGTTCAGAAATGCCTTGCGCGCCTTGCCCTGAAGCTTCTGGTCGTCGGCGCCGAACTTGCACGTTTCCATTTTGTCTTTCGCCGTCACCGCAAAGCACGGCGCGCCGGGCAGTATTGCGGTCAGCACAGCGGCAATGACGGCGTATCGGAGCATGGCGGCACCCCCTGAATAGAACGGAATAATCTTAGCACCGATCCGCGCCGGCGGGGAAAGTTCATGCATCGAAGCTTCGACCTTGGATCCCGACCGGGGTTGTGCCGGCCCCGCGTCACTGCGGACAGCGATAGAGAACCGCGCTGTAGTTCTTGTCGCGATCGATGAACTCGATCGTCTTCTGATCGGGCCGCATCTTAAAGGTGATGTCGCCGGTCAGCGGGCCGCGCGGAAACTGGCACTGAACATGGGCGCTGATACTGTCGCCGTTGCGCTTGGTATCGAGGAAGGTGCAGACGGCGACGCGGGAGTCGATCTCCTGCGGCGAGATTTTCACCTGCAACTCGCTGGGGTCGCTGCCGTCGCCCTTGCAGGGGACGTTCTGCGTGTAGCTTCCGGTGAGCGGAAAATCGTCCGCAGCCAAAGCTGGGCCGGCGCCGGCAATCAGGGCAATAGCCATGCAGCCGGCGAGCGGATCAACGCCTTTCACGAGCTATCTCCGCCTTGTTCGCGCGACGCCAGACAGGAAGCGACGCCGCACCCCGTGCCCCCGGGCGAATGTAGCGAAAATCACGCGACCGGCAAATCCAACGCTCGGTCATATTGCTGGCCGGTGGGCGGTCGCGGTCGGCCGAAAAGAAGGCGGCGCCCGGTGGGCGCCGCCGCATGCCGTTCCGATGCTCAGTGCGCGGTGAGGCCGGAGGATTCCTCCTCCGCAATGGTCTCGGGGACATCGACGGGCTTGGCCGTCGCCTCCTCCCACACGATCGGCTCCGGCTTGCGCATCAGGGCGCGCGCCAGCACTTCGTCCATGCGCGAGACCGGGATGATGTCGAGGCCGCTCTTGATGCTGTCGTTGATCTCGACGAGATCCTTGGCATTCTCTTCCGGAATGAGCACGGTCTTGATGCCGCCGCGCAGCGCGGCCAGGAGCTTCTCCTTGAGGCCGCCGATCGGCAGCACACGGCCGCGCAGCGTGATCTCGCCGGTCATGGCGACGTCGCGATGCACCGGAATGCCGGTCATCACCGAGACGATGGCGGTCACCATGGCGACGCCGGCGGAGGGGCCATCCTTTGGCGTGGCGCCTTCCGGCACGTGGACGTGGATGTCACGCTTGTCGAACGCCGGCGGCTCGATGCCGAAGGCGACGGCGCGCATGCGCACATAGGACGCCGCCGCCGAGATCGATTCCTTCATCACGTCGCGCAGATTGCCGGTGACGGTCATCTTGCCCTTGCCGGGCATCATCGCCGCCTCGATGGTTAGCAGCTCGCCGCCGACGTCGGTCCAGGCAAGACCGGTGACCACGCCGACCTGGTCCTGGTCCTCGACCTCGCCGTAGCGGAATTTCGGCACGCCGAGATAGTCGGGCAGGATCGCTTCGGTCACCCGCACCGATTCCTTCTTCGAGATCGTCAGCTCCTTGACCGCCTTGCGGATCAGCGTCGACAACTCGCGCTCGAGATTGCGCACGCCCGCTTCGCGGGTATAGCGACGGATAATCGTCAGCAGCGCATCGTCCTCGATCGACCATTCCTTCGGCTCGACGCCGTGCTTGACGGTCGCGTGCGGGATCAGGTGCCGGCGCGCGATCTCGATCTTCTCGTCCTCGGTATAGCCGGCGATGCGGATGATCTCCATGCGGTCCATCAGTGGCGGCGGAATATTCAGCGTATTCGCCGTGGTGATGAACATCACGTGCGAGAGATCGTAGTCGACCTCAAGATAGTGATCGTTGAACGCATGATTTTGCTCGGGGTCGAGCACCTCCAAGAGCGCCGACGACGGATCGCCGCGGAAATCGGCCCCCATCTTGTCGACCTCGTCGAGCAGGAACAGCGGGTTCGAGGTCTTCGCTTTGCGCATCGACTGGATGATCTTGCCCGGCATAGAACCGATATAGGTCCGCCGATGGCCGCGGATCTCCGCCTCGTCGCGCACGCCGCCGAGCGATACACGCACGAACTCACGCCCGGTCGCCCGCGCGATCGACTTGCCGAGCGAGGTCTTGCCCACGCCGGGCGGCCCGACCAGGCAGAGGATGGGGCCGGTCAGCTTGTTGGCGCGCTGCTGCACCGCCAAGTACTCGACGATGCGTTCCTTAACCTTTTCCAGGCCGTAATGATCGGCCTCGAGAATCTGCTCGGCGAGCGTCAGGTCTTTCTTGACCTTGGACTTCTTGTTCCACGGAATCGACAACAGCCAGTCGAGATAGTTGCGCACCACCGTGGCTTCCGCCGACATCGGCGACATCTGCCGCAGCTTTTTCAGTTCGTGCTGCGCCTTTTCGCGGGCCTCCTTCGACAGCTTGGTCCGCTTGATCTTCTCCTCGATCTCGGCGAGCTCGTCCTTGCCGTCCTCGTCGCCGAGCTCCTTCTGGATCGCCTTCATCTGCTCGTTGAGGTAATACTCGCGCTGCGTCTTCTCCATCTGCCGCTTGACGCGCGTGCGGATGCGCTTCTCGACCTGCAACACCGAGATTTCGCTCTCCATCAGCCCGAGCACCTTCTCCAGCCGCTCGGTAACGACCGGCGTCTCCAGGATCACCTGCTTGTCGGGAATCTTGACCGCAAGGTGCGAGGCGACGGTGTCGGCGAGCTTGGCGTAATCCTCGATCTGCTGGACCACGGTGACGACTTCCGGCGACACCTTCTTGTTGAGCTTCACATAGCCTTCGAACTCGTTGACCACCGAACGCGCTAGCGCCTCGGCTTCGACCTGATCGCCGGCGAAATCATTCAGCACGACCGCGTCCGCCTCGTAATAGTCGGCGCGATCGGTGTATTGCTTCACCGTGGCCCGAGCAGCGCCCTCGACCAGCACCTTGACGGTGCCGTCCGGCAGCTTGAGGAGCTGCAGCACGCTCGCCAGCGTGCCGACGCCGTAGATGGAATCGGTGGTCGGGTCGTCGTCGGAAGCGTTCTTCTGCGTCGCCAGCAGGATGAACGTGTCCGAGCGCATCACCTCCTCGAGCGCCTTGATCGATTTCTCGCGCCCGACAAACAGGGGGACAATCATGTGCGGGAAGACGACGATGTCCCGTAGCGGCAGCACCGGATACGCCCGGCTTTCGCCGGACAGCAAGGGTGGTTTTGGCTTGGCGGCACCTGTCATGGCCCCATGTCCTTATTGTTGTGCACTTCCCTCGAGACCCGCTGCATGCGCTGTCACGACGGACTGCCGGTGGACCGGGAAGGAGATGACGGACGGCGATCTGTCCGCACCCAAAGGGCGGGGTGGTTCCCCTGCCCGGAGTAGTTCATCCAAATCTTCGACTCTTTGCGTTCGCCCGCTATAGGTGGCGTTGCCGTAGGGGGGTGTCAAGAAAGGTGGTTTTTTTTGGCAAACCACCGTGCCGGGCAGCCGCAGCGATAAGCCGCACCCCGAATCGTCGTTGTCGGGGCCCGGCAACTCAGGCGCTCGCGCCGCCGGCGTCGCTGGCGCGATCGGACCGGTCGGCATAGATGTACAGCGGCCGGGCACTGCCCTCGACGACCTCGCGCGAGATCACGACTTCCTCGACGCCTTCGAGGCTCGGCAGATCGAACATGGTGTCGAGCAGGATGCTCTCCATGATCGAGCGCAGCCCGCGCGCGCCGGTCTTGCGGTCGATCGCCTTGCGGGCGATCGCGGCGAGCGCCTCCTCCGCCAGCGTCAGGTCCACCGTCTCCATCTCGAACATGCGCTGATATTGCTTCACCAACGCGTTCTTCGGCTCGGTGAGGATGCGCTTGAGCGAGGCTTCGTCGAGGTCCTCGAGCGTGGCCACCACGGGAAGCCGTCCGACGAATTCGGGAATGAGGCCGTATTTGAGCAAATCCTCGGGCTCGACGTCGCGGAAGATCTCGCCCTGCTTGCGGTCCTCCGGCGCCATGACCTTGGCGCCGAACCCGATCGAGGTTGAACGGCCGCGCGCGGAAATGATCTTTTCCAGGCCGGCGAAGGCACCGCCGCAGACGAACAGTATGTTCGTGGTGTCGACCTGGAGGAATTCCTGTTGCGGATGCTTGCGGCCGCCCTGCGGCGGCACGCTGGCGATGGTGCCTTCCATGATCTTGAGCAGGGCCTGCTGCACGCCCTCGCCCGACACGTCGCGGGTGATCGAGGGATTGTCCGACTTGCGCGAAATCTTGTCGATCTCGTCGATATAGACGATGCCGCGCTGGGCGCGCTCGACATTGTAGTCGGCCGACTGCAACAGCTTGAGAATGATGTTCTCGACGTCCTCGCCGACATAACCCGCTTCCGTCAGCGTGGTCGCGTCCGCCATGGTGAAGGGTACATCGAGGATGCGAGCGAGCGTCTGCGCCAGGAGCGTCTTGCCCGAGCCGGTCGGCCCGATCAACAGAATGTTCGACTTCGCCAGTTCGACGTCGTTGTGCTTGCTCTGATGGTTGAGCCGCTTGTAGTGGTTGTGAACGGCAACCGAGAGCACCTTCTTGGCGTGATCCTGACCGATCACATAGTCGTCGAGAACCTTGCGGATCTCGCGCGGCGTCGGAATGCCGTCGCGCGACTTTACCAGCGAGGACTTGTTTTCCTCGCGGATGATGTCCATGCAAAGCTCGACGCACTCGTCGCAGATGAAAACGGTCGGCCCGGCAATGAGCTTGCGCACCTCGTGCTGGCTCTTGCCGCAGAACGAGCAGTAGAGCGTGTTCTTTGAATCGCCGCCGACTTTGCTCATTCCCAGTCTCCGTCTTCACCGCGAGGTCCGCCGTGCGACCTCGATACTATAGCGATCGCCGAGCTAAGAATCCGTAGCGCCTTCCGCGTTCTGCCCCCGAATAAGACGCCACTGTGACAAGACCCGGTGCAGTCCCACAAGTTTCTATGCTAACGGCGTGCCAATCAAGAATCCATTAACGATAACGAGAGTTTGCATGTGTGTGCTTTCCCGATCACACCGTCAAGAAACCGCTTGACGCAGAGCTTGGGCGCCTCGGACTCAAGACGAATCAGCCCTTTTCGGGGCGCCGGACGGCCGTCCCGTTGCCGGATTGCCGGGACTCAGGCCTTGGCCAGCACGGGTTCGCTCTTGAGGGAGGGTTCCTCTGGCCGCTTCTCGATCACCTTGTCGATCAGCCCGAAATCCTTGGCCATCTCGGAGGTCAGGAACATGTCACGCTCGAGCGCATCCTCGATCTTCTTCAGCGGCTGGCCGGTGTGTCTGACGTAGATTTCGTTCAATCGCCGCTTCAGGTTCAGGATCTCCTGGGCGTGGAGCATGATATCGGTCGCCTGGCCTTGGAACCCGCCCGAGGGCTGATGGACCATGATGCGGGCATTGGGCAGGGCAAAGCGCAGATCCTTAGCGCCGGCGGCGAGCAGTAGCGAGGCCATCGAAGCCGCCTGCCCGGTGCACAGGGTGGACACCGCCGGGCGGATGAATTGCATCGTGTCGTAGATCGCCAGGCCCGAGGTCACGATGCCGCCTGGCGAATTGATGTACATCGACACTTCCTTCTTCGGGTTCTCCGCCTCGAGGAAGAGGAGTTGGGCGACCACCAACGAAGCCATCCCGTCCTCGATCGGCCCGGTGATGAAGATGATCCGCTCCTTGAGCAGCCGCGAATAGATATCGTAGGCCCGTTCGCCGCGGTTGGTCTGTTCGACCACCATGGGGACGAGGTAGTTCATGTAAGTGTCCTTTGGGTCGCGCATGGAATCACCTGTCGGGGCTCAACGGCTCAGCATGTCCGCACAATGTGGCTGAGTCGGGCCCGGCTTGTCGAAATCGCCCTGCAACCCGGCACGGCGAACTCACCGGCTTTGCAACTATCGCAGATATGTGCGGAAATCCCTGCGACAAGACGTGCGACCGGCCTCCCCCGGCGGCCGCGCCGGGCCGCCGCCCTACTCCTCGGCTTCCTTGAACAACTCGTCCCGCGAAACCCCCTTCTCCGCAACCGCGGCGAGTTCGAGCAGGAAGTCGACGACCTTATCCTCGAACAGCGGCGCCCGCAAAGCCGCGAGCGCACCGGGATTCTTGCGGTAGTAGTCCCACACCTGCTGCTCGCGCCCGGGAAGCTGCCGCGCTTGTTCCACCACGGCCGCGGTCAGCTGCTCGTCGGTGATCTTGATATTGTTCCTTTCGCCGATTTCCGCGATGACGAGGCCGAGCCGTACCCGGCGCTCGGCAATGCCGCGGTACTCGGCGCGCGCCTTTTCCTCGGTCGTTCCTTCGTCGGCAAAGGTGCGACCCTCCTGCTTGAGATCGTTCTCAATCGTGGACCAGACGTTGGAGAACTCCCGCTCGACGAGGCTCGGCGGCGGCTCGAACTTGTGGCGTTCATCGAGCTGATCGAACAGCGCGCGCTTGAGTTTCTGGCGCGAGGCTGCCGCATGCTCGCGCTGCAGCCGCTCCCGGATGCCGCCGCGCAGTTTGGCGAGCGATTCCAGTCCGAGCGTCTTGGCAAAATCGTCATCGATCGTCACCGCGCCGGGCCCTTCAACCGTTTTTGCGGTCACGGCAAAGGTCGCGTCTTTGCCGGCAACCGGTGTCGCCGGATAGTTCTCCGGGAACTTCACCTGAAAACTGCGGCTTTCGTCCGCCTTGAGGCCGACCAGATGGTCCTCGAAGCCGGGGATAAATTGCCCCGAGCCGAGAACCGTCGGCACGTCCTCACCAGACCCCCCTGCGAACGGCGCGCCGTCGATCGTGCCTTGAAACGAAATCGTGATCCGATCGCCCTTCTCCGCTCCTTCAGCCTTGGCCACGAACGGCCGGTTCTGCTCGGCGATCCGCTGCAGCGCCGCGTCGATTTCGTCTTCTGTCACGTCGGCGACCAGCCGCTCCAATTTGAGGGTCTTGAAATCGGTGAGCGTGATCGGTGGTACGATCTCGATCTCGACCGTGTAGGCGAGGTCCGACTTGCCGGCGATGACCCCCTCGACGGTGCCCTGCTCCGGGGGCAGCGATACTTTCGGTTCGGTAGCGAGCTTGAAGCCGTGGTCGCTGACGATCTTGCTGTTGGCTTCGCGCACCGCCGCTTCGATCACCTCCGCCATCGCCGCCTTGCCGTAGAGGCGCCGGAGGTGCTCCACGGGTACCTTGCCGGGCCGGAACCCCCGCAGCTGGACGCGGCCCTTCAGATCGTCGAGCCTTTCCTTGACGCGGGCTTCGAGATCGGTTGCCGGCACGACGACGCGATATTCGCGCTTGAGGCCCGCGGCGGCGGTTTCGGTTACCTGCATCGGCACTACTTTCGGTGGCCCGAGATCGAGCGCGTTCCCGGCCGGGATTTGAAAGGATCCGCGCCGCTGGTGCGGGCGGAGGGGCTCGAACCCCCACGACTTTCGTCACGGGAACCTAAATCCCGCGCGTCTACCAATTCCGCCACGCCCGCGACAGGAGAGCGGCCAGGAGGCGCGGCTTATATCACGCAGCGTGCGCGGGACACCACAAAAATAGCCACGGAATCGCGGTCTGCAACGCGGATAGCGACGCCAAGTGAGGCCGGCTTAGCCAAGCAGCCTGCGGTACACGCTTGGGAGCGCTTCGGGCAAATCCTCGGAGATGAGGCCAGGGCCGGTCGCCGCGGCGGCTTCGCCATGGAGCCATACGGCGGCCGCGGCCGCTTCAAAGGCAGGCATGCCTTGCGCCAAGAGGCCCACCGCCATTCCGGTCAGCACATCGCCGGCGCCCGCAGTCGCCAGATATGGCGGTGCATTTGCGGCGATTGCGGCGCGGCCATCGGCGGCTGCGACAACCGTATCGGCGCCCTTGAGAAGCACGACCGACCCGGTCATTTGCGCCGCCAGGCGTGCCCTTTCGAGTTTCGAGCCAACTTTTGTTCGCCCGTCCAAGGCTCCGAAATAGCGAGAAAATTCCCCTTCATGCGGCGTCAGGATTGTGGCGCGGCCGCGCCTGCCTTCAAGCGCCTCGGCGAGCCGCTGCGGACGGTTCACAAAGGTCGTGATCGCGTCGGCATCAAGGACCACGGCGCGCTCGCCGGACAACGCTGCCAGCACCAGATCGGCGGTTGCGTCTCCCACCCCCACGCCCGGCCCGATCGCCAGTGCGTTCAATCTGCGGTCTGCGAGAAACTTCGCCAGCTCGCCGGCGCCGTCGACCGGTCGCACCATGACGGCAAGGCTCGCCGTCGCATTGACCGCGAGCGCTTCACGCGGACTTGCGATGGTGACCAACCCCGCTCCGGCGCGCAAGGCTGCGCGGGCCGCGAGCCGCGCGGCCCCCGTCGACCATGACGGCCCGGAAACGATAACCGCGTGGCCGCGGTCGTATTTGTGCTCCGCCGCTTGCGGTACGGGAAGGTATTTGCGCCAAAGCGCCGGAACGTTCTCGAAGGTTTGCGGAGCAATGCGGCCCAATACTGAAGCGGGGATGCCGATGTCGGCGACCGAGGTCACACCGCAATGAAGCCTCCCCGGTAAAAGGAGATGGCCGGGTTTCTTGCGAAAGAAGGTGACCGTCTGAACCGCCTTCACGGCGGTCCCCATGACCGCCCCCGATGTGCCATTGATTCCGCTCGGCAGGTCCACCGCCACGACCGGCGCGTGCTGCGCATTCATGCTGTCGATCATGGCGCCGGGGAGGCCTTCGACTTGCCGGTCGAGCCCGGCGCCGAACAGGGCGTCGATCACAACGTCGACGCCATCCGAATCCGTCAGTCCATTCGGCTGCGCGGAAGCGATCGGCCCGATCCAGGCCTTCGCCGCGAACGCCGCGTCGCCCTTGAGCCGCGCCGCCTCTCCCACCAGCAAAATCCGGACGAGATAACCGCGGTTGACCAGCAGCCGCGCCGCGACAAATCCGTCGCCGCCATTGTTGCCCGGCCCAGAGATAACCACGACCCGGCTTTTGGCGGGATGGCGCGCGGCAACGGCGTCAGCCACCGCCCTTCCCGCCTGCTCCATGAGGTCGATCCCGGGCACGCCGCCCGCTTCTGTCAGGCGGTCGGCGTCAGCCATTTCCGTATTGGTCAAAAGCTCAATCATGTGGCTTGGAGGATAGCGAAAGCAGCAGGCCGAGAATACCGCGCCGAATTCCAGAACCAGACCCGCTGATGAATTGACGCGATTGTGAGCAATGTGCCTATTTCCTCAGCCGAAGCACCAATGATGGCGTTTAAGGGGCTTGACGCGCACAGCATAGGACTTTGATCGGGCTGTCCTTTTCAGCTTTACAAGCCATTGGCACGGGACCTGCTAACCGATGCACGGTTCCCGGGGGGTGCCACCTCGGAACCGGGAGATAAGACGCGATGAAGAAGATCGAGGCCATCATCAAGCCGTTCAAACTCGACGAGGTGAAAGAGGCACTGCAGGAAGTGGGGCTGCAAGGAATAACCGTGACCGAAGCCAAAGGATTCGGCCGTCAGAAGGGGCACACCGAGCTCTACCGCGGCGCCGAATATGTGGTTGATTTCCTCCCCAAGGTGAAAATCGAGATTGTGCTTGGCGACGATATGATCGACAAAGCGATCGAGGCGATCCGGCGTGCTGCTCAGACCGGGCGGATCGGCGACGGAAAAATCTTCGTCTCGAACATCGAGGAAGCCATCCGGATTAGGACTGGGGAATCCGGGCTTGACGCGATATGAGCCGCCGGTCCAAGCGCTCGCGCGGACCAGCGAACATTCGACTGCAAGCAGCAGCATCAAGCACTGATCATCACCACGAAAGGGTATGCATGCCATGACCACGCCGAAGAATGTCATGAAAATGATCAAGGACAGCGACGTGAAATACGTCGATTTTCGTTTTACCGATCCGCGCGGCAAGTGGCAGCATGTAACGACCGATGTCAGCGTGGTCGACGAAGAAACGTTCGCCGAGGGCATCATGTTCGACGGCTCATCGATCGCGGGTTGGAAGGCGATCCACGAGTCGGACATGCAACTGATGCCGGACCCGGAAAGCGCCTGCATCGATCCGTTCTTCGCCGAGACGACGCTGGTCTTGATTTGCGACACGCTCGAGCCGCTCACCGGCGAGCCCTACAATCGCGACCCGCGCTCGATCGCCAAGAAGGCCGCAGGCCTCGTCAAATCGATGGGCATCGGCGACACCGTGTTTTTCGGACCGGAGGCCGAATTCTTTATCTTCGATGACGTGAGATACGCCGCCAACCCCTACAACACTGGCTTCCGCGTCGATTCCATCGAGCTGCCGATCAATACCGACACCGAATATGAAGGCGGCAATCTCGGCCATCATATCGGCTTTAAGAAGGGCTACTTCCCGGTGCCGCCGCAGGATACGGCGCAGGATATGCGCTCGGAGATGCTGGCAGCCATGGCGCGGATGGGCGTCAAGGTGGAGAAACACCACCACGAGGTCGGCTCGGCACAGCACGAACTCGGCATGATCTTCGCCCCCATGGTGCGCATGGCGGATCAGATGCAGATCTACAAATACTGCGTCCAGCAGGTTGCGCAGGTGTACGGCAAGACCGCCACCTTCATGCCGAAGCCGGTCTATGGCGACAACGGCTCGGGCATGCATTGCCATCAATCGATCTGGAAAGGCGACAAGCCGCTGTTCGCCGGCAACAAATACGCCGACCTTTCGGACTTGGCGTTGCAATATATCGCCGGCATCTTGAAGCACGCGCGCACCATCAACGCCTTCACCAATCCGACGACGAACTCCTACAAGCGGCTCGTCCCCGGCTTCGAGGCACCGGTACTGCTCGCCTACTCGGTGCGCAATCGTTCGGCCGGGTGCCGCATTCCGCTCGCATCCTCGCCCAAGGGCAAGCGCGTGGAGGTGCGCTATCCCGATCCGCTGTGCAATCCCTATCTCGGCTTTGCCGCGATGCTGATGGCCGGCCTCGACGGCATCAAAAACAAGCTCAATCCGGGAGAGCCTACTGACAAGGATCTCTACGATCTGCCACCGAAGGAGTTGAAGAAAATCGCGACCGTGTGCGGCAGCCTGCGCGAGGCCCTCACCTATCTCGACAAGGACCGCGATTTCCTCAAGGCCGGCGGCGTGTTCGACGACGACTTCATCGACTGCTACATCGAGCTGAAGATGCAGGAGGTGATCCGCTTCGAACACACTCCGCATCCGGTCGAGTACGAAATGTACTACTCGGCGTGAGCGTCCTCCCAGCGTCGCCCAGGCGATGCGACCTCGCGGGCGCCGGACTTCCGCGACGCCCATTTTCTTTTCATCTTTGTCCGCGCACTTTTCGCTATGAGCCGATGTTCCGACAGGAAACTGCCGGGCGCTTCCCGCGAATCGCGGCCGGCCCGTCTTGGCTGCGATCCGAGACGCCGGCGATGGTTTCCTCGGCTCTCTCGACTCGGTCGCGTCCATTCATCTTGGCGCGATAGAGCGCGGCATCGGCGCGCCCAATGAGCATCTCGATCGGGGCGAATGGCGAGCCGCACGCCACGCCGGTGCTCACCGTCGCGGCGAGGCGCGGACTATCGGCGCCGGCGCCGGCCGCGGCGAAAGCGGCACGCACGCGCTCAGCGGCTGCAGCGGCATCGGATAGAGTGCCGGGCAATATGGCGATGAACTCCTCGCCGCCCAACCGGCCGATAACGTCGTCGGCACGCATTGTCGTGCGCGCAACAGCCGCGAACCGCTGCAGTATGGCGTCGCCGGTCGCGTGGCCAAATCGATCGTTGATCGATTTGAAATGATCGAGGTCAAAAGCGAGCACGCTGACCGGCGTCTTGCTCTTTTGCGCGCATTTCAGCAGCACCGCAGTGGCCTCGAAGAAGCCGCGCCGGTTCAGCAAGCCGGTGAGCGGATCGCTTGCCGCGGCCATTTTGTAGAAGCGCAAGGTGCGGTCCTTCGCCAGCATCAGTACGACGAAGGCGGTGCCGACGACGTAGAGCACAATCTCGATGGCGAATACTGCAATCCAGCCGGTGGCCGGACCGCGAATGCCGTCGTCGTCGGTCAGCGTCGCCAGCGCCACCGGCAGGAGAAAAACAGCCCCATGCAGCATCGGCACGAAAACGGCGGGCCAATGCCGGATGCGCGATTTGCGCCGCTCGCGCCACAATTCGGCGGCGGTGAGGAACGTATAGCCGGCGACAATGAGCGAGCTCACCAGGACACGGGAAGCGGCTGAGGCGGCGAACGCCGGGAAATGACATGCCGTCAGCCAGAACGCGGCGCCGAAAAACATGGCAGCCCAGCGCACCGGTCGCCCGTGGAAGAGGCGCGCGGCGCTCCAAATCACGCCGACGGCGACGAACAGCAGCACATCGGCAAGATACGGCGGCAAGGGCGGCAAAGGCGGCGTAATCAGGTCGCCGAACCGCCATATCGCGCCGGACAATCCGCCGATCAGATACGCCACGCCCCACCAGGCGAGGGCTTGCATGCGCTCCTGCAGCCACGCGAACAGCAGGAACAGGCCGAGCAACAACGTCACGCAGATGGCGATAACGAACAGCGTTCCGATATCGAGCGATACCGACAGCATGCAGCAGCGCCCCTATCCGGTGTGTCGAATGAGAGAGTACCACGAATGCGCGGCCCGCGCCGGAAGTTTGCTTTTCAAGCTTTGCCAAGCGTGTATCTTATGCGGTGGGTTTTTCCCGTAACAGATCAAAATGTGAATCAAGTCTTTGCTAAAATGAGCGGAAAATCGCTACAACGCGTTGACGATTTTGGGCCTCAGGAGGCGGCATGCCGACGCTCGCCGTCAGGGCCGGCTGCGTTTGCCGCGCGTTCCGGCCCGATGATCGGCACGATCGAAGGCGCGGCAAAATTCGCGCTCGATGTCGCGATATTTGCCGGGACTTCGGTCTCGACGCGATTGCGGCCGAGCTCCTTGGCCCGATAGAGCGCCCGATCACCGACCGAGAGCAGATCATGGACGTCGGCGTGGGCATCGCAACCGAGCGTAATGCCGACGCTCACGCTTGGTTGCAGCTCGTCGTTGCCGAATTTCGCGGCGGCCGCGAGGAAATTGCGCCGCACCCGATCGGCGATCGCATAGGCTTCGTCGAGGTCGCCGACCGGCAAGCAGGAGGCGAATTCCTCGCCGCCGATGCGGGCGAACAGCACTTCGGTGCCAAGCGTCGCCGTGGCGGTGCCGGCGAAGGTCTGCAGGACGGCGTCGCCGAGCGCGTGGCCGAAGCGGTCGTTGATCTGCTTGAAGTGGTCAAGGTCGAAAAGCAGCAGGGCGAGCGGCGGCTCACGGTCGATCCGCTGCTGCACCAGGAGACTGGTGGCGCCGTCGAGAAAGGCGCGACGATTGGCGACTCCGCTTAAGGGATCAACCAGCGAGTTGATCTTGTGTTTGAGCTCGGTGCGTTCCTTGGTCATGTTGAGCTGCAGGAAGGCCATGACCACCGTGAACAGCAGCGTGCCGAATGCGAGCAAGGCGAACGACAGTCCGCGCATCAGCGAATCGGCCGGGAAGAGCGGCGACAGCAGCGTCGCCGGCACGCGCGCAAGCAGCACCGCGGCATTGGCAAGCTGGACAATGACCATGGGCCAACGCGACATCAGCGGCTCGTCGCGGCCGCGCCAGAATTCCTCGGCGGTGAGCAACGCCAACACTGCCTGCATCGTGGAGACGACGATCACGCCGAGGTCGCCATTGGCGGCGAAAGCCGGCAAGCGGCAGAGCACAATCCAGATCGCCGGCGCAGACAGGACCAGCAGCAGGCGCACCTCACGCCCGTCGAAGATGCGGGCCCCGCTCCAGGTCAGACCGTAGCCCAGGAGCACGAGCCCGTTGGCAAGGTCGTTGGTAACGAAATCCGGCGCGGCGCCGTGCGACGTTAACAGCCCGAGACCGCTCGCGTTGACGACATGGGCCGCTCCCCACCACATTGGGGCGCGAATGGTCCGATTCTGCAGTCCGGCAAAGACCAACAGGGCCCCGAGCAGCGCGGTGACGAAAACCGTCACTACCGAGAGGGTCTGGACGTCGAGATGCATGAGGCCCACCGCAACCGCTGTCGGCGGGCACACTAGGTCGCAAGCGTTCCGTAGCGGTTACTAATGCAACGAAGCTCGGCGATAGTATTGCCGGGAGGTTAAAGACGCCCGGCGTTTTCTGCGTCAGCGCTTCGAGAACTGGAAGCTGCGTCGCGCTTTGGCCTTGCCGTACTTCTTGCGCTCGACCACGCGCGGGTCGCGGGTGAGGAAACCGCCGTGCTTGAGCACCGACCGCAGCTCGGGCTCGTGACGCATCAGCGCCTTGGAAAGTCCGTGGCGTACCGCGCCGGCTTGGCCAGACAATCCGCCGCCGGAGACGGTGCAGACCACGTCATATTGACCCTGGCGCTTTGCGGCGACGAGCGGCTGCTGGATCAGCATGCGCAGCACCGGACGGGCAAAATAGGTTTCCACCGGCCGCTCGTTAATCACGATCTTGCCGCCGCCGAGCTTGATCCATACCCGCGCTACCGCATCCTTGCGCTTGCCGGTGGCATAGGCGCGGCCCTGCTTGTCGAGTTTCTGCACGTATTTGGGCGGCTGCGGCGCCGCCGCGGGCTTGAGCGTGGACAGCTCCTCGAGCGTCTGCATCGTTTCGGCCATCAGGCGGTCCTCTTGTTCTTGCGGTTCATGGCCGCAATGTCGATTTGTTGCGGCTGCTGGGCGGCGTGCGGATGCTCGGCGTACGGATAGACCCTGAGGTTGCCGAGCTGGCGGCGGCCGAGCGGCCCGCGCGGGAGCATGCGCTCCACCGCCTTTTCCACGATCCGCTCGGGAAAGCGGCCGCTCAAAATCGCCTTGGCGGAGCGCTCCTTGACGCCGCCGATAAAGCCGGTGTGCTTGTAGTAGACCTTTTGTTCGACCTTGCGTCCGGTCAACACGACCTTGGCCGCGTTGATGACGATGACGTTGTCGCCGCAATCGACATGCGGCGTGAAGGTCGGCTTGTGCTTGCCACGCAGCCGCATTGCCACGATCGAGGCGAGCCGGCCAACGATAAGCCCGTCGGCATCGATCATCACCCACTTCTTGTCGACCTCGGCGGGCTTGGCCGAATAAGTGCCCATAATCCGCATCCGTTCTGGAAAGGCGCCGGGTTCACCGGCGCGCGGTTTATCTAGCCGCGATATGACCCGCGGTCAATACTTCACGCGAATATTTTATCTTATATCAATGATTTGGCTAAGTGGTATTTTTCTACCGTCAATGCGACGGTATTGAATAGGTTGAGGTCGCGTGCGCCACCAACTCCTCCTCCCCCTCGGATCGTATGTCGATCTCGCCGACCGCGAGCCGCTTGCCGATCCTCATCAACCGCACCTGTGCCAATAGGTCCTGGGGCGCCGGCTTTTTGAGAAAATTGATGTTCAAATTGGAGGTTACTGCCGACGGCACCCAGCCGATCGCGGCAAGCACCGCCACATACATTGAGAAATCGGCGAGCGTCATCAATGTCGTGCCCGCGATGGTGCCGCCCGGACGCAGCGATCGGCTGTCGAAACGCTTGCGCACCCGGCAACCGCCATGCCAGACCTCCTCGATGCTGTAGCCGCTGCGGGGGTTGAACATCGTGGGAAATTCGGCGCCGAGCCGGCGCTCGAGTTCCTCGACCGTCAGTTTTGCCGCCACCGCTCCGAGCATACCGTACTCCCCGTGCTCCGGACGGATATAATGGAGCAGAGGAATTGCCAAATCCCGGCAGGACCGGACTAAAGGACATGACGATGAGCGCCCAAACCGCTGCAGCCGCCGCCCGGACCTCTGCACTGATACTCCTGCGCGAGGACACGGACGGCGTCGCCGTGCTGACGCTCAACCGCGCTGAGGCCCGCAACACTCTTTCCGAGGCAATGCTGGAGGCGCTCGGCGACGCGCTGACCGCGATCGCGCATGATGACACGGTGCGCGCGGTGGTGCTGGCCGCCAACGGCCCCGCCTTTTGTGCCGGGCACGATCTCAAGGAACTCAATCAGCGCCGTAGCGACGACGATCGCGGCCGCGCCTATTTCAAGCACATCATGACGATGTGCAGCGCCATGATGCAGCAGATCGTCGCGCTGCCGCAGCCGGTGATCGCCGCGGTGCAGGCTACCGCGACGGCGGCGGGCTGCCAGCTGGTCGCAAGCTGCGATCTCGCGATCGCGTCGCGCGCCGCCAAGTTCGCCACCCCCGGAGTCAATATCGGACTGTTCTGCTCGACACCAATGGTCGCCCTCGCCCGCAACGTCGCGCGCAAGCACGCGATGGAGATGCTGCTCACCGGCGAAATGATTTCCGCCGAACATGCCGAACGCATCGGCCTCGTCAACCACGTGGTCGCTCCGGGCCGCGAGCGCGAGGAGGCGATCAAACTGGCGCGCAAGATTGCCAGCAAATCATCGCTGACCGTGAAAATCGGCAAGGAGGGTTTCTATCGCCAGCTCGAAATGCCGCTCGCCGACGCCTATGATTACATGTCCGGCGTGATGGTCGAAAACATGCTGGTGCGGGACGCCGAGGAAGGCATCGGCGCTTTCATTGAGAAGCGCGAGCCGAAATGGGAAGACCGCTGAATTCGGCGTTGTTGATGGATCACGATTCCTACTCGGACGGCTACATCCGCGGCATTCTCAACACCGTGAAGTCGATCGCGATGGTCGGCGCCTCGGAGAAGGAAAACCGCCCGAGCTATTTCGCCTTCAAATATCTGCTCGAACGTGGCTACCACATGATCCCCGTCAACCCGGGACACGCCGGCCAGGCGATGCTTGGTCAGCGGATCTACGCGCGCCTGGCCGATATCCCGGAGCCGGTGGACATGGTCGATATTTTCCGTGCCGCGCCCTATGCGCTCGACATCGTCGGCGAGGCGCTGGCGCTCAACCCGCGGCCGCAAGTCATCTGGATGCAGCTCGGCATCCGCAACGACGAAGCGGCGGCGCTCGCCGAGGCCAGCGGCCTCAAGGTCGTGATGAATCGCTGCCCGAAGATCGAGTATGGCCGCCTGTCGTCGGAAATTGCCTGGATGGGAGTGAATACCCGCACCATCACTTCGAAGAAGCCGACGAGCGGCGGCATCCAGCGCCTGTCGCTCAACCGCACGTCCGCGCGCGGCGGCTCGACCGAGGCGGCCGCCGCAGCCGAACGGGCGCAGCGCGAGGACGGCTCCCGCTGAGAACGCCGCAGCCGCAAGATCGATCCCCTGCCGCGCCGGCATTCGCCGGCTGAATTTTTCTCCGTTAACACAGACGGCGCATCGCGCCTTGACGGCTTCAGCCGCTGCTATAAACCCGAAGCGCGCCAGCGCCCGAGGAGGACCGGCCCATGAGCGAACGCATTCCGGGCTTCGCCACGCTTGCCGTCCACGCCGGCGCGCAGCCCGATCCGACGACCGGCGCGCGCGCGACGCCGATCTATCAGACCACCTCCTACGTGTTCGAAAGCGTCGATCATGCCGCCTCGCTGTTCGGCCTGCAGACCTTCGGCAACATCTATACGCGCATCGGCAACCCGACCAATGCGGTGCTCGAGGAGCGTGTCGCCGCGCTCGAGGGCGGCACGGCCGGGCTGGCGGTGGCGTCCGGCCATGCCGCGCAGGTCGTGGTCTTTCATTGTTTGCTGCAGCCCGGCGACGAGTTCGTGGCGTCGCGAAAGCTCTATGGCGGCTCGATCAATCAGTTCAACCACGCCTTCAAGAACTTCGGCTGGAACGTGGTGTGGGCGGATCCCGACGACATCGCCTCGTTCGAGCGCGCCGTCAGCCCGAAGACCAAGGCGATCTTCACCGAGTCGATCGCCAACCCCGGCGGCGTCATCACCGACATGGCGGCCGTCGCGCAGATCGCGCGCCGCGCCGGCGTGCCCTACATCGTCGACAACACCCTGGCCACGCCCTATCTGTGCAAGCCGATCGATCACGGCGCCGACATCGTCGTCCACTCGCTGACCAAATTTCTCGGCGGTCACGGCAATTCGATCGGCGGGCTGATCGTCGACGCCGGAACCTTCAACTGGTCGCGCGAGCGCCGTTATCCGATGCTGTGCGAACCGCGGCCGGAATATCACGGCATCGTGTTGCACGAAACCTTCGGCAATTTCGCCTTCGCCATCGCCTGCCGGGTGCTGGCGCTGCGCGACATCGGCCCGGCGCTGTCGCCATTCAACGCCTTCCTGATCCTCACCGGCATCGAGACGCTGCCGCTGCGGATGCGCAAGCATTGCGACAATGCGCTGGCGGTGGCCGAATGGATTTCTGCGCATCCGCAGGTGGTGTGGGTGAGCTATCCGGGACTGCCCGGCGACCGCTATCACGACCTCGCCAAGAAATATTGCCCGAACGGCGCCGGCTCCGTGTTCACCTTCGGCCTCAAGGGCGGCTACGACGCCGGCGTCAAGCTCGTGTCCAACGTGAAACTGTTCTCGCACCTCGCCAATATCGGCGACACCCGCTCGCTGATCATTCATCCGGCCTCGACCACGCATCGGCAACTCTCCGACGCGCAGAAAATCGCGGCCGGCGCCGGGCCCGACGTGGTGCGGCTGTCGATCGGCATCGAGGACAAGGACGACATCATCGCCGACCTGGAACAGGCGCTGGCGGATTGAACTCAGGCTTACCTCAAACCCGCGCGGCAAGTTTCGCGTTGTTGAAATCCCGCCCCATCACTATTCGGCTGTCTTCCAGAAGGCGGGTGCGTCAAGCGGCTGAGCGCGACGAACGCGACTGGCGAGCATTGAGGCGTGCACTGCTGCCACGGTCAGGACCAGCATCGCCGTCGCCTGGTGCAAGAGCGCAACCGAAATCGGCGCGCGCAGGAGCAGGGTCCAGACGCCAATGGCTCCCTGCAACGTCACCGCCGCGAAGAGCACGATCGCGCCGGCAAGTCCGCGCCCCTTCTTCACCGTGCCTCCGACATCGAGCACGTGAACGAGCGCACCGACAAAGATCGCGTAAGCGAGCGCGCGGTGATCGAACTGCACCGTGAGCGCGTTCTCGAAGAAATTCCGCCACAGCGGCGTGTCGAAGAACAGTCGCGAGGATTCCGGCACCCATGCGCCATCGATCAACGGCCAGGTATTATAGACGTATCCGGCGCGCAACCCGGCGACCAGTGCGCCGAGATAGACTTGCAACAGCACGAGAAAGAGAAGCCCGAGCGCGCTCGCCCGAATGCGTGCGCTGCTCTCCCCCGCGGGCGTAAGAGAATGAGACGAGCGAATGCTCATCCGCTGCGCCGTCCACAGCAGGACGACGTAGATCGCGCAGGCAAGGACAAGATGCGTCGCCAGCCGGTAGGGTGAGACTTCGACGCGGTCGGCGAGGCCCGAGGCCACCATCCACCAACCGACGGCGCCTTGCAGCGCGCCGAGTGCGAAAATGAACCAGAGCCGCCGCCGCAACGCCGGCGCCACCCATCCGCGCCACAGAAACCACAAGAATGGCAGAAAAAACGCGGCGCCGATCAGCCGGCCCAGCAACCGATGCGTCCATTCCCACCAATAGATGGTCTTGAACGCATCGAGGCTCATGCCGCGATTGAGCTCGCGATATTGCGGAATAGCCTGATATTTCTCGAACTCGGTCTGCCACTGCCCTTCGCCGAGCGGCGGCAGCGTGCCCATGACCGGCTTCCACTCGGTGATCGAGAGACCGGATTCGGTCAGCCGCGTCGCCCCGCCAACGATCACCATGGCGAGCACCAGCGCGGCGACTGCATAAAGCCACAGCCTTATCGCGCGCGTGTGAAGATCGTCGGAGGCTCTAGCGGTCATTATCGAACGCTCGCCGCGGAGCGCAGACCCTATAGCGCCGCCGCTGCCCCGGCAACCGACCCGCGCATGGCTGACGTCGAGCGCCGGCGAACATCGACAATCAGTCAGATATCCGCCGGCTTATCAGGCGATCATGCCGCGATGCTGGGCAGGCCAGCGAGCGCCATGGCCAGCTCGCCTTCGTCGTACTTCTGATCGACCAGCTTGCCCTCGAAGTAGCTGATATAGGCCGCCATGTCGAAGTGGCCGTGGCCCGACATGTTGAAGAGGATCACTTCGGCCTTGCCCTCCTGCTTACAGCGCAGCGCTTCGTCGATCGCGCAGCGCACCGCATGGTTTGCCTCCGGCGCCGGCACGATGCCCTCGCTGCGCGCGAACTGCACGCCGGCATCGAAGCAGGTCTTTTGATGATAGGCGCGCGCCTCGATCAGGCCGAGCTCGTAGAGATGCGACACCATCGGCGCCATGCCATGGTAGCGCAAGCCGCCGGCGTGGAAGCCGGGCGGAATGAACGTGGAGCCCAGCGTGTGCATCTTGACCAGCGGCGTCAGGTGCGCGGTGTCGCCGAAATCGTAGGCGTATTTGCCGCGCGTGAGCGACGGGCACGCCGCCGGCTCGACCGCGATGATGCGGCGCTTGCGCCCGCCGCGCAGTTGCAGCCCGAGGAACGGGAAGGCGAGGCCGGCGAAGTTCGACCCGCCGCCAGTGCAGCCGATCACCACGTCGGGATCGTCCCCCGCCATCTCGAACTGCTTGATCGCTTCCTGCCCGTTGACCGTCTGGTGCAGCAGCACGTGGTTGAGCACCGAGCCGAGCGAATACTTCACCGCCGGGTCCTTGGCCGCCATCTCCACGGCCTCGGAAATGGCGATGCCGAGCGAGCCCGGACTCTTCGGGTCTTTGGCGAGGATCGCCCGGCCGGAGTCGGTCTCGTTCGACGGCGAGGGCAGGCAGCGCGCGCCGTAAGTCTCCATCAGCGCGCGGCGATAGGGCTTCTGATCGTAGGACACGCGCACCTGGAAAACGGTCACGTCGATGCCGAACAGCCCGCCGGCAAAGGCGAGCGCCGAGCCCCATTGGCCGGCGCCGGTTTCGGTCGAGAGCCGCTTGATGCCCTGTTCCTTGTTGTACCAGGCCTGCGGCACCGCCGTGTTCGGCTTGTGCGAGCCGGCCGGCGAGACGCCCTCGTATTTGAAATAGATCTTCGCCGGCGTGCCGAGCGCCTGCTCGAGGCGGCGGGCGCGGATCAGCGGCGTCGGCCGCCACATGCGGTAGACATCGCGGATCGGCTCTGGGATGTCGATCGAGCGCTCGGCCGATACCTCCTGGAGGATCAGCGCCATCGGGAACAGCGGCTCGAGGTCGGCCGGGCCGACCGGCTGCTTGGTGCCGGGATGCAGCACCGGCGGCAGCGGCTTCGGCAGATCGGCCGCCAGATTGTACCAGGCTTTCGGAATTTGCGTTTCGTCGAGAACGTATTTGAGCTGATGACTCACATCTTCCTCCCACGCCACAAACGACTGGTGGCAACATACACGAGGAAATTTCGGGTGTGAACTCGCCAGGACACCATTTGCGGCCCGGACAGAGCATCGCGAAAACCCGAAGGGGTGACCCGAGCGAATGGATCGCTCCCGGCTTCGCCGGCGTTTAGCCACCCACGGATTACAGATTCGTGGTTGTCGCCTGCGCGCCAGGCAAGCCGTCCTTGCCGTAAATATCCTCGCGAAACTGCACGACCCCGTCGGCCGTAGCCCAGCCGGTGATGTAGACCCAGTGCAGCGGCACCGGTTTTTTCAGTTCGACGTTCTTCTGCTCGCCGGACTTAACCACGCGGTCGATATCCTCCAGCGACCAGCCCTTCATTCCCTGCAGCAGCCACGCCACCAGTTGCCGCACATTTTGCACGCGCATGCAGCCTGACGAATGAAAGCGGAAATCTTCTCCGAAAAGATTCTTCAGCGGCGTGTCGTGCATGTAGACGCCGTATTGACTTGGAAAGTTGATGCGGATCGATCCGAGCGAGTTGTAACTGCCCGGATCCTGCTTGAACGAGTAGTGGGTCGCGTCTTCCGAGTACCAATTGATCTGCGACGGCTCGAGCTCCTTGTGGCGCGCATCGAAAATGCGGATGTGATTGCTGGTCAGGTAGTCGGGCTGATCCTGCATCTTCGGGATCAAGTCCTTCTGGACAATGGAAGGCGGGACCGTCCAATAGGGATTGAAATTGATCTGAACAATTTTGCTGCTGAGTTCCGGGGACGGCCGATCGGGCTTGCCAGCGACGGCGCTGTGGCGCGACACCGCAAGCCCGTTCTCGATTGCCTCAATGCGCGCGGCTGGAATATTAGCGACCACATAGCGCGCGCTGAGATTGGTGCTGAGCGTGCGCAGCCGCGCCACGTTGACCTTGAGCTGGGCGAGCCGCACCGGCGCCGGCACGTTGAGCGCGGCGAGCGTCTCCTTGCGGATGATGCCGTCCACGGTCAAGCCGTGGCGCGCCTGGAAACGCCGAACCGCCGCCTCGACATAGGAATCGTAGATGTCGTTGCCGACCGCATGCGGATCGATGTCGCCGGACGCGACCAGCCGCACCCGCAGTTCGGTCACGTTCGGGTGGCGGTCGCCAAGCCGCAGCACGGCGACTGACGGAACCTGCGGCCAGCCGCCGCGGCCGACGATCGCCGCGTAGCGCTCGATCCCCTGCTCGGTCATCTGCGCCGTCGCCGCCGAGACGGTCGGCTCCGACGGCTTCGGCATGTGGATGGTACGGGAAGCATCGTCGAAACTTTGCCCAAACTCGCCGCGCCCGGCGTCGCCGATCAGGGCGTCGAGCGCCTGATCTTCAGTCGCGGCCGCGCGCGCGGACAATCCGGCGGCGGCAAGCGCGGCAGAGCCGGCGAGGTGCCTCAGCACAACGCGGCGGTCGGGCCGCGCGCCGTTTCGATCATTCGCTTCGCTCATGCGGCGTCAAGCCACCACAGCATGAAGGCCGAAATGGGCCAAGTCGCAAAACCGCCCTGCGCCGCATTAGCATGACGGAGGTATGGACCAAAGGGCCGTTGCCAGGGCCAGCCAGCGGCGGCGAAGTCATCCACATTAGGCGGTGGATGGCTTCGCGCGTTTGCTGGCGGGTTCGACGGCGCCGGCTATTGTGGTTGGCGGACGCTTACAGCCGGCCACTGCCAGGAGCGGACGATGGGGTTGATCAGGCTGATCGCGGCACCGATCCGGACCATAATGCGCTCGCGGCTGTTTCAGATCGCCGTCGTCGTCACCATCATTTTGTTGTTGCAGGCCGCTGACGATAATTCGCTGGCCGGGCTGCTTGCCAATGGCCTCGACAAGATCGTCGAGGCCAGCCTGCAATTGACTTCCGGGCTGTTCCGGATGAAGTCCTTCACCCGATCGGTGCTCACGGCGGGCCTAATGATCGCATATGTCTATCTCGTCTGTTTGCTGTTCTTTCTTTTCCTGTACGCTGCAATCAGAAAAGCGGTCGATTTCGTTGGCCGAAGCAATTTTTTGTGGCTGAGAAACACGATTGCCCATGAGCGCGGCATTGCCGCCTACCGCGCCTGGGAGCCTTTCGAACGAATCAGGCCGGCCCATATTGCGCAGGAAAAATGGGAAGAGGCGTTCGCCTGGCCTGCCGACAACAAGCCGCCCTACCCTCCGCAGCCGCAGCGAATATTGCGCGGCCTGCTCGGCTATGTGATCGTGATCATCGCCGCCGCAGTGTTGGTGCAGATCTTCACGCCTTTTCCGGTCCTGACCTGGCTCGGCAAGCTAACGAAGACGGTCGGCGGGTGATCGGACCAGCCGTCACTGCGCGACGCGAAGCGAGGAAGCGTTCGGTCTGCGGACCGCCAGTTCGGATTGTCTCGCCTCGCTCGCAATGAGCCTCTGCCCAGAACAAAAAAGACCCCGGCATTGCTGCCGGGGCCAAGGTCCGCCAGTATCAAAGGAAAAGCTGGCGCAAGGACCCGCTCTGTCAGAGCCGGTAGAGAATCTGATCGGTCCAGAAGCGCTCGAGCCGATGCAGTGCCTTGTTGAGCACACCGAACTCGTCGGCGCTGATGCCGCCGACCTGCTCCACCGTGCGCACGTGCTTATGGTAGAGCGCGTCGACGATATCGCGCACTTCGCGGCCCTTGTCGGTGAGCTTGATACGCACGGAGCGTCGATCGACGCGCGAGCGCTGATGATCGAGAAAGCCCATCTCGACAAGCTTCTTGAGATTGTAGGAGACGTTGGAGCCGAGATAGTAGCCGCGCGTGCGCAGCTCGCCGGCGGTAAGCTCCTTGTCGCCGATATTGTACAACAGCAGCGCTTGCACCGCGTTGATGTCGGCGCGCCCGCGGCGGTCGAATTCGTCCTTGATGACGTCAAGCAGACGCCGATGCAGGCGCTCGACCAAGGTCAGCGCCTCGAGGTAATGCGGCCGAATATGGTCGAAACGCGCCTCGCGCTCGGCGAGCTCGACCGTCTTTACGACGGCTTTCATATTGACGCCCTTCCCAAGTCAATTTTGTTTGTCGTCGACGGGCCCTGTTCCCCCGTCTACGGCGCCACCTTAGCGGCGAGGGTCTAAGATCAGTTTAAACAACACGCTAAAAATACGGTTTATTCGCCGTCGTGCGGTGGACGATTAAGACTAGAATTGCAGCTGTTTCTGAGATGATTGATTTACCGTCGCGATGGCCGCTGCCGCAACGCCGCGGCGCGGCGGTCATTGGGCATAGATGCGTTGCCGAGTTGAAGCGCGCGGAGGCTGGTGGGGGAGGTAGGACTCGAACCTACGAAGGCGTCAGCCAGCGGATTTACAGTCCGCCCCCTTTGCCGCTCGGGACACTCCCCCGCAACGAAGCTTGCGGGCGCAAAAGATCCGGCAGGCTCGCCCGCCGGCGCTATATGGTTGGCCGCCGAAAGCTAGTCAATCGAAAATGGGCGTAATTGCCAAGCGCGCGGGCGCATGACAGAAGCGCGCATGCGTGAACGCCAAAGGCACGCAAAGCCGCGCACACAGCGCCGCCGCGGCGTGCAGCGCTACGACCACGGGCGCGGCGGCCGGGGCGAGCGCACCGACGCCTCGATCATTCTGTACGGCTGGCATCCGGTCACGGCAGCGCTCGCCAACCCGGCGCGGCGCGTCAGGAGGATTCTGGCGACGGCGAACGCGGCGCGGCGTCTCGCGGAGGAAGCCGTTGCGCTGCCGGTGACGCCGGAATTGGTGCGGCCCGACGCCATTGCCGCGTGGCTTTCGCCTGACTCGGTACACCAGGGCCTCCTCGCCGAAGTCGAGCCCCTTCCCTCGCCCGGCATTGAGGATTTGTCCGCCACCGGCATCGTGCTTGCGCTAGACCAGGTGACCGATCCGCACAATGTCGGCGCCATCTTGCGCAGCGCGGCGGCGTTCGCCGTCGCGGGCGTGATCATCACCGCCCGCCACAGCCCGCAAGCGACCGGTGTGCTCGCAAAATCCGCCTCGGGTGCGCTCGAAATTGTGCCGCTTGTCACTGTGCAAAATCTCTCGCGCGCGCTCGCCACGCTCGAGCAACGTGGCTTTCTCGTTGTCGGGCTCGACAGCGCCGCGCCCGAGGACCTCGCGGCCATCGATCTCTCAGCGCCGCTCGCCTTGGTGCTCGGCGCCGAAGGCAAGGGCTTGCGGCAGGGCACGCGCGCCGCTTGCCAACGCCTGGCGCGGCTCGACCTTCCCGGCCCGATTACAAGCCTCAACGTGTCGAATGCCGCGGCGCTGGCGCTTTATATTGCGCGACGCGCCATCGCGTAGCGGCCAGGACCAAGCGGCGGCGTTCTGTCAGTCACGTGCGCTGAGCGGCCGCGGAATCGGCCGCCCATAGTGCGGCCCATAGTAATGCGGATGCCGGTAAGCAAAACGCGGACGGTAGGGATAGGAGCCGTAGCCGGGCATGTAGGGATATTGCTCAGGCGCAAAGGCGGCCGGCGACCACACCCGATACGGGACCATGATGCCGGGGCCGGCATATTCCGGTCCCTGGTTGACCACATAAATCGGCGCGGGGACGATCGGCATCGGCTCGATCGCCGGCGCCGCGTAAACGACCGGATGGCCGCAGCCGCAACCGCTGGTCCGAACGGCAAGGACCGGCGGCGGAAGCGGGGGTGCCACGGGCTCGCCATACACAACCGCTGCTGAGGCGCCGCAGCCGCCGCATCCGTTTACGGTATAGGCCAGCGGAGCCGGACCTCCCCATTCGCAACAGGCAAGCGAGGCCGACGTCATGCCGGCGGTGAACAAGGCAGCGAAAACCAAGAGGGTAGCGCGATGCAGAGACATGATACTCCTCTACAGAGATTGCCGCGTTGAGGCGGACGAAACCGCCGCCGAGCGGCATGGTGACTCACTTTCCATGACCGGAACCTTGTGAATGGCCCTCGCCTCGTCGGCGGTCGTTGCGGCCTCCATATATTGAGATGTCGACCGGCGGCGCGGCGAGCGGCGCGTATTCAGTCGCCGGCACCGGGTCGGACTCGCTCGACCAGCTGCGATAGTAGGTCGGCGCGGGAGGCGGCAGCGGCCGATCCGGCGGCGGCACGACTTCCAGACGCCCGTAGCCGGGGCGATGCCCGGTTTTCGGAAAATAGCCTGGCAGCGCGTAGCCGGGGCCGTAATCGGGAACCGCGATCGGAGACAGACGATAGATAACGGTCGGCGTCACGCCTCTGGGGCGATCGAGGCCGAAATCGCCCTCGATCACCGACCACGACACATCGACTCCATTCATCATCACCGGCACGCCCGGCTTGCCGGGAACAATGATCACCGGCACGCGCTGCGCGAGCGCGGCAGCAGCGCCAAGGACGAGAAGCAAGGCGGCAAGGAAAAAACGCATGAACGACCCGTATCCAGAACGGGCATTGTACTGAAATCGCGCGGCGAATTCGTTTAAGCCGGCTCATGGCGTCGGCGAATTGCGCGGTAAGATTAATCGCGAGCTACGGCTCGATTAGTCAGGAAACAAACGTGACGGGGTGGCCAGGTTGCTCCAGGCCCACCCGGTCTTCGTTAATCCTGACTGCTGAGTGCCGCCTCTTCAACGGCTCCGCCGATTGACTCCGGCTCGCCGGTCTCCGCGGTTCGCGCCGGTCGAACCACCGTAACGGTGCAGGGAGCTTCGGCGGCCACTTTGGCGGATACGCTGCCGAGCAAAGTCCGCAGCAACGAACTATGCCGCGCGCCGATGACGACGTGGTCGACACGGTTGGCTTGGACAAATTCGAGGATCGCATTCGCCGCGTCGACTCCCTCGAGGACGTGCGCAGTAAGACGGTGCTCTTCGAGCTTCAGAGGCTCGCCCCAGTGCTTAAGCGCAACGAGACGATCGATGCGCTTGTTGTGCCCCTCTTCGTCCAGCGCATAGTCGATGGTAATCCGGCCGAGCTTGAGCACGTTGAGGCAGGCCAGTCGCGCCGAAGGAAGCGTCGCGAGAATGCGTTCCGCGGTGACGCGGAGCGCCTCGTTGAGCGACGTCGACCCTTCCTCCAGATCAATGGCGACCGCGACAATCGGCGCCTCGGAAATGTGTCTTGCCGTCGCCGGCAAAGTGATGGACCTGGTGATATCCTTGTTGAAGCGTCGTCTCAGGACAACCGACAACGGATCCTGCGTCAATCGCTCGGACCGCTTGGTGAGCTTGACTTTGTCGGGATGGCTCAATTCGAACGCCAGTTGCGCCGCGGTCGGGTAGCGCCACGCCGGTTCGATCTCGAGGCAACGCAAAACGATCTCTTGCAGCCAAGGCGGATAGTCGGGCTTCAACCGGCGCGGCGGAACCGGATCGCGCCACAGCCGCCGCCGCATCGCGGGCAGCGTCTCCCTTTGGCCGAACGGCCGCACGCCCGTCGTGAAGAAATAAAGCAGAGCACCCAGGGCAAACAGGTCGCTTCTCGGATCGTTGCGAATGCCAAGCAATTGCTCGGGCGACATGTAGGGAGCCGTGCCGACCGGCAGCCGAAACTCCTCCTGCATCAGATCGGGAAGCTGGTCGTGGTGCGAAAGTCCGAAATCGATGAGAACCACCTCGCCGCTCCGCCGAAACATGATGTTGCTCGGCTTCACGTCGAGGTGGATCACGTGTTGGCGGTGCAGATCGTCAAGCGCAACCGCGATCTTCAGACCGAACTCGGCAACTTCCGCGTAGGGCAGAGGCAGTTCGGGGAGCTCCTGTAACAGCGTTCGAGGTGGAAGGTATTCCATCACGATATAGGGCTGCACGGCGAAGTCGCCGGCGGCGATGAATTTTGGAACGTGAACGCCGGATAGACGTGGCAGAATCATCTGTTCCATCTCGAAACCGACGATCGCCTCCGGGTCTGCATCTTCGCCAATGAAGGGGACTTTCATCAGCATCGGCGTCGCCGTGCCCGGCCGTGACACGCGCCAAAGTGCGGCCATTCCGCCTTGATGGACTCGCTCCTCGATGCGAAAGCCGTCGATCGTCGCGCCCGGTTCGAGCGACGGTCTGACCATGCCTCATCTCCCTATCGCCAACCGGTCGGCGAGCCACGCCGGCAAGCCCTTCTTCCGGATTCTGGTCGCGGCCTCCGCTACATCATAAGGCGCCCGACAATAAGTCAGTTCGGATCGCTCGGTATCCAACATGACGTAAGACGCGGCCGGGTTGCCGTCGCGGGGCTGCCCTACGGAGCCAAGCACCGCGAGCCATCGCCGCGAAGGAAGCAGCTGAATGGCCGAGCCGCTGACCGGCGTGAAAGCCGTCGTCTTGCCGGTCGCCGACATGGTGTAGAGCGCCGGCTGGTGAACGTGGCCGCACAATGTGATCGGAGCGGACGTGGCGATCATGCTTCGGGCAGCGGCGCTGACGTTCGTTACGTAGCGCCAGGTTTCGGGGCTGCTGGCGTCGGCGTGGACATAGAGGCGATTGTCGTCCCTAGCGGTCAACGGCAGCTCGGCGAGAAAGCGGCGCTCGGCAGTTCCGAGTTCGCCGCGCGTCCACTCGATTGCGACGCT
Source organism: Xanthobacteraceae bacterium (assembly GCA_035319735.1). GTDB lineage: Bacteria > Pseudomonadota > Alphaproteobacteria > Rhizobiales > Xanthobacteraceae > BOG-931. The sequence continues at coordinate 37,559 of DATHCD010000024.1, read as the reverse complement.
GGCCTCGACATTGAGCCGTTCGCGTAGATCACCCACCGCATTGTCGTGATTGCCGCGCACGGCGATGGCGCCTTTGTCGACCAGGTCCAAGACGGTCGTGACCGTCCATTCCGGATCGGCGCCGTAACCGACATAGTCGCCGAGAAGCACGTTGCGTTCGGCGCCGAAACTGCGCGCCTGCGCCAGACAAGCATCGAAAGCTTGTCGGTTGGCGTGGATGTCGGCGAATACCGCAATGAGCACGACCGGGCTCCAACGGTCACAACATGATGCAACGGCATCATCCGATGTTGACATTTGTCAAGCGCGAGACAGGAGGCCGCACCCGGCGCGATGAAAACGGGGCGCGACGAAAAAAAGCGGGGCCGAATGGCCCCGCACGCAGTGTGTCTTTCCGGATTGCCGCTTACGCCTTTTGCGCTTCCGGCTCCCAGATGCTTCTCGTCCGCGTCTCCGGCATCAGGAAGAAGGAGATCACCAAGCATACCGCAGGAACGGCGATCGGGTAGATCAGCGCATAGGCGAGACTGCCCGTCGCCTGGTAGGCCGCGGTGGTGATGAACGGCACCAAGCCGCCGCCCCAACCGTTGCCGATGTGGTAGGGCACCGATACTGAGGTGTAACGGATCCTGCTGGGGAAGAATTCGGCAAGGAAGGCGCCGATCGGCCCGTAAACCATCCCGACATAGGCGACCAGGATGGCGATGATAAGGATCGCGATCGGATAGTTGACATGGCCCGGCTGCGAGACCGTTCCGAGCCACTGATAAAGTGGATAGTAGGTGATCGCGGCGAGGAGCATGCCGCCCAATATCACCGGCTTGCGGCCGATGATGTCGGACAGCCAACCGAAGAAGACGAGTGTTGGCGTGCCGATGATCAGCCCGGCGCCTACGATGTAGGCGGTGGTCAGGTTGTCGAGCTTGGAGACCTGCTGCAGGAAGTAAAGCGCCCAGAACTGGCCGCTGTACCAGACCACGCCCTGCCCCAACACGACGACGGTCGCGATCAGCACGTATTTGAGATTGGCCGGGTTGAGGAAGGCCTCGCGCCACGGATTCTTGCTCGTCTCGCCCTTGGCCTTGATCTCCGCGTAGATCGGCGACTCCTGAAACTGGACCCGCATGTAGAAGGCGATGAAGACCAGCACGAAGGAGAACAAGAACGGGATACGCCATGCCCAGGCGTTGAACGCATCACTGCCGAAATAAGTGCGCGTCGCGATGATCAGGCCGAGCGACAGCACGATGCCAAGCGTCGGCGAGGTCTGCAGCCACCCGGTATAGTAGCCGCGGCGCTCGTCCGACACGTGCTCGGCGACATAGGTGATCGCGCCGCCATATTGCCCGCCCAGGCAAAGACCCTGAATCATCCGCAAGCAGAACAGGATGATCGCGGCGGCCAGGCCGATCTGGTCGAAAGTCGGGATCAAGCCGATCGCCCCGGTACCCAGAGCCATGCCGACCAGCGTCATGATGAACGTGTACTTGCGGCCGACGACGTCTCCCAGCCAGCCGAACACGAAGGCTCCCAAAGGCCGGACCAGGAATCCGGCAGTGAACAGCGCGATGGTGCTGAGCAGCGCGGCGACCGGATGGCTCTTCTCGAAGAATTTGACCGACAAGATCGCGGCCAAGCTCCCGAAAATATAGAAGTCGTACCACTCGATGACGTTGCCCCCCGCCGCCGCGGTAATCACGCGTCGGAAGTTTGCTGGAACATGTGCTACCATGGTTATTCTCCCCTGCTGTCTGCCCGCGGTTCCGGAACTGAAATGTACCGGTTATGCTCGGCTGCCCCTATACGACTTTAGATAAGGAACCGGAGCCGGGATCCGGTCAGGGGCCGGTCATTGCGCAGTGCAACAAAACCGCGCTCCGCCGCCTTCTATTGCCACTTCAGTCGAATGAACCGCCGCGGGGCGGGGAGGCCGCCCTCGCCCGTCCACTTCAACACTTCGTCGAATTGTGAGGACCAGGGCGGTGGCTATAGTCCGAACCATCCCACGCTGAATTTTGCTTTCGCCGGCAAATGCGAGGAGGGGATCGTGAGACTTCATGCGCCGCCGCTGTGGTGGTTCGTTGCTTCTCTCATCATCGCCGTTATCGCGGTGGTCAGCGTCCTTACGCCAGTTCCGTATGTCACCGCCTATGGCGCGTGGCTCGCCATCCTCGCCTACATCGTGCTTGCCGTCGGCAGCCTGGCGCAGACATAGCCGACGCCACGGTCGACCTGCCGGACGTGCGGGCGCCGTTCGGCTTTCTCTCACCCGCCCTTGACCTCAATGCGCACGTCGACATTGCCGCGCGTCGCATGCGAATAGGGGCAGATTTTCTCGTGCGCTTCCTGGGCCAGCGCGGCCAACTCGGATTGAGGCAAGCTTGGATCTTCGATCCGAAGCTTAACCGCGAGGCCGAAGCCGCCGCCTTCGCGCGGTCCGATCGACACATCCGCGGTGACGCGGGCCTTGCTGGCATCCTTTTTGTGCTGCTTGGCCACGAAATCGAGCGCTCCGCCAAAACAGGCCGCATAGCCGGCCGCGAACAAATGCTCCGGCGTCGTGGTGCCGGGCTTGCCGGGTCCCCCCATCGCCTTCGGTACCGAAAGGTCGGCGCGCACCGACCCGTCGGCGGCCTCGGTGTGACCATTGCGGCCGCCGCTTGCGGTCGCCGTGGCGGTAAACAGTGGCTTGATGGTGTCCATAATGATCGCCTCCGCTATCGGGTTTGCGTCGCGGGTTCATCCTGACGACGCAGGATAGCATTTCGGTCCTCTGCCTTGGAGAGCTCTCACGCGATCGTCGACATTTGGCATCACTATTTGGCGATTGGGGAGCCGCGGATTGTAGTGCAGGAATGATCGCGTTCGCGCCACGCTCCTTATCCGGCGTCTGGCCGGATCAGCCGGCGCGCGATGAGGTTGCGCAGCAGGGCAGCGCCGGCGCACAACAGTGCAAAGGCGAGCGCGGCACCGGCGACTTCCAACAAATGCGCGCCGGTCGAACCAGCTCCGCGCAATTGCCAGGAAATTTTCCACAATGCGGCGACGGCGCCGATGCCGGCACCATAGGCGGCCCCACGCGCGGGGCTCCATGTGCGCGCGCCGTCCCGCGAACCAAAAAATGAGGCGAGCGGCATTCTCGCATCCTGCTCGCGTCGCCCTGGGCGGCGAGCCTCAATTTTCCGTACGGCGTTGCACGGCGCTTTCAGCTCATTTCACTGTGACAGTGATGACGGCCGACATGATCGGCGGATTGAACGGGACATGCGACCAGTCGCCGAGCACGAGTTGCAGCGTGTGTTTGCCCGGCGGCAGTGTCACCATGGTCTCGGTCTGCCCGCCACCGAAATGGACGTGCTTAGCGTCGGCCGCGATCGGCTGCTTCAATTCCTCCGGCGACAGCGTGGTGTCAATGATGAGATGGTGATGGCCGGTGTTGGGCTTCTCGACGCCCGCCGGCGCCACTCCCATGCCGGTCAAGCCGAATTGGACCTTGAAAGGACTGCTGACCGTATCGCCGTCCTTCAGGTTGATGATGTAGACGGAGGCGCCGGGCGGAGCCGCCGTCTCGGCGAGCGCTATGGCCGGGATGCCGATCACCGCGGCGAAGAGCAGGCTGCGGCGGCACGCTGAATATGGGATCATGGCGAATCTCCCCTGCATCGATACGGTATGCGACCGCGCGCCGATGCGCCGGCCCGATTGGCCTCGTTGTCCAGTCTCTGAAATCCGCCGTATTGGCGCAACCATAATTTGCGCGAGCGTGTTAATCCACTATCGATGGGGACGACACTCCACGCAAGAAAGGGCGCTCGCCGACGCATGAAGCCCGCGGCGGTGGCGGCGTCGATCACGTCCAAAATCGGATGAATGTCAAATCGGATGAGTGTGTAATATATATGGGGCCAAGCCGGGTTAGCTCAGCGGTAGAGCAGCGGTTTTGTAAACCGTTGGTCGGGAGTTCAATCCTCTCACCCGGCACCACCGTTCACCCATTTTTCCGGACGATGGAAATTCCATGCCGAAGCTAACCCGCCGCACGCTCCTTGCCGGCTCGGCTGCCGCCGCACTCGCCGCGGACGGCGATCCGGCCGCGGCCTTGGCACCGGCGGCCGGACGACAGGCGCCCGGCATCTATCGCTACCGAATCGGGACATTCGAGCTGACCGCGCTCTATGACGGCATCTGGTATCGCCCGATCACCGAAACATTCATCCGCAACGCGCCGTTTGCCGAAGTAGAGCGCGCGCTCGCCGACGCATTCATGCCGGCCGACAGGCTGGCGACGCCGTTCACGACGCTGGTCGTCAATACCGGCAAGAAGCTCGTGCTCGTCGATACCGGCACCGGCGGCCAGATTGCGCCCTCGGCCGGAATTTTGCGCGACAACCTCGTTGCTGCGGGCATTGAACCGAAGGCGGTCGACCTCGTCGTCATTTCGCATTTCCATCCCGATCACATCAACGGCATTAAGGACAAGGAGGACGACCTCGTCTTCCCCAATGCCGAGATCATGGTGCCGGCGGCCGAGTGGGCTTTTTGGATGGACGACGCCAATTTGAACGCCGCGCCCGCGGAATTGAAACTCACCTTCCGCAATCAGCGGCGGATATTTTCCGACATCGCCGGAAGGATCACGCGCGTTGCGCCGGGAGCCGAGGTCACGCCCGGCATTCTCACGCTGGCGGCGCCGGGCCACACGCCAGGCCACACCGTGTTCGCGATCCACTCGGGCGATCAATCGCTCATGGTGCTCGGCGACACCGCGCAGCATCCGGCGGTGTTCGCGCGCCATCCCGATTGGCAGGCCGCCTTCGATATCGACGGCGAGGCGGCGGTGGCGACGCGCAAAAAACTTTTCGATCGCGCCGCCGCCGATCGCATGCTGGTGACCGGCTATCACTTCCCGTTCCCGGCCTGCGGCCATCTTGTCAAAACCGCAAGCGGCTACGAGCACGTTCCGATCGAGTGGCAGCCGAACTTGTGACACGCGCGGCGACTGCAGCGCCCTGCCCGGCTGGCATCGCGGATTGCGGCCCACGCCGTGATCACATTTTCTCGACGAGGCCGTCCAGCACCAAGCCGAATCCGGCGCGGCCTTGTATAGTGCCTCATCGGCCCCTGCAGGAGATCGTCCATGACCGCCTCGCATTCGCTCGCAGCCGCGCTTCTGTTCTCCGCGATGCTCGTTGCTCCCGATATCGCCGGCGCGGTCGGCGAATCGAATCCCAGCCCGCCCGCGCAATCGGAACAGCAGGCGCCGGCAAAACAGAACACCCAGACGAAGAAGCCGAAGACGGCGAAAGACAAGAGCAGCTCGGCGGAGGATTTCCTGGCCGGCTATCACGCCGCCTACGCGCTCATCTACGACAAGGGCGACTATGCCGCGGGCATCGCCGCATTGCAGGCGTTGGGCTATGACGACAATGCCGACGTGGCGACGCTCATCGGCTACGCCAGCCGCAAGCTCGGCCGCTACGACGAGGCAAAGCTCTGGTATGAGCGGGCGCTTGCTGCCGACCCGAACCACGCGGTGACGTGGTCCTATTACGGCATGTGGCAGGCCGAGCAGGGCAACCTGCTCAAGGCCAAGGACGACCTCGAAAAAGTACGCCTGATCTGCGGCGACACTGACTGCCGCGCATACCGGATGCTGAAGGACGTGATCGACGGCACGGCGACCTATTAAAGACGCAAATTTTTATCCTGCGCTGCAAAGCAGCAAGGATAGGCGCCTGCCGGCGTCACTTCTGCGTCGCGGCGGCATCCGGCGTGATCGGCTGCGTCTCCGCCACGATCCAGGCGTGGTAGTCCGGATCGACGCTTTCGATCGGGATAGTGAGAATGGCCGGCGTCGCGTAGGAGTGCATCTCCTTGACCGCTTCGCGCACCGCTTCGGCGAGGCCGGCGCGGGTCTTTATCATCATCACCACCTCTTCGCCGCGCTCGATCGCGCCCTGCCACCGGTAGTATGAGACCATGCCGGGCAGGATGTTGACGCAAGCGCACAGCCGGCCCTCGACCAGCGCGCGCCCCGATCGTTCCGCCTCGACAATTGAGGCATAGGTCGTATAGACGAAAACGGCGCGTTCCATATCCATCTCCTGCGGCGCCAGCGCGCCGATTCCGCCCAGGCCCACCCGCAACGCCGAGCCGTTATGTCAAAGCGCCACAACGCAATCGGTTACAAAAGCATCGCGTTTGTCGCCAGCGAAGCGCAAGAAGCGCAGCGCGCGCGACGTCGGCTGGCCGCCCGCTACGGCGACGTCGCGCCGGAGAAGGCCGACGTGATCGTCGCGCTCGGCGGCGACGGCTTCATGCTTGCGACCCTGCAACGGTTCATGAACTCGGGCAAGCCGATCTACGGCATGCATCGCGGCACCGTCGGCTTTCTCATGAACGAGTATGCCGAACAAGGCCTCGGCAAACGGCTCGCCGCCGCGCAAGTCACCGTGATCCATCCCCTGCTGATGCGCGCCCGCGATGACGTCGGCCGCGTGCATCGTTACCACGCCATCAATGAGGTATCGCTGTATCGCCAAATCTACCAGGCGGCGCGGCTGCGCGTCCTCGTCGACGGCAAAGAACGGCTCCGCGAACTCATCGCCGACGGCATCCTGTTGGCGACGCCCGCGGGTTCGACCGCGTACAACCTTTCGGTCCAGGGGCCGATCATCCCGATCAATGCCCCGCTTCTGGCACTTACCCCTATCAGTCCGTTTCGGCCGCGCCGCTGGCGCGGCGCGCTGCTGCCTGATCGCGCGCGCGTGACCATCGAGGTGCTGGACGCGGATCGGCGCCCGGTGGCCGCCGTCGCCGACCACAATGAGGTCCGCTCGGTCCGCTCAGTCGACATCAGCATGGACCACTCGATCGCCATGCACATGCTGTTCGATCCCGGCCATAGCTTGGACGAACGCATCCTGCGCGAGCAATTCGGCTATTGATGAGCGAGGACAGGACAGAGGCTCCCTCCCCGGTCCGCCGTCCGAATGCTTAACCGTGCGTTAACGGCGCGTCTCTACAAATGACCGCGCGGGATTGGGCGCTCGCCGCCTCCGTCGGAGACCGCATGGTCCGCATCGATTTCAACCGCCTGCGTTTTCTCGTCATCGACGACAACGCCCATATGCGGCGCATCCTGCGCACCTTGCTGCATGGATTCGGTACGCGCGAGGTTTACGAAGCCGAAGACGGCGCCACCGGCCTGGAAGCCTTCACCCATTACATGCCGGACATCATGATCACCGACTGGGTGATGCCGATCTTCGACGGTTTGGAATTGGCGCAGATGATCCGCCAGCCGGGCGCCAACGCCAATCCCTACGTGCCGATCATCATGCTCACCGGCCATTCCGAAAAGAAACGCGTGGTCACCGCCCGCGATGCAGGGATCACTGAATTCCTCGCCAAGCCGATCTCGGCCAAAGCGCTCTACGAGCGCATTCTCAACGTCGTGGCCAACCCGCGCCCGTTCATCAAGACCAAGACCTATTTCGGGCCCGATCGGCGTCGCAACGTCAACGCCAACTATGTCGGACCGGAACGGCGCAAGGGCGGCAAGGCCGACGTGATTCGCCAGCAGCCGCTGCTCGATAAAGCCAAGGTTTTGAGCTGACTGTCAGGGAGCACGATCCGCAATGGCCCCTCGCAAGGACGATATGCCGTCGGTCGCAACTTACGCGGACCACGAAGTGATTACGCCGCCGAACGAGCTGCGCAAGGCCCTCGCGCCATCCGCCGAAGGCCACGACGATCCGGTCGCGCGTGCCGAAGCGGCGCTGGCCCAGCTGTCGAGCGAGTTTGCCGCCTGGATGCATGCCGAATGCGAGCGTCTCGAAGCAGCGCGTCAGTATGTCAGACGTGAAGGCTTTACCAAGAAAACGCACGACGAGCTGTTTCGCGCCGCACACGACATCAAAGGCGAGGCCGTGACGTTCGGCTATCCTGCGGCCGGCCCGGTTGCCGACAGCCTCTGCCGGCTGCTCGAGCACACGCCGGAGATGACCCGCATTCCGATGGCGCTGGTCGACCAACACGTCGATGCCGTGCGCGCCATCGCCCGCGAGTATACCCGCGCCGACCTTTCCACGGTCGCCGGCGCGCTGACGCGGCGCCTGCGCGAGGTCACCGACGAATTTCTCCGCGGCGAGAACAGCGACCGCCCGGACTATCTGGAAAGCATTTTTGCGCCGCCGCTCGCGCCCGGCGTTCCCGGGGCATGACCATTTCGCGGCGCCGCGCAGCGGTGAATTTGTTATGCCGCTTGCGACTGCCGTTCGCCGTCGAAACTTTCGGCCACCAGCTCATCGCAGAACAGCCGTGCTTCCTCGCGCGCGGCTTCGGCGGCGAAACGCCGCAACAGCGTGAGCAGCGGGGCGAGCTCGCCCAGCGCCTCTTTGGTGCAGCCGGTGAGCACGCGCTCGATCATGCGCCGCTTGAGTCGCGCGGTGCCGCCCGGCTCGCTGGCGATGTCGCCCTCGCGCATCGCCTCGATCGCCTCCTTGAAAGCGGGATAGGTCGAAGGCGGCAGCCCGGCCTTGTCGAACAGCGCGCGTAAGCCGGCGCTGCCGCGGTCGTGCACGAGGGCCGACACCCGCGCGACCGACATCTCGGCAAGCTCGGCCAAGGCTTCCTCGAACAGCACGATGTTGCCAGACAACAGAGCACGCAGGATTAGGCCGGCGTTGAGCTGGCCGCTGCTGCGCAAATGCCGGATGAGCGGACGCACTTCGGTCGTCGGCGTGTCCGCCGCAAGCACCACCGTCGCCTTCTCGCACGCCTCGCGCGCGATGCGCCACGCCTCATCCTCGCCGAGCCATTCGCGCGCGGCGACAAAACCGGCCAGTGTCTGCGAAAGCTTAGCGACCAGAATCTGCCGCGTGGCGGCGGGAAGATCGTCGCGCGCGAGCAGCGGCTCGCGAACGGCCGCGAGGTGGCCGTGGCGCTCGACGATCCGATCGATGGAGAACGGCGCGATGTCGGCATCGCGATTTTGCAAAAGCGCCAAGCAAGATTCCGCGGTGCCAACTTCGGCAATCGCTGCCGCAACCGAGCGCGGCAACGAGGCGCGGCTCGCGATCGCGGCCTGGACAGTGGCGGCGCCGGTGGCCACGGCGTCGACCAGATCGGCGTCGACGAAAAGCGGCGAAAGTGCCAAGACCGGCGCCGCTATCTGCGGCTGGTCGGCGGCGAGCGCAAGCACGATGGCCGGCGGTGCGCTCGGACTTGCCGCAAGCGCGTCGGCAAGCGCGCGGCGCACCAGCGGCGAGGGATCGTCGAGCAGCATCAGCATGGCGCCCTCGGCGGCGGCGCGATCGTCGGGCGTGAGATCGGAATAAAGGTAGGCGCGGGCGAGCGCGCTGGTTGCCTCGGCCCGCTTGCCGGCGGGCGCCGTGCGCACCCAGTCGAGAAAATGACGGACGATCATCGCTTGCTCGCGCCTACCGGACCCCGTTGCGATATCGATCCTAGCGGCGCCGGCTTAACAAACCGTTCACCATAAATCTTTGCCAAGGTTACCACGGTGAGCGCAGGCGCACGCCCCCTCGCCTCATGAGCCCGGATCCTTGAAAAGATCGAGCGTTCCGCCGGGGATCGACTGCTGCGCAGGCGTAGGATCGGCGCGTGAAGCGGCGCGCGGCACGCCCCAGAGCGCACTCACGACCGGCGCGACCGGCGAGGAGCGGTTCGCATCGGCAAAAAGACCGTGGAAGATTTGGCTGTCGTTGGCGGCGCGTTTTGGAACGGCGGCGGCGAAGGCGCCGGCGACGCCGGCGGTATCCGGCGCGGCAGGCACGGCAGGCCGGCTTGCGGCCTGCGCCGCGGCCGTCGGCTGATCCTGGCTGCCGCGGGCGACGTCATAGCGCGCAGTCAGGATATTGCGCACCTGCGCGACGCTGCGGGCGGCGCCGGTCGTTCGGTCATAGAAGATCGAGGAATTGGCCCGCGCGGCGTGCGAGAAAAAATTCGCTGCCGGGGCGTTCGGATTGTTTCCGGCGAGCGCAATCAGCCGCGCCGCGCCGCCAGCGCCGAGAAAATGCGCGATGTAGAGCTCCCCCTCGCTCGGCGCGCGGCCGAGCCGCGTCGTCAACTCCGCCGCATTGGCCTTGGTGAAGGCGCCGGCCATCACCGCATTCGCGGTCGGCTCGTTGCGCAGCTTGAGAATTTCACTGCGCAGCGCCGCGTTTCTCACTTCGTAATGGCCGGGCGCAGTCTCGGTGATGGCCGCAGCGTAGCGCCCGTAACCGAGCCCGGCGCCAGACTGCTTCATCGTGGCAAGCCAGGTCTGCTCGATGAACTGGAACAGCCCGCGCGCCGACGACGTCGAGGCGCCCGCCTGCGGATCGAGACCCGATTCGACTTGCGCCGTTGCCAAGAGGTAATTGAAGCTCGCGCCGGTGGCTTGGGATGCCTGGTGGATCGCCCCGGCCACTGTCGAGCTCGCGGCGAATTTGCTGGGATCGACCAGCATGAAAGCTCCTGCCGGGCGTGGCCGGCTGTTTCTCACCTGCAGCGCGCATGAGCGTCAGCGATCGGTCAGACCGCGGCTGCGCGCCCGGAGCCGGATTTCGCTCCTCATCCGGTCTCCCAGGGTTAGGAATAGTTAATTATTATGGTAAACGTAGGCTTAACAGAAACGATGAAAGCGGAGGCGAGAATGACGCAGCAGACAGCCTTACGGCACAAGCGCGGCGGACTCTATTTCGAGGATTTCGTCCCCGGCCAGGTGGTCGAGCACCGCTATACGCGCACCGTCACCCAGATGGACAACATGCTCTTCTCCAACATGACGCTCAACCCGCAGCCACTCCATATCGACCGGCATTTCTGCGAGCAGGAGACCGAATGGGGACAGCCACTGATGAACTCGTTGTTCACGCTCGGGCTAATGATCGGTATGTCGGTGAGCGACCTCACTGTCGGCACCACCATAGCCAATCTCGGCATGGCGGACGTGAAATTCCCGCACCCGCTGTTCGAAGGCGATACGGTGCACGCCACCACCGAAGTCATCGGCAAGCGCGAATCGAAATCGCGCCCCGGCGCCGGCATCGTCGAATTCCATCACCGCGCCTACAACCAGGACAACAAGCTGGTGGCCGAATGCCGCCGCCAAGCCTTTATGCGCATGCGGCCGAAGTGAGACCCCACTCGCACACTCCGACGCACTTTGGATTCGTTCCAAGATTCAAGCGTTGACTTTGGATGCGACGTTTCCAATGATCGCCAAGGCGTTAGGGGCGGCGCATGGTCGAAGCCGGCAACAAATCCCGTCCTCTTTGGCGTTTGTTAGTCGGCGGCGGCGTCGCCTATGCCATTGCCGCGCAAAGCCTGTTGATCGCACTTGGCGCCGTTACACTCGCGGCGCATGCCAATGAGAGCCCGCCGGCTATCGAGCTGTGCGCTCACGACGCCCAAGCGCCGGCAGGGCCGCCGGCTCATGACCCTGGTCATCCCGGCTGCATCCATTGCATATTCTGCTTTGCGGGATCGCATCACGGCCTGATCAGACCGGCGCTCGTCGTATTGCACCGCCTGGACGTTGAAATCGCGGCCGCACCGTGCGCGGCTGAGCCAACGAGCTTCCCCACCGCTTCGGCCTGTTCGATTGCAAATCCCCGCGGTCCGCCCCTTCGCGCGTGACGCCCGGCGGCCTTAATCCACGGCCGCGGTACGCGGAGATTTCGGCTCGGGCGATTCCATTCCATTGAAAATCCGCATTCCGAGTGCGCTCGCACGACGGAAATTACAGCGTACCGGAACGACTCCTGCTGATGGGGACGACAATGGCCAATCCATTCGCCACGACGCAACCGCCGGCCAACAGACTGATCCTGGCCGCCCGTATCGTCACGATAACAGTTGCGCTGGCCTGCGGCGCGACAGCCGCGGTCGCAGCCGATATGTCGGTGAAGGCAGCGGCGGCGCCTTCTTATCAATGGTCGGGGTGTTATGTCGGACTTAATCTTGGAGGTGGCGCAAGCACGACGAACTTCGGCAGCACGGTCGACCCGGGCACGTACCTGAAGACCAGCGACCCGGCGACCGTCGGCGGGAGCGGCAGCGGCGGCGCAAATGCCGACGGGGTTCTTGCCGGTGGTCAGGCCGGCTGCAACTTCCAGTCCGGGACGCTGGTTTACGGGTTAGAAGGGGACCTGGACTATTTCCGCAGCCGTCCGCGATTTGACAACAACACCAACACGCTCGCTGACGGCAACACGTTTGCCATCTCGCAATTACTGACCACCAACCATCTGGCGACGATGCGTCCGCGAATCGGCATCGCAGCGGATCGCAATCTTGCTTACATCACTGGCGGCGCGGCATTCACCAACGTCAACTACACCGAGAATTATGTCGACGCCAATGTTCCTCCTGGCGCCGGTGCGGCAAGCGCTTCGAGATCGCTGTTGGGCTGGACCGCAGGGGCGGGTTGGGAATACGCGCTCGCCGACCACTGGACGGTCAGGGCCGAGTATTTATTCGCGAGCTTTCCCACGACAAGTGCGACCGGCCTGATCGACGGACCTGGCGGCACAAATGCGCTCCACGGTTCCGCAGACCTCGTTGTCCAGATCATCCGCGCCGGCGTGAATTTCAAATTCTGATCGCCGGGAGCGCACGATGTTCGCAACCGCCCATCTTCCGACCTTCAGCACCCGCCCGCGTGCTTGCCGACATCCGGCTGCGTCGCGGCGTACGCATCATAACGGTGACATCATGTCGACCACCCGTAACATCCGGCAATTGCCGGCACGCCGTCGCACAATGCGGCAGAGCTTCACGACGTCGATCATTTTCCTCGTTTCAATGCTCGCATCGTTCGTCGTCACGGTCAGCTTCACAACCACGGCGGCACGCGCTTGCGCTTGCGGCTGCAGCGTGTTCGACGTCGGTGGCCTCGACCTGCCGCAGGAGCAAGATCACGGCGGCCGCGTCTTCTTCGAATTTTGGAGTGGAGATCAGACGCAGAACTATGTCGGCAGTTCCAGAGCCCCGGCAGCCCTCAATTCGGATAAGAAAATCAACACACAATGGTACAATGGCGGCTTCAGTTACAATTTCAACCGCGATTGGGGCGTTATGATGCGGGTGCCTTTTGTCAACCGCACTTTGACCACCGACACTGGAGCTTACGCCGGGGTAGTACCCTTCAACTCCAGGGATATCGGCGATATCGAGATCATGGGCATGTATACCGGGTTCTTCAAAGACATGTCGACGGGCGTGATATTCGGCGTCAAGCTTCCAACCGGCACCTTCACCGCCCCGGGAATCGACCGCGACACCCAGATTGGTTCCGGCAGCACCGACTTGCTGCTCGGCGGCTTCCATCGTGGCCTGCTCAGCGGCGACAACGCTTGGCAGTATTTTTCGCAAATCATGTGGCGACAGCCGTTTCTCTATCGTTCTGCCGTGGATCCGCAGGGATTCTTTGACGGGAATCTCGGCGTCGTGCAAAGCTACTATCCCGGCATGCAGATCGATGGCGCGGCCGGCATTCTCTACAACAACTGGTACCATGTGCTGGGCTTCGACAAGATCACGCCGCTCGGGCAGGTCATCGTGTCGCACCGCGACCACGACAGCGGCACCGGCGCTGATCCCTACAACAGCGGGTTCGACCGGGTGATGCTCTCGCCCGGAGTCGAGGTCACCAAGGTTGTCGACGAGGCGAACAACCGGGTCGTCAAGGTCTATTTCGACGTCGAGGTTCCGGTCTATTACCACGCCAATGCCGCCAACAACATGGGAACTGAAGGACAGCTGGTTGCTCCATATTTGATCAAACTCGTAGCGAGCTACAATTTCTGAGCGATCAACGACCGCCGCGACCAGAGCACAGCGTCGGTCAAGGAGGGGTGCGAATGGTATCAGTCGCGGCAGCAAAATCCGTGGCATTGGCGCGGCTTGCCCCGATCGCCGCGACGGCCGTTATGTTGGGGCTCGCTTCGGCATACGGCTCGGCGCGTGCGGCGCCGGAGGTCGGCGAGGCCGCGCCCGCGCTCGTTCTCACCGCGCTTGATGGGACTTTCTTCGATCTCGCCAAGCTGAAGGGCAAAGTCGTGCTGGTCAATTACTGGGCGACCTGGTGCGCGCCCTGCCGCAAAGAAATGCCCAAACTTGATGCGTTCTACCGGCGCTATCACACCCAGGGTCTGGAAATAATCGGCATCAGTATCGACTTCCCGCGCGACTTTGAGAAGATGCGCAGAGCCGCCCAAGCGGTCGCCTATCGGACCGCCGTGCCGAAAGACATCTCTGACGACGGTTTCGGACCACCCAAGGGCGTGCCGATGACCTGGATTATCGACACCGACGGCAAGGTGCGCGACTGGCTCATTGAAGTGCGCGAGGAATTGCTCATGGGAATTGTCGTTCCGCTTTTGCCGCATTGAGCGGAAGCGGGAGCTTGGGTTTGCGTGCATGTTGAATAGGCCAAAGGCGCTGCGTGCAATGGCAGCGATGGCATTGTCGGCTTGGATCGCAAATGCAGCTCCGCCGGCGCAAGCAGGCGAGTGGGCCGTCGACGCCAAATCCGGGTGCCGCGTGTGGAATCCCAATCCGCAATTAGAGGAATCGGTCACCTGGTCGGGATCGTGTGCCTCCGGCCGCGCCGAAGGACGCGGAATCTTGCAATGGTCCAAAGGAGCTATTCCAATCGAGACAGATGAGGGCGAGTGGCACGATGGGCGTCAGGTCAACAAGGGAACGCAATCATGGCCGAACGGACGCTACGAAGGCGAACTTGCCGACGGCGAGCCGAACGGTTACGGCGTATTGACGGTGCGAAAACTGCGGTATGACGGTAATTTTCGCAATGGCAAACCCAACGGGATTGGCACTCTGATGGCTGGCAGCGAAACAGTCCGCGGCACCTGGAAAGACGGATGCTTGCAGGGCCAACGGAAGGCTTCAATCGGCGTTCCTTTGTCGGCCTGTCGCTAAAGCCATGGCGCGCATGGTGTTCGACGGCGCAAAAGACTCTGCCCGATGAGGAGAAAACGATGCGCGTGCGATCTGTGCTTCTCAGCTGCGCGATTCTGGCGCTGATCCCGATCCACAGCTCCGCGAACGCCTGGGCGCAGGAGACAAAGAGCAGGAATTGCCGCATGGAGCAGCAGTGCCGCTGGGAGAATTTCAAGAAAATATGCACGTGGGTAAAGGTCTGCCGTTAGTTTCTCCCCCTGGCAATTTCGCCATCAGGTAGGCAACAACCGGCGTGCTCGGCCACGAACGACGTCACTATCGACTGGATATCCGAACTGGACTCACCCGCTGCTGCGCCCTCCCATCTCCCGGATCATCGCCATGCGCTCCCTTCTCTTCGTCCCCGCCGACAGCGCCAAAAAGCTCGACAAAGCGATGGCGAGCGGCGCCGATGCGCTGATCGTCGACCTCGAGGATTCGATCGCGCTCGACGGCAAGACCCGCGCGCGCGAAAGCGCGGCGGCGTTCCTCAAGGAGACGATGGCGGCCGCGCCGCGGCCCTATCTCCTCGTACGGGTCAACGGACTGCAGACCGGGCTGACCGACGCCGATCTCGACGCCGTCGTTCCGGCAAGGCCCGACGCCATCATGCTGCCGAAAGCGGAAGGCGGCGCCTCCGTCATCCATGCCGACGCCAAACTTACCACACGCGAGGCGATCAACGGCCTGCCCGAGGGTCATATCAAGATCGTCGCGCTTGCAACGGAAACCGCGGCCGCCTTGTTCCTCGCCGGCAGCTATGCGGGCGCGAGCGCGCGGCTGACCGCGCTCACCTGGGGCGCGGAAGACCTTTCCGCCGAGCTGGGTGCCGAGCGAAATCGCGACGCCCAGGGTCGCTTTTTGGACCCTTATCGGTTGGCGCGGGCGCTGTGCCTTGCCGGCGCGGCGGCGGCCGAAGTGGCGGCGATCGACACCGTCTATGTCGATTTTCGCGACAGCGACGGTTTTCGCCGCGAGTGCGAAGAGGCGCGCCGGGACGGTTTTTCCGGCAAGATGGCAATCCACCCGGCGCAGGTGCCGATCATCAACGAACTGTTCACGCCGACGCCGGAAGCGCTTGCGCACGCCCAGGCGATCGTCGATGCGTTTGCCGCCAACCCGGACGCGGGCGTTGTCGCCATCGGCGGCGTCATGGTCGATCGCCCGCACCTTGCGCAAGCCAAGCGGGTACTGGCGCGCGCCGTATCGGTGAATAGTTAGGCTGTGTTCGCAAGAGTAGCGCGACGGGGATGGCTTGGCGATGTCGGCCGTTTTGCGCGCGTTATGGGGAACGATTGGGCCCCTGGCTTCGCTGCCGACGTTGCAGCTTCGCTGATGGTTCATAGTGTCTTCTCGGGGCTAAACTGCTACACAGATGTGGCGAAGAGGGGTATCGGCAGGTGACACTGATTCACGACACCGACATCTGGCAAGGAAGGCTTGCCGCGCTTCCGCTCGTAAGCTACGGCGCCGGCGAGACGGTCTTCACTGAAGGTACCAGAACCGGGAAGCTCGTCATTCTAAGAAGCGGCGCGGTCACCATCGTCAAGGGCGGCACCGAAATCGCCAAGGTGGCGGAACCCGGCGCGGTCTTTGGCGAGCTCTCCGCGCTGCTTGATCGGCCGCATACTGCGGATGTGCGAACCTTGGAAACATCGCAGTTTCATGTCGCCGACGCGGCGGCGTTACTCGAGCAAGACCCAGCCGCGCTTCTTTACGTCGCGACGGTCATGGCGCGGCGTCTCGATGCCGCCAACCAAGCTTTCCTTGAACTAAAGAACCAGCTTCACACCGGCCAACCCCCCCGCTTGATTGATAAGACAATCGCGAGGATCGAAGGATTGCTCGGCGCCATCGGCGACGGCTACATCCGCGCCGGAGCCGGCTTGTCCATGTATCCGCCCACCTAGTCTTTGCCCCGATAGACCGCTTTCGGATCGAACACGCGCTCGTCGCGGAATTCCAGTCTCACTGCGCCGCCTTTGCCGAGCGGTACCGCGCGATAAAAGCACGAACGGCGGCCGGTGTGGCAGGCGCCACCGATCTGCTCGACCCTGATCCAGACCGCATCCTGGTCGCAATCGATACGCAGCTCGACGACGCGCTGGGTGTGGTCGGAGGTCTCGCCCTTTCTCCACAACGCCCCGCGCGAGCGGCTAAAATACCAAGCTTGCCCGGTCGCAATCGTTTTCGCCAGCGCCTCCGCGTCCATATGCGCGACCATCAGCACCTCCCCCGAGGTGGCATCGGTCGCGACGCAGGTAACGAGGCCGTCGGCGTCGAATTTCGGCGTCAACGCCAAGCCTTCTTCTAGGTCGGCGGCCGCGCCGGGCGGTGCGAACAGTGTTGCTTCAGACATGTGGATGGCCGGTTGCTGCGTTGCGTGGCGCGGCCGGGACTCTCGCCGCCGCCGGCCAGTACCTATATAGTTCATCGGCGGGCGGCCACAGGCCCAAATCGCGATTTTGCAATGCTGAACGAGGTTTACAATCGCCGCATCATCGAACTCGCCGGCTCGATCCCGCGCATCGGGCGGCTTGCCGACCCGGACGCGACCGCGACGGCGGTGTCGCGGCTATGCGGCTCGACGGTGACGATCGATCTGAAGATGGACGGCGATGAGGTCACCGACTTCGCCCATGAGGTGAAAGCCTGCGCGCTCGGCCAGGCGTCGTCCTCGATCATGGCGCGTAACATCGTCGGTTCCAGGGCCGGCGAGCTTCGCGCGCTGCGGGAGACCGTGCGCAAGATGCTCAAGGAAAACGGCGAGCCGCCGCACGAGGGCAAGTGGGCCGATATCGCGGTGCTCGAGCCGGTGCGCGACTACAAGGCGCGCCACGCCTCCACCTTGCTGACCTTCGACGCCGTGGTCGACGCCATCGCCCAGATCGAGGCCAAGCGCGGCGCTGACACCGCGGGAAAGCCCGTAGCCCGGACCGCGGCGGAATAAATTGCTGTCCGTTGCTGAACTCTGCCGTCGCGCCCCTCGCCTCACCGCGCACTGGCTCTTGCTCGTCTACCGCCACACATTAGCGGCACTTGTCGGGCCGCGCTGCCGCCATCTGCCGACCTGCTCGGACTATGCCGACCAGGCGATCGAGCGTTTCGGCTTGTGGGCCGGCGGCTGGATGACCTTGGCCCGCCTGCTGCGCTGCCACCCGTGGGGCACGGCCGGCCTCGATTTCGTGCCCGCAGCGTTGCCGGCCAATGCACGCTGGTATATGCCGTGGCGCTTCGGGCGTTGGCGCGGAACCAATGCGAACCCGCCGTCGACTCCCTTGCCGAACCGGGCGCGGCAAGAGGACGACTGATGGCAATCGCCCGGCCACGCTTACCTGCATTCGTAGGCAGCGAGTGAGCAACAGGAGTGAAAAATGGTCGCGCTGACCTTTCCCGACGGGGCGCGTCGGCAGTACCCCGCAAACACCACCGGCCTCGACATCGCCAAGGGGATTTCGCCGTCGCTGGCCAAGCGCACGGTCGCCATGGTGCTCGACGGCAAGCTCGCCGACCTGTCCGACCGGATCGAGCACGACGCCAAGATCGAGTTCCTCAGCCGCGACGACCCGCGCACGCTGGAGCTTATTCGCCATGACGCCGCCCACGTGCTCGCGGAAGCCGTACAGACGCTGTGGCCGGGCACGCAGGTCACCATCGGACCGGTGATCGAGAACGGATTCTATTACGATTTTTTCCGCAATCAGCCGTTCACGCCCGAGGATTTCGCCGCCATCGAGAAAAAAATGCGCGAGATCGTCGCCCGCGACAAACCTTTCACCAAGGAGATCCTTTCGCGCGAGCAGGCGAAAAAGATTTTTCGCGACAAGGGCGAGCTGTTCAAGGTCGAGCTGATCGACACCATTCCCGAAGATCAGCCGATCAAGATTTACAAGCAGGGCGACTGGTTCGATCTTTGCCGCGGCCCGCACATGACGTCGACCGGCAAGGTCGGCAACGCTTTCAAGCTGATGAAAGTCGCCGGCGCCTATTGGCGCGGCGATTCCACCCGCGAGATGCTGTCGCGCATTTACGGCACCGCGTTTGCCAAGCAGGAAGAGCTCGACGCCTATCTGAAACAGATCGAAGAGGCGGAAAAACGCGACCACAGGAAACTCGGCCGCGAGATGGATTTGTTTCATTTCCAGGAAGAGGCGCCCGGTTCGGTGTTCTGGCACCCCAAGGGCTGGACGCTGTTCCAGACGCTGGAGCAGTACATCCGCCGCCGGCAGGCTGCCGCCGGCTATGTCGAGGTCAGCGCGCCGCAGCTTATCGACTCCTCGCTGTGGGTGGCTTCCGGACACATGGCGACGTTCCGCGACGTGATGTTTTTTGTCGAGCCGCGCGAGGAGGACGAGCGCAGTTACGTGGTCAAGCCGATGAATTGCCCCGGTCACGTGCAGATTTTCAAGAATGGCTTGAAGTCCTATCGCGACCTGCCGCTCAAGATCGCCGAGTTCGGCAAGGTGCACCGCTACGAGCCGTCGGGCGCGCTGCACGGGCTGCTGCGGGTGCGCGCCTTCACCCAGGACGACGCGCACATCTTTATCACCGAACAGCAGATCGCCGAGGAAGTCCTCAAGGTCAACGATCTCATCCTGTCGATCTACTTGGATTTCGGCTTCGACGACGTGCGTATCAAGTTCTCCGACCGGCCGGAAAAGCGCATCGGCGAGGATGCGGTGTGGGACAAGGCCGAAGCCGCCTTGATGCAGGCGCTCAAGGCCTCGGGCCGGCCATGGACGCTCAACAAGGGCGAAGGCGCGTTCTACGGCCCGAAGCTCGAATACGTGCTGCGCGACGCCATCGGCCGCGACTGGCAGTGCGGCACCGTCCAGGTCGATCTCAACATGCCTGGCCGGCTGGGCGCGTTCTACATCGACGAACACTCGAACAAAGTGACGCCGGTGATGTTGCACCGCGCGATGTTCGGTTCCCTTGAGCGGTTTACCGGGATCATGATCGAGCATTATGCCGGACATTTGCCGCTGTGGCTGTCGCCGCTGCAGGCGGTTGTCGCCACCATCACCTCGGACGCCGACGACTATGCGCGCGAAGCGATCGCTGCGGCGCGGCGCTTGGGCTTGCGCGTCGAAGGCGACCTGCGCAACGAGAAGATCAATTACAAGGTGCGAGAGCACTCTTTGGCGAAGGTCCCGGTGCTCCTCGTCGTCGGCAAGAAGGAAGCCGCCGAGCGCACGGTGTCGATCCGCCGCCTCGGCTCGGAGAAGCAGCAGACGATGCCGCTCGACGCCGCGCTTACCGCGCTTGTCGGCGAAGCAGTGCCGCCCGACGAGCGGGGTATGCACAAGGCGGCGTAACGGCGATCGCCACGCACGGTTTCGAAGTTAATCCGCAATGTCGTCGGCCGCTGCGCGCCGACATCTCAGAGTGCCGGCAAACATCGGCGTGCGCGGTCACCGCGCCAGCACCTGGACCTCACCGTCGACGCCGGTGATGACCTTGAAATCGCGTTGGTAGGTCTTGCCTTCATTGCGCGCGATGATGTGATAGTCGCCCTCGGCGAGGACGACGCGCGGAAACGCCCCGATCGATTCCTTGATCACGTCGCCGCCGGGGGTGAGCACCGTCCATTGCGTGTTGGCCAGCGCCTCGCCGCCGGTGTCGTTTACCAGCTTGAGAGTGATGACGGCCGCGCGATGGGTGACGACGATATCGGTCAGCCTGCCTGCCTGGACGTGGACATCCGAACGGACCACCGAATTGCCGTCGCCGTAGTTCGACACGATGTAGTAGGTCCCTTCGGGAAGCAGCACGACGTCGCCGGTCATCACGCTATGGGCGATCGGGCGGCGATCGGTGGTGTCGAACTGGCTTCCCGCATAGACGTCGAAGAAGATTTGCCCCGATGGAATGCGCGCATCGCCGACCCGGCCCTCCAGCCGCACGCCGCCGGCGGGGATGTCGAGCACTTCACGAACCGTCTCGGAGCTCAGCTGCACGGCCTTGGCCGCGCTGGCGAGGCCGAGGCTTGCATGCACCACATAGTTGCCGGGCGGCAGCACGAAGGTAGGCGACGGCGCCTTTTCCTCTTTGATCAGGCGGAACACTCCGGTGGCATCCGGCTTGCCGGAATAGACCCGCCAGACCAGACCGCCGCTGATCTGCGGCGCGTCGCGGCCGTAGCGGGCAGCGAGCGCAAGCGCCACGTGGCCGGCCGGAACCACAGGCACGGCCTGCGCCAGGGGGACAGGTGCAGGCGGCGGCGTTGGCGCCGCGGGAGCAAGCGACGAGCCCGGCGAACCGGTGCCGGGAGTGAGCGGGACGGGAACCGTGGGTTGTGGCGAAAACAGATTACGCGTTTGTGCGAGAGCATGGATCGGCGCCGAGAAGACCAACACCGATGCCGCCATCACTGCCCAGCGCCAAAGTCGACTTGAGCTTCGCCCCGACATGGCGGTTTTTTTCGATCCCAATCGCGGCAATTTCAAGCCACATCGAACCTCCGCATTCGCGCAGCGCAGCTGCGACTTCACCATAATGCGCCTAACGGCTTGTTACTGCTGTCCCTATAGCGGATCATGGCCGCAACGGAGAAAATGATGGTCCTGCAAGGCTTCGTTGCCGCGAGCGAAACGAGCGTCAGGTGACTATCGTAGACGTCGGACCCAAGCCCATTCAGGCGCAGGGAGCGCGCCCCACGATCGGCCTCGTGCTCGGCAGCGGCGCCGCGCGGGGCTTTGCCCATATCGGCGTCATTCACGCGCTGCTCGAGCATGGCTTCACTCCCGACATCGTCGTGGGCACCTCGATGGGTGCACTGGTCGGCGGCTGCTACGTCAAGAACCAACTGGAGCAGTTCGAGGGTTGGGCGCGGGCGCTGACTGTTCGGCGCATCCTCAGCTATCTCGATGTCAGGGTCGGCGGCTCGGGCCTCATCGGCGGCGGCCGCTTGGCAAGGCGGCTGGAGGAAGCGGTCGGCACCACACAGATCGAGGATTTGCCGGTCCGCTTCGCTGCGATTGCGACCGAGGTCGGAACCGGCCACGAAATCTGGCTGACGCGGGGCGACCTGTCGCTGGCGCTGCGCGCTTCCTACGCATTGCCGGGATTATTTCCGCCGGTCCATCTCGGCGGCCGCTGGTTGATGGATGGCGCGCTGGTCAATCCGGTCCCGGTTTCCGCGGCGCGCGCATTCGGCGCGCGCGTCGTCATTGCGGTCAATCTTGACGCCGATCGCTTCGCCCGCGGCGCCACCATCGCGAGCCATGGCTCGGATGCGAGCGACGGACCGGTCGCCGTACCGGAGGGGAAGCCGCGCAATGGATTCCTCGGCCTCGGCATGTTCGGCGCCGAACGAGCACTGCGGCGTCAAATCTTCGCCGGCAACATGCGGCCGAGTTTTTCCACCGTCATGATCGAGGCATTCAACATCATGCAGGACCGCCTGACCCGCATGCGGCTCGCCGGCGATCCTCCGGACGTGCACATCACCCCGCATATCGGTCATATCGGCTGGCTCGACTTTCATCGCGCGGCGGAAGCGATCGCTGCCGGCAAGGCCGCCACGGAAAAAGCGCTGGAGCCGATCGCCGCCACCATGGCGGCCCTCAGCTAAATCACCCGCCAGACGAATATTTGAACGCGCTCAGGCTGTCCTGATGTAGTCGCGCATCGCGGCCGACTCTTGTTCCATCTCATGGAGTCGGTGCTTGACGATATCACCGATCGACACGATCCCGACGACGCGGCCCTGGTCGACCACCGGGAGGTGACGAAACTTGCCGACGGTCATGCGCTCCATGATGCTCGAGACGGTCTCGCTCTCGCTACAAGTCTCGACCTTGCGCGTCATCGTCTGGCTTACCGGCTCCTTGAGCGCGCTCTCTCCCCGCTCGGCAAGCGCCCGCACCACATCGCGTTCCGAAATGATGCCGGCGATCCGGCGATCGGGGCCGAGGATGAGCGCCGCGCCGATTCGCTTGTTAGCGAGAATCCGTGCCGTGTCGGCAAGACTGGCACCCGGATCGACGGTGACAACCTCACGGCCCTTGCCCGCGAGAATAATGCTGACAGTCATACGTAACCTCCCTAGCTTCATCTCGATGGCCAGCCTACCCCGAGCGGGCCGATAAAGACGAGAAAGATAATGTTTTAGTCGCCGGCGGGTTTCGCCGATAGGTTTATTTGCGGCCGGCTGCATTTCTCGATGGCTTTCGCGGCACTGCTGCGCCGCAGCACGCCTCGTCGGATGGACCCATGAGGCCGGCTCGGTTCGGAAATGATGCCAAGGAAATACGGCAGGGCCGTGATGGGACGAAGCGCTTTACAAGTGGCCGGCCGAATTCATGCGCTGCATTGCTGGATCGAAGGCATTGAACAGGAAAAGACCAGCGATAAAGCCGCCGATATGCGCCTGCCATGCGATTTGCTCTCCCTCCCCGGCGATTGGCAGCGTGCCGAGGCCGAGGAGCGCATTCAACCCTACCCAGACGGCAAAGAAGATCAGGAAACGCGGGTCGCGCAACGTCGCGCTCAGCGGCGCCGCCGGCACGCGATAGGCATCGCCGCCGCCGCCCTCACCGCCCCGCATGACGAGCGGGCCGTGTCCTTGGAAGACGAAACGCATTGCTCCAGCCATGGCGCCGGAAATCGCCGCCGAGGCGCCGATCATCGGCACCATCTCGCCTAGATGACTGACAAGATGCGCCAGTGCGCCGGCCGCCGCCGTCACCAGCATGAAGCCGAGGTAGCGCCATGCGCCGAACCGGCGGGCGAGCGCGCTGCCAAAAGGCATGAGCCAGGCCACATTGACGCCGATATGCAAGAGATCGGCGTGGATGAATGCGTAGCTGAAAAAGGTCCAGAGATCGGCGGCCATGCCGCCGGGAAATGCACTGCCAATGGCGAGATCGGTGTCGTAGCGCGCGGGAATAAACGCGAAGGTGAGCAAGAACTGCAAGTCCGCCGCGTCAGTCAACACCAACGTACGGAACATGTGCACGAGCACCAGCACGGCTACCGTCGCAATGACGACCGCTGGCACGTTGAATATCGGCTCGGAGGGCTGAGTCACGGGATGCACCTGCGCCGCGCCGAGATAGACGGCACGCGCTGCGACGGCAAGCACTGCGGCGCGAAGCCAGGCTGAAGAGAAACAAAAGGGAGGGCGCGTGCCCTCCCTTTTGCACCCTGCGCGGGGTTCCGCGTTCAACGCCGACGAAACTCGGGGCGCCCCCCCCGAGATCCCATGGCGGCCCCCGCTGCGGGGGCCGCGGCGTCGGTCACATCCCCTCGCCTCCCTTTTTTCGAGAATACCGCCGGAGAATGCCGGCAGCGCGTGGATTTCGCTGACGCCACCCTAGGCCGGCGGTGCGCGCGGCGCCAACGGCAGTTCTTTGTTAACATTAATCGAGCGTCGCCGCCCGCCTCCGATTCCCGAAATGCGCGGTCGGCACGCGCCCTGCTCTGCTCTCCATTGCATGGCGCCGTCTGCCGCCACTGTCCCGATCGGGGACAGGTGCGGAACAAGCGCGCGGCGAATGCAGGGCAGATTTATCCATGAAACACGCAGCAAGCCGCGAGCTCTATGCCTATTGGGAGAAGCGGCGTGGCCAGCGGCCGGCGCCAGAGCGGGCCGAGATCGAGCCCGGTGCCATTCGCGGCGCGCTCGGCGATGCCTTCATTCTCGCGCTCGACGGCAGCAGCAGTTATCCGCTGCGCCTTGCCGGCACGCGGGTCTGCGCCCTGTTCGGCCGCGAGCTCAAAGGCGAGGCGTTTCTCGAGCTTTGGACCACGGAGAGCCGGCCAATCGTGGCGAGCCTGCTCGCGATCCTCGCCGATGAATGCGTCGGCACAGTTGCCGGCGCAACCGCGCAAAACGCCGCCGGCGCAGCGGTCGATCTCGAGCTGTTGCTGCTGCCGCTCGGCGCGCGGCGGCCAAATCTGGCGCGCACGATTGGCGTATTGGCGCCGCTGAAGGTTCCGCAATGGCTCGGCACGAATCCGATCGGGGCGCTCACGCTCGGCAGCCGCCGCCATGTAGGCGCCGCGGTTGAAAAGCGCCTTTTGCCGCGCTTCCTCGCCGAGCGCCGCCGCCACCGTCTGGTCGTGCACGAAGGCGGGCGCTCGTAGCGCGTTCGCCGCTTCTGGGAAAGACGAAGCCGTATGAATGGCGGCTAACGGGCCGTTAACATCGCGCGCCTAGGCTCACTCGCGCGCGAACTAGGCTCAGCGGTCGGCATGGCGTTACCGGAACGAAAACCGCAATTGCGAACGCTCAGCGAGGAGCGCCGTCGCTTTCAGCGCGTCCGCGTCAACCTGCTTGGCCGCTACATGCTGGCCGACCGGCGCGAGTTCCCCTGCCAAGTCGTAAACATGTCGCCGGGCGGCATGGCGCTGATCGCCCCGGTCGGCGGCCAGCCCGGCGAGCGCATCATCGCCTATGTCGATCATTTGGGCCGGCTCGAAGGCCACATCGCGCGTATCTTTCAGAACGGCTTCGCAATGACGATTGCAGCAACCACACGCAAACGCGACAAGCTCGCCGCCCAGCTCACTTGGCTTGCCAACCGCCAAATCCTCGGCCTGCCGGAAGACCGGCGCCACGGTCGTATCGTGCCGCGCAACCCCAGTGGCCGCTTGATCATGCCCAACGGCCTCAACGTCACTTGCCGCATCATCGACGTATCGCAATCGGGCGCCGGTATCGCCACCGATCAGCGCCCGCCGATCGGTTCGTTGATCACGCTCGGCAAGGTGCCAGGCCGCGTGGTGCGTCATCTCGAAGACGGCTTCGCCATCGAGTTCACCCGCCTGCAGCACCCGGACTTTCTCGAAGAGAACGTTTGCGGCTGAACCAGTCGGTTGCCTTGCGCCGGCTGTGAAATTGGCGTTGACCTGTGCCGGAAATCTAGCGAATCTCGCCAACGCCATTGGCTAACCGAGAAATATTCCTCGACGAGCCGACTCCCTCAATTCATTGAGGAACACGAGCGCGCGCGATCATGAAAGTGATACGAACGTCGATTCCCGACGTCCTGATCTGCGAACCTGCGGTATTCGGCGACGAACGCGGTTTTTTGCTGGAAAGCTGGAATGAGCAGAGATTCCGCGACGCGGCGGGTACCGATGTCCATTTCGTCCAGGATAATCATTCCCGCTCAAGCCGCGGCGTGCTCCGCGGCCTGCATTATCAGATCAAGCAGCCGCAGGGCAAATTGGTCCGCGCTGCCGCGGGGCACGTGTTCGACGTCGCCGTCGATCTGCGAAAATCGTCTCCGACCTTTGGCCGGTGGGTCG
The DNA here is from genome assembly GCA_035319735.1 of Xanthobacteraceae bacterium. Classification (GTDB taxonomy): domain Bacteria; phylum Pseudomonadota; class Alphaproteobacteria; order Rhizobiales; family Xanthobacteraceae; genus BOG-931. The sequence continues at coordinate 11,327 of DATHCD010000024.1, read as the reverse complement.
GCACCGAGTTGAGCGAAGATAATTATCGCCAGTTGTGGATACCGAGCGGCTTCGCGCACGGTTTTCTCGTGCTTTCAGACAGCGCGGACTTTCTCTACAAGTGCACGGATTACTATGCGCCGGAATACGAACGCTGCATCGCATGGAATGATCCAGCGATCGGCATTGAATGGCCGATCGGCCAGCCGACGCTGTCGGCGAGAGATCGAGCGGGCAAATTACTGCGCGACGCCGAGGTCTTTCCGTGAGGCTATTGCTCTTGGGGGCCAACGGCCAGATCGGCTGGGAGCTACGCAGGAGTCTTCAGCCTCTCGGAAATATCGTGGCGCTGGATCGCCATGACTGCGATCTGTCGCTGCCTGAGTGCTTGCCGAGCCTCGTTCGCAGTATAGGTCCCGCCGTCATCGTCAATGCGGCGGCCTATACCCTGGTCGACCGGGCTGAAGGCGAGGAACGGATGGCGATGAGCGTGAACTGCACCGCGCCAGGCGTTTTGGCGCAGGAGGCGCGCGCCTGCGGCGCACTGCTCGTGCATTATTCGACGGATTATGTCTTCGACGGCACCAAGGAGAGCCCCTATCTGGAGGACGATTCGCCGCATCCGATCAACGCCTATGGACGCAGCAAACTGGCCGGCGAGATCGCAATCGCTCAGGCCGCAGACGCATACCTTATTTTCCGCACCAGCTGGGTCTATGCCGCGCGCGGGCACAACTTCATGCTCACGGTGCTGCGGTTGGCGGCCGAGAAAGACGAAATCAGGATCGTCGCGGATCAGGTCGGCACGCCAAACTGGGCGCGCAACCTGGCGGATGCTACGTTTCACGCCGTCCGGCAAGCGCTCGCCGAGCGCGCCGACGGCTCCTTCATGTCCGGTTTGTTTCACCTGACGGCATCGGACGCGACAAGCCGGTTTGGCTTTGCCGAAGCCATTCTGGAAGAAGCGCGGCGAACCGGACTGATCGCGGCGCAACGCATGCCGCAACTCCTCCCGGTGACCACAGAGGAATACCCCACGCCGGCCGCCCGGCCGAAGAACTCGTGGCTCGATGGCGCGCGCTTTCGCCAACGGTTCGGCGTCGCGTTGCCGCAGTGGCGGGAAGGTTTACGCCTTTGTCTGCAGACGCTAGACAGCCAGCTATAAGGTGCTGGTCTTCGGCGGGTTGGTAAAGAGCAGGACGCGCTGCAAGCGCGGGGGCGATGATCGATCCGGGCGCCAATCTGCCGTGACAGCGCATCATGCGGAGCGGTCGCTAATTGTCTTGAGACCGCAAGCCAGCGCGAGACCGCAAGCCAGCGCGGCCGTGATCGTTCCCGGGGGCTACGAATGATCCGTTGGTTAGCGGCAACTGGAAAAGCGCCACACGGTGCGGCTGGAGTTGCAACAACCGGAACTCCAGGCGATCGGCCGCTCTCATATCGGTTGACCATGCTGGCGGTGACCCTGTTCTTTCTATTCGTCGGCGCGCGCTGGATTTGGATCTACCGACACGGCCAACCGCTCGACATCGATGAGGCAGGCTATCTTGGGTTTGCTCTGGGCGACTATTACGCGCTCCTGCACCGCGGCGTTATCGGTTGGCTGCGGTCCGTCGAGGGTCGGGCCATCTATGCGCCGGTGACGACCGCCCTCTCCTCCCTGTTATTCGTTGTCACGGGACCGCACGTGATTGCCGGATTCGCAGTACCGCTACTGGCGGGGACAAGCTGCATTCCGGCAAGCTACTTCCTTGGAAAATCCCTCGGGTCGCGTCAGATCGGATTGATTGCCAGCATTCTGGTCGCCTCCTGCCCGATCATCCTGGTCTTCTCCCGCAGCTTCCATTTCTCGATGCCAGTCACGCTGGCGCTCACCGTCGCGCTGCTGGCACTGCTGAAGTCGAACAGGTTCGAGCGGATCGGATGGGCGGTCGTATTCGGTATAAGCCTCGGCTTGATGCCGCTGACGCGAACGATGACGATTGCCTTCGTGCCTGGGGTCGTCATTGGCGCTTTTGTATACGCAGTTGCCGAGCCGATCGATCGGTCCCGACGTGTTCTGATGCTCTCGCTTGCACTATTGTTGGCGGCCTTTACTGCGGCCACATGGCTCGGGCCGCATGGCAGAGCCGTTTTCGAGTATCTTTTCAGCTTCGGCTATGGTCCGCGTGCCGCGGAATACGGAGCTGCGTACTCCGGCCTGGACGCGTGGCTGAATACGCTCAGAGTCCTGTGTAATTCCGGAGTTTACCTGCCTCACCTTCTGATCATTCTTGCTGGTGCGGCGGCCGCGCTTTCCGGCGCCCTCATTGAAGCACTCACGAGCCGGAGCACCGCTCTTGTGTATCGTGTTGTGCGTTCGCGAACTGTCCCGTTATTTATAGTCGTCGCCGAGGCATGGTCGGCTCTGGCCTCCTCACGGGACCAAGGCAGCGCTTTTTTCGCGCCGATCGTGCCTGCAATGCTTGTGCTGACCGCCTGGGCCTTCGTCAGGATCAGCAGCCATCAATATTACAGGTTGACGGTGGTCTTGCTGCTTGCGGCTGTGGCAATTGGCACAAGCATCCCTTTCTTGGATTTGCGCACTCCGTTTTCCGCGCCTTGGATTGCAGACCTCCCAGTGCTCGGCCAAGCGGTCGTGACGGATGGTCGCGGTTCTATCCAACGATATGAAGCCGCGGGACGCCTCGGTCCAAGTAACGTCGCCGAGCCGATTGGTCCGGCTGCGGGCCGCGCGTGGATCAACCTCAGCGCCGAAACCGCAATGGCCATCAGCCGCCTCGCTGGATCGAACGCCGTGACGGCATTTGGCTTCCGCCACTTCCTTTACAACGTGAACAGTGTGAACCTGCAGCAGTTGCTCTCCAGCGGCACGCAGTTCGGAATGCGCCAAATTGAGCCCTTCGTCACGGGAGAATCGATCCAAAGTTATCTTGCGTGGCTCACAAACGAGAATGTCGACGCTTGCGTCTTGCTGACGTCCGACAAAGTGCGCGGCGATATCCCTCCGCCCATCAATCGTGCTTACATGCGACAAGCCGCCGAGCAAGCCGGATTCATTCCGGTCGAAGATTGGCCGACGCCAGATGGGCAGACCATCACCCTATGGCAGCGGCAGCCTCTACCGGCCAATTGTCGCTAGCAAGCTCTTGGTAACTGCATCCTGTTCTAGCTTGTGTCCGGCAGTGATTGATTCAGGTCAAGTCGCCGGCGCGGATTCCGAGCAAACTAAAGCTGGCGGCGATTCCGTGGATGGGATCGGAGCCGACCGGGCGTCAAATCAGCGAATGCAAGACACGCTGGAGCACAGCCACACGCGACAGGCGATCACCGCGCGACTCGCGCGCGGACCGCGTAGCAATTACCTGCGCGATTGGATCTATGGCGGGATCGACGGCGCGGTGACGATCTTCGCCGTCGTAGCCGGAGTCGTCGGTGCCGACCTCTCGGCGACGGTGGTGCTGGTGCTCGGGTTCGCCAATCTTCTCGCCGACGGCTTTGCCATGGCGGCGTCGAACTACAGCGGCACCAAGGCCGAGCGCGACGACTACGATCGCATCCTTGGCATCGAGCGCAAGCACATCGCGCTGGCCCCGGAGGGCGAACGCGAGGAGATCAGGCAGATTTTCGCGGCCAAGGGCTTTTCCGGCGGCGACCTCGAGCGGATCGTCGCCGTAATCACGTCCGACCGCGATCTCTGGGCGAAGACGATGGCGATCGAGGAATACGGTCTTTCGCCAACGCCGAGATCGCCCACCGCCGCCGCGCTCAGCACATTTGCCGCCTTCATTCTGTGTGGACTTGTGCCGCTCGTCACCTACCTCTCGGCGGGAGGGCTCGCGCCTTCTGTTGCCGCCACCGGTGCGACCTTCTTCGGCGTCGGCGCCATCAAGAGCCGATGGTCGCCGGTGACGTGGTGGCGGTCCGGGCTGGAAGCGCTATTGATCGGCATGAGTGCCGCCGCCGTGGCGTTTGCCGTCGGCTTCGGCCTCAAGGGATTGTTCAACCTGTCCGCTTCCTGATCGAGGCGTCTGGCCGCATTCCGCAGCCATGCTCATTCTGCGTCATCCGCGACAAGACGGTGCACGCCACAAACTCGCGTGAAGCGAAAGCGCGTTGACCGTTGTCGCTTGAAGGAATGAGCGCCGCGATAATTCACTTCGCACGCCGAGTCGCCGGGACCGGAACTTCGACCACGCGCTGCCAAACCGTCCCGCGGTCGAACTGGATCGTCAGGCCATCGGGAGAATAGATCGCACCCTCGTTCCAGCGCTCGGCCCAAATATGACCGGGCCAATCGATCCAGGCCCTGGATGGGTCACCCGCTTCGTTGACGAGATTAAGCTCCCAACCGTTTTGCGTCACGTAGGCCAGCGCGGGTGGACCGACGGCGCATCCCTGGACGCAGCGGAACTCGCCGGAAAGATTCAACACCTGCGCGGATGCGCTGGTTACCGCCGCAGCGCTCGCAGTAACAACCGCTAATGCAGAGAGCACAATTGATGTTGGTTTCATCGCTCTGCTCCTTCCTTGACGAGAACACTGACTACCACCACTGATCAAAATCAATACCGTGCCGTCGCATGCGGGCCGGGCATACACCGGCGCGGGAGAGGATATCTTTCAACCTCCCACGGCGGTCATTTGGACGCGTCCCTTTGCGTGCGTTTGCACGTGGCGCGGAGCGACCGGCATCGGCTCGCCGATCCAGCGCACGATCTTCGGCCAGATCTCATCGAGGACCTTCTTGCCCATGAACAGACCGATATGACGGCCGGGCACGAGCGCCTTGCGGATGTGCTGCGCCGGCGTACCGACCAGACGCTCGGTGGCGAATAGCTGCGCCGGCGCCACCAATTCATCGTCGCGTGCGGCCAGCAGGAAGATCGGCGCTTTCACGGTCGCGAGATCGACTCGCGCTCCCAGCGCCATGAAGGTGCCGGCGGCGAGCTCGTTGCGCTTGTACAGTTTTTCCACGACCTCGAGAAAATAGCTCCCCGGCAAATCCAGGGTCCAGGAATACCAGTCCTGGAAACGGGCCTGGAGCCGGGCGAAGGCGGCGGAGTCGGCCGGTTCGTTGGTCTGCAGCAACTGCCGAACGCTGTCGTCATCGAGCGACTCCGGTCCCCAGAACTTCAGCACCTTGCGACCGGGGACACAGCCGTCGCCAAGCCGCACCATTTCACGAAATACCTCGAGCGGCGTCGCCTCGGCGAGCGCCGACAACGCGGAAGGCGCGGGCGTCGTATCGATCGGCGCGCCGGCCAGCACCAGCCTGCGCACCTTGGCTGGAAACCGCGCGGCGTAAACGAGCCCCATCCAGCCTCCCTGACATAAGCCGATGAGATCGACCGGCGCGCCGATCTCGTCGACCAGGACGTTGAGGTCCGCCAGATAGTCGTCGATGTCGAGAAACCGCATCTGCGCGGTCGCCGAACGCCAATCGGTCACCAACAGCCGGTGCAGTCCGGCGCGCCGCAAGGCGGCGACGAGACTGTGGCCGGGCGCAAGATCGGTGACGCAGGCGCCATGGAGGGCAAAAGGCGCACACAGCAACGCCGGCGCGCCGGCTTTGTCGGCTGAGAAGTCGCGCAACCGCACCGTCTCCAGTTCCAGCGCGATCGCGTGCGGCGTCGTCCATGCTGGTTCGCGCGGCGCCGGGCTGTCGTGCTGCCCGGTGGCGAAATCAGCGAATTGCCTGGCGGCAAGCGCGGCCATGTCGCTTACCGAGGCAGCGGCGAGAGCTGGCCAGAGAAACGCCAGATTTGGAAAGTGACGACTCGCTGGCTCATACATGTGAGTAGCCGACAAGTTGCCTGACGTCAGGCTCATCCCATTGAAGGAAATTGACATTGACGTGGATCAAATTCATGGGGTAGCCGGCACGACCGCGTGCCCCATTCACAATCGCGGATGGCAGGAGGACGTTTAACCACCGAAGAAGACGAGTACTTATAGCGTCACAAAGGTTTCAATCAGCGAGGTATTCATAAACGGTCAGGCTGACGACTTGAGCCTCGGCATCGACCGATCCTCCTTGGGAATAGTTTGGCAGCAATACGGGGCGGCATCTTGGAGCATCACGCGGAAGTGCTCAGAGGCGGAGTTTGGCGCCTGCAAGCGCCAAACTGGCGGGATTTGGCCGCATTGGTGCTAATCGTTGCGATTATTCTCCTCTTCGGATCGGGCGCGCGGCAAATGCTCGCTCCCCTCGTCGCCACGCAACCGCCGGAGATTTCGCTGTCGCCGGCGGCGCTGCCGAACTATGCGCTGCGAACGACAATGCGGATGCTGGCGGCGCTCGTCGCTTCGCTGGTCTTCACCTTCGTCTACGGCACGCTGGCGGCCAAGAGCCGACGCGCCGAGATGGTGCTGATTCCGCTCCTGGATGTCCTGCAATCCGTTCCCGTTCTCGGCTACCTCTCCTTCACCGTCGTCTTCTTCGTTTCATTGTCACCCAGCCGGGCGTTGGGGGCGGAACTTGCGGCGATTTTCGCGATCTTTACCAGCCAAGCCTGGAATATGACTTTCAGCTTTTTCCAGGCCTTGCGTACCGTGCCGCATGATCTCGACGAGGCGAGCCGCGGTTTTCGCTTCTCCGGCTGGCAGCGTTTCTGGCGCCTCGAGGTCCCCTTTGCCATGCCCGGCCTGGTTTGGAACACGATGATGTCGATGTCCGGGGGATGGTTTTTCGTGGTGGCCTCGGAAGCGATTTCAGTCGGCAACCTGAACGTGGCGCTGCCCGGCATTGGCTCCTATGTCGCGCGCGCGATCCAAGAGCGCGACCTCGCCGGCGTCGGGTGGGCGATCGTCGCAATGAGCGTCACGATCTTCATCTACGATCAGCTCATGTTTCGTCCCTTGGTGGCGTGGGCCGACAAGTTTCATTACGAACAGGCCGCGGCCCAGATCGTACCGAAAAGTTGGATTATCGATCTATTTCGGCACGCAAGTCTGCTGCGGCGGCTCGGAGAATCAATCGGCGCGCTCACGCAGGCGGCAGCCCGCGCCCGCCTCGCCATTCGTTTACCCGGCTGGCCGCGAACCGGGCGGTTGCTGCCGCCGCGCCTGCTCGACGCGGCCTGGTATGGTCTCGTTTTTCTCGGCCTTGCCTATCTCGGCTGGACGCTTGTACGATTTGCCCAGGCGGAACTCACCTGGACCGACCTATTCGACGCAGTAGGTAACGGCGGCATCACCCTGCTCCGCGTTGCCGTCCTCGTCGTCATTGCGACATTGATCTGGGTGCCGGTCGGAGTCGCCGTCGGCCTGCGTCCGCCATTGGCGGAAAAGGTCCAGCCGATCGCGCAATTTCTCGCGGCCTTTCCGGCCAACCTGTTATTCCCGATTGCAGTCTATTTGATCGTTCGGCTCGATCTTTCGCCGGCGATCTGGTTGAGCCCGCTGATGATCCTCGGTACGCAATGGTACATCGTGTTCAACGTCATTGCCGGCGCCAGCGCTTTTCCAACAGACCTCAAGGAAGCCGCGGCGAGCTTCCGCATCCGCGGATGGCGTTGGTGGCGCGACGTCATCCTTCCCGGAATCTTTCCCTACTATGTGACCGGCGCGATCACCGCCTCGGGCGGAGCCTGGAACGCAAGTATCGTCTCCGAGGCGGTGAGTTGGGGACCGATCAAGCTCAGCGGGTCTGGCCTCGGCGCCTATATCGCGCAAATGACGGAGGCGGGCGATTATCCGCGGATCGCTCTCGGGATCGCGGTCATGTCGGTGCTTGTTGTCGGCATGAACCGGCTGCTGTGGCGGCCGCTCTATGCCTACGCCGAGCGCCGGACGCGGCTCGATTAAAGGGAGCGAAACGTGGTCGAAGCCGATGGCGCCGTCATTGACCTGCGCAACATCCACATGGCCTTCGCCAAGCGCTCGGGGGAGCCGCTTCTGGTCCTCGACAACATCAATATGTCGATGCGCGCCGGGGAAGTTCTCGGCCTTCTCGGCCGGTCGGGTTCTGGCAAATCGACCTTGCTGCGGATTGCCGGAGGTCTGATCCGGCCCACTTCCGGCGAGGTCCTCTACCGCGGCACGCGTCTGAGCGAGCCCGCCGAAGGCATCGCCATGGTGTTCCAGACTTTCGCGCTGTTTCCATGGCTCACGGTGCTCGAAAACGTGGAGGCCGGACTCGACGCGCTTGGCCTGCCGCGGCAGCAATCGCTTCAGCGGGCGCAGGACGCCATCGATCTTATCGGACTCGACGGCTTTCAGTCCGCCTATCCGCGCGAGCTGTCCGGCGGGATGCGCCAGCGGGTCGGGTTCGCGCGGGCGATTGCGGTCCAGCCCGAAGTGCTGCTGATGGACGAGCCGTTTTCGGCGCTCGACGTCTTGACCGCTGAGACGCTGCGCACCGACTTTCTCGACCTGTGGGTTGAACGGCAACTCCCCACCAAATCGGTGCTCATGGTCACGCACAATATCGAGGAAGCCGTGCTCATGTGCGACCGCGTGCTTCTGCTTGCGCCAAATCCAGGCCGGATTGCCGCAGAAATCCCGATCATGCTGCCGCGTCCACGCAGCCGGCTCGAGGCGGAATTCGGCGAAATCGTGGATAATATCTATGCGGTGCTGACTGCGCGGACGGTTGCCTCTCTCGGCGCTCTCAAGCAAGCCCACGAGGGGCTGGCGCAACCTTTGCCGCTGGCCCTCGTCAATCGGATGAGCGGCCTTATCGAGGTCCTGTCGGCGCCGCCCTATGGCGGCAAGGCCGAGTTGGACGTTCTGGCAAGCTCTCTGGCATTGGAGGTCAATGATCTCTTTCCGATCGCCGAAGCACTGCACATTTTGGAGTTTGCGGAACTCAAGGACGGCGGATTGAGGCTCACGGCCGCCGGACAAGTGTTCGCGCAAGGCAACACGGAAGAGCGCAAACGGCTCTTCAAGGAGCATCTGCTCCGCTTCGTGCCGTTGGCCGCGCATATCTGTCGCATCCTGCAAGAGCGGGAAGGGCGCAGCGCGCCGCGCAAGCGATTCGAGGTGGAACTTGAAGATCATCTGACCCGCCGCGACGCGGAACGCACGCTTCGCGTCGTCACCGCATGGGGGCGCTACGCCGAACTGTTCGCTTACGACGATAAAGCGAGGATGTTTTCGGCGCTCGAGAATGACCAGCATGAAACCGTGCCAGGGAACGACGTTGATCGCAGCGCGGAAGGGAAAAATGGCACATCCAAGCGTTCGACTGAGAGCGGACGGGACAACGGCGATGCTGCAGTGCGGTAGACCGCTTGGCGGCAATTTCAGCCCGCCACGGGATTCACGGACCGGCCAGTTTGCGCGCCCGTCGCTGGCCAAAGTCCATGGGCTGCCCGCCGGCATTTGACTCAGATCAAGGTGCCCGCGGCGCGGCGCTACAATTTTACTTCATGGAATGGGAGCCAATCTCTTCGGCGCCGTTCGATCGCGATCTTGAGCTGGCCGTCATCGACCGGGACGGGCCTCACGCTCTTGTATTCCCCTGTCGCCGCAATTTCGGCGGATGGATCAATACAAAAACGGGGCAGCGGATTGACGTGAATCCCACGCATTGGCGCAGCTGGGATGCAAAGTCCTAGCGGTCTTCCGCCGAGCTCGCTGCATCGCGGCGCTTATCGCTGGCTGCACGTAACGGTACGCGAAGAGCCGCCTTCCCGCGATCAATCCCAAGCCAGACCTTGGCTTTGTTCCCGTCGACTCTGCGGAAATCGGCCGGTCCTTGATCTCGATCAAGACCGAAACGCAATCGACATGCTTGTTAAACGCATTTCGACTCGTGGGCCCTCGCGGGGTGACTTATGGCGCAATCGCACGCACAGGCGAGATATATGACTTTCGGCGAAGGCGGCTTAGCGGCCGCCTTTGTCGCGCTTGCGTTTCTCTCGATCGTGATCGCGGCCAGGGCTTACACGCCTGAATACGCTTTCCATGCCTATCTCTTCGCCGCGGCGAGCGTGGCCGCGGTGTTTGCCATCGTCAATCGCTATTACGGACGCGGCGATGCCGCGGCGCCGCTGACGATCGACGACAAGCCGAACTACAATATGGGGCCGGTCAAACTGGCAACGCTCCTGGCCGTGTTCTGGGGCGTCGCCGGATTCGCCGTCGGCCTGTGGCTGGCGCTCGAACTCGCATTTCCCGCGCTCAACTTCGATCTCTCCTTCATCTCGTTCGGACGGCTACGTCCGCTGCACACCTCCGCCGTCATCTTCGCCTTCGGCGGCAACGTGCTGATCGCCACCTCGTTCTACGTCGTCCAACGCACCTGCCGCGCCCGCCTCGCTGGCGAGCTGGCGCCATGGTTCGTGGTGCTCGGCTACAATTTCTTCATCGTCATTGCCGGCACCGGCTATCTCCTCGGCATCACCCAATCCAAGGAATACGCCGAGCCGGAATGGTATGCCGACCTTTGGCTCACCATCGTCTGGGTCGTCTATCTTCTCGTTTATCTCGGCACCATCATGCGGCGCACCGAGCCGCATATCTATGTCGCGAACTGGTTCTATCTCGCCTTCATTCTCACCATCGCCGTGCTCCATCTCGGCAACAATGCCGCCGTACCGGTGTCGCTGTTCTCGCCGAAATCCTACATCGTCTGGGCCGGCGTGCAGGACGCGATGGTGCAATGGTGGTACGGCCACAACGCGGTCGGCTTCTTCCTCACCGCCGGCTTCCTCGGCCTGATGTATTACTTCATCCCCAAGCGGGCCGAGCGGCCGATTTACAGCTACCGCCTCTCGATCATCCATTTCTGGGCGCTGATCTTCCTCTACATATGGGCCGGCCCGCATCACCTCCACTACACGGCACTGCCGGACTGGACGCAGACGCTGGGCATGACCTTCTCGGTGATGCTGTGGATGCCGTCCTGGGGCGGCATGATCAACGGACTGATGACCCTCTCGGGCGCCTGGGACAAGCTGCGCACGGACCCGGTTCTGCGCATGATGGTGCTGTCCGTCGCCTTCTACGGCATGGCCACGTTTGAAGGGCCTGTGATGTCGGTGAAAGAAGTCAACTCGCTGTCGCACTACACCGACTGGACCATCGGCCACGTTCACTCCGGCGCGCTTGGCTGGGTCGCCTTCATCTCCTTCGGTGCGATCTATTGCTTGGTGCCTTGGCTGTGGAATCGCCCGCTCTATTCGCTTCGCCTCGTGAGCTGGCACTTCTGGATCGCAACCATCGGCATCGTCGTCTATGTCACCTCGATGTGGGTGTCGGGAATCCTGCAAGGACTGATGTGGCGGTCCTACACCGGTCTCGGCTTCCTCGAATATTCCTTCATCGAAACGGTCCAGGCGATGCACCCGTTCTACGTCATCCGGGCGTTGGGCGGAGCGTTGTTCCTGGTCGGCGTG
>DATHCD010000023.1:0-14779 GCA_035319735.1 Xanthobacteraceae bacterium | reverse complement strand
CGCACGCATCCCAGCGTGTCGGCACTCTGGCTGCGCTCGATCGCGCTCTTGGCGACCGCCGGATGCCAGCGGTCGTGGCCGTTGAAATCCCGCAGCAACGCCCAAACGCGGTCGGTCGGTGCGTCAATGATCGTCGAGCGGGCGATGCGAATCATCGGCTAGCCCCCGAACTGGCGCTTCAAGGCGTCGAACCCACCCTGAAAGACGCCGCCTCCGATCGACGAAACGAGTTCAGCCTCGCGTTCCAGCGCGCAGTCGAATTCGGCGGTCCACTCGGCGAAGGTGCGGTCGCCGTCGGTGATCGGGGTAAGGCGCAGCGTCGCCACGTAGTTTTCGACGCCCATCGGCGATTCGAGGATCGAGTAGGTGCAGAACAGATCGAAGTCGGACAGGCCGAGCAGTTTCTCGCGAATGCGGTCGCCGTTGCGCAGCCGGAAATCCCGCACGCAGCCGACTTTGTCGGCGGGTTCGCCATTTTCGATGCGGCTCTCGGCGATGCCCGGATGCCAGGAGGGCAGACCGTTGAAATCGCGCACCCGCGCCCACACCCGATCGGAGCGGCCATTGATGACACTCGAGACATACACACGGGCCATGTTGCTGCTTTCCCCTTGTTTCCTTGCTCGTGTCCCGCGCTCGTCAGCCGGACGATCCGCCGCCGCCTTCGGGCGGCTTCTTCGGCTTCGCCTCCTTGCCAATGGCCTGCATGTCGCGCGCCTCACGAATGAGGCCGGGCAGGCGGGAGAGGCTGCCGCCCTCGACGCCGATCTCGGCCAGAATCTGGTCGATGAGCGGCGCCTGCACGCGGTAGCGCAGCGCCGAATCGATTACTTCGTCGGTGGCGCTGCGGCCGCCGTTGCCGCCGCCACCACCGCCACCGAGGCCGTCGACCTGCAGGATGCGAATGCCCTCGATTTTTTCCATCGGCTTGACGCTCTCGCGCACGATGCCCTCGATGCGCTCGAGCAAGCGGCGGCGGAACAGCGAGCTGCGAGCCGCATCGGTAAGCACGTTCTCGGCCTCGTTGAGCAGGCGCTGTGCTTCGGCTTCGACGGCGGAACGCACCTGTTCCGCGGCCGCCGCGATCCGCACCTCCTCCGCCTCCTTTTCGGCGATAAGGACTTCGACCGCGCGTCGGCGGCGCGCCGCTTCGCTCTCGCGCACCGTCTTGACCCGCTCCTCGGCCTCGACCGCTTCGGCGCGCGCCGCCTCGGCATCGGCTTGCGCCGCCGACTGTTCGCGCGATTTGCGATAGATTTCGATCGCGCTCTCCATGCGCGCGCTCTCCACCGCCGTTTCGCGGCCGATTTCCAGCTGACGAAGCTCGCGCTCACGCAGGATGCGCGCCTCGTCGATGCCGCGTTCCGAGGCAATACGGGCGCGCTCGACCTCCTCACGGGCGGCGATCTCGGCCTCTTGCAGCGCCTGCGTGCGGGCGACTTCGAACTGCTCCACGGCGCGTCGGCGTTCGAGCCGCACGAGATCCAACGTCTGCTCGCGCACAACGTCGGTGCGTCCCACCTCTTGGGCAGCGACAATGTCGGCCTCCTTTACCTTGCGGTCGGCATCCGCGCGCTGGGCGAGCTTGCTTGCGATTTCGATCGCGCGGTTCTGCTCGGCTATCTCCAAGACCTTGCGTCGCTCGATGTCGAGGACATCGCGCGTCTTCGACGATTCGATCTTCTCGCGCTCCAGCTCGAGCTCGACGGCGATGCGGGCGACCTCGATCGCCTCGCGCCGCTTGATCTCGGCGTCCTCAATGGCTTGGTCGCGGGCGATGTCGCGGGCTTTGGTGTCTTGTTCAGCGGTGATGCGCTCGGCGGCGAGCCGTCTTTCCTGGGCGATACGGTTTACTTCCACCGCCTCGCGCGCCGCGATTTCGGCGGTATCGATCGCGCGATTGCGGGCAATCTCCAGCGAGCGCACCTCTTCGTCGCGAGAGATTCTTTCGGCAGAAATCTTGCGGTCCTGCAGAATGCGAACCGATTCCACAAGCTGCTGGGACGTGATTTCGGCGGATTGGATCGCTTCGTTGCGCGCGATCTCCAGTCCGCGCGTTTCCCGATCGGCATCGATGCGCTCGGCGGCGATTTTTCTGTCGAACGCAATGCGCGTAGTCTCGGTCGACTCGCGCGCGTCGATTTCGGCGGCCTCGATCGCTTTGATCCGGGCAATCTCGCGGTTTCTCGTCTCTTCTTCGGAGGCGATCCGTTCGACGGCGATCTTTTTTTCCTGGGCTATGCGCGCCGCTTCGACCACCTCGCGCGCGGCGATCTCAGCCTCGTCGATGGTGCGGCTGCGGGCGATATCGAGCGCCCGGACGCGCTCTTCCTGCTGAATGCGAGCCGCGGCGGTGACTTCGCGCGCCGCGATGTCGGTTTCCTCGAGCGTTCGCGTGCGCTCGATCTCGAGCGTACGGGTGGCGAGCTCGGAGGCGATCCGTTCGGCGGCGATCTTTTTTTCCTGGGCTATGCGCGCCGCCTCGACCGCTTCGCGCGCGGCGATCTCGGCTTCTTCGATGGCGCGGCCGCGGGCGATGTCCAGTGCCCGCACGCGCTCCTCCTGCTGAATGCGCGCAGCGGCGGTGACCTCGCGCGCTGCGATGTCGGATTCCTCCAACGCCTGCGTGCGCTCGATTTCGAGTTGGCGGGTGGCAAGTTCGGAGGCGATACGCTCGGCGGCGAGCGCCTTTTCGCGCGCTATGCGCGCGGCCTCGGTGGCCTGGGCGGCGGCGATCTCCTCTTCGTCGATGGCCCGGTTGCGCAGAATTTCGCGGCGCCGGATCTCTTCTTCGAGCGCGATGCGCTCGTCGGTGACCACCCGCTCCTGGGCGATGCGCGCCCGTTCGGTCGTCTCGCGTGCCGCTATCTCGGCCTGCTCCAAGTTGCGCATCCGCTCGATTTCGAGTCGGCGGTTTTCCTCGTCTTTGGCGATGCGGGCCGCTGTCACCGCGAGTTCTTGCGCGATGCGCGCTTTCTCGGTCTCTTCGCGCGCCGTGATCTCGGCCTGCTCAACGTTGCGCGCTTTCTCGATCTCGCGCCGCTGGTCGTCTTCCTCGCGGGCGATCCGCGCCTCGGTGAGGACGCGTTCCTGGGCGATGCGCGCGCGCTCGACGCGCTCGCGTGCGGCGATTTCCGCCTCGTCGAGCTGCCGACTGCGCTCAATCTCGCGCTCGCGGACTTCGCGCTCGGAAGCGATCCGCGCCTCGGCCAGCGCGCGCTCGTGCGCGATCCGGGTCTTCTCGACTTCCTCACGGGCCGCGATCTGTGCCTGTTCGGCCTCGGTATCGCGCAGCGATCGCTCGCGGGCGAGCTCGGCACGCTGCACCGCGCGCCGCACTTCGATGTCGCGTTCCTGGTTGAGGCGCGCGGTCTCGCTTTCGCGATCAATCTCCAGGGCCTGCTTTTCGGCTTCGAGGTTGCGGGTGCGGATAAGGATCATCGAGTCCTGCTCGATGTCGTTGCGCAGCTTGCGCCGCGCCTCGATGTCCTCAATAAGCTTGGTGAGGCCTTCCGCGTCGAAGCGATTCGACGGGTTGAAGAACTCGAGGTCGGTCTGGTCGAGATCGGTGATTGCCACCGATTCGAGCTCGAGCCCGTTTTGTTTCAGGCTCTCGAGCGCGGCTTCCTTGACGCGGGCGACGTAGTCGCCGCGCCGCTCGTGCATTTCCACCATCGTCATTTCGGAAGCGACCGCACGCAAGGCGGAAACGAACTTGCCGGAAAGAAGGGTATCAAGTTCCGATACGTTCATTGTGCGCCGGCCCAGCGTGGCGGCGGCGATCGTCACCGCCTCCCGGGTGGGCGGCACCTGGACATAGAATTCGGATTCGATGTCGACGCGCATGCGATCCTTGGTGATCAGCGCGTTGTCGCGGTTGCGCACGACCTGCATGCGCAGCACGTTCATATTGACGGGCGTTATCTCGTGAATGAACGGGAGAACGAAGGCTCCGGCGTTAATTACTACCTTTTCGCCGAACAGGCCGGTTCGTACGAAGGAAACTTCCTTCGACGAACGATAGTAGAGCCAGTTCACGAAGTAGACGACGATCGCGATGATGATGACCGCGACGATGAGCCAGATGATCAGGTTACCGAGAATGGCGACGGACATCTTGCTTCCCTCCCCCGGCCCGCCGAGCCTAGGCTCCTCGCGGGCGGTTACATTCACCCAGACTTGTCCTTTTTGATAGCTTTGAAGTTCGCAACCTGCTCGCGCAGGGCGCGCTCGACCGGCAGCCGTTCCATCGACGAAGCGCCGTAAAATCCATGACAATGGCGGCTGCGCGCGAACACGTATTCGGCGTCGGCGGGTTCGGCGATCGGGCCGCCGTGCGTGAGAACGAGGACTTCGGGATTCACCGCGAACGCCGCTTCCGCCATCGCATCGGTGAGCACCGGGCATTCTTCGAGCCGCGTAGCGCTGGTGGCGCCAATGACGCCGCCGACAGTGAGGCCAAAATGGCAAACCAGAATGTCGGCGCCGGCGCGCGCCATCGCCGCCGCTTGGGCCGGTTCGAACACATACGGCGTGGTGACAAGGTCGCGAGCGTGAGCTTTGCCGATCATCTCGACTTCGCAGCCGTATCCCATACCGGTCTCCTCGAGGCCGGCCCGAAAGCGGCCGTCAATGAGCCCGACGGTCGGAAAATTCTGCACGCCGCTGAAGCCGGCGCATGCAACCTCGTCTAAAAAGACGTCCATCTGTCGAAACGGGTCCGTGCCACAGACTCCGGCGAGCACCGGAGTACGAGCGACGACCGGCAACACCTCGCGCGCCATTTCCATGACGACGCCGTTGGCATCGCCGAACGGCATCATACCGGCGAGCGAACCTCGGCCGGCCATGCGGTAGCGTCCGGAGTTGTAAATAACGATCAGATCGGCGCCGCCGACCTCTTCGCCCTTGGCGGAAATCCCGGTGCCGGCGCCGGCGCCAATGATCGGTTCGCCGCGCGCCTTCACTGCACGGAGCCGATCGAGGATCTCGGAACGGCGGATGCGAGGCATGCGGCTATCCTCTGGCCCGGCGGCGCGCGATCCGCGTGCCGAGCAGCCGGCGGAATTCGGCGACAATCTCCGCGACAAAGGCGGGATCGTTGATGTGTTGCGGCACCGGTATGAGCTGGCGCGAGGAGGTTTGCCGTACCGTCGCTTCAAGCGATCTGAACAGCTCGGCATCGGCGTTCGGGTCAAAAAACGGCCGACCCGGCGCGTCGAGCGCCGAAACGCCGCCTTCCGGCAGGAAGAAGCGCACCGGACCTTCCATCAAATTGAGCCGTTCGCCGATCCAGCGTCCGATTCGCGCGTTCTCTTCCGGGGTAGTGCGCATCAGCGTCACGGTCGGATTGTGCACGTGCAGCGTACGGCCCCGATAGCGCTCGGGTACGCTGTCCATGGGACCGAAATTGACCATGTCGAGCGCCCCGCACGAACCGATGTAAGGAATTCTGCTGCGCGCAATCGCTCCGAAGCGGTCCTCGGTCGCCGGCAATATCCCACCGCACAAGAGATCGCAGACTTCGGTGGTGGTGATGTCGATTACGGCGGAAAGCGCGCCGGAATCGACCAACTTTTCCATCGATTGGCCGCCGACGCCGGTAGCGTGGAAAACGAGACATTCGAAGTCGTCCTCGAGTGCGTCGACCACCGCGTTGACGCACGGCGTCGTCACCCCAAACATCGTGAGGCCGATGACTGGCTTGCCGCCGCCGCGCCGCGCCGGCGCACGCTCGCGCTCGGTACCTGCTGCGCCGGCGGCGCGCGCCTTTACCATGCCGACGATCGCCGCTGCGCCGTTGGCCAAAATTTGCCGCGTCACCGAGTTGAGGCCGGCGATGTCGGTTACCGAATAGAGCATCATGATGTCGGACGGACCGACATAGGGGGCGACGTTGCCCGAGGCGACCGAGGAGATAAGAACCTTGGGCACTCCGATCGGTAGCGCTCGCATCGCCGGCGCGACGAGTGAACTTGCTCCCGACCCGCCCGCCGAAATGAGACCGCCGACCGGCTCCTGTCGCCGAATCCACGCCTCAAAGGCCTCCGCCATCGCCGTGATCGCCGCGCCCCGATCGCCGGTGAACACCGCGTTCGGGCCGCCGCGGAAATACGTGGCAATGTGGTGCGGCGGCACGTCGGCGGGCGAGGGCTGTCCCGAGGTGGAAAGATCGACCAACAAGACCCGCACGCCGGCAGCGGCGATCTGATCGCGGATGAAGCGGAGTTCGTCGCCCTTGGTGTCGAGGGTTCCGGCAACGATAACGCTGGCCGCCCCTCGATGCACCGGCCGCAGATCGATCGTCGGCGCTGCGGTGGATTCCCCTGGTTCGGGCACCATCGTGCGCGTACGCGCCGCCGTTTCGATCTGGGCGACGGGTACCGGCTGCGTCCAGCGCGTCGGCATCGCCGGATTAGAAACATACACGCGGATCGGACCCCGCGCTTTCGGCGCGCGGCTTTCGACCTGAGCCGTCGTTTCCGGCTCGGCCGCTTGGGCGGGCTGCGCCGCCTCGCCATGCTGGCCGACGCCGAGCAATCTCTGTTGCAGATCGCGGTCGGCTGCGAGCCGCGCCGCCTCCATAATCCGGTTGACTCGACCGTTGATCATGATGGCGACTTTCTCGGACACCGCAGTCGCAACGCCGATGTTCTGCTCGACCACGAGGACGCCGATGTCGCTATTTTCGCCGAGCCGCAGCAGCATTTCCTCGACCTGCTCAACGATCACGGGCGCCAACCCTTCGGTAGGTTCATCCATGATGAGCAAATGCGGGTTGAGCAAAAGCGCGCGCGAAATGGCGAGCATCTGCTGCTCGCCGCCGGAAAGCTGGTTGCCGCGATGGGAGCGCCGTTCGGCCAGCCGCGGGAAGGTTTCGTAGATGCGCGGAATCGTCCACTGCGAGCGGCTGTTGCCGGCCGCAAGCTGCAAATGTTCCTCAACCGTGACCGTAGGCCACAAGCGCCGGCCCTGCGGCACATAGCCGAGGCCGAGGCGTGCAATCTCCGCCGGAGTACGGCCAACCAACTCCTCGCCCAAAAATCGAATCGAGCCGCTAGCAACCGGCGTCAGACCGACGATCGCCTTGCACAGCGTGGTCTTGCCCATGCCGTTGCGGCCGACGAGCGAAAGCACGCCATGTTCGAGTTTCAGGTCGACGCCCTGGAGCGCGTGGCTGCGTCCGTAGAAAACATTGAGCCCCCTAATCTCCAGGAGGTCGCCGGCGCGGCGCTCAGGCATGGCCGCCTCCCAGATACAATTGCTGGACTTCGGGGTCGGCCTCGATTTCGCGCGGAGCGCCTTCCTTGAAGATGCGCCCGTTGTGCATCATCGTGACGCTTTCGACGACGCGTAACGCGACGTCCATGTCATGCTCGATGATGATGTATCCAATATGCCCGGGAAGCGCGGTAAGGATCGCGACTAGGTCGCCGCGCTCGCTGGGCGACAAGCCCGCCGCCGGCTCGTCGAAAAGAATGAACCGCGGCGCGCCGGCGAGCGCCAGCGCGATCTCAAGCTGGCGTTGCTGGCCGTGCGCCAATTCTCCAACGAGGCGATCGGCAACCGCGTCGAGATGAACAAGAATCAGCAGGTCGCTGACCGATTGCATGATCGCATCGCTGGCGCGGGTGCGGAGGAACGAGAAGCGGCCGCGCGAGACGCCGCGACAGGCAAGATAGATGTTCTCGCGCACGGTGAGCCGCTGAAACAACAAGGAAATCTGGTAGGTGCGGCGCAACCCGCGGCGAATTCGCTCGTGCGGCGGCAGCGTGGTGACATCCTCACCGAAGAAACGCACGCTTCCCGATGTCGGCGGAAAATCGCCGGTTACACAGTTGAGCAGCGTAGTCTTTCCCGCACCGTTCGAGCCAAGCACGGCGCGGCGTTCACCCGGACGCACGCTAAGCGTGATATCCGCCAACGCCGCCAGAGCGCCGAAGAAACGACTGACGCCGCGAAGCTCAATCGCGTTGCCGGCGCCGGCCGCAGCTATCCGTTCGGCAATCGTGCTCAAAAGCCGCTCCTTCCGCTGCGGGCGCGAATGCGCGAGGACCAGTGCCGCCAAATGCCGAGCACGCCATCGGGCGAAAACAGGACAATGATGAGAAAGCCGAGGCCGATGAGCGTTTGGAAACGGCGCCCGTCGAGTCCAACCGCGACCAGCACGTCAAGCGCGAAGGTGCGCAGGATCACGTAGATGATCGCGCCGATGAACGGACCGATCGGGTGGCTGAGGCCGCCAACAACCGCGATGATGAGAAGATTGATAACGACGTCAACGCCGACCGAGAAGGGGGAGATCTGATTGTTCTGCCATACCAACAGGATTCCGCCGACTGCGGCGATGAGTGCCGCAAAGGCATAGGCGGCGATGCGGTGAGCGGTGACGTTGTAGCCGATCGCCGCCATCCGGCGGGGATTGTCGCGTACCCCTTGCAACGCGAGGCCGAACGGCGTTCGGGATATGTACAACACGGCGAAGTAGCTCAGCGCCGCGAAGAAGAGGACGAGATAATAAAAGGCGATCGGATTCCGCCAGTTCACATCGAGAAACTGCGGCGCCGGAATTGTCGTAAATCCGTTGAAACCGTTGAAGATCGGCCAATTCTGCAGTGTCAAATAGAAGAAGGAAGAGGCCAGCGCCAGCGTAATCATGATCGTGTAGATGCCCTCGGTACGGGCTGAGAGCGCGCCGGCAAGTGTTCCGAAAGCGACAGCGATCACGATCGCCAGCGGCGCGGCTACCCACCACGGCCAGAACAGACTGACCTTGGGAAGCGAGCTCGTTCCAAGCACTGCAATCATGTAGCCGGCGACGCCGGCTACGGTCATCTGCACCAGACTGACCATGCCGCCATAGCCGGCAAGAAACATCAACGACAGCGCGATCATCCCGAGGATCAAGGCCCAACCAACGATTTGGTCGAGGATGAAGGAGTTGGCGATTGCCGGGAGGATGATCAGCAGGACTCCGAGGATCAGGATGGCGGCGTGGCGCGAGATCCAGCCCGACAGCGCACCGCCGCGTTGCCCGCCCGGCATGACGAGCGGAACTGAATCGCTGGTCTGCACGAGCGCCACTTAGCGCCTCCCCAACAGGCCTTGTGGGCGAACGGCGAGCACGATGACCATGATCAGGAAGCTCAACACGGTCGCATAGTTCTGGAAATAGACCACGCCGATCTGTTCCGAGAGACCGATGATAAGAGCGCCGAGCGCCGCACCAGGTATCGACCCCAGGCCGCCGACGATGACCACCACAAGTGACGCCAACAGAAAGTGCGAATCTTCACCGAGCGAGATCGACTGAAATGTGCCGCCGACAATACCGGCCATTCCCGCAAGTCCGGCGCCGAACGCAAAAACGATGATGAACAGCAACTGAACCCGGTAGCCCAGGACTGAAAGCATATCGCGATCGTCGACCCCGGCACGAATCATCATCCCGATACGCGTGCGATGCAGCGCGACCCACATCGCAAGGCCGATTGCGACCGCTGCTAGAAAAATCACTATTCTGACGCGGGGATAGTGAAGAAAAAGCGCCTCGCCGCTCGATCTGACGGCGACCACAATCGGGGTGGGCACCGGGCCAGCAAGATAATCCGGAGTGTCGATCTGGATGGCGTTGCCTCCCCAGACCCAGACCATCAGGTCGGAGAAGATGATCGACAGGCCGAGGGTCACCAGCGTCTGCCGCAGATCCTCACCTTCCATCCGGCGAAAGATGAAGAACTGCATGGCTATTCCGATGATCGCGCAGGAAATAAAAGCAATGACGTAGCTGAACAGCCACGAGCCGGTCCATTGCGTGGCTTCATAGCCCATGTAGCCGCCGAACAGATACAGCGAGCCATGCGCCAAGTTGACATTGCGCATCAGGCCGAAGATCAGGGTAAATCCGGTAGCGACAAGGAAATACAAAGCGCCGAGAGTGATGCCGTTGAACAACGCGTTAATAAAAATGAGCTTTTTTCCGAACCAGTTCTCGAAGCCCGCGGGCCAGGGGGCGAAAACCAGCCAAAGCGCAAGAATGATGGCGACGGCGATGATCAGCGCAGCGACAGGATGGTGCCCAATCCAGCGGGCGAGCGCGTCACCGCGCGCCACGCCGCGGACCGCTGTGTCATCACCATATAACGTCGCCACCCGAGCGCCTCCGCGTTTTTCGGAAAATTAGTTTTTCGGAAAACTAGCCGAGCTAGAGGCGCCTCGACATGTTCCGCAGTCTGATTATTGTTGGGCTATTCGCCGACGACCCGCGCGATCATGCGGTACTGGGTGGGCGCAACGCCAACGTTTGACGAAAAGAAGTGGGTAAAGTGGCTTTGCGAAGAAAAACCAAGCTCATAGCTGATATCGGTGATCGAGGCCTGCGAGGCGGTCAGGCGCTCAAGCGCACGCTCCATGCGTACGGTGTTGGCATAGAGCGCGGGCGTCACTCCCGTGTTCTCGCGAAACAACTTGAAAAAATGCGGGCGCGACAAGCCGGCATCGCGGGCCACGCTGTCGAGGTTTACGCCGTGGCAGAGGCCGTCGTCCAAGATGCGCAGCGATTTGCGGACGCGAAAATCTATCAAGCTCGGCAGCCGCGGCGGCGAATGGGGGCGTTGCGCACTCTTCCACGACTCGTCAAAACACGCGTCAAATAGCTGGTTTAAATAGCGGTTGACGAGCCGGTAGCTGGCGTTGGTCACCAGCGTATGAGCGAGGCTGGCGCAAATCGAGCGAAGGGTCGTTCCCACCGGAATGGCGTTGGCACCAAAACGGAGGCTGCCTCGGCCCTCCCGATCGCGATCAAGCCAACGGTCACAAATATAAGCGACGAGAAACACCGATGGCTGATCGCCTGAACAAGGCTGAAAGGAATGCGGCTGCCAGGGGTTGATCGCCACGCCCATGGCTTCGCTGACCTCATGCGGAACATCGGCGATCGACACGATTGCCGGTCGGCCGCTCAGGAGAAAGGTCAGGTGGCCTTCGCGATGCGCGTGCGTACGCATAGGCCGGTCCAGCCGGTAGACAGTCACCCGGCCGAACAAGCCGTGGCAGACCGCCAATGCGGTACTCATCCCTCCGTACTCCCGGGGCACTCAACAGTGTTGTTTTGTTTGTGCAATTAAACGACGATAGCGAAGCCTTGACAAGTGGGTCGAAGCCGGGAAAGCGGTCATCGGCGTTCTCCCGGGTGGATCGTTCTAACCGCAAAAAAACCCAAAGAATCAGACTAACAGACATGACCGCGCCCCCGGCTGAGGGCGGCCGCGGATTGTAGGGTCCGGTTGCCCACTGCTACGATTTATTCAGTCGGCTGAGGCAACGGGGCGGTGGTCACATTCCCGCAACGCACAAAGCCTATTCGGCCGGCAACGACCCGTCTAACAGACGCTGACAGGAGGAAAAATCCATGAGCAAGGGCGTTGCAATTGCGATCGCGGCCGGATTCGCCGCGCTGTTAACCACCGGGTCGGCCAATGCCGACAAGATAAAAATCGGCGTGACGGCGACACTCGAAGGCACGTACACCGTGCTTGGCGAAGATGGCATGCGCGGCTACGAACTTGCCGTAAAGGCGCATAATGGCAAGGCAGGCGGCAAGGATATCGAGACCGTCGTCGGCTCCACGGACGCCAGCCCGGACTCGGCTGTGCGCGCCGCCAAGAAACTGGTTGAACAGGACAAGGTCGATGTCCTCATTTCACCTCTTTCCGGCGCCGAGGGCATCGCGATCCGGGACTATTCGAAGACCCAGCCGCAGATCACGGTGATAAATGCCGGGTCCGGCGCGCTGGAGACGACCTATGGCGACCCGTCCGCCGGAATCTCGCCGTCACCCACTTTCTACCGCTTCAACATGGATGGCGCCCAGTGGCACGCCGGTCTCGGCGACTACATCTATAACACCAAGCATTACAAGAAGATCGCGGCGATCGCCGAGGACTATGCGTTCACCTACACGCAGGTCATGGGCCTCACGGTGGAGTATTGCAAAGCCGGCGGTCAGATGACCAAGCGACTTTGGGTGCCGCTCGGCACCAAGGACTTCGCCTCGTATATCCCGCAGCTGCTGTCGGAAGACGTCGACGCCATCTATCTTGGTCTCGGCGGCGCCGACGCTGTGAACTTCCTCAACCAGTACCAGCAGGCCGGCGGTAACGCCCACCTCGTTGGCGGCTCGATCATGGTCGACCAGACCGTGTTGTCGTCGAAAGGCAAGGCGAAGGAAGCGCTGCTCGGCACGGCCGCCGCAAGCGGCATGGCCGACAATGACCCGAACCCGAAGTGGCAAGCGTTCGTGAAGGCCTATCAGCAGATGCCGAAGGAAAGCTATTTCAAGAACGCCTTCGCCAGTCCGTCGTTGCTTGCCATCAATTACTACAACTCGGCCGACGCCGTATTCAAGGCGCTCGACGAGGTTAAAGGCGACCTCAGCGACGGTAACAAGAAGTTCCGCACGGCACTGCAAAACACGGTGCTCGATGCCCCGAACGGAAAGATCACGCTTGACGAAAATCGCCAGGCAATCGGCACCAACTTCGTCACCGAAGTTGTCAAGGACGAAAAAGGCGATCTGATCAGCAAGGTGGTCAAGGTCGTACCCAACGTGCAGCAGCGGCTCGGCTTCTCCAAGGCGGCTTTCGATAAGTTTGTCCCACCGGGACGCGACAATCCGCCCTGCAAGAAGAACTACGAATAACGGCGACTGTGACCCAAAACTCCCGGCCGCGTGTTCGGCGCGGCCGGGATGGTTTTTTGAAGACTAAAGCAAGCCGCGGCGCGCCAGATTGCGCATGAGGTGGCTCGTTGCGAAGCGCCAGGGCTCGCAATCCTGGCAGTAGCGCATGCGGTTGACGAGGCTGCCGAGTTCCGGCGCAGCGACCGTGACCACGTCGCCAACATGATGGGTGAAGCCTTGGCCCGCGGCGTCGCGGTCTTTGGTGGGCGCAAACAGCGTGCCGAGGAACAGGACGGCGCCGTCGGGATATTGGTGATGCGGGCCGATCAGCTGCTCCACCAGACTGAGCGGATCCCGGCTGATTCGATCCATGTGCGAGGCGTCGTCGAGGCGGAAGCCGTCAGACCCGGTGACGGTGAGTGTCACCGTCATGGCGGACACCGTGTCGAGCGTAAAACCCTCGTCGAAGAACCGCAGCAAAGGACCCACGGCGCAGCTTGCCGTGTTGTCCTTGGCTTTGGAAAGCAACAGCGCCGAGCGACCCTCGATGTCGCGAAGGTTGACGTCGTTGCCAAGGGTGGCGCCGACGATGCGACCGTCGGACGCGATCGCAAGCACCACTTCCGGCTCCGGGTTGTTCCAGACGGAGAGCGGATGAATTCCGGCGTCCATGCCAGTGCCGACAGCCGCCAGCGGCTGCGTCTTGGAGAAGATTTCGGCATCCGGCCCGATGCCGACCTCAAGGTATTGGCTCCACATGCCGCGCCCGATCAGCGCCTGCTTGAGCGCCGCCGCTTCCTCCGAGCCGGGCCGCAGCGATTGCAGGTCGTCGCCCACGATGCGCAGGATGTCCGCGCGAATCGCTTCCGCCGCCGCGGGATTGCCGCGGGCGCGCTCCTCGATCACCCGCTCGATCATCGAAACGGCAAAGGTCACACCTGCCGCCTTGATGGCCTGAAGGTCGATCGGTGCGAGCAGCCACGGCTTTGAAGTATCCCGCTTATCGGGCGGGGTATTGTCGAGGATTTGTTGCAGCGCGCCGATTTTCTCGCCGGCGGCAGCACGCAGGCAAGCCGCCGGGTCTTCGCTTTCGCAGAGATCGCGCATGGTGGGAAATCGCGCCGTAATATCGAATAGTCCCTCGGCGCGGATCGCCACCACGGAAGGACCCTCGACCTCGGGACGCCAGACGCGGCCGGCAAGTGCGCCGGAAAGACCGTCTACCGGCAATGTTTTCGCTGCGCTCAATGTGACCGCGGCAATCATGCGTTACGTCTGTCCCTAATGGCATTCAGAACGTGCAGAAGGCGTCCCGGTGCTGGATGCGGGGGTTGCCAGTCCTTGAAAGGGAGCCGCGCCGGCGGCTCCGCTCTCCAGCTTTTAGCGCACCTTGCGCTTGCCAAAGGTTGGCTGCACTTCCGGAATGGGCGGCATCTGCCAGGTGCCGACGACGGGCATCGTCGTGTCGCGGTTGATGACCACGTCGAGCAGCGTGGGAATGTCGGAGCGAATCGCTTCGCGATAGGCATCGCCGAATTGGTCTGGGTGTTCGATGCGGATGCCGCGCCCGCCCATGGCCTCGGCCATTTTGGCGAAATCCGGATTCCACAGCTGCCCAGTACGTTCGTTGACGAAGCTTGTGCCGATTTCTCGTCCATCATGGTAGAAGCGCTGCAGATCGCGGATACAGCCGATGGCGTAGTTGTTCTGCAGCACCCACACCGCGGGCAAATTATATTCGACGGCAGTGGCGACGGCGTGCGGCATCATCATGAAGTTGCCGTCACCGCACAGCGTCACGCAGGGCGAATTGGGCCTGGCCAGCCTGGCGCCGAGGACGCCGGCCACGCCGAAGCCCATGGCGGCGAAGCCACCGGCTGTTAGGTGCAGGCCGGGTGTCCGCGGCTTCCAGTATTGTTCCGACCACACCTGACAGTTGCCGACATCGTCGACCATCACCGTTTCCGGCGGGGAGATCTTGTTCATCTCCGCCAGCATGCGGCGCGGCTCTATCGGCACCTCATTGGAGCGTTCGAAAGGTTCGCAGAAATTGCGCCACTCCATACGCCAGGCTTCGATCTCCTTGTGCCAGGGGCTGCC
>DATHCD010000022.1:0-4363 GCA_035319735.1 Xanthobacteraceae bacterium | reverse complement strand
GGACGTTCTGGTCTGCGCCGCGGCGCTGCGCCTGCAGCGGCCGGTCAAATGGATCGAGGACCGGCGCGAGCATCTGATCGCTGCCAACCATTCCCGCCAGCAGCAGCATCGCATCCGCGCCGCCGTCGATCGCGACGGGTGTATTCTCGCAATCGAGGATGAAATATTTCATGACCAGGGCGCCTACATGCGCACCCATGCGGCGACCGTGCCCGATCTCGCTGCGGCGATGCTGCCGGGCCCTTACCGCGTGCCGGCCTATCGCGCCAACGCCTATATCCGCCTGACCAACAAAACGCCGTGTGGGACCTATCGCGCTCCGGGCCGCTTCGAAAGTACTTTCGTGCGCGAGCGACTGCTCGATGCGATCGCCGACCGGATAGGCTTGGATCGCGTCGAAGTGCGCCGGCGAAATCTGATTGCCAAACACGAAATGCCCTATTCGCGTCCGCTCGATACGCTCGGCACCGATGTCATTCTCGATTCCGGCGACTACGCCGGATTGCTCGACAAGGCGCTAGCGGCGATCGAGTGGCCGCGACTGCGCCAGGCGCTGGCGACGCGCCGCGCCGGCGGCGAACTTGTTGGTGCGGGACTGGCGTTGTTCGTGGAAAAGAGCGGATTGGGTCCCTTCGATCAAGTCAACGTCGGCGTCGATACCGACGGCGCTGTGGAAGTCGTGACCGGTTCGGCGTCGCTCGGCCAAGGTATGGAGACTGCCATCGCGCAAATCTGCGCTGACGCGCTTGGCGTCGACTACCGCAGAATTCGGGTGACTCACGGCCAGACCGATCGCATCGAGCACGGCATGGGAGCGTTCGCGTCCCGCACCACCGTCATGACCGGCGAAGCAACCCGCATTGCTGCCGAAGCCGTCAGGACCAAAGCGATCGAAGTGGCTTCCGAGCTGCTGCAGGCGCCCGCCGCCGTCCTCGATGTCGCCGACGGCGAGGTCGTTCGCACCGACGCCGTCGCCGGTCCCTCGATCGGCCTCGGTGCGATTGCGCGCGTGTTATTGCCCGGTTCAAATTTGCGTCGCGGGCGTCCGCCGGGACTTTCGGCGGAGGGGTGGTACCATGCCCGCCACATGAACTACCCCTACGGCGTGCACATGGCGGTCACGCGCGTAGACCGCGATACCGGCGCCGTCGCCATTGAGCGTTATCTGGTCGCTTACGACATTGGCAAGGCGGTCAATCCGATGCTGATCGAAGGACAGATCGTCGGCGGCAGCGCGCAGGGTATCGGCGGGGCGCTGTTCGAAGAGTTTTTGTACGACCAGCGGGGCGAGCCGCTGTCGGTGACGCTTGCCGACTATCTGATGCCGACCGCCCGCGAAGTGCCTGCCGTCGAGGTCATGATTTGCGAAGACGCACCCAGCCCGCTCAATCCGATGGGATTGAAAGGGGCCGGCGAAGGCGGCGCCAATGCGGCGGGAGCAGCGATCGCCGCAGCGATCGATGATGCGCTCGGCGCGCCTAACGCCGTGACCGAGCTTCCGGTCACGCCGCGGCGGCTGCGTCGGCTGATACGGCGCGCGGCCGAGCGGCAGCAAGCCTCCCAAACAACCGGAGTCGCTGGACCGAGTACGTAGCGCCCGCTAGTCAATACGCGACGGATCAACATCGAAACGCGACGGATCAACATCGAATTTATGCGCTTGCGAGGGAGAAAGACGCATGGACCTCAAGCTTCACAGCAAGACGGCACTGGTGACCGGCGGCAGCGAAGGCATCGGCAAGGGCATCGCGCTGGCGCTGGCGCAGGAAGGCGTTGACGTCGCCATCTGCGCCCGGCGCAAGGAACTCTTGCAAGCCGCCGCAGACGAAATCGCGCTGAAAACCGGCCGCAAGGTTTTTGCCATTCCCGCCGATCTGCGCCAGGACGCCCAAGCCAAGGCCTTTATTGAGCGAGGACATCAAGCGCTCGGCCGCGTCGACATCATGGTCAACAATGCCGGATCGGCGGCCGGCGGCGTCATCGAACATCTAACCGAAGACGATTGGGAAAAGGGTCTTCAGCTCAAGTTCATGGGCTACGTGCGCTGCCTGCGCTACGTGTTGCCGATCATGGTCAAGCAAGGCGGCGGCCGTGTCGTCAACTTGATCGGCAATGACGGTGTCAAGCCGTCCTACTGGGAAATATGTCCGGGCGCGGCCAATGCGGCCGGGCAGAACCTCACCCTGTCGCTCGCCGGCCAATACGGCAAACACGGCATCAGCTTCGTTGCGGTCAATCCCGGCCCGGTGCGCACCGAGCGCTGGACTGGCCTGGTCAAAGCCATGTCGCGCGACATGAAGATCTCGTTTGCGGAGGCCGACACGCTCGCGCCCGCCTCGATCCCGATGGGTCGCATCGCCGAGGTCGAGGAAGTTGCCAATTTGGTGGTCATGCTGGCCTCGCCGCTGATGCAAATGGTCAACGGCAGCATGATCGAGATCGACGGCGGCCAGGACAAACCGCTGATGGATCGTTTCCGCGACAAGAACCGCTAGCGGGCGTTCTGGAAGAGTGGCAACCGGTTTTCCGTCCGGACGCGCGACGAACAAATATCGGTGAACCGCCGATCGAGACCGCTTCTCCGTTGCGCCGGCGTCGATAATGATGTTGGGCTGGCGGAATGGTACAACTCATGTGAGAAAATGGGTGCCGAATGCAACGAAAAATTCTCATCATGGGCCTGCCGGGCGCCGGCAAGACGACGCTCGCCAATGCGCTGGCGCCGCTCCTCAATGCGGTCGTTTTCAACGCGGACGCCGCGCGCGCCAATGTCTCGCGCGACCTCGGCTTCAGTCACGAGGACCGGATCGAACACGCGCGCCGTATGGGCTGGATGTGCGACCGGGTCTTCGAGGCGGCATCGTGATAGCGGATTTCATTTGTCCGACGCCGCAGACGCACGCCGCCTTCGGCGAGGCCTTCACCATCTGGCTCGATCGCATTGACGTCGGCCGCTTCGAGGACACCAACCGGTTGTTTGTTCCACCCGAGCACTTCCATCTGCGCGTCGAACCGCAAGGGACGCCGCAATATTGGGCTGAACGGGCGTTGACGCTGCTGCGGCCGCCGTTCGATCCGCAGCGGCCGACGGCGCTCTTCATCGGCCGCTATTAGCCGTTTCACAGCGGCCATCAGCAACTGATCGAAGAAGGCCTTCGATGAGTCGGCCAGGTCTGTATCGCGGTTCGCGACACGCGCGGACGCGACGCCCAGAATCCGCTACCGAACGTCACCGACGCGTTCTATGGCCGCGATGTCGGCTACGCCGTCGAGTGGATCGCGCTCGACGAGGCGACCGAAGCGATCTCGGCGAACGATCTGCGAAAGCTCACCGCCTGCCCCCTGAGCGAAGGGGCCGGCGATCGGGACAGCGTCACCGCTGCTGCGATCTGCCGCGCTCATTGCGGCTTTCCCGCCAAAAATGCTTCGACCCGCGCCCGCGTCTCTGCATTCGTCAGCAACAGGCGCGTCGCCTCAAGCTCCTCGGAATAGCCGGTACGGCCCGGCTCGCCCGCTGCAGCGATGCACACCTTGCTCGCGGCAAGCGCGGCGCGCGGCAGCGCAGCGATCCGCCGCGCAATCGCGACGGCGTTCTCCGCCAGCTCGGCGCGCGGCACCGCCCAATGGACGATGCCGAGCTCACGGGCTACCGAACCATCGACTCTCTCGGCGCCGAGGATGAGGCGGTTGGCTACGGGACGACCGCACAGCCTGGTCAGCCGCTGCGTGCCGCCGGCGCCGGGTAGCAGACCAAGCTGAACCTCGGGCAAACCGAGCTTCGCTTCGATGGCGCAAACGCGAAGGTCGCAGGCAAGCGCCAGCTCAAGCCCGCCGCCCATCGCTGCGCCCCCGATCTCGGCCAGCGTCACCTGCGGCAGTTTTTCGATGCGCGCGTAGAGCCGCTGCAGAGCCGCCACATAGGCGTACATGCGGTCAGGGCCGTCGGCGGCGGCCATGCGGCCCCATACCTCATTCAAGTCTGCGCCGGCGCAGAACACCTTCTGATCCGAACGC
This sequence comes from Xanthobacteraceae bacterium, assembly GCA_035319735.1. Taxonomy (GTDB): domain Bacteria; phylum Pseudomonadota; class Alphaproteobacteria; order Rhizobiales; family Xanthobacteraceae; genus BOG-931. Next base: position 349 of record DATHCD010000022.1, on the reverse strand, counting down.
AGATGCAGAACGCGCCAGTCCGACCGAACAGCGAGATCGTCCAAGATCTGGTTGAAGCGGGCGATCCACTCCTCGCTGATGGCATTGACCGGCGCGCGGCTGAGCGTCAGCGTCGCGACCGCGTGATTGACCGTCATTTCGAACATGAAGCTGCTCTTTGCTCGCGGCGGCCGGCGCCGGCGGCTTGCGCCGCTCAAAGTCCCGTCTGGATACCGCCTCGATCCGATCGAGGCCAGTCCCGCAGTTTGAAACGCTGGATCTTGCCGCTTGCGGTCTTGGGCAGGCTGTCGACGAACTCGATCCAGCGCGGATATTTCCAAGGACCGATGGTACGCTTCACATGCACCTT
>DATHCD010000021.1:0-2293 GCA_035319735.1 Xanthobacteraceae bacterium | reverse complement strand
CCTTGCGCGCCGGTCCTAATGCCGGCGGGATCGATGCCCGGACCGCCCGGGAGCGGGGTTACAAGCCCCGCCCGCAGGAACCGCACTCGCCCCATCCAACGGCTGTCACCGGTAGACGTCCCTTGAGTGAGCGAGATTCGCATCCTCAGTAGCGCAAACGGGGACGCATGTCAATGGAAATGTGACGCGCCTCGTCCTCATCCTGAGGCGCGAGCGGCAAAGCCGCGAGCCTCGAAGGATGAACGGCCCGGGCGCCGCGGCTGGCGCCCTTCGCGGCTCGCCGACTTCATCGGCGAGCACCTCAGGGTGAGGCACTCTTCTTCATGCGCGCGCAACTCCGTCCCGTCTTGCAGTAGTCACGCGGTCGAAATAGGGTTTTGCCGCAGCCCAACAAAACTTTTTCCACCACAGGGAGACGACAATGCGGATGATGCTCAAGTTTTCGGTTCCGGTCGAACGCGGCAATGCCGCGATCAGCGACGGCACGATCGCGCGGACGTTGGAAACGATCATGACCAAGCTCAAGCCGGAGGCCGCTTATTTCACGGTTTTTGACGGCAAGCGCGGCGGCTTGATCTTTTTCGATCTCGCCGACCCCTCGCAGATTCCCGAGGTGGTCGAGCCGCTGTTCCTCAATGTCAACGCCGCGACCGAGCTCTCCCCGGTGATGAACGCCGAGGATCTGCGCAAGGGCCTCGGCAGGATCGCGCCGAAATAGGGCAGGCGCCGTGGCGGCGGCGCCGGCTTCGGCTCGCCGCGGATAAAAAACAACGCAACGGCCGCCGCGTTCGCTATGATGCGGCGGCCGACTCAATTGCGCCGCGCATGGGAGCAAGCTGAATGCTCTACGATCCCCGCTGCGGGCAAAGACATGATCCGTTCGCACTGGCGAGCCTGATCGCCTGGCTGGGGCGGCAGGACCCGCGCGAGGAATATTGCTATTCGAGCACCGGCGAATGCCTGTTGGCGCGCTATTTCCGGGAATGCGGTTTCAACAAAGTCATCATGGCGGCGCATTTTTTCTTTCATTTCCCGCATTTCGACGCACGCTACGAGACGGCAGAATTGCCGGCGCACTTCAACGACATTGCCAAAGGCAAGGTGCCCACCTACGGCGCCGCACTCGCGCGCGCCCGCGAACGGCAATTCTGCAGCGTCGGCTAGCGCGTGGGGGATGGGTTCGCGATTTCGCCGCCGCATGATCCGCGGTAGAGTCGCCGCCGCCCATGCGCGTCTTCATCGTCCATTGCCATCCTGAACCGCAAAGCTTCAGCGGCGCCATGACGCGGGCGGCGACCGACGCGCTCGCCGCCGCCGGCCACGAAGTCATCGTCTCCGACCTCTACGCCATGGGATTCAATCCGGTGTCGGACCGGCGCAATTTCACCACCGTGAGCAATCCCGATTTTTTCCGCCAGCAGGCCGAAGAGGGCTATGCCGCCGCCCACGACGGCTTCGCGCCCGACATTCAGGCGGAGATGGACAAGCTGTTCTGGTGCGACGCCCTGATCCTGCAGTTTCCGCTGTGGTGGTTTGCGCTCCCCGCCATGCTCAAAGGCTGGGTCGACCGCGTCTTCGCTTCCGGCGGCCGCATCTATGGCGGCGGCAAGTGGTACGACCGCGGCGTGTTCGCCGGCAAGCGCGCGATGTGCGCGCTCACCACCGGCGGCGCGCCGCCGATCTATTCCGAGCACGGGCTCAACGGCGCGATCGGCACCATCCTGTTTCCGATCAATCACGGCATCCTTTACTTCACCGGCTTCAGCGCGGTCGAACCGTTTGTCGTGTACGGGCCGGTGCGCAAGACCGACGCCGAACGCGCGGCGGAACTTGCCCGCTACCGCGAGCGCGTGCTGGCGCTGCAAACTGCGCCGACAATGAGCTACCCGAAGCTCGCCGACTACGACGAGCGCTTTGTTTTGAAGGCACCGCGGTAATCCGTCATTGCCGGGCATAAAGGCGCGAAGCGCCGTCTTATCGCAAATCATCCGGCAACCCATGCGGCCGCGCCGCGCGCTCGGCAAATCAGCATGGACCACCGGGCCAAGCCCGATGGTGACGAGTAAAGAATAGCAACGGTCGGCCCCGGACGTCGCTTCGCTCGCTCAGGCTACGCACGCTATGGCATGGGCCAAAGTCTTACCGCGACATCGGCTAGGGTCTGTACCCAGATAGTTTATTGAAAAGCAAGGACGAACGTGATTCACCGTGCTCCGAGGTGGATCATGCGATTCGATTTGAGCGATGACGAATGGGCTCTGCTTGAGCCGCTGATGCCGAAGAGCCGCAAGAG
>DATHCD010000020.1:0-3922 GCA_035319735.1 Xanthobacteraceae bacterium | reverse complement strand
CACGCGCCCAAGGGTATCGGCGCGCTCTATATAAGGCGCGGCGTGCGCTTTCGTCCGCAGATCAAGGGCGGCCACCAGGAGCGTGGCCGCCGTGCCGGTACCGAGAACGTGCCGGCGATCGTCGCGCTCGGCAAGGCGTCGTCGCTGGCCGCCCTCCACATGGCGGAAGAGAACTCGCGTGTGCGCGGCTTGCGCGATCGGCTGGAGAGCGGGCTCATCCAAAGGATCGGCCACAGCTTCGTCACCGGCGATCGCGACAATCGGCTGCCCAACACCGCCAATGTCGCGTTCGAGTTTATCGAGGGCGAGGGCATTCTGCTCCTTCTCAACAAAGAAGGGGTTGCCACGTCGTCCGGATCGGCCTGCACGTCCGGCTCGCTGGAGCCTTCGCATGTGCTGCGGGCAATGAACGTTCCCTACACCGCCGCGCACGGCGCGATCCGTTTTTCGCTGTCCCGCGACAGCACCGATGACGAGGTCGATCACGTCCTCGCAGTGATGCCGGCCATCGTCGCCAAACTGCGCGGAATCTCGCCGTTCTGGTCAAAGGAGGGGACGCCGCAAGCGTTCGATCCAGCCTATGCGTGACCGTTCCGACACTGCTGACTGGTATCCGGGCGGCATCGCCGCGCGCGATAGCTTCTGCCCGATCGTGCTCAACGACACCACCCTGCGTGATGGTGAGCAAGCCCCGGGCGTTGCCTTCACCTGCACCGAGAAGGTGGCGATCGCGCGCGCTCTCGCCGCTGCCGGCGTCACCGAGATCGAGGCCGGCACGCCGGCCATGGGGCGCGAGGAAATCGCCGCGATCCGCGCGATCGTCGAGGCGGAGCTGCCGCTGACGGCGATCGCATGGTGCCGCATGCGTAAGGGGGACGTGGACGCCGCGCTCGCGTCCGGGGTCTCTATGGTCAATTTGTCGGTTCCGGTATCGGACGTGCAGCAGGCGGCGAAAATTCGCGGCGGACGCACCGCCGCCCTGGACATGATCGCGCGCGTGGTCGGCTATGCGCGCGACAACGGTCTCGCCGTAGCGGTCGGCGGCGAGGATGCCTCGCGCGCCGAGGTCGCCTATTTGATCGACGTCATTGCCGCTGCCAAGGCGGCCGGAGCGCGCCGCTTCCGCGTCGCCGATACGCTCAGCGTGCTCGATCCGTTTTCGACCTATGCGCTCGTCTCCGCGCTGCGTGAGACCACCGATCTCGAGATCGAGATTCATGCCCACGATGATCTCGGGCTGGCCACCGCCAATACGCTTGCCGCCGTGCGGGCCGGCGCCACCCACGCCTCGGTAACCGTAATCGGGCTAGGCGAGCGCGCCGGCAATGCTCCGCTCGAAGAGGTCGCGGTGGCGCTGACGCAACTCTATGCGCAACCGACCGGCGTGGTGCTGACGGAACTCGGCAAGGTCGCGGCCGTCGTAGCCGCTGCCGCGGCGCGGGCCATCCCTCTCAATAAGGCGATCGTCGGCGATCACGTCTTCACCCATGAGTCGGGGATCCATGTCGACGGGCTCCTCAAGGATCGGCGCACCTACCAGGCGCTCGACCCCAGGCTGCTCGGCCGGTCGCACCGTTTCGTCATTGGAAAACATTCCGGACTGGCGGCGATCAGCGCGTCGCTGGCCGATTTGCGGCTGCCGGCCAGCGCCGAGGAAGCCCGCGCCATTCTCGCTCGCGTGCGCGCGCACGCGATCGCTCACAAGAGTCCGGTTGCGGCCGAGACGCTCAAGGCGTTCTGGCACGAGGTCCGCGACAGCACTCTCGCCAACTGTGTTTGAGCCGGCCATGCCTTGCGTCGCCACCTCTCCGGTATCCGCCAACATCCTTGCAGAAATGCAGGCGGCAGCGGCGGCCGAAGATATTTTCCGCCTGCTTGACGTCGCCTTTGAGGCCAAAGTCATGAACGTGGCGAGGCTGCACATTCTCAAGCGTATGGGCGAATACCTTGCCGGCGAAAGCTTCGCCGAAATGCCGGAGAGTCTTGTGGCAGCACGCTGCAAGGCGGCGCTAGAGCGCGCCTACGATGATTTTGCGAAAGCGTCGCCCTTGCAGCATCGCGTATTCAAGGTCCTCAAGGACGCCGTGGCTCCGCCAAGACCCGGTAACTTCGTTCCGTTCGACACTTTGTTGAAGTAAGCGCCGCTGATCGCCGACGGTTCGGCGCAGCGATGAAAGACGCCGCAGGTTTCACACTTTGAGGAAGCTGAAATGACAGTCGCACTCGCCAATCGCGTCTTCTCCGACCATAGGATGCCGGCGCCGGACGCCGTCGTGATGCGTTTTGCCGGCGATTCCGGCGACGGCATCCAGCTGACTGGAAGTCAATTCACGCTGTCGACGGCCCTTGCCGGGAATGATCTCGCCACCTTTCCCGATTTCCCGTCGGAGATTCGCGCGCCGCAAGGAACGACATTCGGGGTATCTGCCTTCCAGATTAATTTCGGGTCGACCTCGATCGACACCGCCGGCGATGTCCCTGACGTGCTGATGGCGATGAATCCGGCCGCTCTTAAGGTCAATTTGGCCTCGCTTCGGCACGGCGGCCTGATCATTGCCGACAAAGGCGCCTTCGATGCGCGCAATCTCGAGAAGGCGGGCTACGCCGGCAATCCGCTGGAGACGTCCGATCTCGCGCCCTACCGGATCGTGGCCCTCGACATCACTCGCCTGACGCTCGAGGCGGTCAAGCCCTTCGCACTGAGCAATCGCGATGCCTTGCGCTGCAAGGCGATGTGGGCGCTTGGTCTGGCGCTGTGGATGTTCGATCGCGACCGGCGACCATTGATCGAGTCGCTGCACGCGAAGTTTGGCGCCAAGAGTGACAAGCTCGTTGCTGCCAACGTGGCAGCGCTGAACGCCGGCCATGCCTATGGCGAGACGGCCGAGATCGATCTGCCGCTCAGGCAGTTGCGCGTTCCGCGCGCCGAAATGGCGCCCGGGCTCTATCGTACGGTGACCGGCGGAGAGACGATCGCGCTCGGCTTGGTGGTCGGCTGTCATCTTGCCGGGTTGCCGCTGTTTCTCGGGTCCTATCCGATCACGCCGGCGAGCCAAATCTTGCACTATTTGGCGCGGCTGAAGGAATATGATGTCACGACGTTTCAGGCCGAAGACGAAATTGCCGCAATCTGTTCGGCTATCGGGGCTTCCTACGCCGGTCAGCTTGGCGTCACAACGTCCTCGGGTCCCGGAGTCGCCCTAAAGAGCGAGGCACTCGGTCTCGCGATCATGTCTGAATTGCCGCTGGTCGTGGTCAACGCGCAACGCGGTGGTCCGTCGACCGGTTTGCCGACCAAGACCGAGCAGTCTGATCTCTATCAGGCGGTTTACGGCCGCAACGGCGACGCACCATTGGTCGTGGTCGCCGCACGCAGCCCGTCCGACTGCTTCGAGACGGCGATTGAAGCCGTGCGGCTGGCGGTGCAATTCATGACCCCGGTCATTCTGTTGACCGACGGCTACATCGCCAACGCCGCCGAGCCTTGGCGCATTCCCGACCTGGCCGCCTATGGATCCTTCCCCGCAGAGTTCTTCAGCGAAGTGCCCGCTCAAGGCAGGATCAATCCGTATCAACGCGACCCGCAGACATTGAAGCGCATTTGGATCAAGCCCGGCACGCCTGGGCTCACGCACCGGATCGGCGGCATCGAGAGAAGCTTCAATACCGGCGAAATCAGCTACGACGCGGCTAATCACCAAAAAATGACGGATATACGCAAGGCCAAGATCGACGGCATCGCGAAGTTTATTCCCGAACAGGAAGTACAGTTAGGAGAGAGTCACGGCAAGCTCGCCGTCGTCGGCTGGGGATCGACCTACGGACCGATCCAACAGGCCGTTCGCCGAGTGCGAGCACGCGGCGGCGATGTCAGCCATATTCATTTGCGTCACTTGTCGCCGTTTCCGAAGAACCTCGGGGC